>JAZTXL010000001.1:0-21987 GCA_045636405.1 Alloprevotella sp.
CGGCACCATGGTGAGCGCCTTGTTGCCCTTGAAGCCGGGACATACATCGGCACAGTTGCCGCAGCCCAAGCAGTCCATCACATCCACCTGCATGCGGAAGTGCATACCCTTAAGTGTGGCGGGAGCCTTCATCTCGAGTGTGGTAGCCTCGAAGCCCTTGAGCTCTTCGTCGTCAAGTACGAACGGACGGATTGAAGCGTGGGGACAAACAAAGGCACACTTGTTACACTGGATACAGTTTTCTGCATTCCAAGTAGGAACAAAGGCAGCAACGCCGCGCTTTTCGTAAGCAGCAGTACCTTGTTGCCAAGTACCATCTTCTGATACCTTGAATGCACTAACAGGGAGAAGGTCGCCATTCTGAGCGTTGATGGGGCGTACGAGTTCTGAGATGAAAGCGGGTTCGTCGCGTACCACCTTTTCGTCTTCAGGCAAGTTGGCCCAAGCGGGGTCTACTGCGAGTGTCTGATACTCGCCGCCGCGGTCAACAGCTTGGTAGTTCTTGTTCACTACGTCCTCGCCCTTCTTGCCGTAAGACTTCACAATGAACTTCTTCATTTGCTCTACTGCTAGGTCAACGGGAATCACTTCGGTGATGCGGAAGAAGGCTGACTGCAAGATGGTGTTGGTGCGGTTGCCCAAACCTATTTCCTGCGCAATCTTAGTGGCGTTGATGTAGTAAACTGTGATATTGTGCTCTGCAAAGTAGCGCTTCACGTTGTTGGGCAAGTTGTTTGCCAATTCCTCGCCTTCCCAAATGGTGTTGAGCAAGAAAGTTCCGCCGTCGCGAAGGCCGCGCAATACGTCGTACATGTGCAAGTAGGCTTGAACGTGGCAGGCTACAAAATTAGGAGTCTTGATTTGATAAGTAGAGCGGATGGGGCTATCGCCGAAACGGAGGTGAGAGCAGGTAAAGCCGCCAGACTTCTTAGAGTCGTAAGAGAAATAAGCCTGGCAATACTTGTCTGTGTTGTCACCAATAATTTTTACGGAGTTCTTATTGGCTCCCACTGTACCATCGGCGCCGAGGCCGTAGAACTTAGCTTCGAATGTGCCTTCGCCTCCGAGTGCCATTTCCTTCTGCAAGGGGAGTGACTGGAAGGTTACATCGTCTACGATGCCCACTGTGAAATGATCCTTAGGCATAGGAAGCGCCAAGTTTTCATATACGGAGCAAATCATGGTAGGAGTGGTGTCGCAAGAACCAAGACCGTAGCGGCCACCTACGATGACGGGGCGATTTTCTTCATTGTAGTAAGCATCCTTCACATCAAGGTAGAGGGGCTCGCCGTTAGCGCCGGGTTCCTTTGTGCGGTCGAGCACGGCAATCTTCTTACATGTCTTAGGCACTGCAGCCAAGAGGTGTTTTACAGAGAATGGGCGGTACAAGTGTACGCTGACCATACCCACCTTTTCGCCTTTGCCGTTGAGATAGTCAATAGCTTCGCGAGCAGCTTCGGTCACTGAGCCCATGCAGATGATTACGCGGTCGGCGTCTTCGGCTCCGTAGTAGCTGAAGAGCTTGTATTCGCGGCCGGTGATTTTGCTCACTGCCTCCATGTACTTCTCTACGATTCCGGGAACAGCGTCGTAGTATCTATTGCATACTTCGCGGTGAGCGAAGAAGGTTTCGGGATTTTCAGCCATACCGCGAGCCTCGGGATGTTCGGGAGTGAGCGCACGGCGGCGGAACTCTGAAACTTTGTCCATAGGAACGAGCGGACGGATGTCTTCTTGGTCTACCACTTCGATTTTCTGATACTCGTGGCTGGTGCGGAAGCCGTCGAAGAAGTTGATGAAGGGCACGCGGCTCTCCAAAGTAGCGAGGTGAGCTACGGCTGAGAGGTCCATCACTTCCTGCACAGAACCTTCGCAGAGCATAGCGAAGCCGGTCTGGCGGCAAGCCATCACGTCGCTGTGGTCGCCAAAGATACAGAGTGAGTGTGTGGCCAGGGTACGTGCTGATACGTGGAACACGCTGGGCAACAACTCGCCGGCAATCTTGTACATATTGGGAATCATCAGCAAGAGACCTTGTGATGCGGTAAACGTAGTAGTGAGCGCTCCGGCCTGCAACGAACCATGCACAGCACCTGCTGCACCGCCTTCGCTCTGCATTTCCTGTACCTTTACTGTGTCGCCGAAGAGATTCTTGCGACCTTGTGCTGACCATTCATCGACGTGTTCGGCCATAGGCGAAGACGGGGTGATGGGGTAGATGGCAGCGACCTCCGAGAACATATACGCGATATGCGCAGCGGCCTGGTTACCATCGCAAGTAATAAATTTTTTACTCATAATCGTTTTAAAATATTCTGTTAATATTATAATTGAATGCTTGTAGTTCTGTAACACTGCCTAATAGAGGAAGCCGAAGAGCCAAATAGGCAGGTCGCCCTCTTGAAGCAGGTCGGTGTTGTAGCGCGCCAATATCATGCCCGGCGTGGTCTTCACGCGGCGGTTGCGGTCGCATACGCAGATATCGGTGGCATCGTTGATGCGGAAAAGGCCGTCGCGGCGGCACTTACGGATGCTGTGGTGGCGCCAGAGGGTATTGACGAGGAATGTCTCCATCACTTGCTGCTGGCTCATGGAGGGAGAATAGACGGCATACATCATGTTGGTGTCGTGCATCATCACGGCTGTGGGCTTGCCCGAAGCGCTGTCGCCGTCGCGGTACACCATGTTGATTAAGCGTGCCTCTTCCAGATACTTCAGATAGTTCATCACGGTGGCGCGGCTGGTGCCTATTTCCTCTGCCAGGCGGCTGACATTAGGTGCCGAGGTGCCGTCGATGGCCAAGAGGTAAAGGAGTTTTTTGATACGGTCGAGGTATTTCAATTCCACTTGCTTGTTGAAGAGGATGTCTACCTCTATCATCATATTCATGGCCTTGAGCAGTGCTTCGGTGAAGTTGTGATTTTCCAAGAAGAAAGGATAGTATCCGTGTTGCAGATACTCTTGGAAATAGTCCCACGGACGCACTTTCGGCAAGATGGTCTTTAAGATGTGCGAAGAACCATTGAGCAGCTCTGTCAAAGAATAGGCCTGAAAATCATTGCCCGTCTGCAAGTTGATAAATTCGCGGAAAGAGAATCCGTGGAGCACGTAGCAACGGCTCAAGCGCACCAATTCCGAGTCTTCCTTTCCGGCCTCGGGCACAGAAGTGGTGGTGTAGACAATGCGCAGGTGGGGATAGCGATGAAAGCACTCGCAGAGTTGGTTTTGCCAATCGGGCAGTTTGAAGGCTTGGTCTATGAGCAGCACTTGTCCGCCATACTCCACAAACTCGCTGGCAAAATCTAAAATGCCACGTCCCTGAAAATAGAAGCTATTGCTGTTCACATAGAGACATTGGCGCAGGCGTGCGTCGAAATGTTCCTTTGCATACTGAAGCAAGAAGGTGGTACGCCCCACTCCTCGTGGGCCCTTGATTCCTATGAGTCGATAGCTCCAATCTATATTGTCGGACAGCGCACGACGCACAGGGATGGAGGTATGCTCCATCAGGTAGGCATGGGCTTGGAAGAATGTCTCCATCATACGGTTTTTCTCCTATCTTTAGTCTTGCAAAGATACTACTTACTATTTAAAATGCAAGCTACAGTTTACAAAAATATTATTAACGCCGAGATATAATATATTAAATGTGTATAACTCCTCGGAGGCGCAAAAAGAATATAACGCGGCTCGTTACAAGTGGTAACATAGGAAGTTACAAGTGGTAACATGGGAAGTTACAAGTTGTAACATGGCTCGTTACAAAAACTACAAGCCACTTTTTTGCAAAACAGCAACGAGGGGGAGCAAAAAGTGGGGAACGAGAAGAGGATATAGAAGATTTTCTGTAAATTTGTCAGCTGCATACTTTTCGCAACTATGAATCTACAACAGCTAGAATATATCGTGGCGCTCGACACGCACCGCCACTTTGCACGCGCCGCCGAGGCATGCGGTGTAAGTCAACCCACCCTGAGCTCGCTCGTTCAGAAACTGGAAGAGGAGCTCGACGCAGTGCTCTTCGACCGCTCCTGCAAGCCCATTGCGCCTACGGCCGTAGGGCGCCGCGTGATAGACCAAGCGCGCGTGGTGCTCTCCAACATTGAGAACCTGCGCATGCTGACGCTCTCCGAGCGCGAGCAAAACAGCGGCACCATCCACGTGGGCATCATCCCCACCGTGGCACCCTATGTCTTGCCGCGTCTGTTCCGACAAATGAGAATTTCCAATCCACAGATAGAACTGAGAGTCAGCGAAATGCGTACTGCCGTCTTGGTTGAGAAACTGCGAAAAGCCGAACTGGACATGGCCATCCTCGTTACTCCCCTGGAGCGTGAGGACTTGCTGGAGATTCCGCTCTACTATGAAAAGTTTGTAGCCTACATCTCGCCGGAAGAGAGACTCTACGAAGAGCCGGCCATTGCTCCTTCCTCGCTCTCAACCGACCATCTATGGGTACTCAAAGAGGGCCATTGCATGCGCAGCCAGGTGTTCAATCTGTGCGAAAACAAGACGGCCGAGTTCTCCACCATTTACGAAGCCGGAAGCATCGACACGCTCGTAAAAATAGTGGACGAGAACGGCGGCTGCACCATCATTCCCGAGCTGCATCTGCCGCTGCTCAGCGAAGTACAAAAGCAGCACGTACGCCCATTACTGGAGCCGGTGCCGGTGCGCGAGGTGTCGCTCGTCATCCGCCGCGACTACCTGCGCGAGCGCATCATCAACAGCCTGGTGGATGCTGTCAAGGCCATCATCCCGGACAACATGATAGACTCGCGACTCAAGAAATTCGCGGTGCGCCTTTAGCTGTAACAGTGGTTGGCCTCCCCCCAAAAAAATCTCTTCTTCCGACGGCTCTACGTCATATCATTGAGTCTTCCGAGGAAGAGATTTTTCAGTATTCACAAGTCCAAAAACCGCCATTGCAATCCTCTGAAATCAGCCTTCATTATTGAGCTTTTCTTCGGAGTTTAGTAGGAAAAACTCGTAGCTTACTAGAAATCCCTGGTAGCTTACCAGTTTTTCATAGAAAGCTACTAAGAAAACGCTCTTCCTTTCTTTTTTCTCGCACTACTATCTCCAGTAAAAAAACAGATGGCTCCGACAAGTTTTTTTCTTGCCGAAGCCATCTGCTCTATCTTGTAAAATCTGCTTAGTCCTTCATCCTTGAATACACACAAGCGAAGCGCAACCTAAGTAGCGCTCCGCTTGTGTATATATAATTAAGGAGTTTACAGAGATTGAGTCTTACCATTTGGAAGAACCCCAGTCGTGCTTGAACTTATTAGTACCAGCCTCTTCTTCACCATCTTCATCCCAGTCCACTTTGTCTTTCTCTGGGTCGGTAACGCTTTGAGCTATCATTTGTTCTGCCGCAAAGTCAAAGATTTCCCATTCAGGTTTAAGATATTGCTTCTTCATATACTTCAAATTTTATTCGCCTGAAAAATTATTTTACAAAAACCTTTTTACCATTCACAATATAAATGCCTCTGGTGGTGGGCTTCACTACACGGCGGCCCTGGAGGTCGTAAACCAAATTTTCTTTACCAGCATTCAGTGCTGCATTTTCAATAGCAGTTACATCATCTGAATCGCGGAACACCACACGCATAGCGCTGGATGAGAGATTTACATTCACACCGGGATTCCACTTTCTGGTCAACAAGAAGCGGAAGGGCTTCATCGCACTGGAGCTATGTGCCAATTTACCGGAAGCACTCATCACCCATCCACGCTCGCCGTTCTCATCTACGAGTTCTTCTTTCTGAAGCGTTCTGTAATTTCCAACTATCTTACAGGTCATCACCTCGTTGGCAATAATAAGTTCATTGTTCTCGTTAGCAGCATAGAGAGTAGCATCATCAAGAGCAATCTCCAGTTCTTTTGCTGCTTCAGTTTTGGGATAAATCAAGTAAGGATGGTTGGCCTGCAGAATGGCTGCTTCGTTCTTGATTTTGGTAAGTTCGATACCAGTAGCAGTCACTGTGCCGTCGCCGTCAGTTTCATAAAGCATGCCGGTCCATTCTGCAATTTGATAGTTATCCAACAGCATGCTTGCCGGAACTTCAAAGGGAAGGAACATAGCGTTCCACACGGAGTGGTTCTTGAACGTACGCTGGTAGGAAATTTTCATATTCTCCAAGTCAGCATCGTTGGTGTAAGCAAAATCACTATCCACAAATGCCACATCCTTCAAGGGAGTCACGGTGCCGTTGCCATTGTCTTGAATGTAGAAATTCTCAGCCTTGAGTTGCGCAATATAATCTTCTGATGCAGGCATGATGATTGTATTCTCTGAGAAATTCTCTTTGCTCTCATTAATCAAGTCGCCGATGATTTCTGTCTCTGCTGAAAGCTTTATTGTACATCCTTCTGCATAAGCAGTACCAAGAGTTTCACTATAACCATGAAGGTTGATTGCACTTACTTGACCTACACAATGAAGCAAACCTCCATTCACATTCACAGTAACATTGTTTGCACGGATAGCAATAAGCGCGAACCAGTTAGAAGGGCCGTATACGGGTGAGTTCGCATACATGTTACAATTATTAAATGTAAACACCGAGTTAGATGCGTCATCTTCTCTTGCATAAAGAACATTGTAGGCATTTGTAAATTTACAATTGGTAGCAGTCAACTCAGTCTTTACAAAAGATATAATAGCATAACCATAGCAACCTTCTGCAAAATCAACATTTACATTGTTCATTTCAATAGTGGTGCCATTCTCATAACCGCCAACAGTGATGGGCTGTGTATTACCATGCTTGAGTGTCGTAGCCTTAAGATTCAAATCTTCCAGTACCAAATGAACGTTCAAACGTGTGTCTACACAACGATTTTCTGCAAGGATAGCACCATTCTTAATAGTAGCATTCGCATAAACTTGGAAAGCTTTTCTACAATTTGCTGTGATAGTTTTTCCATTAAGGTCTATCGTTGTACCTTTCCTATCCACATTGATAGTGTTAGTCAATGTAACATCTTTCAACAATGTCAATTTAGAGTTAACAGAACTCAACGCAGCAACAGCCTCCTCCAAAGAAGTGTAATACAAAGAACCTACTTGTGCCACATACTCCACAGATGTGTCGCGAACAACACTATAAGTTCCATCGCCATTATCTTGAATCTTATAACCAACAGCGAGGAGCGCTTCTACATTTGAGCTGAAAGTACCACCGCTGATAAATTTTGCCATTGCATCTACGGAAGGATTTGTTGAGGTGCTCACTACAGCTGCTGCATTTTCTGATGTAAAGTTTCCGCCGCTGATTGCAACTGCACGCACGCCGGCTTTTCCACCTGCAGTTTCTACTACAACTGCTTCTTCAACGCCATTGAAATCACCACCACTAATTACAAGCGAACCGCTCTTGAAAACAATCGCAGAAGCACCTTGGATTGTTCCACCTTTCACGGTAAGCGTACCGGGGCTAAGCCAATTAATCGCCGCAGTAGCAGGATTTTTTGCCTCGATTGTACCACCATTAATTGTCAAAAAAGTATTATTGATTGTAGTAGTAATAGGAGAACAAGTATTTTCTGCTGTTGTTACAAAGTTGGCAGAACTTATCACAGTGGCATCTTCAACATAAAGCGGACATACATTTGTGCCAACACCTTCAATTGTAAGCCCTGCACCAAAAGTTACAGTGGCTCCAATTGCAACTTGGAATCCCTTGTCTACATTCACAAAACGAATAGTTCTACCAGCACCTTCAACCGTAACATCATAATTGTATTCAACAACTATACTATTTGAGAGTTCCAAGTCCTGAAGAATTCTTACAACCTTACCATCTGCAGCTTCAAAAGCTTCATAAATATCTGTATATTCAGTAGCACCTACTGTAGCAACCACTGGCAACTCTACTTTCTCTACATACACACCCTCTGAATTTACAACATGTTCCACTTCAGTTTTAGTACCTTCGGCACTTACAGAATAGAGTGTAACTTCACCAGTAACCTCTGCTTCGCCAGTAACTTTAAGTTCTCCAACTTCACCTATAAAGTTTTCTACACTTCCGCCAGTCACCGTAGTCATAGATTCAGCACCATTAGCTTGAGGTGTTTCTATCAAGCCCCTAACTTCTCCACCACTAATATTTATCTCGCCTTGCGCAGGAGCACTTTCATTCACCGAAGCAGCTTGTCCCCAAATAGTTCGGCGAACACCTTCGATTGTACCTCCGGTGATATTCAAATAAGTCTTACCGCTATATCCATGGCTATTTTGCTCCATACGATTACGGATAGCTATATATGAAGACTTAATCAAGCCACCATGAATATTAGTAGTTGCATCACCAAAATAGTTACCACTATTATCTATAGTGAATGCCATGTCAGTACCACCATTGTTTATAAATGTACCATTTTCTATGGTCAACACTCCACCACGATTGTGGAATATGGCAGACATATTATTCCAATTACGATCGATAGTAGATGCTAAGTTAATAGTTCCATTACCCTTAACTGTCAATTCGCCATAAATATAGAAGAGTTCATAGTTGCCAGAAGCATTATCTGTAGCAGTAATACTCATATTGTTCATATCAAGAACAACATTCTGACCATCTGCGATAGTAAAAGTCTTGGTATCGACCTCTATATCACTCAAAAGTTTCACCACCTTCCCATCGGCTGCAGCTATTGCTTCTTGAAGGCTGGCATAGTTTTCTCCACCTACTACAGCCACTTGAGCTGAAACAGAATAAACAAAACAAGACAAGATTGCCACTAAGGCAAGCATCATTTTTTTAAGCATCATCCTACTTAATAAATATTATACAATCTGTTATTTTTCATCATCAAGTAGTTTCATCCTCTCACAGAGTAAAATCTCACATATGAGAATCCACCAATGAAACCGGCTGCAAAATTACAAGAAATTTATTATATCATATTGATTTTTAACAAATAATAATAGCGCTTTTATTTATTTTAAGAAATTTAACATGTCTCACAGCAACTTCATCTCTACTTAAAATTGCTAGAGAGCAGCAAAAAAATCTTAGGCTTTATAAGACTTTTACAAGACCACAATTTTTACCAAGAGCAACAACACCTTCTATAAAGAAATAGCTCCGACAAGAAAAATCTTGCCGGAGCCAACATCTCTATATAGTTAAATCTGTTTAGTAGTTGCTCTTCATAACTTCGAAGTAAGCTTGAGCGTGTGCACAAGCGGGGCATTGTTCGGGAGCCTCAATGTCTTCAGTCACGAAGCCACAGTTGCGGCACTGCCAAAACACTTTGCCATCCTTGCGGAAGACTGTGTGGTTCTCCACATTCTCCAGAAGTTTGAGGTAGCGCTCTTCGTGAGCCTTTTCAGCCAAAGAGATGTTGCGATACATAGCTGCGATAGCGGGGAAGCCTTCTTCGTCGGCGATGTCAGCAAACTTGGGATAGTCGTCAGCCCACTCTTCGTGTTCACCGGCTGCTGCTGCACGGAGGTTCTCCATGGTATTGCCGATAACGCCGGCAGGATATGTTGCTGTAATTTCTACCATACCGCCTTCAAGCCACTTGAACATGCGCTTAGCGTGTTCGCGCTCTTGCTCGGCTGTCTCCATAAAGATGGCAGCGATCTGTTCAAAGCCTTCCTTCTTGGCTACGCTTGAAAAATAGGTGTAGCGCATGCGGGCTTGAGATTCGCCAGCGAAGGTCATCAACAAATGTTTCTCAGTACGGGTTCCTTTAACACTCTTAGTCATAGTCGTAAAATTTTAAATTGTTATGTGAATTATTTTCTGATGCAAATATAAGGGGTAGTTTTGAATTGAGCAAACAGATTTTATCTATAGCGTGATAGATTTTAGCTATATTATATTTTATTTATATCTTTGCAACCGCATAACACACTATATATATTATATACTTATGGACAAGGTATCGGAAAACCCTTTCAAAAACCGAACAGCAGACAGCCTGCCGCTGATGCTTGTCACTGCTTTTTTTGTAAGCCTCTATTTAATCTCCAATGTGATGGCCGTCAAGGTAATAGGCCTGGCCAATCTCTTCTACTTTGATGCTGGCACCATCACCTTTCCCTTTGCTTACATGCTGGGCGATGTGCTCACTGAGATATGGGGATTCAAGACTGCCAAAAAGGTAATTTGGACTACGTTCTTCTGCAACATCGTCATGGTGGTCTGCACTCAAATCGGGGTGTGGCTCCCCTCGCCCGAACACCTTTCTGAAACCGCCGAGGCCTACAATCATGTGTTCACCTACGTGCCTCGTATCGTCATCGGCTCGCTGGCTGGTTTCTTGTTAGGAGAATTGTCTAACGCCTGGCTCATGGAGCGCATCAAACTCAAGATGAAGGGGCGCAAACTATGGGTGCGCACCATCGGCAGCTCTATGGTGGGCTACGTATTCGACACACTGCCCTTCGTGTTAATAGCTTTTGCCGGCGTAGTCTCTACCAGAGAACTCTTACTAATGATGGTTTTCCAGTACTTCTCTAAGTTGATCATCGAAGCCACGATGGGCACTCCTTTGGCCTATGCCGCCGTTCACGTCATCAAGCGCTGGACAGAAAAACAGTAAGACATGGAGCGCTACTCTCTCATCCACGAAAAACTACCCCGCGAGTTTGTACTCTTGCAAGGCACCGGCTGTCGCTGGCGAGGCTGCACTTTTTGCGACTACCACACGGACACCTCTGCCCATCCCTTTGAGATAAACAAAGAGGTATTGCAGCAAGTGACGGGCCACTACGGTGTGCTCGATGTCATCAATTCGGGATCGGCCATTGAGCTTGACGAAGAGAGCATAGCTTTGCTACAAGAGATAGTAAAGACCCGTGGCATCCACACCCTTTGGTTTGAGATGCACTACATGTATCGCCACCGCCTGGCCGACTTTGCCGCCCGCTTTGCTCCCGCCGTCGTAAAATTCAGATGCGGCATCGAAAGTTTCGACCCCACATTGCGCCAGCGATGGAACAAGGGCGTGCCTGCCCATGTTACAGCCGCCGATGTAGCGCAATATTTTCAGGGTGTCTGCCTCTTGTGCTGCACAGAGGGTGATAGCCGCGAACGCATACTCTGCGACATCGACACCGCCAACAAGTTTTTCGAGTACTTCAGCATCAATGTCTTCTGCGAGAATACCACCAAAGAAAAAGCAGATAAGGACCTAGCCAAATGGTTTGCAAAGGAAGTGGCTCCTACCCTTGCTCAAAATAAAAAAGCCGAAGTGCTGCTCAACAACACCGACCTCGGCGTCGGATAAAGAGAATGCCTGCTCCGTAGAGTCAGGCATTCTTTTTTAAGGTAAAGAGAAATTCAAGGCCACCGCCCTTACGGTTGCGTACGGAGATGGTCCCTTGATGGAACAAGACGGCGTTGCGCACGATGGAGAGTCCTAATCCTGTGCCGCCACCATCACGAGTGCGCCCTTCGCCCACTCGGTAGAAGCGTTCGAAGAGGCGGGAGAGATGCTCCTCGCCCACTCCGCTTCCTGTGTCATAATATCTGAAGTAGCAGAAATCGGTGTCTTCATTGTAGCACTCTACTTTTATCCTTGCTGCCTCACCGGCATAGCGCAGACTATTTTCTATCAGGTTGCGGAACACGGAATGTAGCAGCGCATAGTTTCCTACTACCTTCAAATGGCCGGCGAGGCCATTCTCCACCGTCATTTTTTTCTCGGCCACCACCATCTGAAACTCCTCCACCACATCCTCTACCATCTGTCGCAGCCCCACTTCTTCTTTCGGCAAGGCTTCGGGAGCCTCCTCCACTTTATTGATGAGCGAGACGTCTCTAATGAGGTCGGACAACCTTACAGCCTGTGCATGGGCCTTTTCTACAAAACTGCAACGGCGCTCTGCATCCATCGCGGGGTTTGCCAGGATGGTTTCCATATATCCGCGGATGCTGCTCACGGGAGTTCGGAGTTCGTGGGTGATGTTACTGCTGATTTGCTGCTTGAGCAGGCGGTTCTTTTCTACGGCCGTGATGTCGCTCAGGGTCATCTCGAAGGTACCATCGCCATAAATCAGCAACTGCAAAGCCAAGAAAACATTGCTGTTGCTTGCCGGGAGGGTATATCTAAGGATGGGAGTCTCATTGCCGGCACCTCCCGCCGCCACATGCTTCTCCAGGAATGTGCGAGCCTGTTCAAAGGCCGGATGCTCCCATAGTGCAGAAACGTCGGAGCTTGGTTTGTCGAGCACCATGTTCATGTATTGCAAGAAGCGGGGATTCACATATATCGCCTTGCGCTCGGCCGAGAAGAAAGCTATGCCCTCTTCAAAATAGAGGAAGTGGCGCATCAGGCGCTCGCGCTCTTGTGCCGTCTGTCGGTTACTTTCTTCCAGCTGCTTATATTTCTGCACAATGGCAGTACCGATATCGCCCAGTTCGGAGTGGGGCAAGGAGATGTGGTCATAGTCTACCAAACCGCGCTCGGCTGAGTCGATAAAATGGCGCAAGCCGCTGACCGACTTACCAAAGCGGTCGGCTATGTGTATGAGCACCACGAGAATTACGGGGAACAGCATGACGACAAACCAAAGGAAGATATTGTCGGCCTTCATAAAGTTTTTCACCTCGCTATCGTAGGGGAGTGCCAGGCGAACCACCCATTTGTCGTACGACTTGGCAAAGTAGAAATAGTCGACATCGCGGGTGGCCGAATGGCGTATGTAGCTGCTCTCCGTGTGTTGAAGGGCCTTTTCCACCTCCGGGCGCGAGTGGTGATTGTCCATTACGGAGAGGCCGGGGCTGCCCGACTCAAAAAACACAGCACCATCGGGGCAGACCACCGTAAGGCGAAGCTCGGCAGGAAAGGTTTGCACCAGGTGCTGCAGCTCGGCGGTCATCGCCACCCTATTGCCTTTGGGCAGAACAGTGGCTGCCATGTCGGCATAGCTTCGTAGTCGCGCTTCGAGCAGTTGGTGGCGATACTGGTGCTCGCGGTTTTGCTGAAAGAGCACAAGCAGCAGCGTAAACACGGCGAAGAGGGCACTGAAATAGGCCAATAGTTTTCCTTTATAAGACAGGGCGGAGAACTTCATGGTACACTATGTTTGGGAGGTTGAACATTCTTCAAGACAATAGCCATAGCCTTGGCGGTTGACAAGTCGCAGCGAAGAATGTTCCAACTTGCGGCGGATGCGAGCTATGTGAACATCCACCGTTCGGTCGAGCACGCAACTCTCGCCGCGCCACACGTCGGCCAGTATCTCCTCGCGCGAGAAAGACCTACCGGGCTCGGAGGCCAGCAAAGCCAAAATGCCATACTCCTTGGGCGAAAGGCGTATCTCCTCGCCGCCTATCCTCACTTCCTTCCTCTGCACATTGACCGAGAGATTTCCCAAGCGCAACTCCGAGGCCTGCGCTTGCTTTGCCGTGCGCTTGAGCACCGCCTTGACGCGCGCCAGCACTTCCTGCAGAGAAAAAGGTTTGGAGATATAATCGTCGGCACCGGCCGAGAAGCCTGCCAGCATATCCTCTTCCCTATCCTTGGCCGTGAGGAAGATGATGGGAGTGGAGTTGTTCAGTTCGTCACGCAGATGCTCAGCCAGCGCAAATCCCGACATACCGCCCATCATCACGTCGAGCAAGAGGAGCGAATGCTCGGCTGTAAGTTTTTCGAGCGCCTCTTCGGCCGAGGCTGCCAAGTCGGTCTCGTAGCCGGCAGCCTCCAAATTATATTGTAAGATTTCCCGCAAGTCGGGCTCGTCGTCCACTATCAGAATTCTATGGTTCATCGTCTCGTGTACTTAGGATACTCCTATTTTGATTGCATATTCTCTGCAATATTACAAATTTTGTGGCAGACCTTCGGCCTCGGCTCTTCAAAAATTCCAATCACCTTCTATTCACAGCCCTGAGACCACTTTTCAAAGTTTACAGCCCATGGCCTTTTCGAAAGTCTGATTTAGGAAAAACTAGGTCTTAAGAAATTTTTCCTAGGTCTTGCGGAATTTTTCGTAGATCAGACTTTCGAAACGCCCAAAAGCCACGCCTGATTTTCAACAAGTTACAAAAGTTTCAAAAAAAAACATTTTAAGCCCCCCTATAGCAAATGTAACAACTTCTTAACAGGACAGCAGCACCCTTGTAATTTTATCTGTGTATTTTTGCCTTGCGAAATTATTTACCAAATCATATTTATATGGAAACAATGTTTTTAGTAATTGTGGTCTTCATTTTCTTACTGGCCGTTTTCGACCTCTGGGTAGGTGTGAGCAACGACGCAGTCAACTTTATGAATTCCGCTATCGGTTCTAAGGCCGCCAATTTCAAGGTAATCATTGCCATTGCGGCAACCGGTGTGTTCTGCGGTGCCGTCATGAGCGACGGCATGATGGACATAGCCCGCCACGGCGTGTTCCGGCCGGAGATGTTCTACTTCAAGGAGATTATGTACATCCTCCTGGCCGTGATGGTGACAGACATCGTGCTGCTCGACGTGTTCAACACCTTAGGCATGCCCACATCGACCACCGTGTCGATGGTGTTTGAGTTGCTCGGTGCCACGTTTGCTCTGACCTTCTTCAAGATGCTTGATGCGTCGGCCGCCGGACTTACCTTCGGCGATTACATGAACACCGACAAGGCGCTACAGATGATTGTAGCCATTTTCCTATCGGTGGCCATCGCCTTCGTGTTTGGTTCGCTCATCCAGTATCTGGCGCGCATCGTCTTCACCTTCAACTACCGCTCCAAGCTGCGCTGGAAGATTGGCATCTTCGGCGGCTTGGCAGTTACATCCATTGTGTACTTCATGCTGTTCAAGGGCATGAAGCACCTGTCCTTTATGACACCCGAGGTATTAGAGTATGTCAACAACAACGTAGGTCTGTTGCTGGGTGGCTGCTTTATCTTCTTCACCATCCTCATGCAGATACTCCATTTCTGCAAGGTCAACGTGCTCCGCATCGTGGTGCTCATCGGTACATTTGCCTTGGCCACCGCCTTTGCCGGTAACGACTTGGTGAACTTCATCGGTGTGCCTTTGGCAGCTCTTTCTTCCTACGAATACTGGGAGGCCAGCGGTTTTATGGACCCCACACAGTTCACCATGGAGCGTCTCAACGGACCTGCCAACACGCCGGGAATCTTCCTCTACGCTGCCGGCGCCATCATGGTAGTGGCCCTCGCCACTTCCAAGAAAGCCCACAACGTAATCAAGACTTCCATCAACCTCTCCAGCAAGGACGAAGGCGACGAGATGTTTGGTTCGTCACGCGTGGCCCGCAGCCTGGTGCGCTTCGGTAACAACGTAGGCGAAGCCGTAACCAGCTGGACACCGGCCTCTGTGCGCCACTACATCGACAGCCGTTTCCAAACTCCGGTAGAAGAAGAGGAGCAGGGCGTAACCTTCGACTTGGTGCGCGCTTCTATCAACCTCGTGGTGGCAGCGCTGCTCATCGCCCTCGGTACGTCTTTGAAGCTCCCCCTCTCTACCACCTACGTGACCTTCATGGTGGCAATGGGTACCAGCTTGGCCGACCGCGCATGGAGCCGTGAGAGCGCCGTGTTCCGCATCACCGGTGTGCTCACCGTGATTGGCGGTTGGCTCATAACAGCAGGCGTGGCGTTTACCGCCAGCTTCTTCGTAGAGCTTGCTATGTACTATGGCGGTATCATCGTATCGGCTTTGATTGTGGTAGGCGCCGTCTACGCACTCATCCACAGCCAGCGCATGTACAAGAAGAAACAAGCCGAGGTGAAGCAGGGCGATGTGCTCTTCAACGAGATTCTTTCCTGCAAAGACCGTAAGGCTGTCATCCCCATGCTGGACCGCCACGTTCACGTTAGCACCGGCGAGATGATTCTCAGCTTTGCCGACAGTCTGCGCGACACCACCGACGGTCTCTTCACCGAGACACTCAAACCGCTGCGCCGCGCTGAGCGTTCTCTCTCCTTGGGCAAGCGCGACCTGAAGAACTTGCGCCGCAGAGAAAGCATCTGCTTGCAGAGAGCTGAACCCGCCGACGCAGTGCGCCTGAGCACTACGTTCCACTTGATTCACAACTCAATGAGACAAGTGCTCTACGGACTCATCCGCATCAACGAACCGGCCCGCGAACATGTGGACAACCACTTCACGCCCATCAACAGCGTGCACGGCGACCGCTACATCAAACTGCGCCATCGCCTCATCGAGACAATGACCACTGCCGCCGGCAACCTGAAAGAGTTGCGCGTGAGCGACAACGAGCCTCTGCGCGCCGAGCTGCTGAGCATCCGCGAAGCATTCAAGGTTTTCAGAAACGACGTGCTGGTAGAAATGCAAGGCTCTCAAGTAAACATCACAGCCACTACCTTGCTGTTGCATGCCATCCAAGAGACCGAACAGATTGTGCTTGAGGTGCGTCACCTCTTGAAGCGCTGCCGCAAGTTCCAAGAGATGTCTTAAGGACTACACATTATTATATATACGCGCGAGCAACCCCAACCGTTGCTCGCGCATTTTTTATGGCACACCACTATTAGGAGAGAGTCGGAAGTTGGCTAAAAGATTTTGTAACACGCCGTGTTACCGATAGTAACATCCCATGTTACCATCTGTAACGAGCCATGTTACTATCGGTAACACGGCGCGTTACAAAAACTACGAGCCTACGAAGAAACGCTATACCCTTTAAGTTTCCTTAAAAAGTTTATCGTAGGTTAAAAAAGGCCTTGTCGGAAGCCATAATTTGCTCCATAGGATTTTTTTGCGTAAGTTTGTCCCTTGAAACACAAAGACTAGACAACGATGAGACTGACTAAACTATTCCTACTCCTGCTGCTCTTGCTCCCCGCAGGCGTAGCAAATGCCAACACTGAAAGCCCCGACACCATAGCCTTGCAGCGCGTGGAAAGCCATAAGACTCAGAAAGTCAGAGGCGAGCACATGGTGGAGTTCAATTTTGTGGGCGACCTTCCCGAAAGCTCCGACACCATCTATCGGAACGTACTGGTGTGGGTAGACAATCTGCTCACGCTCAACCCCGAGACCGAGCAGACCGGCGAAGAGCTACTCTCCGCAAAGGAGATGGTGGCGAAGCACCAGAAGGCCTTTATCAAAGACAGCAAAGCCGACATCATAGAGATGTGTAAATACATGGAGGAGGAAGACAATGCCCCCCGCCTCTCCTTCAGCTACGACATCACCATCAGTGTGGCTCACGAGACTAAAAAGTATATTACCTTCCGCGCAGAAACTTATTTCTACACCGGCGGTGCCCACGGCGGCCAGGCCTTTGCCTATGCCACCTTCCAAAAGGACAATGGCGCTCTGCTCACATGGGACAACCTCTTTCTCCAAAACAAGAAGTCAACACTGAGCAGCCTCATCGTGTTCGGACTGCAAAAATACTTTGGCGTGCCCAGCTATGCCGATATGAAAGAGCGCCTCATCATTGACCAAGAGTACACCCGCAACACCTTCCCACTTCCGGCAGGAAATCCGGGACTCTTGTCCGACGGTGTGCGCGTTCAATATGCCAGCTACGAGATTGCACCCTACGCCGCAGGAAGCCCCATGACCACCATTCCCTATGCAAAGTTGCGCGGATGCTGGACCAAAAAGGCTTTGAATCTTTTGAAATAAGAAACGGGAGGCGCAAAGACGGCACTCACAAACAGAGAAGCACAATTTTTACTTATGAACAAAACAGAATATCCTGAAAATGTCATTCTGGTAGACGCCGACTTCCTGGACCACGTCACCTTCGACCTCATAGTAAACTTCGAGAGAATGATAGACCGCCGCATCGACGCCGGCGACCTCTGTCATTGGCTCGACTGCATAGCCCTGGATGGTGGACTACGCCCGGGCGACAACAAAATACAGGTCATCTTCCTCCACAGCAAAGACAAAGAAGAACTCCGCCACATGAAGCCCTCGCACCTCAAAAACGAGTTGAACGGCATGGCTTTCAAAGACAACCTGGGCGAGTTTGGCATGCTCTCCTATCCCGTGGAAGAACTCGTATCGGCCGAAGACTTTTACGTACAATCCTTCCAGGCCCTCGTGGAGGAGAAGGGAATCAAACGCGTGCTGGCGGTGGGCGACATGGCAGCTTATGGCGAACGCCTCAAGCGCATCTGCATGGAAGCAGAAGATACCGACATCACCCTCTTCACCATGGAACCCACCACAGGAAGAGGTTTTGCACAAGAAATTCTGGGCTACTCGCTCATGAGCGCCTTGCGCATCAGCAGCGAAGAGATTAAATAAAAACTACACATTATTTATATATATCACAATAAACAAATGATGACAATGAAGAACTATCTTTTAACCCTGACCCTATTGGCAGCATGCGTGCTGACCACTGGATGTGTATCAAAGAAACAATTGGCAGCAGCCAAAGCCGACTACGACAAACTGAACACTGAATATGCCACTCTACAAGGCAACTATCAGAACGCACAAGTGACCATCGCCAAGGCAGAAGCCAACCAGAAGAACCTGGAAGACCGCCTGAAGGAAGCTCAACGCAACCAGGCACAGCTGCAAAAGGCTTATGCCACCCTGCAAAGCTCGCTCAACAAAAGTCTTGAGCAGAACACACAGGGCAATGTGAACATCTCAAAACTGGTAGATGAGATCAATGCCTCCAACCGCTTCATCAAACAACTGGTAGAGACCAAGTCGAAATCAGACTCGCTCAACATGGTGCTGACCAACCGCTTGACTCGCTCGCTCAGCCGCGAAGAGTTGCAGGAAGTGGACGTGCAGGTGCTCAAAGGCGTGGTGTACATCTCGTTGGCTGACAACATGCTCTACAAGTCCGGCAGCTACGAAATCAACGAGCGCGCCGGCGAAACACTCAGCAAGATTGCAAAAATCATAATGGACTACAAGGACTACGATGTGCTCGTGGAAGGCAACACTGACAACGTGCCCATCTCAAGAACCAACATCCGCAACAACTGGGACTTGAGCGCACTCCGCGCCTCTTCTGTAGTACAAGCTCTGCAAAACCAGTATGGCGTAGATCCCAAGCGTCTTTCAGCAGCAGGCCGCGGCGAATACAACCCCATTGCCTCCAACGACACAGAAGTGGGCAAGCAGCGCAACCGCCGCACACAAATCATCATCACTCCCAAGCTTGATCAGTTTATGGAACTCATAGACCAAGCACCGGAGGCGGAATAAGAATACAGCAAACAATTTATCACACAGATAAAGGGGTAGGCTTTTGAAAGGCCTACCCCTTTATATTTTCTATTTTCCTCCATCCCAATACAACCTTTACAGATCTTCCCACTAAGCTTCTGCTTAGAAGCCTCCGCCTGGTACATCTGCTAGGGAATGATGGCCGGCCAAGCCAAGCACAAGTATGCTGATGCGCACGCCGGGAGCTTTGGCCACTTCCTCGGCACAGGAAAGCAAGGTGCTCCCTGTAGTCAAAATATCGTCTACTAAAAGTACATGGCGATTCGCCAGCAGTTCAGGACGTTGCAGGAAGAAAATGCCTGCAACGTTTTCTATTCGCTGGCGGGCGCTGAGGTTGGTCTGCGTGGGATTGGAAACAACACGGACTACAGCCTCAGTTTCGACGGGGAGTTTTGTCAGTTCGGCAATGCCTTCTGCCAGGAGTTCGCTCTGGTTGTAACCACGCTGACGGAAGCGGCTGCGAGCCAGCGGAATGGGTACGATGCAATCGATGGTCTGAAAGAAGTCGGTCGGCAACAAATCGGCAGCCATGATTCTACCGAAATAATGCCCCACAGAGGCTCGGCCGTAATATTTCAGTTGGAAGATGGGGCGACAAGAGGCGGCGCCGGAAAAATAAGACATATAGGCGCTGGCGCGTTCAATGGGAATTTTCTCCCAGAAAAGTCGCTCTACAGCATTTCCCTTAGCTGCACGCATGTTGGTACGCGGAAGGTCTACGAAACACGTACCACACACCACCTGCTCACTTCCAAGCAATCGCCGCCCACAGATGGCACACTGCTTGGGGAATATTAAATTCCACATATCGGCCAAGGCGCGCCAGAGGCTGCTGAGTTTTTTCATAGCGGGTACATCTATTTGGAAGACAAAGTTAGGATTTATCTCTGGAAAAATCTAACGAATAAGGGGAAATAATGATGGCAGCACTGATGTTCAATGACTTATGAGGACTTATGATGAAAGTCTCGCCGATGCAAAAGTGCAAGGAAATGAAAGGTAATGAGGACGGACGGTTTTCAAATCATTACCCGATAAAGAGGTAAGTTTATAGGTCGTTGGAGTTTATTTCTACTCTCTGCCATATTTTGCATAACAATGTACAACTCGCTGATAACTAATTTTGTAACCAAAAAGAATTGGATTATGCGAAGTACATTTAAGGTGCTGTTCTACGTGAACGGAAGCAAAGAGAAAAACGGTATTGTCCCCATTATGGGACGAGTAACAATCAACGGTTCTGTGGCTCAATTCAGTTGCAAGCAGAACATCCATAAAGACCTATGGGATGTGAAAGGCAACCGAGCAAAAGGCAAGAGTAAGGAATCGAGAGACATCAATTTGGCTTTGGATAACATCAAAGCACAAATCATCAAGCATTATCAACGCATTTCGGACAGAGAAGCATTTGTAACTGCCGAAATGGTACGCAATGCCTATCAGGGTATAGGAACAGAGTATGAAACCCTGCTCCGAGCATTTGACAAGGAGAACGAAGCCTTTGCCAAACGAGTTGGTAAGGATCGTTCTCTGAGTACATATCAAAAGTACCTCACCGTAAGGAAATATCTGGCGGAATTTAACAAGGTACACTACAAGCGTACTGATATTGCGATGAATGAACTAACCGAGGATTTCATTCGTGATTATTGCTTGTATCTGAGAAATGAGGTTGGATTGGCTCAATCATCAGTGTGGATATATTCAATACCATTGAAGCACATTGTAACCACTGCTCACTATAACGGTAAGATTGCACGCAACCCATTTGCCCAGTACAAGGTTGACCCCGACCACAAAGAGAGAGGTTTTCTAACCGAAGACGAGTTGCAAGCCTTTACAACGGTTGAATTGAACAATCCCGATTTGGAGTTGGCAAGAGATTTATTCGTGTTCGGCTGTTGGACGGGTATATCATTCATAGACATCAAGAATCTGACAACGGAGAATATCTCAATATTGGGCGGTTCACCTTGGATAGTATCAAAGCGACAAAAGACAGGTGTCCCGTTCCAAATCAAATTGATGGATATACCTATGCAGATTATCAAGCGATACGAGCCATACAGAATAAGCAATACCCTTTTCAACATCGGTAGCCACGACACCATAAACAAACGCATCAAGGAGGTAGCCAAAATGTGCGGTATTGAGAAGCGAACTTCGTTCCATCTGAGTAGGCACACATTCGCAGTGTTAGCCTTGAACTATGGTATGCCGATAGAGAGTGTGAGCAAAATTCTCGGACATACGAACTTTACCACAACGCAGATTTACGCAAAGGTTACCAATACCAAACTCGAACACGATATATCAATGTTTGAGAGTAGAGTTTGTGAAAGGTTTGCTATATAATTATGTATAGGTATGGAACGAGTAATTATAACAATCAGCGAGAACGGAAGAGTGAATATCCCAGACAGTAATGTTTGGATGTCTGAAATGGAATTGGTGGAGTTGTTCGGGGTATTAGCCCCGACACTCCGAGCTGCCATAAAAGCGATATACAAGAGTGAAATGCTTTGCCCTGCAGCTACCCAACGATGCGACACGATTACTCCTGCAAGTTGGGCAACATTCTACAACCTTGAAATGGTCGTTGCTCTTGCGTTTCGATTGAACACCTACGAAGCGAGCAGGATAAGGCAAAAGGTGTTGGAGGGTTTGTGTATGAGAAATAAGAGTGAAATTAATTTGTTTATAGCATTAAAAAGTGAGAGAAATGACAAATATTACCAATCAGAACAAAATAACATGCAATGAACTTGCGATAATCATCATAAATTGATTATAACGGTAATTGTATTTCAATGTATTAATTCTGTTTTACCG
>JAZTXL010000002.1:0-52524 GCA_045636405.1 Alloprevotella sp.
GGAAGAACTCGGCGACAAGCTCCCCGCTGAGCACAAGCCCGCCATCGAAGCTGCCCTCGGCAAATTGAAGGAAGCACACAAGGCACAAGACATTGCGGCCATCGATGCTGCCATCGAAGAATTGAACAAGGCATTCCAAGCCGCTAGCGCCCAGATGTACCAGCAAACAGGCGGTCAGCCCGGTCCCGACGCAGGTTTCCAAGGCGGACAACAGGCTGGTCCTCAGCAACCCGGCAAGAACGATGACATCCAAGATGCCGATTTCGAGGAAGTAAAGTAAAGAATCAGACTTTACAAATAACATAAATATAGGGAATAGCTCATTGAGTTATTCCCTATTCTATTTAAAAGGAGAGCATTGGCAGCCCATTAGAATCTACTTTCTCTATTTTTTCAAAAAGGAGAAATTTTGCAAGCCGCACAAATGACTCTTGCGTATGTAGTAGTGAATTACCTTTCAACTCAGAGAAAGATATAGCTGGCACACCGCACAAACTAGATTTGTAAGTAAATGATTATCAGAACTTGAAGAATTACAATCAAAGGGACACCTATATAGAACTTCTTATGCTGAGTCTTGTGCCTCCACACTTTCATACCTAGCCATGCACCAATACTTCCACCTAACAATGCAAATAAGAGAAGGGTCGTTTCGGGGATACGAGACTTTGAACTTTTGGCTTTCAGTTTGTCTATTCCATATATTAAAAAGGCGACAAAGTTGAGAGCAAGAAGTACATAACCTATCAAGTCCATAAACTAATAGGGATGAGCTACTACTGGAGATAGCAAATCTTCATTGGGCCAATGTGGAAGAAAGAACAAGGGGCGCGGTGTTCCACCTAAAACATTCCATTCTATACGGCGCACATAGGAAAAATCGGGTGGTCCAAAGTCGAATGAGCGACCATATAGCAAAATAGCCCCTCTCCCTTCATCTATTTTCCACAATCCTCCCCCATAAGGGCAACGCTCCCCACTAGCCAAGAAATCACGATGCAGATACACACGACCAAATTTCAAAACGCCGTCTTGGTTGATAATGAATTTCTGGTACATGATTATCCATAGATAGTGGCCACTACTTTACGCTCGCCACCATTATTACGAAATTCACAAAGATAGATACCTTGCCAAGTTCCAAGATTTAGACGCCCATTCGTAATAGGAATAGTCAGGCTAACACCAAAGAGGGAACTCTTGGCGTGAGCCGGCATATCATCAAGACCTTCAATCGTATGGTCATAATAAGGTTCACCCTCTCGTACCAATCCATCCATGATTCTACTCAAATCCGTCTGAACATCCGGATCGGCATTCTCATTGATAGACAACGCACACGACGTATGTTGTACAAAAAGATTCAGCATGCCAACCTCCGGCAATAGCTTTGGCAAATGCGCCAACACCTCACGCGTAATTAGATGGCACCCCCTACGTTTGGCTGGAAGTTGAAAGACTGTTTGAGTTATCATTTGGTTAGTTGTATAAGATTAAGGAATTAAGTTTCTCTTTTCTTTCGCAGTTCTTCTCTAAGAATTTATCTAGTTCCAAAAATTCTATCACCGGCATCACCCAATCCTGGAACAATATAATTCTTTTCATTCAGTCCCTCATCGAGGGCTGCAGTGTAGATATCCACATCAGGGTGCATTTCTGTAACAGCTTTTACACCTTGAGGAGCAGCAACAAGGCACATTAAGCGAATGGACTTATACCCGTCAGCTTTCAGACGCGTGATTGCATCACACGCACTACCACCTGTTGCCAACATCGGGTCTGAGACAATTACCAAACGATCTTTGTTTTCCGGCATCTTATAATAATAAAACACAGGGGTACATGTCTCTTCGTCGCGGTACATTCCGATATGACCGATACGCGCTGAGGGAATAAGAGATATAAGCCCATCTACCATTCCTAAGCCAGCTCTCAAGATAGGAACAATAACAACCTTCTTTCCAGAAATTTTTGGCGCTCTCATCTTCTTTATAGGAGTTTCAATCTCCTCATGAGTCAAAGGAAAGTCTCTAGTTATTTCATACCCCATTAGCATAGATATTTCTTTGAGTAACTCGCGGAATTTTATAGTCGAGGTTTCTTTATCGCGCATGATGCTCAGTTTATGCTGCACCAAAGGATGTTCTATAAGATGTAAAGCCATAATAGATTTTTTTAAGTTATTTTGCAAATATAATGTATTATTTTCTAAAATCAGACTATCATTTCTCTATTTATCACAGCTTCTACTACATGCTTTTATGTACTGCTTGAATTAAATTTTCCGTGATTGTCTAAATAGAATTACTATTAGAAGAGTTACTTCAATACCTTGCCAACGGAAAAAGCCTTGCCCACTTCTGAGCCAAGGCATGATAGGCGTGTTGTATAGGATTATAGGCAATGAGTTCCATTTTGTTGATGTCGGGTTTGCCATCGTCGCCCAGAAACTCTTCGTCCACGAGAATATTTATAATTTCCGCTACGATGTAATATCCCTCCTCGCTCTCATCTATCTTACGCAAGATGCGACACTCAAGGGTCATCGGGAAGTTTGTAAACACCGGAGCATCCACAAGTTCAGACTTTACAGCAGTCCAGCCCGTCTTCTGCATCTTTGCTGGATCGTTTTTCGCACTTACGATGCCCACAAAATCTGCCGCCACCATCGTATCCTTCGTTGCGAAGGCCACTGTGAAATCTAAACAGCGATCAAGATTCTCTGTTGTGACATGTGCCCCCATTGAAATCATGATTTCCTTAGCATCCCACTGACCGCCCCAAGCTGCGTTCATCGCGTTCGGGGTTCCGTCTGCGTTGTAAGTGCCTATAATCAAAACGGGCTGCGGAAGCATCCACGATTTTACTCCAAAATTTTTCATACTAATATCTCCCATCTAATTTTTCTTTCTATCCCAATAAACCTGCAAAAGTGTGAAGGCCACACTCATAGCTGCGCCTTGGAGAGCTGCGCCTGCATAGTCAAAAGATTCTTTTGTTATCCATTGCCCCAACAAATCGAATGCAATAAATATTGGCACTAATATAATGGCAAGCAATGTATATTTCAAAATCCGCTTCTTCATAACAATCTACTTTAAAAGGTTAATCCACAAACTTAATCTTACTCAAATCACGGGGTTTGGCTTCCGGTGTCTCATCGGGGTAGCCTACGCCAAGAACATAGCGAAGTTTGTAACCCTTGCTAAATCCTAGTTTGTCAAGATAGGGCTTTGCTTTTTCGTTTGTGGTTAAGAACATAGAGGGACCGCCCATAATGCAAGTACCAAGTCCTAGTTCCAAGGCTGCAAGGCACATATTTTCACCCATCAATCCAATATTCAACAAAGCCATTCCCGTCGAGTCGTCCGGACATGCTACTGCAATAATTGCTGTAGCATTTCTGAAAGCATTACGAAAACCGGGAGCGTCCGTCTTTACGAAGAAAGGCATATCCACCTTCATCAATTCGGTTACCTCATTAAGATAGTTGGCATCATCTACGATGCGCACTTCCCACTCTTGCTTGTTCAATGCATTGGGAGCATTGATGCCACACTCTGCAATTTGCTGCAGGAGCTCGCGAGGTACGGGTGTTTCCTTATATTGGCGAATGGAACGACGAGCCATGATAGCGTCAATAACGGGTTTGTCAGTCTGTTCCATAGTAGTTTTTTCCTTTTGGCAAGAGGTCAGCATCACAAGTGCCATTGTTGCTAACAAAAAAAGATTACATTTCATAATTATATATTTTATAGTTTAATGCTACCAATCTTTAAGTTTCAGAGGTCCAATTTCCAATTATGGTCTCCATGATAAATCATTTGCTTAGTCATACCACCATCTATACAAATATTCTCGCCTGTAATAAAGCCGGCCTTGTTCGAACATAGGAACATCACCATATTTACAATATCCATAGGATTTCCCACACGCCCCACTGGTTGCTGAAGAGCATCTGCTCCATCATAATATACTTGAGTTGTATTTATCCATCCGGGAGAAATGGAATTTACCCTGACCTTTCCGGCTAAGCTTACGGCAAGAGAGTGCGTCAATGCTGCTATTCCTCCTTTGGCGGCTGTATAGCTTTCTGTCTGCGGCTGACTCATACGGTCGCGCGAGGAAGAGATATTGACAATGGCTGCCCCGGGAGCCAAATGTTCCTTCAAGAGTTTTACAAGATAGAATGGCGCTGTTACACCTACGCTCAAGGCTTCTTGAAAATCTTCGTACGTACACTCATCTATGCCCTTCATCATAGGTGGGGCATTATTTATAATATAGTCTACGCATTCGTGCTTGCTGAGAATCTCTGCGACGAAGGTTTCCAGTACATCCTTCTGAGAAAGGTCGCCAACAAAATGCTCTCCTTTTTCTTTATCTATTACATAAACATAGGCGCCACTAGCAGAAAATTCTTCTGCAATGCATTTTCCTATACCTTTGGCGCCGCCTGTTATTACAACTACCTTTTCTTTGAATGCCTGCTGCATAATTGAACAACTTATTTTTGCTCTTCAAAGATAAGTCAAAATCTAAAATCTGCGAAAGGGGAAACATTTTTTCTCTCCAACTAAGCTAATCCACACCCTCATATTCTACAATCCTCATATCATCTTTAACAAAAAAGCCTAAAAATCTTTAACAGCCTTCTGCTTTTCTAATATAATTGCTTACTTTTGGCCGGATGAAAAAGACAAGCAACATATTCAAGCGCGCCTTTCTATTCTACGTTGAGGGATTTCGCACCATGACTTTGGGGCGAACTCTATGGGCTATTATCCTCATCAAGCTCTTCATTATGTTTGCCATCCTACGCGTATTCTTCTTCCAGCCTGCGCTTTCCGGTAAGACTGAAGGCGAGAAGCAGACCACCGTGGCCGAACAATTATATGGCTCAGACTAAACTTTTTAAAAAGAAAATATCAAGAACTTATAATCTAATACTATGAACGGAATGATTCAAGAATCTCTCATCGATTGGTCGAGAGCGCAGTTCGCCCTCACAGCCTGCTACCATTGGCTCTTCGTTCCCCTGACACTTGGCTTGGCCGTTGTGATGGCCGTGATGGAGTCCATCTATGTCAAGACACAAGATGTTTTCTGGAAACGCACCGCCCAATTCTGGCAGAAAATCTTTGGCATCAACTTTGCCATCGGTGTTGCCACCGGCATTATTCTGGAATTTGAGTTTGGCACTAACTGGAGCAACTACTCCTGGTTTGTGGGCGACATTTTTGGCGCACCTTTGGCCATTGAAGGCATACTGGCATTCTTTATGGAGGCCACCTTCATCGCAGTGATGTTCTTTGGCTGGAATAAAGTGAGCCAACGCTTCCACCTTGCCTCTACTTGGCTGACCGGACTGGGAGCCACTATTTCTGCCTGGTGGATTTTGGTCGCCAACAGTTGGATGCAACACCCCGTCGGGATGACTTTCAATCCCGACACCGTGCGCAACGAGATGGTCGACTTTTGGGCTGTGGCCTTCCAACCTATTGCCGTCACCAAATTTTTCCACACCGTATCCAGCGGTTGGATGACAGGAGCCGTGTTTGTTGTGGGAGTGAGCTGTTGGTACTTGCTCAAAAAGCGCAACCAGCGTTTTGCTCTTTCCAGCATACGCGTAGCGTCGGTAGTAGGCCTTGTGGCTTTGCTGACAGTGATGTTCACGGGCGACCGCTCAGGCATAGAAATTGGTCGCCACCAACCTATGAAACTGGCAGCAGCCGAAGGCCTTGAAAAGGGTAGCACGCAGGCGCCTTTCTCCATTATCCCCGGTGTCGAGGTACCCGGTGTGTTGTCCATCCTAGCCACCCACGACATCAATGGCTTTGTTCCGGGCACAGAAGACATTCTCAACGGATACAAGGACAACGATGGCACCATCCACCTGTCGGCCGACGAAAAAATGAAGCGCGGACAGGCCGCCGTGGCGGCTTTCAAAGAATACCGCACCCACTACCGGACGAATCCCGAAGTGGCGGCGGAGGCACGCAAGGTTTTTGAAGAGCACCAAGCCTACTTTGGCTATGGCCACATCAAGGCTAAAGAAGACCTTATACCTAACATCCCCATTGTCTATTGGGCTTTCCGCATCATGGTAGGCGGAGGCTGTGCCTTGATGCTTGTGCTCATCCTGGCATGGTGGTTTGCGCGCAAAGGTACCCTTGCCGAAAAGCGCTGGCTGCTTTACGTAGGGCTCTGGAGCATCCCTTTGGTTTTCCTCGCCGGCCAAGCCGGATGGGTGGTAGCCGAAGTGGGACGTCAGCCCTGGGCCATACAAGACCTGCTGCCCGTGGGCGTAGCCATTTCTCAATTGCCCACCGCCTCTGTACAAACCACCTTCTTCTTGTTCCTTGCCTTGTTCACCCTGCTGCTTATTGCCGAAGTGGGCATCATGTGCAAAGCCATCAAGAACTGGAACATGGAAGACTCTCTTAAACACTAACCACTCATTAAACAAGTAAGATTATGACCTACGAATTTCTGCAACAATACTGGTGGTTCCTCGTATCGCTCTTAGGTGGCCTCCTCGTCTTTCTAATGTTCGTGCAGGGTGCCAACTCTCTGATTTTCCGTTTAGGGGAGAACGAGGAAGAGCGCAGCCTCATCATCAACTCCACCGGCCGTAAATGGGAATTTACCTTCACCACTTTGGTCACCTTTGGCGGAGCTTTCTTCGCCTCCTTCCCCTTGTTCTACAGCACCAGCTTCGGCGGTGCCTATTGGGTGTGGATGCTGATTTTGGTGAGCTTCGTTCTGCAGGCCGTGGCCTACGAGTTCCAGTCGAAGCCGGGCAACCTCCTTGGGCGTACCACCTACCGCCGCTTCTTGGTATTCAATGGCGTCTTTGGTCCCTTGCTCTTGGGCACAGCCGTGGGCACCTTCTTCCACGGAGCAGCCTTCATTGTCTGCAAAGACGCTATGGGTGCGTTGGGCGGCAGTCCCGTCATCAGTCAATGGGCAAATGCCTGGCACGGACTGGACGCTGTGGGCAATCCCTGGAATCTGGTTTTGGGCTTTGCCGTATTGTTCCTTGCCCGCACGCTCGGCTCTCTCTATCTGCACAACAACATCTGCGACGCCCTCCTCCAGCCACGTCTGCGCCATCAGGTTCTCATCGATGCCGTTCCCTTCCTTATTTCCTTCGTGGCCTTTGCGGTGCATCTGCTCCTGACCGATGGCTATGCCGTTAGCGAAAGTGGCGAAATCTATATGGCGCCGTATAAATATCTGGACAATTTGTTAGCCTTGCCCGGAGTGTTGGCTTTGCTGCTTGTGGGTGTCGGCCTCGTGCTCTTCGGCATTTTCGCCACCCTGCTGAAGCCTAATTTTCGCCGAGGCATTTGGCCCACAGGCATTGGTACGGTCTGCACCGTACTGGCCTTGCTGCTGATGGTGGGATACAACCACACGGCCTACTACCCCTCGACAGCCGACCTCCAAAGTTCGCTCACATTGTCCAATAGTTGCTCCAGCCACTTCACCCTCACCGCTATGTCGTGGGTGTCACTCATCATCCCCTTCGTACTGGCCTACATCGTCTACGCCTGGCGCGCCATCGACAAGAAGAGCCTCACCCGCCAAGAGATGGCCGAGGAGGAGCACAAATACTAACCCTCATCTGCCCTACTGTAGCACTCACATATGTACGCAAACGAAATCTGCCACTACCTCAGCGCCCACGGCTTTGACCACTTCTGCCCGCGCGCCGTCTTCTTCGACATGGACGGTGTTCTCTTCGACTCAATGCCCAACCACGCCCGCTCGTGGTCGAAAATCTGCACTGAGTTTGGGCTCGACATGTCGCCCGAGGAGGCCTTCATGCACGAGGGACGCACCGGCGAAGCCACCATCAACATCCTCACCCAAAAGTATTGGAAGCGGAATGCCACGCCCGAGGAGGTGCAGCAAATCTACGAGGCCAAATGCCGCGCCTTCAACGCCTGCTCTGAGGCTCCCCGAATGCCCGGTGCTGCCGAGGTGGTGCAACAGGTGAAGAACGCCGGGCTCGACCTCTACGTGGTAACGGGCAGCGGCCAGCTCTCGCTCCTCGACCGCCTGGCCACCCACTTCCCGGGCGTCTTTCTCCCCGAGCGCATCATTTCCAGCAAGCACGTAAAGTATGGCAAGCCCCACCCCGAGCCTTACCTCATGGCACTTGACAAAGCCGGCCTACAACCGTGGGAAGCCATCGTGGTGGAGAACGCTCCGCTGGGTGTACAGTCGGCCGTAGGGGCGCGCATCTTTACGATAGCTGTCAATACAGGTCCGCTGCCTGAGAGCGCACTGCTCGAGAGCGGTGCCCACCTGCTCTTCCCCTCCATGACGGCCCTGGCCGAGCAGATAGGCAAGATACTAACGACACAGGGCAACGAAGAATAGTCCATCGACAGCCGGCACAAGCAGTTCGCCGACGATGTCAAAAATATTCACAAAAAGCAGGCGCAGGATTCGCTTAGAATCTGCTGCGCCTGCTTCTGTTTGGAGATACGCCAACCATGAGAGGGAAATTTGTCGCATCTTTGGTACGCATTTTATAAGTCGGGAGGAAAACACTTGGTTTTCTGCTACATTTTTGAGCTTTTCCGGCAACGCATGCAAGGTTATTTCGGAAAAGAAAGTAAGGCCTGGAAAAAACTCGTAGACTACTAAGAAAAATTTTCTCAAAGCTTGTTTCAAGAAAGTCTTACCTTCTTGCTCGGAGGTAAGACTTAGAGGTTCAGAAGTCTTCTGTTTCGGCAGCGCGCTTTGTCAAATTTTCTCGCAGTTTCTCTTATTGAAGGCTTCAAAGCCTTTCTGTGCTCGCCGGAAAAGTTGAAGTTAGAAGAGTTCATACCACAAATGCCGAAGGGCATGGAGGGGATGGTGCAGGAGCATGCGCGGACCTGAATATCTCATTACGGCCACCATCTTTTCTTTCATATCGGGGCGGTAGCAATGGATGGGGCATTTTCTGCAAGTGGGTTTGCCTTCGCCAAACTTGCATTTGTCCAAGCGTGCGTGGGCATACTCCAAGAGTTGCCTGCAGTCGGCACACAGGCATTCGGGGTGGCGGTGCGCGCGGCAGTAGAGACTAATCATTTTCTCCACCGTGCTCTTTTCATATTCTATTCTATACTTCATCGTAAAGAGGAATGTGCCAAATGCGTTTAGGGATTTTCTTTTCTCATAGCGCCGGGCTGTCTGCTTCAGACAAAGCCCGCCGGCGGAGGCTCAATAGTTTAAGAACACAAGATACTCGCCTTTGGCAAAGATGGTGAAGCTATGGGAGAGGCTCTCGTTGAGCGTGCCTTGCCACAGGGCATTGAAGTCGTAAAGGGGATAGCGCAGGCCTTCGGAGCGCAGATTGCATGCCGAAATATTGAAGATGGAGACCTGACGGCCGGGGGCGCTGGCAAAGGTGGTAGTGTCACGACAGGGAAGGAAGACGCCGTAGTCGGTGAAGAGGGACACCTCGGCTCCCACACGGGCATAGTCTGCTAACAGTGAGATGTTGCCCAGTGTGTGGTCCTCGCGCTTGCCCGTAGCCCCCACAATGGCTATCTTGCGTTTGCCCTGCTGCAGAAGAAACTGCACCGCCTTGGTTTGGTCGTTGGTTTCTTGCTCGGCCACTAAGTGCAACAGGTGGGCATAGGTGCGGCGATTCTCCTCGCTGAGGGAGTCGCCATCGCCCACTATGGCATGGGGCATTCCGCCCATGGCGAGAAAATGATTGGCGGCACCGTCGCAGCAAACGATGTAGGGGGTCTGCTCTATCACCTGCAGGGGGATGGGCGCAGTGGGAAATTCGCCGCCCGAAATGACGACGGCATCAAACTTATGGTTGTCCGGATTCATGTTGCATCAGTCTTTTCCAATTAAGATAGCCGAAGATGGCTACTACGGCATAGAGCGCATAAAGCACGGCGGTGGGATAAAGCTTTCCTTGAATGTAGAGCGCGCAGCCGGCTATGTCTGCCACGAACCACACCCACCAGTGTTCGATGTTTTTTCTGGCCAGGAGCCACATGCCCACTATGCTCAGGGCGGTGGTGAGAGAGTCGAGCACGGCGGTGGTGCTGTCGGTATAGGCAGTGAGGCCCCAAAGGATAAGGGTCTGCGCGACGGCATAGACGCCGAGGGCAGAGAGCCATCCCTTGAGCGAGAGGTGGGTAATCGCTATTGCATCCTTGCCGGAAGCTGTGGCCTTGCCGCCATACTTCCACTGCCACATGCCGTAAAGGGCTATCAGAAAATAGTAGATGTTTATCCAGAAGTTGCCATATATGCCGGCGTTATAGTAGACGTACAGATAGATGGCGGGCATGACCACGGAGACCGGCCATAGATAGACGCTTGCTCTATACTCCAGCCAGAGATAGAGCAAACCTACGGCTACTGCTGTTATTTCTATGTATAAATCCATTGAAGTTTCCTGCTCCCTCTCTCTCGGCATGAGGTGCATGCCAAAAAGGAGGCGATGTATCTGATGGGTTGAACTGAAAAAAGGAAAGGCAGGATGTCGAACGGCGGCAATCCCTACGGCAGCATGATCTGCTTCAGGTCGGAGGGTCTTCTCTCAGCCCGTTCCAAATGGAAGGGACACCCCTTTGCCTTTATGGGCACAAAGGTAAGCATAAAAAAACGAATGGCAGAAAATCTATCACAGAAAGTAGCGGGAGGCCGGTCTACGGCAAAATATAAATAGATGGAGCCATCAGGCATTCGCCTTGGAAGAAAATTAGTATTTTTGTGCGCTGCTAATCTTCAAAAACAGAAAAATATGAATGCTACTATAGAAAATATGAAGACGCGCCGCAGCGTGCGCAAGTTCAAAAGCGACATGGTGCCTACCGAGCTGATTGAGCAAATTGTAGAAGCTGGCACTTATGCTGCCTCTGGCCGCGACCGACAGCCTTGGGCGCTGGTGGTGGTGACGAACAAAGAAATTCGCGACCGCCTCTCGGCCGTCAATGCCACCTTCTTCGACATTCCCGTTCCCGACCCCTTCTACGGTGCTCCGGTAATCATTGCCGTACTTACCAAAAAGTCTGTGCCTACCTATATGTACGACGGAAGTTTGGCCATTGGCAACATGATGTTGGCTGCCCATTCGCTGGGAGTGGGCTCTTGCTGGATACATCGCGCCAAGGAGGTGTTTGATTTGCCGGAGTGGAAAGAATGGCTGAAGTCGGTGGGTCTTGAAGAGGAATACGAAGGCATTGGCCACATCGCCTTAGGCTATAGCGACGGCCCGGAACCCGAAGCTCGCCCCCGAAAAGAGGGCCGCGTATTTTGGGTGGAATAAGTATTGGGGATGGTTCTCACAACCCACGGCTCATAGTCCGTTTTCCACGGCTTACAGCACTACAATCTCCACCTTTCCATCTTCGTAAACGGCGAAGGTGGGTGGGTTGCCATTTTTTGGGAACGTAGGCGAACCTGTGTTGCAAATAGTGGGAGCTACACCGTCGGAGGGAACTATGTGTTGCAAATGTGTGTGGCCGTAGAAAAAGAAGTCGGTGGCCGCGAGTTGCGGCAAGTTGTCTTCGTTATAGATATGGCCATGGGTAAGAAAGAGTCTGCGCTTTCCGTCGCACACAAGGGCATAGTCTGCCAAGATAGGAAAGCGAAGGAGCATCTGGTCCACTTCTGAGTCGCAATTGCCCCTCACCGCGACAATGGAGGCGGCGCGCTCGTTGAGACGCTGAACGATGCCTTGCGGATCAAGGCCTTCGGGCAATCCGTTACGCGGACCGTAGTTGAGGATGTCGCCTAAGAGACAAAGCAGTTCGCAGCCGTTGGCATCGTAGTAAGCCAACACTTTTTCCAAAGCAGGCAATGAGCCGTGTATGTCAGATACGATAAGAATCTTCATCGCCAAGAGTTATTTTTTGTGCTTACCTGTTTTCAACTCCGCCTTAGCTGCTTCGTATGCCTTTTCCCAGTCGGTGTTGAGAGAAAAACGTGTGAGCGAGGCGGGGTCGTTCACGTAGCACAATGTGGTTTCCTCGTCTGTATCGGGAAATAAGGGATGGGTCAGCGAGGCTTCCATGAAGAGCAATATGGTATTCTCCATTACCTGCTTGCCTTTCTTTTGCACTTCCACCACTTCTGAAAAGAAGAGCGCCACAAACTCCGACATGTAATAAGCCTGCGTGTTCAAAAAGTCCTCACTCACTTCCTTCTGTTGAGCAAAGGCTTGGTTCTTCAAATATACCAGGGCTGTGTTCTTAAATTGTGCGATGCTCACTTGCGTATCGCCACTTGCCGGATTATTGATTATGCGCTGAGCACTCTCCAAGACGAAATTGTAGACCTCTTGTGCTTGCAACGCCGAAGCACTTAGCAAGAGGAAAAGCAGACTGAGTATTTTCTTATGCATAATATATTATTTTTAGCTGTGAGTTTCGAGCTCCAAGTGGTGTACCTATGGAGAGAGTGAGCCTCGGAGATTTTTATAGCTCAAAGTTGATACTCCTCAGTCCAAAGCCCGGGATTATACTTTCTTCATTAGTAGCCTCGCCAACTTTTTCTGTGGTTCGGTGGTGGCTCCGTCAAGATTCTTACCTTGCTTCTTTGCCAGCGCAGCCCAACTTTGGGGCCCGTCGCTTTTTATCTCCGGCCGCGCATCCTGTAGGAAATGACAATAGGCAGCCGCCAGGGCATCGGTAGCATCGAGATAGGGCAACATGCTCTCTTCTTTTATGCAGAGCAGACGCTTCAGTATTCCCGCCACTTGCTCTTTGCTGGCCTGGCCGTTTCCGGTGATGGCCATTTTTATTTTCAGCGGAGCGTACTCATGGATGGGGATGTCGCGACTAATAGCTGCGGCAATGGCAACGCCTTGTGCCCGGCCCAACTTAAGCATGCTCTGCACGTTCTTCCCAAAGAAGGGCGCCTCGATGGCTACTTCGTCGGGCAAGAAAGCGTCAATGATTCCGATGATGCGTTCGTAGATACGCCCCAACTTCAAATAGGTATCGCCCACCTTGCGCAAGTCAATAACGCCCATTGCCTCCATCGTGGCAGTGCGCCCTACAACTTTCAAGATGCCATATCCCAACACGTTAGTGCCGGGATCGATGCCTAATATCACTTTCTCCTTAGGAGCACGCTTTGGGGAGATTCTACTTTCTTTTTCCAAAATCACCTATAAATTCTAATGGCAAAAGTACGGAATCCACAGAAAATATCACAATTTTTTATGTGAAAGATTATTTATTTGGAGATTAAATCCTACATTTGCAGAAATGAAATATTTTTTGAATATGGTAAGACGCTTACTTTCTTTGGTTTGCTTCCTATTTTTCTTAGGCTTTACGACAGCCATGGCTCAAGCCGTTGTCAAGTTCGAAAAAAACATACACGACTTCGGCGAAATCCCCAAAGGCAAATCCGTTTCCTACACATTCAAGTTTACCAACACCGGCGACCAGCCGCTCATCATCAACCAGGCTTTTCCCGGCTGCGGATGTACGGTAACCGATTATACTAAAGAACCTATCGCACCAGGCGAAAGCGGCGAGGTGAAGGCTGTGTTTAATAGCGACAAAGATTTTCCCGGAAAATTCCAAAAGTCCATCACCGTACGCTCTAATGCCTCCAACCAAGTGGTACGTCTTTACATCAAGGGAACTATTACTGCCCCGGAAAAGTAGCAGCAACCTAAGTTTCCCCCACTCCATCATCTTTTCTTTATGAAGAATAACCACCTCGTCATTATGGCCGGCGGCGTTGGCAGCCGCTTTTGGCCGGTGAGCTGTCCCGAATGTCCCAAGCAATTTCTCGATGTGCTGGGATGCGGCAAGACCCTCATTCAGCTCACAGTTGAGAGATTCAAAGATATAGTGCTCCCCGAGAACATCTGGATTGTCACCTCCGCACAATACAAGGACCTTGTCAGAGAACAGTTGCCCGAAGTGCCCACAGAGAATGTGCTGCTCGAGCCCTGCCAGCGCAATACGGCGCCCTGCATTTGCTACGTGAGCTGGAAAATCAAGAAGCGCAACCCACGTGCCAACGTCGTGGTGGCCCCCAGCGACCATATCATCACCGACATCCAAAAGTTCCGCTCCTCCATTACCGACGCCATGGACTTCTCTGCTGAGACCGACTCCATCGTGACGCTCGGCATACGCCCCACCTATCCCGCCACAGGTTACGGATACATCAAGGCCGACCTCAGCTATTCCTCCTCGCGCAAGAGCAACATCTACCGCGTAGACTCCTTTAAGGAGAAGCCCTCGCTCGACATTGCCCAGGGCTACATCAAGCAGAGCAACTATTTCTGGAACTCCGGCATCTTCATTTGGCGCGTGTCTACCATCGTCAATGCCTTCCGCGTGTACAACCCAGAGATGTCGCGTATCTTCTCCGACCTCTTCCCTTACTACGACACGGAGCAGGAGCAAGAGATGATTGACAAGATTTTCCCCACCTGCGAGAACATTTCCGTAGACTATGCCATCATGGAAAAGGCAGAGGAAATCTTTGTTTACCCCTCGGCCTTCGGATGGAGCGACCTTGGCTCGTGGATTTCGCTCCATGAGCAGACCCCCAAAGACAAGTATGGCAATGCCTGCATAGGCAATAACATTGACCTCTACGATACGCACAACTGCATCGTACACACCACGCAGCAAAAGAAAGTGGTCATCCAGGGACTGGACGGCTACATCGTGGTAGAGAAAGACGGCACGCTGCTCATCTGCAAAATGTCGGAAGAACAGCGCATCAAGTTGTTCCACTAAGAGATTTTTTACATTCATATATGCCCTATGGGATAGCTCCCCCATAGGGCTTTTCAATTTCCCGGAGCCTCAGAGAAAAGGATGGAAGAATTTTCACACAAGATTTTGGCTTGGTACGGCACAGGCCGCCGCGAATTGCCGTGGCGCGACATTGCCGACCCCTACCGCATCTGGATTTCGGAAATCATCCTGCAACAGACGCGTGTGGCGCAGGGCTACGACTACTACCTGCGCTTTGTGGAGCGCTTCCCCTGTGTAGAAGCGCTGGCCGAGGCTGAGGAAGACGAGGTGCTGCGCCTTTGGCAGGGACTGGGCTACTATAGTCGGGCGCGCAATCTCCACGCCGCCGCTCGCTCCATCGTGGCCGCCGGCCGTTTCCCCAACACCTACGAGGGTGTGCATGCGCTCAAAGGCGTGGGCGACTATACCGCCGCCGCCATCTGTTCTTTTGCCTACGGCCTGCCCCATGCTGTGGTAGACGGCAATGTTTACCGCGTGCTGGCGCGCCATTTTGGCATCGACACACCCATCGACTCTACGGCCGGCAAGAAGGCTTTTGCCGAACTGGCCCAACTCCTGCTCGACAAGAAGCACCCCGGGCGATACAACCAGGCCTTGATGGACTTCGGCGCTCTGCAATGTGTACCCCAATCGCCGCAGTGCGAGGATTGCCCCTTGATGGGCAGTTGCGTGGCATGGGCCGAAGGCCGCGTGGCACAACTCCCCGTAAAGAGCAAACGCACCGCCGTGAGCGAGCGCCACTTTGTCTATGTCTACACCCACTCCGACGGAAAAATCTGGCTGCGCCGCCGCCCCTCTGGCGACATCTGGCAAGGCCTCTACGAGCCACCGATGGCTGAGTTCGACCACCGGCCCCAAGAGGAAGAGCTCTCCGCCCACCCCTTGCTTGCCCCCATTGCTGCCATGGCTCCGCTGCGCCTCCTCAAGCAGGGCGTCAAGCACGTGCTCACCCACCGCCGCATCTATGCCGACTTCTACGAAGCCACCCTGCCTGCCGAATGGCAGATGGAGGGTTTCATCGCTGTACCCGAAGCCGAGCGCGACCTCTATGCCGTGCCGCGCCTGGTGGAACAGCTATTTGAAGAAGTGGGCGAAGGCTCTGAGCGCTGACCAACGAGCTGCGCCGGCCTTTTAACATATTTGTAAAAGAAAGTTAAAAACGATTTGCATTTCGCCCATCGTTGTATTATCTTTGTAATAGCGAAGCGGGAGCCCGGAGGGGGCGTCCCGCTTTTTTGCATATTTACGAAAGAGAAAATGGGAGTTTTCTATCAGTTCTTAGTTAAGAGAAAAATTTTCCTCGGCCTTTACTAAGAAAAATTCCGCAAAAGCTACGCAGATTTTCTCCACACCGAAGAAAATTTCTGCCACACCCACGCTTTTTTCAAGGCTATCGCCGCGCTCGCAAATCTTAAACTTTCTTAAAATATCTAAAAGAAAGAAGTTCCCCCTAAATCTTTCTCCGGGAGGAGAGCTATCAAAAAAACCAAAGGAGATAGAAAGCGGCTCGGTTTTTTTTCGTACTTTTGTCAGTTGGATACGCCTTTTTAGAAAAGGCTTTCGTTTAACCTATCAGTCACTACACACATGGGCAGAAATAAAAAACCGCTTCCTCTATTAGAGAATATCACCATCACCGATGTTGCCGCCGAGGGCAAGGCCTTGGCAAAAGTAGACGGCCTGGCCGTTTTCGTGCCCTACGTTGTTCCGGGCGATGTGGTGGACCTTCAGTTGCGCCGCAAGAAGAACAAATATGCCGAGGCAGAGGCTGTGCGCTTCCACCAATATTCGGAAAAGCGTGCCGTACCTTTCTGCAAGCACTTCGGTGTGTGTGGCGGCTGCAAATGGCAATGCTTGCCCTACGAAGAACAACTGCGCTACAAGCAGCAGCAGGTGGTGGATAACCTTACACGCATCGGCAAGGTAGCGCTGCCCGAGGTGTCGCCCATCCTGGGAAGTCGCCTACAGCGCGAGTATCGCAACAAGCTGGAATTTGGTTTCTCCAACAAGAAATGGCTCACCAAGGAGCAAGTGGCCTCCGGCGAGGTGTTTGACAACATGAACGCCGTGGGTTTCCACATTCCCGGCGCCTTCGACAAGATATTGGACATCGAGGAATGCCACCTCATGTGCGACCTCAACAACCGCATCCGCAACGGCATCCGCGCCTACGCCTTCGAGCATGGTCTGAGTTTCTTCGACCTGCGCGGTCAGGAGGGATTGCTCCGCAACATCATGCTGCGCACCTCGGCCACGGGCGAAGTGATGCTCCTTGTGCAGTTCTGCTTTAGCGAAGCAGAGCACGAGCAGCAAGCCATGGCGCTGCTGGCACACCTGCACGAGCAGTTCCCCGAAATCACCTCGCTGCTCTACGTGAACAACACCAAGGCCAACGACACCATTGGCGATCTCGACGTCAAGACCTACGCCGGCGCCGACTTTATCTACGAAGAAATGGAGGGGCTGCGCTTCAAGGTGGGTCCTAAGAGTTTCTACCAGACCAACACGGAGCAGGCCTACGAACTCTATAAAGTGGCACGCGAGTTTGCCGGCCTCAGCGGCAACGAACTTGTCTACGACCTCTACACCGGTACGGGCACCATCGCCAACTTCGTGGCACGCAAGGCATGCAAGGTCATCGGCATAGAATATGTGCCCGAGGCCATAGAAGACGCCAAGGTGAACGCCGGGCTCAACGGGCTGGACAACACCCTCTTCTTTGCGGGCGACATGAAGGACATTCTCAACCGCGAATTCATAGAGACCTACGGCCGCCCCGACGTGATCATCACAGACCCCCCACGTGCCGGCATGCACAACGATGTCATCGACACCATCCTCTTCGCCGCTCCGCAGCGCATTGTCTACGTGAGTTGCAACCCTGCTACGCAAGCACGCGACCTTAGCTTGCTCGACGCTGCCTATCGCGTAGACGCCGTGCAGCCTGTCGACATGTTCCCACAAACTCACCACGTAGAAAACGTAGTGCTCCTCACCCGCCGAGATGCTTAACGTACGCCAACACAACCCCCTGCTGCGCAACCGCTTGCTGGCCTACATCATGGCACACGATGCTGCGGGACTGGCCGACTGCCTTGCCTCGCTCTCGAACACAGAGTTTCGCACGGCGGGATTCCTCTTGGGCGAAGAGCTCTTGCCCCTCTTGGGCAATGAGGAGGAACAGGAATCCACAGTGTTTTGGGACTTCTTCCTGACCATCGTCCCACGCCACCCTAAAGCCTATCTCGGCACCTTCCTCAAGGCTGCCGCAAGTCTATACAAGGCCGAAAAACTTTCGCTCAACGACGGTCGCCTTGACAGCTACGCCAAAGAACAGGCATCGCCCATCGACTGCAAAAAAGCACTAGAGGCCTTGCTGCCGGAAATCAAGACGCCGCAAGACGGTATGCGCCTGCTGCAACTCTTCAGCGAAGAGAAAGCCGAGGCTCAGGTGCAGGCTTTGCTCAAGACCTCCACACCCGTGGGCTACTATCTGCTGTTCCGCACACTGAAGACCTGCGAGGAAGACCGCCAGCTGCTCCACCATTGCTGCGTTGCACTATTAAAAAAAGGAGACAGCCGCTCCTTCAACCTTGCTTGCATCCTCTACGAATATTTTGGCCTCGACAAACTGCCAGCCACTTTCTCTCTACAGATAAGACCCTACCAGCTCGGCCGACTTGACGACTCGTATGAGAGTTTCTTGAAAATCTTACACTGACCCACAGAGAGAAAAAAGTATAAAAAAATAGCGCACATAGACCATGTGCGCTATTTTTTGTGACCCCGCTGGGATTCAAACCCAGGACCTTCAGAACCGGAATCTGACGCTCTATTCAGCTAAGCTACGGAGCCTTTTTGCGGTTGCAAAGATACAGAGAAAATTGGAGACCCCAAAATTTCCCCACCGGCTTTATAAGCCACACAAAAAAGCGGACAGCTAAGAGTCATACTCTGCTGCCCGCTTATAATATTTATAGGTGTAAGCCTATTAGAGCTTCTTGAGAGCCTCGATGGCCTTGTCTTTAGCCTTGGCCTTCTCTGCCTCTACTTTTTGATTAGCGTCTTCAACGGCTTGGTTCAGCTTTTCTTGAGCAGCTTGCTTTTGCTCCTCTACCTTATCGGCAGCGGCTTGCTTTACGCCTTCCACCACTTCTTCGCCCTTGGCTTTGGCTTCGTCGGCCACATGCTCGGCATCGGCTTTCACAGCTTCGCCGGCAGCCTCAGCAGCATTTTCTACTGACTCAGGGAGATTGGCTACGGCATTCACAATGGCGCCTAAGTTGGTATTGAGGCCAAAGCCCTCCAACTTCTCTTTGTTTTCTTCCACAAAGGCTTTCACCTTAGAAGCATAGGCTTGCACAGCGGCTTCATTGCCGGCAGCTTGCAACTCCTCAATGACTTTTGCCGCCTCAGCGGTGAGTTCCGCCACAGCTGCGCTATCGGCATTTTCCAACTTCTCAGCCAACGCCTCAGTGAGTTCTACAGCAGCATTTTCTTCAGCTGTAACATCTACAGGTTGAGCTTCTTTTTGTGCACCTCCACAAGAGGCAAGAGCGATGGCTGCTACAGCCATGGTGCTCATTACAAATTTTTTCATAGTCTTTAATGTTAAAATATTGAACATGGCAAATGTAGGGATTTTTTTGATTACCTAATGCCCGACCAAAGTTTTTTAACACTCCATCAAGACGGTAATCATTTTTCTAATGCTCCGCAACCCCTACTTCAAACGGCGATAGCTGCGCCAGCCGTATAGAGTAACGAAGAAGAAGCACAGGAGCGGCAAGGCAAAAGACACATTCACTGCCGGATGGCCCATGATTTCTTGCATATCTATAATAGAGCCCTGGATAGGTGGCATCAAAGCTCCACCCACAATGGCCATCACCAAGAAAGCGGCGCCAAGGGAGGTATCGCGGCTATCGACATTCTCCAAAGCAATGCCATAGATGGTGGGGAACATCAGCGACATGAAAGCCGAGATGCCTACGAGGCAGTAAAGGCCATAGATACCTTCTATCAAGATAGTACCTGTGGCACAAGTCATTGCGCCCATGCCAAAAGCTACGAGCAGCAAGCGCGAGTTGACATACTTCATCAGGAACGTACTGATGAAGCGGCTGCAAAGGAACATGGCCATGGCGAAGATATTGTAATTCTGGGCGGTGGCTTTATCAATGCCCAAATGGTCTGCATAGTGGATAATAAAAGTCCACACCATAATCTGCGCAGCTACATAAAACATTTGCGCCACCACACCTTCGCAGTATACCTTGTTCGCCCACAAGCGGCGCAAGGTAAATTTTGCACTGTCCTGCTTCTCGCCGGCAGAGGTCTGCGGCATTTTTTTCAAGGCGATGATAACGAACATCAAGAGAACTACCAGGCCAATGGCTACATAGGGGTCGCGAATGACAGCAAGGTCGTGCAAGCGGATGTCGGCCTTCTCAGCCTCGCTCAATGTATGAAAGAAAGTTTCGCCGGCTGTGTTGCGGCGGTCGGACCACAAGGCGGGCAACACGATAAGAGAAGCCACTGCCATACCGCTCAAGGAACCCATAGGATTAAAGGCTTGTGCAAGGTTCAAGCGACGGGTGGAAGTTTCCTTAGCGCCGAGGGAGAGGATAAAGGGGTTGGCTGTAGTTTCCAAAAAGGCCAAGCCGAAAGTCAAGATATAGAGCGAAGCGCAGAAGAAGGGGAAGCTCTGCACCTCAGCTGCGGGGATAAACAGGAATGCACCCACAGCATACAGGCCAAGACCTATCAAGATGCCGGTCTTATAGCTGTACTTACGAATAAAGAGGGCGGCCGGAATAGCCATTGTAAAGTAACCGCCATAGAATGCGCACTGCACCCAGGAAGCCTCGAAGGTGGACAGCTCCATTACTGTCTGAAAGGCAGCCACCATGGGGTTGGTGATGTCATTGGCAAAGCCCCAGAGCGCAAAGAGCGAGGTAATGAGAATAAAGGTTACGAGGTATTTTTTCTCTACTAATTTTTCTTTCATAGCAATCTATTCGTATAGGTAAAACATGCGCTCCATCAGTTGCCACTTCTCGGCCGACGACATACCGGCCTTGACCAACTGAAACTCTGCCATATAATCTTCCCATTCTGCCTGACGAGGCAAGGTAGAGAGACGTTGCATGGCCGACTCCCACTCGAAGTCGAGCGGCGTTTCTACAATCATAAACAAGCGTGTGCCGAGGATGTAGATTTCCATTTCGAGGATGCCAACCTCGCGGATGCCTTTCAATATTTCCTTCCAGGCATGCTCGCGGCTATGGCGCTTTCTGTACTCGGCTATGAGTTCCGGGTTGTCGCGGAGGTCGAGCGTCTGGCAATAGCGCTTGACGGGCTGCGAATAAGGGCGGACGGCGTAACCGTTCTGTGGATTTTCCATAATATATTATTGTACTTTTAGATTAAACATATATTAAACGAGGAGTACGATGGCTTATTCCTTGTCCAAAGTTTTCCAGGTGAGTCCTTTGAGGTTTTGCTGCTCACGCAACACAAACGAGCAGAGCCAAGCCACCATGACGGACACAGCCATACCGATGAAGCCGTAGAGCAAGAAACTGGTTTCGGTAAGATTCTTTGTGAGGAACACAGCAGCCACACCGCAGCAGAAACCAATCAGCGCAGAACGACCACCGATGCGTGGGAAGAAAATACCCATTAAGAACAAGCCGCCGAGACCGCTGGAGAGCAAGCCGAGAATCTCCTGGAAAAAGTCGAGCAGGGAAAGAATCTCCCAGGTGGCCATCAGCAGCGCAATACCCATACCTATCAATCCCGAGATGATACAAGCATAGCGAGCCACATTGACCATTCGTTTGTCAGAAGCTGCGGGCACAAAGCGCTTGTAGAAGTCTACGCTGAAAGCAGTAGCTACGGAGTTGATGTTAGAAGAGATGGTACTCATCGTAGCAGCAAAGATGGCCGCAATGAGCAATCCTGCCACGCCGGCGGGCAATTGGCTCATCATAAAGAAGGGGAAGATGATGTCTGCCTTAGCCATGGTGTAGTCGAGCTCTGCCGGGTGTGTTTTGAAGAAGGTATAAAGCCCGGCACCAATAGCAAAGAAGGCTACAGAAATAAATACGCTCATCACACCGTTCATCATGATACTGCGGCGGGCGCTGCCTTCGTCCTTCGTAGTAAGATAGCGCTGAATGACTGTTTGGTCGGAGGTGTAGGAAATAAGATTGTTGGCCATACCGCCGAGGATAATCACCCAGAAAGTAGCAGAGCGATAGTCCAAGCTCCAGTCGAACATGCGGAATTTACCATCGGCCACAGCAATATCTATGAAGCCTCCGAAACCGCCTTCCGTACCCAACGCCAAGTAGCCCACTGCCAACAAAGCGCCGCCTACGAGGATGAAGCCCTGCACCACATCGCCCCACACCACAGCTTCTACGCCGCCCATGGTGCAATACACGATGGTGATGGCTCCCATGAGCAAGATGCAAGTGTAGATGTCGATGCCCGTAACGGCTGTCAGCGCCAAAGAGGGCAAGTAGAGCACGAGCGCCATACGCGCCACCATAAATATAATAAAGAGGGCGCTGGCCATCAAACGGGTGGCTGCGTTGAAACGACGTTCCAAATATTCATAGGCACTTGTTACATTCAAGCGACGGAAGAAAGGCAGGTAATATTTTATCACAGGGAACGACACCAATAGGATAGTCACCAACATGGGATAGTAGGTCCAGTCGGTAGCAAAGGCTTTGGCGGGATAGGCCATATAGGTGATGGCCGAAAGCATCGTTGCGTAAATACTGATACCCGCAGCCCACCAAGGTATGCGGCCACCCCCTTTGAAGAAGTCGTCGGCGCCACTTTCCTTGCGCATGAAATAAAAACCAAGTAGCAACATACCTATCAAATAGGCAATGAGGACAGTCCAGTTGAGCCAGCCGAAAACAGGGCGCGCACTCATCGTCACAGCTGTTACCTCGGCCGAGCGAACGCCGGGTTTGGTTTCTCCATCCACCACATACCAGTCTCCGCCGTAAGGTATCATCGCAGCACCGGCACGCGCCATTAAAGGCGAGCGGCTTTCTACGACCCACGTATCAGTGATGGTATGATAGATGAGTAGTTCTTGATTAAAGTCATACCACTCTGCAGGATGGAACATATAGTTGGCGGCTTCGCGCTCAAGATTTTTTACCAAGAGGGAGTCTCCGTTTTGCTTTGCTTGCAGCAGATAGGCATTGCGATTGAGAGCTGCACCAAAAATATCAGCATTTACACCTCCAGAGATAACCACGTGAGCACAGCCGGAAGCCACGCCAGCTGCTCCGATAACTGCCTGCCTTTTTCCGTAAGGCATAATGTCGGACGTCTGGCTCCACTTGTTTGTCTGCTGGTCAAATCGGAGACCGCTATAATGCACTACGCCTTCCACCACGCCTTGGGGTAAAGAATAACCGCCTATCAAATAGAAGCAAGGACCTAAATGGGCATTCTGCACCACACCCACGGGTTGTATTCTGGCTGCGCCGGGAATATCCGGCAAGCGTTCCCAATTTTCACCCCCCGGATATTGCAAGCGGAAGGCTGCATAGGAAGGTTCGGCATTACTTTGTCCACCGGCCACATAGATATAACCTCCGCCATAAGCTCCTCCCATATTGTCAAGGGCTACGGGTAGAGAGGGCAAGACTTTTTGTTGCAACTGACCATTGGAGTATTGCAAGAGGGTCACTGTGGCATAACTCTTTGCACCATCTGTTCCTCCGATACAAGCCACGCCGTCGGGGAGCGTAACGCCTACGCCATAGGCCAAGGGCATTGTGAGGGCGCCCACCTCCTGCCATTGGTTTTCCGAGTTCTCGGGGTGAGCCAAGAGATAGATACCTTTGTAGAATTTCTTAGTGCCGCCTTCGGCTGCCGGCACATCCGGAAAATTGCAACCACCGGCCACGAGCAAGGCATTGCCTACGCTTCCGGCAAAGGGTGCTGACACTCCCTGCCCGCCTCCTACGGCAAGCGGGGCCACCGTGCGATAGACGACCTCGTTATATCGGTTATCATAGGTCTTCAGAGAGTCGGCTGCCGACCTACTTTCTTCGGCTTTCACCTGCACCTGAGATAAACCTAATAATAGACAGATGAGACTGATGGGCCTCATTATTTTCTCTAATATGTACATGGTATTTACTTGTTGCAGCGTTCAAAGAAATTGATAGCTTCGAGCTCGCGCTTCATGGCTGCCTCTTCGTCGTCGGTCATATTTTGGAACGGTGTGCGGTTCGGTCCGAGGTCGAGGCCGATGAGTTTCATGATGCGCTTGCCACCTACGATGTTGCCGCGATAGTGGCAGATGACGTCTATCACATCCTGTGAGAAATTCTGCAACTCGCGGGCTGTCTCCAGGTCGCCGGCGTTCCATGCGTCGATAATTCCGCTGAGGCAGCGACCGTTATAGTTGGTCGTACCGCCTATGCCGCCTTGCGCTCCGCCCATGGCGAGACAGGGGAGGATGGTTTCGTCCTGTCCGTGCAGCATGTCGAACTTGCCGTCCTTGTATCGGCGGCAGCGATTGTACTCATAGAGGCTCTCGAAGGTATATTTGATACCGGCAAAGTTGGGAATGCGACCGTCCACAGCCTTGAGGAAGTCGAGCATAGAAAGGAAGGCATTGTTGAAAGCCGGGATGTGGTAGTAGTAGAAAGGCAGTTCGGGCGCACCGGCAGCTATTTCTTCGCAGTACTTCACCAGTTCTTCGATGCGGCCTATCTTTGGGAACGGTGTAGCCATGGCGCCAATGCCCCAGGCTCCGATTTTTTGCGCATGCCCAGCCAGGCGACGGCTGCTCTTTACGCAGGTGCTGCCCACGTGTACTATCACCTTGAAGCCCGCAGGCACTGCGGCCACCCAAGCCTCTGCCAACTTCATGCGCTCATCTTCTGTCAGCATGTAGCCTTCGCCGGAAGAGCCGTTGATAAAGACTCCCTTCATACCATTGCGTGCCAGCAAAGCTGCATAAGCCGGGATGGGTTCGTAGTTCACACTTCCGTCCGCATAGAATGGCGTAAACGGGGCATCGATAAGGCCGATAATCTTCTCCATAGTATTGTATGCTTTAATATATTATAAAATTCTGCCCGTAAAATTACAGTTTTTTTCAAAATCCACCACGCGCACCTGCCATTTTCTATTTTTTTATTTTACCTTTGCGAGTGACCCTATCGGCTTAAATTGTATTAACCTATAAACTTTATATCTATGATCACAGAAACAGACAGAGCCCTTCTTCAGAAGAAAGGTATCTCCGAGGAGAAACTGGGCGAGCAATTGGCTTGCTTCGCCAACGGCTTTCCTTTCCTAAAACTCAGCGCAGCTGCCAGTGTAAAAAAAGGCATTGTGGCCCCCACCCCCGAAGAAGAATCCAAATATTTGACAGCTTGGGAGGCATACACCGCTGCTGAAGGTCATCGCGTAGTGAAGTTCGTACCGGCCTCAGGTGCTGCCAGCCGCATGTTCAAAGACATGTTCGGATTTCTCGAAGCCGACTATGATGCTCCGACAAACGACTTTGAAAAACAGTTCTTTGCACGCCTCGGCGATGCTGCTTTCCGTGCCGACCTGAACTTGGCTTGCAAAAAAATACATGGCAAGGACATCGACGCCCTGCTTGCTGAAGGCCGCTACAAAGCTGTGGTGGCAGCCATGCTTGGTAAGGAAGGACTCAACTATGGCAGTCTGCCCAAAGGTCTCCTTATGTTCCACAACTATGAAGGCGGCGCACGCACTCCGCTTGAAGAACATTTGGTAGAAGGTGCGCTCTATGCCAAAGACAAGGACGGAAATGTAAACGTACACTTCACCGTATCGCCCGAGCATCGCAGCCTCTTCGAGGCCCTCGTTGCCGAGAAGGCCGCTGCCTATGCCGAGCAGTTTGGCGCCAAGTTTGAGGTGACTTTCTCCGAACAGAAAGCAAGCACAGACACCGTGGCCGCCAATGCCGACAACACTCCGTTCAGACAGAAAGACGGCTCGCTGCTCTTCCGCCCCGGCGGACACGGCGCGCTCATCGAAAACCTCAACGACATCAATGCCGACGTGGTGTTTGTAAAGAACATCGACAACGTGGTGCCTGACCGCCTAAAAGACGACACCGTGCGCTACAAAAAACTGCTGGCCGGCATCTTGGTAGAGCTTCAGAAACAGGCCTTTGTTTATCTGAAAAAACTTGACAGCAACAGCTACACCTCTGCCGACCTCAAGGAGATGCTCCATTTCCTGGAAAACAACCTCTGCTGCAAATCTGAAGAAGCAGCCGGCATGGCCGACGCCGAACTGACCCGCTATCTGCATAGCAAACTGAACCGCCCGATGCGCGTCTGCGGCATGGTGCGCAACGTAGGTGAGCCCGGCGGCGGTCCGTTCCTCGCTTACAACCCCGACGGCACCGTCTCGCTACAAATCCTCGAGAGCTCCCAGATAGACATGGCCGACGCCGAGAAGAAAGCCATGTTTGAGCAAGGCACTCACTTTAACCCCGTAGACCTCGTATGTGCTTTGAAGGACTACAAGGGCGCCCGCTTCTGCCTACCCCAATATGTAGACAAGGCCACCGGCTTTATCTCTCACAAGAGCAAGGACGGCCGCGAACTGAAAGCGCTCGAGCTGCCCGGCCTGTGGAACGGCGCCATGAGCAATTGGAACACGGTGTTCGTAGAAGTACCCCTCTCCACCTTCAACCCCGTGAAGACGGTCAACGACCTCTACCGCGATCAACACCAATAACCCGCACCTCATAAAGGACAGACGGAGACTTTCTCCCTCTGTCCTTTCTTTTTTCTCTCCCACAAGTGCGCCAGACACACAACTGCTTAGCAGCTGGTAGTCTATCTCTTATTTTTCTGCAAAGACTCAACAGCCACCCATAGTTTTAGAAGAACAGATGGGCTGTTTATCCTCTTGGCGGAACAACTGAGGGAAATATAAAAACCTACGTCAGAAACAGCCTTTGTAATCATCTGAAAATCAAGGGTCATTTTCGGGCGTTTCTTAGTAAACTTCTAGGAAAAACTCGGAGTTTACTAAGTTTTCCTAGAAAGCTACTAAGAAAAAGCCCTTGTCATCTTCTTTTTTTCAGCAGTCAGAAAACAGCGCAGCTGACACTCGTCGACAAAATCTTTTCTTTTGTATAAAAACTGGGGGCAACTGCTGTTAAATATGGTAGGTATACAATAATTATTAAAAAAAATGTTATAATTTTGCCACAAATTTCAACAGCGACAGATACTTTCCCCCAATCGGGGAGAGGATTTGTCCTTTTGCTGGTACAAACCAATATATAATATAAATATGTGTATGAAAATTTTACGCACCCTGTTGGCAGCCCTGCTGTTCTTGCCGATAGCCGCGACTGCACAATCGCAACTGGCCATTAAGCTGGTAGACGAGAGCGTAGTGAGATTCGCGCTGACAGACAAGCCCGCCATCAGTTTTGAGGGCGATCAGTTGCTCGTCAAGTCGGACGTAGCCGAGGCCGCCTATGCCCGCACCGACGTGGCAGAATTCTACTTTGAGCCGGTAGGCACCTCCATTGGGCAAACCACCGCCGGTCAGCTCCGCTTCAACTATCTCGACAACGAAACCGTCAGCGTAGAAGGCGCAAGCGAGGCGCTGCAACTCTACGACCACAGCGGACGCCAGCTCCAAGCACCGGTCAGCACCGTAGGCAACAAGCAAACACTCAGCCTCAACGGACTGCCTGCCGGAGTCTACCTCATCAAAATTTCCCAACAACAGACTATCAAAATTTTTAAGAAATGAAAAAAATAGCTTTACTCCTCAGCCTTGTACTGGCTTGCACATTCAGCATGTCAGCACAACAGAAATTCACAAAGGCCTTGAAGCCTAAAGTGACTATCGACCCGGGACTTATCGGTGGGGCCAACGTTGACCTCACTCATCTGGCCGGCGCTTTCTATGCAGAAGATGGTGGTATTGGTAACTACTACTTCATCGCTACTTCGGTACAGAGCAAATACGACCCCAACACCGGTGGCATCGAGCTCTACGAACCGGGATGGAGCGTGGCTTTCGACCTCTACGCGGCTCCTTCTACGCCTCCTCAGATTCCCCTCGGCACCTACAAATTGAGCGATGCTTGTACGGAATTTACCTGCCACAACGAATACTGTTACGCCATGTACTTAGACGCAAACGGGAATGTTGAAGTATACGAATTCAACAACGACGTAACCGTAGCCACCAACAGCAATGGCATTACAGAAATCAAGGGTTCTATCAACCAGAACGGAAAGACTACTACCTTTGTATTCAAGGGTCAACCCTCTTTCGAGGAGACCAATAGCAATCAGGGCGTATTGCCCCGCATTAGAGAGAACCTCGACCTCAACTTTATCGGCTCTTTGGGCTACTACGACGGCAACCTCTTCCAGAGCAACACGGGTTCTTTGCGCCTCAACCTCTACGACTGCGAGTTTGACACAGAGAGCGGCAGCCACACAGGAGTAGGCCACTGCTTGCAGCTGAGCCTCTTCAACATCCTCTTTGGCGACCCGAAGAATGCCAAAGTGAAAGAGGGCACTTATACCATGGCTCAGAGCTTTGCCAAGAACACGTGGTTCCCGGGTATGGAAATAGACTATATGGGTATGACCACCATCATGGGTACGTTCTGCCAACGCCACGCAGCTGACGGCTCTTTCTCTTACTGCTTCATGGCTGAAGGTACGGTGGTGATTGACGAACTGGAGAACGGCAACTACAAAATCGACGTGGACTTTAAGACCGACGATGGTTATACGGTGAAAGGCTCTTTCGAAGGCCCTATCACTCGCATCATCGACCAGTCTGACGACGAGAAGAAAGCCGTTATCTCTACTTTGGAAGAAGACCTCGAACTCGACTTAGCCGGCATTGACACTGCCCGCGTATGGAAGACCGACGACATCAACGGCTGCAGCCGCTACTACCTTGACATCGGTTCGCCCTCTGGTCGCGACGAATTCGTAGCTAAGCATGGTGGCGACATCTTCCGCATCGACATGCTCACAGAGCTGGGCCGCGGTTTCTTCCCCAGCGGTATATACTCTGTGATGGAAGAGAACTACGCTCAATACTACAAGCCTTTTGCCCTGAGAAGGGGTTTCTTTGAAGACGGCGGCGACCTGCGCGGTACGCGTTGGTTCCACTTCATTGAAGACGGCAGCTACATGATTGCCGATGGTCTGGCTCCGGCATACGGCGGTACGGTATCACTCGTGCACCAAGGCGACAATGTTTACAAGATTGACATCGCCGTGGTAGACGATGCCGGCTTCAACATCACCGGCGAATGGACCGGCCCCGTAGTGGCCATGTTCGAAGTGCCCGTTGGCATTGAGAACGCTCTCGCTGATGCAGAGTACACTTACCTTGACAAGGAGACCATTCTCTTAGGCAACGTTGCTGCCGACGAATATGTAAACATCTATGCCACTAACGGTGCGCTCGTCAAGAGCCAGGTAGGAAACGGCACTATCAGCCTTTCTCATCTCCCCAAAGGCGTTTACCTCGTGAAGGCAGCTAATAAGAACACCTTTAAAGTAGCTAAGCGATGAACAAAATAAAAGCACTCATAGCACTTGTGGCCCTCGGATGCTCAACAGCCTCGGCACAAGTTGAAATCATGACGGTCCACAAAGCTGACGGCTCGACCGTAGAATACAAAGTGGCAGAGGTGGAGCGCGTAAGCTTCTCTGTTTACACTCCCGCCGTGCTCAAAAACCAATATGAGCTGAACCGCACCGTGACTGACATCACCGCTGCAGAAGAAATGGAAGGCAACAACGGCACTAACAGCTACAAGCTTTTTGCCGCCGGCGAAGCGCCTGCCATCACCATCAGTCTCCCCACTTCTTTGGTGGGCAAAAGCATAGACCTGGCCGACGCCGTAGAGGGGCTCAGCATCAGCTATGAAGGCACTGAGAACGCCACCCTCACCAGCGGTACGCTGAAAGTGTCTAAGGACAAATTTGGGCGCAACCTCACCGTGGCCCTCGAAGGCATTCTCGGCACCGATGAACTCCGCATTGCCTACACCGGTGCATTCGCCAAGAGCTACGAAGCCAGCAACACCATGGCCGTAACTCCTGCCGGCGGCGAGGCATGCGAGGCTCCCATCAACGCCATGTTCACTGCCACCGACGCCACCGGCGGTGCGGTAGATTTTGCATTTGGCAATGTAGAAGCCACCAACGCTGAGGACCTCCTCAAGGCCGACTACGCCATTTGGTTCACCCTCTCTGCGGCCAAGCTTTACACCGGCACCATCGACTTGGCTCAAAACGCCAACAGCTACACGTTGCGCCTCATCGACTATGAGAAGGCCGAGGTAATTGAAAGCACAGCCAAGACCACCGGTACCATCACCACTCAAATCTCTAACGGCAAGGTGCTCATCAAGGTTGACGCCCTGCTCGAAGACGGCACTAAGCTGAGCGGCGAATACTTCGGCGAAGCCACCCAAGTGGCCGACATGAAGGTCATCATCCCCGCAGAGAAAAAGACCAACGGTTTCAAGGTGATTGACCCCAACGGCGAAGTAACCTCCAAGGCCGATTTCGTACAGTTGCAGACCCGCGAAGTGAACGGCACCACAGAGTTCTACTTTATGAAGCAAGAGACTGACACACCCGACGATCAATTCCTCACTCCTAAGGCCACCATTCAAACTGCCCTTATCAACACCGGCACGCTTGAGCTAGGCTCACTCGGCGCTAACACCTGGTCTGTCAAATACCAAGCTATGCAGTTTGCCTCTGCCGACAACGAGTGGATGCCTGTTTACGACAAGGGCACCATGACTGTTTCCAAAGAAGGAGACATCTACTCCATCGAAATAGAAATTTGCGACTCCTACACCATGTGGGGCAGCGTTTACGGCTCTCAAAACGTACTGAAAATTTACTACGTAGGCCCTGCTGTTCCTTACAATGGAAAGAAATAAGGGGTTGGTAGAAAATATTTTTCTCAAATAGCCAAAACGAGTGGACGAGTCAACCAACCTTTGCAAAGAAGGAAAGGCTCGCCCACTTGCTTTTTAAGTAGTCCGACCTCGGTCTGTAGCCATGCGCAGGCTGGACTGCCGGACTCACACACCGAACATAACACACGCTGAAATATGAAACACATTTTATCCACATTGCTGCTCTCGGCTCTTGCACTCTCTGCCATGGGCCAAAAGCTATCGCCCAACACCGAGGCCTTCCTGCTGCGCCCCGCCACAAAGAGTGTGCGCTCTGCCGGAGAGCCCGCCGCCACCATAAAGGCTTATGTGAAAATCAATAATCCTCAGGCCATCGAAGCCATTGAGGCACTGGGCGCCACCGTAAACTCACGCACCACCCACTATCTCACAGCCGAGATTCCCGTAAACTCGCTCCGCGCCATCTCCGAATTGGAGAGCGTAGACTATGTGCAAATGGAATCGCCTGTGAAGCCTAACATGATTTATGCCCGCGCCATGAGCAACGCCGACGAGGCACACACGGACTACAACACGTTGAAGCGCGCCTACTATGGCACCGGCGTAGTGATTGGTATCATCGACTGCGGCTTTGAATATGGTCACCCCGCTTTCTGGTCGATGGACGGAACAGAATATCGCGTGAAGCGCGTATGGAACCAAAACTTCACCAGCGGCCGCACACCTGCCAACTTCAACTACGGCACTGAGTACACCACAAAGGATGAGATTCTCAATGCCCGCTACGACGTGAACACCTCTTACCACGGCGGCCACGTGGCAGGCATTGCTACCGGCGCCGACATGAACTCCGAATACTACGGATTTGCGCCCGACGCCGAAATCGTACTTGTATCCAACGGAACGAGCAACGTCAATGTGACCGACGCTGCCCAGTACATCTTCGACTACGCCAAGAAGGTGGGCAAGCCCTGCGTCATCAACATGAGCATCGGTACCCACTACGGTCCGCACGACGGCACCTCTACCTCCGACCTCATGTTCGAAGAGATGGTAGGCCCGGGCCGCATCCTCGTAGGTGCTGCCGGCAACGAGGGAGAAATCAACCTCCACCTCCACAAGAAGTTCACCGAGGACGACCTCACACTCAAAACCATGATCAACTATGCCGATGATAACTACCAAACTGCCCTCCTCGACATTTGGGGTACTCCCGGCAAACACTTCACCGTGAAAGGCGTGGTAGTCGACCTCCTGAAAGGCCGCATCATAGCCGAAACCCCCACCATCAGCTCCACCGACGTGGGCAGCCAGCGCGGCGACTTCACCATCAGCGCCACCGGCGTAGATGCCTACATGACCCTCGTTTCGCAATCCACCATGGCCTCTAACGGTCGCCCCAACGTCTACATCGAAAGCGTGGCCAACCACGTAGCCAACAACCGCAAGCTCGGCATCATCGTCACCGGCGAAGACGGCGGCGAGGTGCACATCTGGAACGGCTCGTACGGCGACCTCATCAGCGGCAAGAAGAGCGGATGGACCAACGGCGACAACCAGTACACCGTGAGCGAAATTGGCGGCACCGGCAAGAGCGTCATCAGCGTGGGCTCTTACAACACGACCTTCGAGTACATGACCCTCGACGGAAGTGTCTATGGTTTCAACTCCCCCAACCCCGTGGGCGACATCAGCGTCTTCTCCAGCAAAGGCCCCACCCTCGACGGCCGCGTGAAGCCCGAAATCACCGCCCCCGGTATGATTGTCATCTCTGCTGCCAACCAATACGCCATCAGCACATCGACAGCAGCCGACCGCACCACCTTCAACGGTAAGAACTACTACTACGACGTGAATGCAGGTACCTCCATGGCCACCCCCTGCGTAACCGGCTCCCTAGCTCTCTGGCTCGAAGCCAACCCCGAACTCACTCCCGAGCGCGCCAAGGAAATCCTCAAAGCCTCGGCCGTGACTGACAACTACACCAAAAAGCCCGGCGCCCACCCCAACAACACTTGGGGATATGGTAAACTCGACACCTACGCCGGCCTCTACATCGCCGCCGGCAACGACACCGGCCTCCAGCTCATCGAGGGCGGCCTCAGCGAAGCCACCCTGCAATGCAGCCAGAACGGCCGTGAGCTCCGCCTCACCTTCCCCAGCAACATGGGCCGAGTGCGCGTGAGTGTGGCCACCGCCTCCGGCCGCATGGTGTACAACGACGTAGTGGAGAACGCCCACCTCGGCAGCAGCCACACCATATCTACAGCAGCCTGGCCCGCCGGCGTATACATCGTTACGCTCAACGGCCCCACCTGCAAGCAGAGCATAAAAGTGGCGCTCTAAGCCAAGGCATACTTTAAGGAACTATATCCCGGCTTGGGATTCAACCTAACGGAAGGCTCGCAGATATCTGCGGGCCTTTTCTTTTGGCTGGCAGAGAGTCTTGAGGGATTCATAGGTTTTTGGGGAAATCTGTCATGCAGCATCTTATTTATCTATATCAAGGGAGCGGAATTTTGAGAGGGGCGGATTTTAAACAACCATGATAGCCGGAAGAAAGAAAAGCCTTCTACCCTTCTACCCAAAACCTATATCCTCGGCTCACCACCTACGGTCCGTTTCGAAAGTCAGACCTAGGAAAAACTAGGTCTTAAGAAATTTTTCCTAGGTCTTGCGGAATTTTTCGTAGATCAGACTTTCGAAACGCCCCAAAATGCTTACTGATTTTCAGTCGCTTACGAAGACCGAAAAATAGCCTTTTCCCGATGTCTCAACCCCCTCGGCTCACATCCCTTGATTCGAGGCTGAAGCGCAAGAAGTTACAAAGGCAAGGAAATAGCCCTTTCTGAAAAAGAAGGTTCGTACAAAAGAAAGGACTGCCACCGTGGTGTTCGGCGCAGTCCTTTCTGTCTTTATCCGGCTCTGCCCTACGGCAGAGGAGTAAGGGCCTTAGCGGGCGGCATACTGCATAATGCCTCCGGAGAGTTGTCGGAGGGATATTTCGCAGAGCTTGGTGTTGTATTCTGCCTCAAGGATGCGCTCTTCGGCGTCGAGCAGGCTCTGCTGCGCCTCGCGCATCTCTATTCCGGAGAGGTCGCCAAGCATGAATCGCTCGCAGGCAATGTAGTGGTTTTCCTTGGCGGTGATGAGGTTTTCGCGCTCGAGGGCGAGCAGTTGCAGGTTATTCTTGTAGGCTTGCCAAAGGTCGGTGAGGTCGGCCTGGAGGGTATTCTGGAGGTCGAGACGTGCTAGCTCGGCGTTGTCGATATTGATTTGCGCATTGCGGCGCTCGCGTCGGCGGTTGCCGTCAAAGAGGTTGAACCCTACGGTGACACCCACATCGCCTCCCCAGTTGCTGCGGCGCGAAGTGGTGCCCTGGTTGTTGAAGTTCTGCGTATAGCCATAGCCTGCACCGAATTTCACGTAGGGATAGTCGCGGCTACGAACACTACGAAGGTCTATCTCAGCCAGTGTTTTGCTGTGCGCCGCATTGAGCAGCGAGGCGTTGGTTTGGAGCGTCGATGCCCAGAGATCGTCGTAGGACAAATCGGTAACGGGATTGATGGCGGTGTCGGTCACTTCGAGCAAGGCATTCATATTTTTTGCCGCCAGGAGCTGGTTGATGCGGATGCGCGAGGTGGCCAGCAGTTCGTGTTGCTTGAGGCTGAGGGCGCTGTCGGCGTTGAAGTCTACCTGTGCCTGCTGTAGGTCGAGGCGCGAGGCGCTGCCTATGGAGTAGCGCTCAAGGACGATGCGCAGACGCTCCTTGGAAAGGGCCACGGCATTGCGCAGGTTGCGCAGACGCAGACGTTGTTGCACAAAGTTATAATACTCAGCCGTCAAGTCGGCCACATAGTCTTCCAGCGCCATGCGTGTCTGCGTGGCACTTTGGCGGCGCAGTTCCTGAAGGCGCTGGTAGTTGGCTTGTATCTTGAATCCGTCGAAGAGGGTCCAGTCCAGATTGACGCCGGCGCTGAGCGTTTGGCCAAAGGCATTGCGCGTTTGCTCTGTGGCGCCGGAGGGGCGCAGCGTGGTGTTGGTGCTACTTAAGTCGCCGGTATATCCTGCCGTCACACCCACCTTGGGCAGCATTCCGGCATTGGCGCGCGTGGCGTTGCTCTCGGCCAGCAGTTCCTGGTTGCGCACAATGCGCAGGCCATAGTTGTTGTTAAGGCCGATGGAGATGAGTTGTGCCAGCGAGCTCTTGTCGGCCATGGCAGCAGCAGTGGCTAGGGAGTCGGTTTGGCTCATCGATGGCACTGCGGCCATACACATTATTATATATATAAAGAGTCGTTTCATATTTTCCTTATGTGCTTAGCGATTGGGGCTTTGCTTTCTGACTTGGTTGGTAGATACGTAAGAGTAGATGGCGGGCACGATGAACATGGTGAGCAACGTGGAGATAAGCATACCGCCCACTACCGCCGTACCCATGGCGATGCGTCCGTTGCAGCCTTCGCCGGTGGCGAACATCAGGGGCAGCAAACCGAGGATGGTGGAAACGCTGGTCATCAAGATGGGGCGCAGACGCTGGATGGAAGCTTCGCGGATGGCGCTCATCTTCTCTTCGCCCGACTTTTGGCGCTGGTTGGCAAACTCAACGATGAGGATACCGTTCTTAGCCACAAGGCCGATGAGCATAATGATACCAATCTGGCTGAAGATGTTCATGGTTTGTCCGCCCACAAGCATAAATATCAAGGCGCCACATACGGCCAGAGGCACAGTGAGCATGATGACGAAGGGGTCTTTGAAACTCTCGAACTGGGCGGCCAGAATCAAGTAGATGAGCAGCAGGGCCAAGGCGAAAGCGAAGACCAGGCTAGAAGAACTCTCGCGGAACTCCTTGGAGTCGCCGGTGAGAGCGGTGCGGAAGGTGTCGTCGAGGGTTTCTTTGGCTATCTTGTCCATCTCGTTCAATCCGTCGCCGATGGTCTTACCGTCTGCCAAGCCGGCAGAGATGGTGGCGGAGACAAAGCGATTATAACGATAGAGCTTAGGCGGCGCAATGTTCTCAACGAGGTCAACGAGGTTTTCCATCTGTATCATCTGCCCGTCGGAAGAGCGCATATAGATGGCCTTGAGGTTGCCGGGGTCGTTGCGTTGCTGGCGGTTGATTTCACCCACTATCTCGTATTGCTTTCCGTTCATATAGAGATAGCCCATGCGCTGGCCGCTCAAGCCGTATTGGAGGGTTTGCGCAATATCCTTTGTGCTGACGCCCATGAGGTTTGCCTTTTCTCTGTTCACCGTGAGGCGCACCTCGGGCTTGGAGAATTTCAGGTCGACGTCGGCCATCTGGAAGGTGGGACTGTCGTATACCTTCGCCATGAACTTAGGCAAGACTTCCTGGAGCTTCTCTATGTTTGTGGCTTGCAATACATATTGCACGGGCATGGAGCCTCGGCGTCCGCCGAAGGTACTTTGCTGCTGCACAAAGGCGCGGGCATCGGTCTTTCCCCTTACGGCTTTCGACAACTGCTCGGCTACTTCCATCTGGGTATAGTCGCGCTCGCCCAGGTCCTTGAGCGTGATTTGTATGTTACCACCACCATCCGACACGCGAGAGGTGATAAACTCGGCGTCGGGCATAATGCTGTCGGCCAAAGCGTAAATGTCTTCGGTGTAGTCGCGCATGTATTCGTAGGTAACGCCTTCGGGACCGGAGGTGCGTATCGTGATGCTGGAGCGGTCTTCGAGTGGCGCCATTTCGGCCGGCACGCTCACCCACATCCATACGGCGGCCACGAGCGAAACTACCATCACCACGATGGCAATCTGGCGGCGGCGCAAGAAGGCGTCGAGAAGGCGGCTATACACGCGGTTAAGGCCCTCGAAGAAGGGCTCGGTCTTACGATAGAACCAATTTTTTTCCTTACGGCGCACCAAGAGCTTTGTAGCCAACATCGGCGTGAAAGTAAGGGCTGCAAAGGAGGAGATAATCACGGAGCCGGCCACCACAAAACTAAACTCGCGGAAGAGACGGCCGGTTGTTCCTTCCATGAAGACGATGGGCAGGAACACCGCCACAAGGGTAACGGTGGTGGAGATAACGGCAAAGAATATTTCCTTGGCTCCTTCGATGCCGGCTTCGAAGGGACGCATGCCGCGCTCAATGCGGATGTAGATGTTCTCGGTCATTACGATGGCGTCGTCCACCACCAGACCCACGGAGAGCACGATGGCGAGCATGGAGAGCACGTTGATGGAGAAGCCGCAGAGGTACATAATGAAGAAGGCGCCTACGAGCGACACGGGGATTACGATGCAGGGGATGAGCGTAACACGCCAGTCGCGCAGGAAGAGGAAGATGATGATAATCACCAAGACAAAGGCCTCGTAGACGGTGGTTTCCACTTCGCTGATAGAGGCGCGGATAAACTTGGTATTGTCAAAACCGTAGTCGAAGTGAACATCCTCGGGCAGGTCTTTCTTCATCTGCTCCATGCGCTCATGCACGGCATCGGCAATGTTGATGTGGTTGGCGCCGGGCTGCGGGATGACCACCACACCCACCATGGGCACTCCGTTCATCTTCATGTAGCTCTTGATGTCGCGTGCGGAGAGTTCGGCACGCCCCACATCGCTGAAGCGGATGATACGTCCGTTCTGTTCTTTGATGACCAGGTTGTTGAATTCCTCTGTGGTGTGCATCTGGCCCATTGTGCGTATGGTCATCTCGGTGGTGTTTCCTTCGATGGAGCCGGACGGGAGTTCTACGTTCTCTCTGTCGAGGGCGTTCTTCACATCCATGGGGGTGATGCCATAGCCTGACATCTTCACGGGGTCGAGCCAGAGGCGCATGCAGTATCTCTTTTCGCCCCAGATCATTACGCTCGACACGTCGGGGATGGTCTGCAATTGCTCCTTCACTGTGAGGTCGGCTATTTCGCTGAGTTCCAGGAGCGAGCGCTTATCGCTTTGGATGGCCACCATCAGGATGGGGCGCGCGTCGGCGTCGGCTTTGGAGACGGTGGGAGGGTCGCAGTCGCGCGGCAGGTTGCGCTGTGCTCGCGACACTTTGTCGCGCACGTCGTTGGCGGCTGTTTCGAGGTCCACGGAGAGTTCAAACTCCACGGTGATGCGGCTGGAGCCTTGCTGGCTCACACTGGTGAGCGAGCGAATGCCGGGAATACCGTTGATGTTTTGCTCCAGCGGCTCGGTAATTTGGTTTTCTATCACATCGGCGTTGGCTCCGGGATAGGAACAGCTCACGGAGATGATAGGATTGTCTACGGAGGGATATTCGCGCACACCGAGCGTGGCATAGCCTATCAAGCCGAAGAGCAGAATGATCAGCGTGAGCACTGTGGCCAAGACGGGGCGGCGGATGGATAGTTCGGATATGTTCATCTCAAGGAATAGGGACTGAGAGGTTGATGTTTACTGGTAGATGATTTATTGAAGCAGATTAACCTTGCTGCCCTTGCGCAGCTGCATGGTACCGCTTGTGAGGATGGTGTCGCCTACGCTCAAGCCGCGCAGCACTTGCACCTGAGCATCGGTGCGGAGGCCTTTGCTAATCTCTACGGGTTCGGCCACACCATTCTTGTAGAGGAACACCTTGTCTACTCCCATTTCGGAAACGATGGCTTCGCTCGGTACAGCCAAGGCGCGCTCGTATTGTTGGGTGGTGAGATTCACACTCACATATCGGCCGGGCACCAGTTTGCCATCGCTGTTGGCATAGAGTGCGCGCACGGTGTAGGTACGTGTTTCGGGGTCTACCTTTGAGTCGGAAGCATAGACGGTGGCGTGGCGGTCGGTCAGGTCGCCCTCGGCGGTGAACGTCAAGGGTGTTCCGGCGGGCAACGTACCGGCATAGCGCTCGGGCACACTGAATTCCACCTTCAGCGGGCTTCGCTTAGTGAGGGAGGCTACGGTGGTGGCCGTCGTGGCAAAAGTTCCCACACTCACCTGCCTCAGACCGATGATGCCGGAGAAAGGTGCGCGCAACTCGGTCTGTGCTATTTGTGCCTTCACACCGTCAATCTCGGCACGCAGGGCGGCAAGATTGGCCTCGGCTTCCTGGAAGGCTTCCTTACTCACAGCTTCTTTTTCGAGGAGGGCCTTGGCGCGGTAGAGGCGGTCTTGCATGAGCTTGAGCTGGGCTTCTTTCTTGCGCAACTCGGCTTGGAGCGGTGCGTCGTTGATTTTTGCCAAGAGCTGGCCCTCATTCACGGCACTACCTTCTTTGAAATAGATGCCCACTATCTTGCCGGAGGTCTCGAACGAGAGGCATACCTCTTCATCGGGCACAAGGCTACCGCTGACGTAAATACCGTCGGTCAACTGCTGTTCGGTCATTACGATGTAGCGCACGCTGAGTACACCACCCTGTTTACCACGGCCTTTGGGTGCTTCTTCTTTCTTCAAATCACTGTTTTCGCGGGGCAGAAATGTGCGGATGCCCAAGCCGCAAAGGCCAAGCACCACCACGCCGACAATTCCCCATTTCACATATCGGTTCATGGATAATTCTTTATATATAATAATGTGTAAATCTGATGGACGCGCTAATCCGGCTATCCGGATTGCTGACTACAAAGTAAATATTTTTTCTCCGAATAACAAAATCTCCATATGGCCGGCACCCCGATTTTTTCCCGACATTTTATCCCCCGTTTCGAAAGTCTGATTTAGGAAAAACTAGGTCTTAAGAAATTTTTCCTAGGTCTTAAGAAATTTTTCGTAGATCAGACTTTCGAAACGCCCCAAAATGGCTACTGATTATCAGAGAGATACAAAGCCCCCCAAATACGTATTTCATATCTATCCAGTAGTCAGTCCTCTCTCCGGCATCGGACACCCTCGGCCATAAGTTTTAAAGCCCCGACTGCAAGAAATAACTCTTTTTAAGACTACGAGACAGAAAAAATACGCGGAGAGAGGGTGTTTCTTCGCAGAGCTTTGCGTATATTTGCGGTGAATGCGACCTTAACGCTTCAGTACACTATGAAAATCGCCCTGCTTCAAACTAACATACGCTGGAACGACCCGCAAGCAAACATCGACAAGGCACAGCGCCTGATGGCTTCGCAACCGGGCGCCAACCTCTACCTCTTGCCCGAGATGTGGGGCACGGGGTTTGACACAAATCCACGCACCGAAGCACCCGAAGCAGCATTGCTGCTGGGCGCCATGCAGGAAATGGCAGCCAAGGCAAACGCCCACGTGGGAGGCAGCATGGCCGTCGAGGATAACGGATTGTTTTTCAATCGCTTCTACCTCGTAGCGCCCGATGGCTCGCACGTACACTACGACAAGCGCCACCTCTTCGCCTATGGCGGCGAGCACCTGGCCTTTGAGCCCGGCAAGGAGCGCGTAATTGCCCGCTGCGGCGACATACGCATCCTCTTGCTCACCTGCTACGACCTGCGCTTCCCCGTCTTTACCCGCTGCCGCGACGACTACGACATGATAGCCTGCATCGCCTCCTGGCCCGAAAAAAGACATGTGGCATGGGACTCCCTGCTGCGTGCCCGAGCCTTAGAAAACCAATGCGTGGTGTGCGGAGTGAACCGCGTGGGCAAAGACGCCCACAGCCACTACATCGGCGGCTCGGTCTGCATCAATGCCTACGGCGACTACCTCGTGCGCCTCGGCGAAAAAGAGCAAGCCGCCATCGCCGCCCCTCACTGGGATAAGCAAACCGAGTTTCGCAAGAAATTCCCCGTGCTGGCAGATGCCGACTCTTTCACCTTGAACTTATAATTTCTATATACTAACATTTTTACAACTATGAGAAAATATCCCAAACTCGGAATTCGCCCCACCATCGACGGCCGTCAAGGTGGCGTGCGCGAAAGTCTTGAAGAGAAGACCATGTCATTGGCCAAAGCAGTGGCCGAATTGATAACCGCCAACGTGCGCCATGCCGACGGAACACCGGTAGAGTGTGTCATTGCCGACGGCACCATCGGCCGCGTAGCCGAAACTGCAGCCTGCGCTGAAAAGTTTGAGCGCGAAGGCGTAGGAGCCACCATCACCGTCACTTCTTGCTGGTGCTACGGCTCAGAAACCATGGACATGCACCCCCATTGGCCCAAAGCTGTTTGGGGCTTTAACGGCACAGAGCGCCCCGGCGCTGTTTACCTCGCCGCCGTTCTCGCCGGCCACGCACAGAAAGGCCTGCCCGCCTTCGGCATCTATGGCCATGACGTACAAGACCTCGACGACAACACCATCCCTGCCGACGTGGCAGAAAAACTCCTGCGCTTCGCACGCGCCGCTATGGCAGTAGCCGACATGCGCGGTCAGAGCTACCTCTCCATCGGTAGCCAGTGTATGGGTATTGCCGGAAGTATCGTAGACCAAAACTTCTTCCAAAACTATCTTGGCATGCGCAACGAAAGCGTAGACGAAACAGAAATTCTGCGCCGCATGGAAGAAGGTATCTACGACCACGAAGAATATGCGAAAGCTATGGCGTGGACCGAGAAGTATTGCAAGAGCAAAGAGGGATGGGACAAGAACCGCGCCGACAAACAGAAAGACCGCGCCGGTAAAGATGCCGACTGGGAATTCGTGGTGAAGATGACCCTCATCGTTCGCGACCTCATGCTCGGCAATCCCAAACTCCGCGAGATGGGCTTCAAGGAAGAGGCCATCGGCCACAACGCCATCGCAGGTGGCTTCCAGGGACAACGCCAATGGACCGACTGGAAACCCAACGGCGACTTTACCGAAGCTCTCCTTTGCAGCACCTTCGACTGGAACGGCATCCGTCAAGCCTATGTGGTAGCCACAGAAAACGACGCCTGCAACGCCGTTGCCATGCTCTTCGGCAGCCTTCTCACCGGTTGCGGACAGATGTTCTCCGACGTGCGCACCTACTGGAGTCCTGAAGCCGTGAAACGCGTCACTGGAAAAGAACTCACAGGTCTTGCTGCCGGCGGTATGATTCACCTCATCAACTCCGGAGCTACTACCCTCGACGCCACAGGAGCCAGCACCAACGCACAAGGCGAGCCCTGCATGAAACCTTGCTGGGAAATGACCGACGCAGATGCTGAAGCATGCCTCAAGAATACCAACTGGATGCCTGCCGACCGCGACTACTTCCGCGGAGGTGGCTTCTCTTCCAACTTCCTCTCTAAGGGCGGCATGCCCGTGACTATGAGCCGTCTCAACCTCGTGAAGGGCCTCGGTCCCGTGCTTCAGATAGCAGAAGGATGGACCGCCGACGTAGATCCCGAAATCCACGACGTGCTCAACATGCGTACCGACCCCACTTGGCCTACCACCTGGTTCGTACCCCGCCTTTGCGACAAACCCGCATTCAAGGATGTCTACTCCGTGATGAACAACTGGGGAGCCAACCACGGCGCTATCAGCTACGGACACATCGGTCAGGACCTCATCACACTTGCCTCCATGCTCCGCATCCCTGTCTGCATGCACAATGTAGAGGAGAACGAGATTTTCCGTCCTGCCGCATGGAACGCATTTGGTATGGACAAAGAAGGAGCCGACTATCGCGCTTGCGCAGCATACGGTCCGGTATACAAATAAAATAAATAGATTCACCTAGGGGCTTGGGGCGTTCACGCTTCCAAAGCCCCTTTCTTAAAAAATAAAAGCTATATGATTCACCGCTTTATACTCAACGAAGTATCTTACTTCGGCCCCGGCGCACGCGAAGTGTTGCCACAAGAGATAGCTCGCTTGGGCTTCAAGAAAGCCTTCGTGGCCACAGACAAAGACCTTATAAAATTCGGCGTAGCCGACAAGGTGCTCAAAGTGCTTGAGGGCGCCGGCATTCCTTATGAAGTGTTCAGCGACATCAAGCCCAACCCCACCGTAGCCAATGTGAAAGCCGGCGTAGCAGCCTTTGCCGCTTCCGGCGCCGACTTTATCCTGGCCATCGGCGGCGGCTCGTCAATGGACACCGCTAAGGCCGTGGGCATCATCACTAACAACCCGGAGTTCAGCGACGTCGTGTCGCTCGAAGGTGTGGCCGACACAAAAAAGAAGTCCGTTCCCATCATCGCCCTGCCCACCACCGCCGGCACAGCAGCCGAGGTGACCATCAACTATGTGATTACCGACGAGGTGAACGAGAAGAAGATGGTGTGCGTAGACCCCAACGACATTCCCGTAATGGCCATCGTCGACGCAGAGTTGATGTACACACTTCCCAAGAGCCTCACGGCAGCCACAGGTCTTGACGCCTTGACCCACGCTATTGAGGGCCTCATCACAAAGGGCGCCTGGGAGATGAGCGACATGTTCGAGTTGAAAGCCATTGAGATGATAGCCCGCCACCTTGAGACTGCGGTGAACGAGCCTCAAAACGCCGAAGCCCGCAACGGTATGGCCGTAGCGCAATACATTGCCGGCATGGCCTTCTCTAACGTTGGCCTCGGCGTAGTGCATGGTATGGCTCACCCGCTCGGCGCTATCTTCGACGTGCCCCACGGTGTGGCCAACGCATTGTTGTTGCCCACCGTCATGGAGTTTAACATGCCTGCCGCCCTCGATAAGTACGTGCAGATTGCCAAGGCCATGGATGTTTACAGCGCCGGAATGAGCCGCGAAGAGGCTGCCCAGGCTGCTGTCGATGCTGTCAAGGCGCTCTCTGTGCGTGTGGGCATTCCTCAGCACCTCAGCGAGCTGGGCATTCAGGCTTCCGACCTCGACCGCCTCGCCACCGCCGCTGCAGCCGACGTTTGCACGCCGGGCAATCCTCGCGAGGTGAACAAAGAGATCATCCTCGACTTGTACAAGAAAGTTTTATAAAGACAACCGACCATTATGATTACCGACTTACATATTGAAGAATTTATCAAGCAAGCCCATCGTGTGGGCGATGCCGGTCTTACCGTGTGCAGCAGTGGCAACTTGTCATGGCGCATAGGCGACGAGGCGCTCGTTTCGGGCACCGGTTCATGGGTGCCTACTTTGCAGAAAGAAAAGGTGTCCCACTGCAACGTTGCCACAGGCGAAGTGCTCAACGGCGTGAAGCCCTCGATGGAGAGCGGCTTCCATCTCGGCGTGCTCCGCGCCCGTCCCGACGTGAACGTGGTGCTCCATTTCCAATCGCCCTACGCCACCGCCGTTTCCTGCATGCGCAAGAAGCCGGAAAACTTTAACGTGACGGCCGAAGTGCCTTGCCACGTGGGTCGCGAGATTCCTGTGATTCCCTACCTGCGCCCCGGCTCGCCCGAACTGGCTGTTGCCGTAGTAGAGGCCATGCAGGAGCACAACTCCGTGTTGCTCACCAACCACGGACAAGTGGTATGCGGAAAAGACTTCAACCAAGCCTTTGAGCGCGCCATGTTCTTCGAGATGGCCTGCCGCATCATCATCCAGAGCGGTGGCGACTACACGGTGCTCACGCCTGAGGAAATCAAAGACCTGGACATCTACGTATTGGGCAAAAAGGGATAGGCCGACGCCGCCCCCTCTGAATTTACTCACTTCAACTATTAAGAAATGAAAGTATATCTTGCCGCCGACTTCGGCGGGGGGAGCGGTCGCCTGATAGCCGGATGGTTTGAGGGCGAGCGGCTCTGCATCGAAGAGGTGCACCGTTTCGGTAACCGCCAAGTGCGTCTGGGCGACCATCTCTACTGGGACTTCCCCGCCCTCTTCGAGGATTTGAAAGACGGCCTTAAGCGCGCTGCCGCCAAGGGCTACGAGGTGGAAAGCATAGGCATCGACACGTGGGGTGTGGACTTCGGACTCATCGACCGCGACGGCTGCCTGCTCGGCAACCCTGTGTGCTATCGCGACAGCCGCACCAAGGGAGTGCTCGACGAGGTGTTCAAGACGCTCGATGCCTCTGACCACTACGCCACCACCGGCATTCAGGTGATGGAGATTAACACGCTCGCACAGCTGGTGAGCATGAAAGGCAGCGCACAGCTCGAAGCGGCCCACCGCCTGCTCTTCATGCCCGACTTGTTCAGCTACTTCCTCACCGGTGTGGCCAACAATGAATACTGCATCGCCTCTACATCCGAACTGCTGGATGCCCGCAGCCGCAACTGGTCGTGGGAGACCATCCGTGCGCTCGGCTTGCCGGAGGGCATCTTTGGCGAGATTGTGATGCCGGGCACCGTGCGCGGCTACTTGCGCGAAGACATTGCCCGCGAGACCGGACTTGGTCCTGTCAAGGTGGTGGCTGTAGCGTCCCACGACACGGCGTCGGCCGTGGCTGCCGTGCCCGGCTTGCTCAGCAAGGACGAGGCCGTAGGCCCTGCTGCGTTCCTCAGTTCGGGCACCTGGTCGCTCCTGGGTGTTCTCCTGCCCGAGCCCATCCTCAGCGAGGAGGCTCGCCAAGCCTGCTTCACCAACGAGGGCGGCGTGAACGGCAGCATCCGCTTCTTGCAGAACATCACGGGCCTGTGGTTGCTCCAGCGCCTCATGGCCGAATGGGCCGAGCAGGGCGACAAGCAAAGTTTCGACGTGCTCCTGCCTGCTGCCGAGGCTGTCAAGATCGATGCCATCATCCCCGTGGCCGACGAGGCCTTTATGAATCCGCCCTCCATGGAGGAAGCCATCAAGCGCTACTGCCAAGAGAGCGGTCAGACCGTGCCGCAATCGAAGGCCGAACTCACGCGCTGCGTGCTGCAGTCGCTGGCGGAGAAATACCGCGAGGCCATCGCTCACCTCAACACGCTGCTGCCGCGCCCCGTCAGCCGTCTGCACATCATCGGCGGCGGTTCGCAAAACGCATTGCTCAACCGCCTCACGGCCGAAGCCACCGGTTTGGAAGTAGTGGCCGGTCCGGTAGAGGCCACCGCTATGGGCAACATCCTGGTGCAAGCCGAGGCGGCCCGCTGCTAACAGTCAGCCCCGGGCAGCCTTTCCCGAAAAGTTCGTTCCGTCTCCGAAGGCCCGGCGTAGCTGCTATGCCGCATGCCCGGTAGATATGTATAAAGAAAGAGGTTCGCAGAAACATGCTGCGAGCCTCTTTTGTTGTTGCCCGCCCGCTCTGTTTTTCTCCCCCTCATCGCCGGCCGTTTCTTAGTAGTTACTTTCGGAATCTTAGTAGTTACCGAAATTTTCTTAGTAGTTACCGAAATTCACCTAGCTTTTACCTAAGAAACGCCCGAAAATGCCTCTTGATTTTCAGAGGATTATAAAAGCGAAAAAAGCCTCCTCCCCTTTTACGGAGAGGCCGGAAGGGGCTTGTTTTTCTTTCTGCCGCACAACATATTTAACATTTACCCCCCCTCGTACATTGTCAAAAATCTTTTGCATAATTAAAATTTTTGGCAGCTATTCTTAAAAAATATGAATATACGTTTGTTCAAAGTGTAAAAAAATGCCTAATTTTGCAAGGTTATATCCCTACGCGTGCGCAGCGCCTACACATATATTATATATAACGCCTGCGCGCGAGGGAAGAGAGAGAGAAAAAACTAATCACATAAACAATTTCAAAATTCTTTATCACATGAGAAAATCTACACTAAGGAAACTCTGTTTCCTGATGGCGTTGCTTTCTCCGATAGCAGTTGGAAACCTTTGGGCCCAGCTTCAGAATGGTAAGGTTTACTATTTTGAGAACAAGGCCTTTGCAGGAAACTCTCTAACGAGCACTTCCGGCACCAACCTATCGATTGCTTCGACATCAACGAGCGACTACAAGCAGTTGTGGTACGCTATGGAAACTTCTTCGGGAGTTTACACCCTTCTCAACCTGGAGAACGGTAAGTTCTTGAACAGCTCAAACAGCTCAAACAGCGCATGGAGCACCGTGACCAGCTTGGGCGAGAGCACACAGTTCCAGGTTGAAAATGTAGAAACAGGCTACTATGCCCTGAAGGCCCTCAACGCCACAGCCAACGACCACTACATGCATTGCGGTTCCAATGGCGGAACAGTGGTATGCTGGTCGGCCGGCGCAGGTGGTTCAAGATGGAGCATCAATGAGGCCTATGTTAGTTCCAGCGAACTGCAGAATCGTCTGAACGCCTCTGATGGCTACAAAGCAGTGGCTGCCGAAGTGGCGCTCAAGAACCTCTTTACAGACAACGCCTGCACAGAGTTCAAGAACACCTACTACACGCTCTCGGCACTGCAAGCCGATGCCAACTATCTGGCTCTGCCCACCGCTCTCCAGCAGATGGCAGAGAAGATTTACAACAACAACTGGACAGAAGCCAATGCCGACTACAGCAAGAGCGACTGGGGCAGCGACTACGCCAAGAAGTATCGCGTGCAGCTCTATGAGCCTTACTGCGACAAGGACAAAGCTGCCACCGCTTTGGGCATCAACCCCCACAGCTACATGGGCAACAACCCCACAGGTATCTTTGCCAACAACGGCGAGACCATCTACGTGATGGTGGAAGGAAAGATAGACAGCGACGCTACGCTCTATCTCGCATCCTTCACCGGCAACCCGCGCCCCAGCAACACCGGTAGAAACAGCGGTACGCAACTCAAAGAAGGTTTGAACGTCATCAACTACACCGGCGACGGCAACAACCTCGTCATCAACTACGTGGTAAACACCTTCGACACCTCCAACGGCAAGAAAGGTATGAATGCCAGATACCGCAAGTTGTCTGAATTCCCCACGCTGAAAATCCACATCGAAGGCGGCCACATCAACGGCTACTACAACAAAGTGGGCGATGCCCTCTACGAGGCCGACAACAGCAGCGATTGGGAATACATCGAGCAGCGCGCCACACAAACCACTGTTCCCGTAGTCGGTAAATACATGACCCTCCTTTTCCCCGTCCACGACATCCTCGACTCAGAAAAGGGCTCTGTCCTCTACAAAGGCCTTGAAAGCTACTTCAACGAGCTGGTGAGCATCGAAGCATGTATCAACGAATGGGACAACGTGATGGTATGGGAGCGCCTTTTGATGGGCCTCATGGACCAAGCCACCATAAATGCAAAATCTGTTAAGTCGCCCTACTCTACACATAACAATGTGATTGCCTACAACGACAGCGATTTTGGCAGCGACTACAGCGAATACTACAACATCCACGGTCTGGGTTGGGCAAGCGACGGCGACCTCTATATGTATGGTACGACCGACCACAGCGCATACCACTTCAACACTATGGACGGCGTCATCAAAGAGCTGCCCACCAGCTCAGGCGCACACTGGGGCCCCGGCCACGAAATCGGCCACCAGCACCAAGGCCCGCTGAACATGAACGGCCTCACCGAGGTGACCAACAACCTCTTTGCAAACGTCGTGCTGTGGTTCTTCGGCGAGACCACCGCTCGCTACAACGGTACAGACGGAGCCTTGTACAAAGTGCTTGAGCAGTTCAACACTGAAGGAGCCGACTTCTTCAGCAACAACATCTGGGCACAGACCATCATGTACTACAAGCTCTTCCTCTACTACCACGTGTTGGGCAACAATCCGAAATTCTATCCCCGCCTCTTTGAGATGCTGCGCCAAGAACCCATGAGCGCCGGCTACAGCCAAGACGGTAGCACCTGCTTGATGCATTTCTATAAGAAGTGCTGCGACGCCGCCGGAGAAGACCTCACCGAGTTTTTCCGCGCCCACGGCTTCTTCGAAGTGATGAACGACCGCTTCGTAGGCGACTACAGCAACTCTGTATACAACCTCACACAAGACCAAATCGACGCAGCCATCCAGGATGTGAAGGATAAAAACTATCCTGTAAACCTCTCTGTGCTCTTCATCAACGACGCCACCGGCGAAAATACCATAAGCCACAAAACAGGTAATGCTTTGGGCCTCTACGACGGAAGCCCATGTGCAGAAAAGGGAGGCTACGCCACCTTCAAGGAAGCAGCCGCCCCCTCTTACAGCTACTCCGTGAACGGCAACAGCGTGAGCATGTCCGGACAAGGCGGTGTGGGCTACGTAGTGCTCAACGAGAAAGGCGAGATCATTGGCTTCTCCGACAAGAGCACCTTCAATCTCTCCAACGAGGCTATGGAACAGCTGATCAACGGCGAAGCTACCGTTGCTGCTGTCAATAAAACCGGCGAGACTGTAGAAGCTGCGTCCGACCTAAACAGAGATGAGATGGCTCGCACCCTTCTGAGCGAACTCATCGAGCAAGGCGATCACATCATGAGCTTGTCCGACGACAGCGGTAAGAAGATGGGCTACTACAAGAGCACCTACACCGAAGATGTAAACGAAGCCCTGACGCAAGCCAAGACTGTGTACAACAACAACGAGACTGCAGCCTATGCATCCGTCTACAACAACCTGAAAGAGGCCATCGATGAGCTGAAGGATAAGCAGTTTACCAAGAACAGAATGACTGCCGGTACCTTCATCTTGCGTAACAGCGCTTGCAACGGCCACATGCAGGCCTACTACGACTACTATACTAGTAGCTACGAACTCATCGTAAGCACTCAGACTAACGAGAACGCTCTCAGCGATGCAGAGAAATGGGTGTTTGAAGCTGCCGACGGAGAAAACAACTTCTATATCAAGAACCTCCAGAGCAATCTCTATATTGAAACGGCGGAGGGTAATAGAGTTGTCAGAGCTACAGCTGCCACCAAAGACAAAGCTGCAGCTTTCCACGTGAACGACATTGGCAACGGTATCTTCAGACTGGTCTGCCAATTAGGAGAGCAAAAAGACTTGCACGGCACAGGCCTCGGCGGCTACGTTGTTGGATATGGCGATAGCGACGGCTCAAGATGGTACATCACCGCACTTGAAATCGATGAAGCCACCGCTGAACAGCAAGCCCTCGAAGAACTGATTGCTCAAACAGAAGAGTACCTTGAAGAGGTAGCTGAAATCAACAAGGACGGCGATGCAATCGCTTTGACCGAAGATAACTACTACACCAATGCCACATGTAAAAATAATTTATACGGCGACCAGTTTACCAGCTACAGCGTTCTCTGCGACAAAAATGCAGAGACATTCTTGCACACAGACTACTCTAACCAAAATAGCGATGATGGCCTTGCCCACTACATACGTGTTGACTTAGGAAAAGACAATCCTGTTTCCTTATTCACCTTCACCTACCAAAACAGAAATGGAGGTAACGGCAAGCAGCATCCTACAGCCATCCGCGTGGAAGGTTCTAACGAAGAAAAAGGCGACTATGACGTGATTGAAGAACTGACCAGCGCTGTAGATAATCTGCCCACCGGTTTAGGCCAAACTTATATTTCAGAAATCCTAGGCTCTAAAGAAAAGTCTTACCGCTACTTGAGATTCGTTGTTACCGCTACCACCAGCAACATGGCTGACGGAAACGGCCACATATATTTCTTAATGGGAGAACTTGGCGTGTCAAAGGTGGATGTTGAGATTGCACCCCTTGCTAAATACGCTTCTGCTACCAACGTCGCTGAGCTCACACAAGCCTTCGACGCCATCCGTCAGGCTAAGAAAGACTATAAAGCCGGCACAGACTACGAAGCAGCCTACAACGCTCTGTTGCCCTACAAGAACAAGCTGAAGACTATCTCTGAAAACCCAGCGTCTAACGAACTCACCGCTAAGAAAGCCGAGTTGCAAGCGCTGATTGACCTTACCACCGGCTTGATTAACAACTGCGGCACGGTTGAAGCACAAGACGCTACCTTGGATGGAACTTTGACTTTGCAAACACAAAATCCTTACGGCAATTTCTATCTTTCTACCAACGCCGACCAAAATTCTTTAGGAAGTAAAACAGACGGTGGTGGCCTTGCCCATTTGGTGGATGGAATAACCAATTCTGAGAATAACTACTTCCACTCACAATGGGACAGCAAAGACGAAGGCAGCAAGGTAAATGCTTTCCACTACCTCCAAGTAGACTTGGGCGACGACATAGAGTTGAATAAATTCAAGTTCAATTATGTCACTCGTAACAACAGCAACGGAAGTCCTTATCCCACTCAGATAGTAGTTTATGCAAGTACAAATGGTACAGACTTTAATACTACCCTCGCTAATTTGAGCACAGGATTGCCTTCAGGTAGTGGCCAGTCTTATGAGTCTGGTGAAATAACTTGTGGCAGCCAGTATAAGAGCTTGCGCTTTACGGTTGTAAAATCTGAAGGAGATGGTGCTACCCCACTCTTCAACAATGTTTATTGCTTCGCTATGTCAGAGTTTGGTCTTACAGCCATAGGAGGTTCTGCCAGCTACACTGTCACTGTAAAGGACAACGTACTTGCCACAACCGGCGTGACTGAAGAAATTTTGCTCTCCGCATGGCAAGAAAACCAATCGGCCATCAGCGCCAAGAACTACGCCGGCAGCGAAGAGCAGCTCGACAAAGCCATCGAGAAACTCCAAGCCGAATACGACATTCTCTACAACGCATATAATAATATAGGCGAAGGTGAAGGCGAAGACCTCACTGAAGAGAAAGCTCAGTTGACTACCCTCATTGCAGACTTGAAAGCCTACATCGCAGAGTTCGCCGAAGTAAAAGAATTTGTGATAGGAGGTGTGCCCGACTACAATGTTAATTTGACTAGCGGATACGGCAATGTGACCACAGAAATGGTAGCCTCGGCCTACCGCGATATGTACGCCGCTGAACAGCTCCTCAAGACTGCTACCACAGAGGCCGAACTCAACGCCTCTATCAGCGCACTGCAAACCACACGCCAACAGTTGGTTGAAAGCAGAGGCGACGGCGGCGGCGACAGCGGCGAAGGCGAAGACGACGACCTCGCTACTGCCCAAGCTGCATTGCAAGATATGATTGCTCAGACACAGACTTTGCTTTCTGCAAATGCTGATGTTACAAAATCTGAGAAAGAGGTAGAAGAGAAGCTCAACTTGCAGACCACCGACGACCAAGCCGATGCCCACCTCTACTGTAACGCTCCGCACTCAGACAAGAATAGCACCGACTATAGTCCTGCCAGCGAAGGCTATTGGTTGCTCGATGGCGATAACACCACCTTCTTGCACACCAACTGGGATGACAATATCGACTCAGCTGATGGCTTAGACCACTACATCCGTGTTTACTCTGCCGAGGCTTTGGATAAGTTTACATTCACTTATACCACTCGCTGGAATAAGGAAGGCGGTATTTGGGTAGGAAACCCCACCGTGATAGAAGTGGAAGGAAGTAACGAAGTCAATGGTACATATTTGTCTATCGCTACGCTTTCAGACAAAAGCACCAACCCGCTTCCGTCACAGAACGGAAAAGGATTTGCCCAAGTCTATACTTCCGACTTGCTCACTTCGGCCACTCCTTATAAATATATACGCTTCCGCGTAACCGCTACTGAGCAGAATAAAACAGCCTATGGCCATAAGTGGTTCTATATCTCAGAATTTGCATTCACCAAGTACTCTAATCAGCTGGTATATGAGGCAAGCCTTAAGGGTCTTCCTAACGGCGTGACCGAAGATATTGCCATCGACACTTACAAGGCCATCGAGACAGCTCAGTCTTCTTTGGGCGCTACTACTCCCGACGAGTTGAACGCCGCCACTGAGGCTTTGCAAGCTCAGTACAATATCCTCTTGGCTGCTTCAGAGACTACAGTCAACAAGACAAATCTCCGCAAGCTCATCGACGACACTCAAGCCTTGATTGATGGCTGCTACGAGGTGAAGGACGAGAAGAAGATCTTCAAGTATGAAGGCTCGCTCTACATTGACGAGGCTAAGTTGGAAGCTGCAGGCACTGCTGTTGAAAAGGCAGAAACTGCTTACGGCTCAGCTACGCTTACACAAGACCAGTGCGACGCAGAGGTAGCCACCATGCAGAGCGTTTACAACGACTTGGCTTACGCCGTGAGCCACGCCACTCTCCCCGTACTCGTTACTACCGACTTGGCAAAGCCCTATATATATACTATAGGTATCAACCGCTCGGCTACATCCTT
>JAZTXL010000003.1:0-134636 GCA_045636405.1 Alloprevotella sp.
CGGCCTCTCAAACCATTCTTGACTACCTCAGAAGAACTACAATAAAAGCATTTTTTTTAGCATATCAATGATAATTTCTACAAAGATATGGAAATCATATAATTACAGAGGGTTCATCCTACTTTTTGTCCACCCTGCCTATTTTTTTCTTTTTGTTCTTAGCTGGATTGGCTAGTGCAAATGCTCAAATGATGAGAGCCGAAGAACTAGAAACTTGTGTGAAAGAAAGGTTCGGTGAGAAAATTGATTGGGAAGATGCTGCTCAAGAACTGGCATCGTCCTTGACCTTGGATAAGAACAAGTCTCTTACTTATGTAAAGGTAATAGAGTGTGAGGGAGCTACAAAAGAACAGTTGTATGTTATCCTTAATTATTGGTTCACTATGTCATTTAATGATGCTAATGCTGTCATAAAGTTAAATGATAAAGAAAGTGGTTGCTTAATAGGTGAAGGCTATTTGGATGGAATAGCTGGTCATACTGGAGGTATGTCTTCTTATAAGGTGAATGCCAGACCCGTAATTAAAGTGGATATTAAGGATGGTAAAATCCGTGTGACATATACAGTTCAGAAATATGATGTGGTTGTAGTTGTCGGAGGAGGTGTAACTGGTTCACTTTTTGGAGGAGTTGCTCGTCCTGTCGGACAAGCTTGGCCGCTTGAGAAGTGTTTCCCATTTACGGATAAAAAAGATAAGCACAAAAAAGCTTCAAGCAAGGCTCTTGTAATGGTAGATACATATAGCCGTGTAATGTTGGATAAGATAGAAGAGGCTGTAAAGAATGGTCTTGTTGGAAATGAAACCGATAACTGGTAATAAATATCGCTTCAAGGTTTCTTAAATAATCAGTGATTCTATAAAACTCAATCGTCGGAGGCTCGCAGGAAAAACTAGGTAAGACCTAGGAGAAACTGCGAGCCTCCGAGTTTTTCCTGCGAGCCACTTTTGATATGCGGCAAACGGCCTAGGCTTTTCCGGATGTCTACAGACTATAAGTCTGAGCTTTGGGCAAAGAAAAAAAGCAGCTACTTTTCAGTAACTGCTTTTTCTGTGATTCGCTTGGGGCTCGAACCCAAGACCCCAACATTAAAAGTGTTGTGCTCTACCAACTGAGCTAGCGAATCAAACCTTAGTGCTGTTAAGCGGGTGCAAAGGTATGGAATATTTTGATACGTTCCAAATAATTTTGGAATATTTTTGCCTCAACGAGCCCTTGATGGGGCAATTTTCGGAGTTTAGCTCGGAGATTTAGGCTTTGGGTGCTTCCTCTGTCGGGCTGTTTGTTGCTTTCGAAGCGTTTTGTCCGCCAATGATGTAGCGCTTGTAATAGGCCACAGCAAGTGTTGTCATGGGCAGGGCGATGATGAGGCCGATGATGCCAAAGAGATAGCCCCACACGGAGAGGGAGAGGAGAATGATGGCGGGCGAGAGGTTCATAATCTTACCCATGATTTGGGGGGTGACAATGGCGTCTTGGATGATTTGAACTACGAGGTAGACAAGCAGAACACCACCGATGAGCCACCAGAAGTTGTCGCCGGTTTCGGCAGCTCGCAACAACGCCAGCACAATGGCCGGGATGAAGCCCACCACCTGCAGATAGGGCACAAAGCTGATGATGCCGATGAAGAGGCCAAGGCCGAGCGCCATGGGAAAGTCTATGAGGTAGAAACCTATGGTGAACATCACGCAGTTGCTCAGTGCTATCAAGGCCTGGCCGCGGAAGTAGCCGTTCATGCCTCGCTCAATGTCCGAGGCGAGGGTAGAGACAAAGTGGCGCTTGTGGGTGGGCACTAGGTGAATCCATCCCTCGGCATATTTCTCATAGTCTTTTAAGAGGAACAGCAGGTAGAGCAGTCCGATGAGCGATGCTACGAAGTTGATGATGAAACCGGCTGTCGACCAGAGGGTTTCCCACACTTTGGGCAGTATGTTCTTTGCGGCTTTGATGACATTCTCGTTGCGCAGCACTTCGCTGAGCCGGAGGTCGTTGGCGTGTTCCTGCACCAGCTGTTGTATGGCTTCGGGGATGCTACTGTTGTTGGCACCGTGCTCTATGTAGGAGATGGCCACGTTCTTCAGGTGGACGCACTCCTTGACCATTGGCGGCACACTGACATAGAGCAGCCCACCGATGCTTCCGCCTACGAGCAAAAGAGTCAGCACGATGCTGAGCCAGCGGTTTTTGATGCGGCAGCGTTTTTGTAGGAAGGTCACGATGGGGTAGAGTAGGTAGGCAATGAGCCATGCCACGAAGAAAGGAATGAGTACGGGACCGAGATATTTGAGTAAAATCAATAATCCCCCTATGCATAGCAGGGAGATAATGCCGCGTACGAAGCGGTCGAAAGTAATGGTGCCTTTTATCATATCCAGATTTAGTTTAATAGTTCATAGTTTTCGTAACGCGCCTTGTTACAAACCCTTTTCCTTTATGTGGTAGATTTTTTAGTAAGACAGCGCTGCTATAGAGCCGCGTAGCAAGCCACGTTGCTTGCAAAAATACAGATTACTTTGAAAAAATAGGAATAACTACTCCTTTTGTTTGCCTTAGAGAGGGGAAATCCATATATTTGCAGCATGGGAACTCTCTATTTAGTGCCGACCCCCGTCGGGAATTTGGAGGACATTACGCTGCGCGCGCTCCGCATTTTGAAAGAGGCCGATGTGGTCTTGGCAGAAGATACCCGCACTTCGGGCATACTTCTGAAACATTATGATATCAAGACACGCCTCTGCTCGCACCATAAGTTTAACGAGCATCAAACCGCCGAGGCTTTTGCCGCCCGCATGGCCGCTGGCGAAGTGATGGCTCTGATTTCCGATGCCGGTACGCCGGCTATCTCCGACCCCGGTTTTATGCTCGTGCGAGCTTGCGTGGAGCGTGGGGTAGAGGTGCAGTGTCTGCCAGGCGCCACCGCCTTTGTGCCGGCCCTTGTGGCTTCGGGCTTGCCTTGCGAGCGCTTCACGTTCGAAGGCTTCCTGCCGCAAAAGAAAGGTCGCGCCACCCGCTTGGAACAACTCAAGGAGGAACCGCGCACCATGATTTTCTATGAGAGCCCCTATCGTGTGGTCAAAACCCTTGCGCAGTTTGCCGAAACCTTTGGCGCCGAGCGCCGTGTAGCTGCCTGCCGCGAAATATCCAAGCTCCACGAAGAGTGTGTGCGTGGCACGATGGCCGAAGTGCTGGCCCATTTCGAAGAGAACGAGCCGCGCGGCGAGTTTGTCATTGTGGTGGAAGGGCTGGTGCGCGAGAAGAAAAAGTCCAAAAATGTAGAATGACACCTTACTATTAGTGGTATGAAAAAGATATACTTAGGAGCCGCCCTGCTAGCCTTCTCGCTGGTGGCTTGCGATTTTCCGAAAGAACAAAATGCCGCCCAAGCAGAGATGGTAGACTCGTCCGACTCGCTGCAAAGGGTGATTCAGCAAAAGGACAACGAGCTGAACAACATCATGAGCACCCTCAACGAAATACAGGAGGGCTTCCGCCAAATCAACGAGGCTGAGGGCCGCGTATGCATTGAAAGCGTCAGCGGAGAAGGCTCCAAGCACAAAACCATCATGGAGAACATGGCCTTCATCCAGCGCACGATGAAGACCAACCGCGAGTTGATTGCCAACCTCAAGCAGCAGTTGAGAAACACCACTTCCACCAACACCAAACTGAAAGCTACCATTGAGGAAACTCTGGCCGGGCTGATGGTGCAGATGGAGGAAAAAAATACCAAGATTACAGCCTTGAAAGAGGAATTGGCACAGAAGGAAACACGTCTGGCCGAGCAAGGCGACAGCATCTCTGTGCTCGCCACCAATGTGGCAGAGCTAAGCTCGGACAATGCCGAGAAACAAATCACCATGGCCAAGCAGGAAATAGAACTCAATACGGCCTGGTATGCATTGGGTACAAAGAAAGAACTCCGTTCACAGAAAATTCTGAAGGATGGCGATGTGTTGCGCACTGGCGACTTCAATAAGAATTACTTTACCCGCATCGACTTAAGAGAGACCACCGTGATACCCCTTGATTCGAAGAGCGCAAAACTCCTTACCAACCACCCCGCAGGCTCTTATGGCTTGGAGAAAGACGGCCAAGACAAGTACGTGTTGCACATCTACAATCCCCAAACCTTTTGGAGCGTGAGCCGTTACCTTGTGGTGTCGGTAAAATAAGATTAGGACGATGAAGAAAGTATGCCTCTTTCTTTCCTCTCTTTTCTTGCTGAGCAGCTGTAGTTACACCCAGATGGCCGGCGTAGCCACCGGAGGTAGCCTGGGCGCTATCTTCGGCTCCAGCATAGGCGGCTTGATGGGCGGCCCGCGTGGCTCAGACGTAGGCAGCCTGGTGGGCTTGATGGCCGGTGGTGCTCTGGGTGCAGCCGCAACGACAGAGCGATCAAAGGAAACCGACTACGAAAGAAAGGCCGGCTATTCTGCTTACCGAACTCCTCACCACTACACCGAAGATATTCAATACGGATACAGCGAGCGCCCTTCTGCGCATAGAAACAACGCCCCACAGTCTGGTTGGGCTTATCTGGAAGTGAGCAATCTGCGCTTCAACGACTCCAATAATAACCGCTGCCTCGACGCCGGCGAGAAGGCATATATTATAATGGACATCTACAATCGCGGTACGGCTCCGTTGCACAATGTGGCTCCGCAAGTGAGTTGCGACAATCGCCGCATCAGCATCTCGCCCACCGCCATTGTCAGCATGTTGCCTCCCGGCTCGGGCATTCGCTATAAGGCCGCCCTCGTGGCCGACGAGCGTTTGAAGAGTGGTCAGTCCCTGTTTACGGTGAGCTTCGGCGAGGGCCGCGAGAAGGTTGTGGCCAAAACATTCCCCATTCAGACCGCCCGTTAGCCCATTTTCATCGCCCTACCCAGCGCAGCGGAAATTCCCCATCCGAAATAGAAAATCAGAATAAGCACATGCAGAAAACCCTGCAAATAAGAGTTAGCCCCGAAGTGGCAGCCACAGAGTCTTTGCTTCGCAGACACGTAGCAGAGACTCTCTCTGTAACTCAGAAAGCCATCAAAGCCCTTCGCATACGTCGCCGCAGCATCGATGCTCGCCAGCGTACCATTTTTGTGAACCTCACACTGGATATTTTCCTTTACGAAGCTCCCACCGAGCCTGAGTTTGAAACAATAGAATACACCAATGTGGCCCACGCCAAGCCCGTAGTGGTGGTGGGCGCAGGCCCTGGCGGACTTTTTGCCGCCCTGCGCCTGATAGAGTTGGGCTTGCGCCCGATATTGCTTGAGCGCGGAAAAGATGTGCGCGAACGTAAGAAAGACATTGCCCGCATCTCGCGCGAGCACCTGGTAGACCCGGAGAGCAATTACTCCTTTGGCGAAGGCGGAGCAGGAGCTTATTCCGACGGCAAGCTATATACGCGCTCCAAGAAGCGTGGCAATGTGGAGAAGATACTCCGTGTCTTTTGCCAGCATGGTGCGAAGACCGACATCCTTTGCGATGCACATCCGCACATCGGCACCGACTGTCTGCCACGCATCATTGAGAACATGCGCGAGCAAATCCTGCAGTGCGGCGGCGAGGTGCATTTCCAAACGCGCACCGACCGCTTCCTCTTCAGTCAGGGAAAGGTGGTGGGTGTAGCTACTGCCGACGGCCGAGAGTTTGAAGGCCCGGTCATCTTAGCCACCGGCCACTCCGCCCGCGATGTCTATCGCTACCTCCACAACGCCGGCATCGCCATCGAAGCCAAAGGCATCGCCGTAGGCGTTCGCCTGGAGCATCCCTCAGCCATCATCGACCGCATACAATACCATAATTCCAACGGCCGTGGCAAGTATCTTCCTGCCGCCGAATATAGTTTTGTCACTCAGTCGGGCGGCCGTGGAGTTTATAGCTTCTGCATGTGTCCCGGAGGCTTCGTAGTGCCTGCTGCCAGCGGACCTGAGCAGGTGGTGGTAAATGGTATGAGTCCCTCAGGGCGTTCTTCGCGCTGGAGCAACTCCGGCATGGTGGTTGAAACACACCCCGAGGATTTGGAAGGCGAACTCAAGCCTTTCCTGCAAGAAGCTATGGCTGACGAGGCCTTTGCTGCTGCCCACCCCGAAGGTTGCCTGAATCCGGACAACCCATTGCGCATGATGTACCTGCAAGAAGCCATCGAGCGCGCTTGCTGGCGCCAGGGCGGCTGCAAGCAAACAGCCCCTGCGCAGCGTATGGCCGACTTTGTCAATCGCCGTTTGAGCAGCGAGCTACCCGCCTCCAGCTATTCGGCAGGCTTGCTCGCCTCGCCCCTCCACTTCTGGATGCCCAAGTTCATTACCACCCGTCTGCAAGATGCCTTCGGTCAGTTTGGGCGCAAGAGTCGCGGCTTTCTGACCAACGAGGCCGTGCTCATCGCCGCCGAAACCCGCACCTCGGCGCCGGTGCGCATTCTCCGCAACGACGACACGCTGCAACACATCACCCTCGAAGGCCTCTTCCCCTGCGGCGAAGGAGCCGGATATGCCGGCGGCATTGTTTCGGCAGCCATCGACGGCGAGCGTTGTGCTGAGGCCGTGGCAAGGTATAGCGGAATGTAGTCGGAGCGCAAAACAAAGGGCTGTCTGTCAAACTTTTCAAAGAAAAAAGGCGCCCGTATCTTTTTTATTTGTAGCTTTGCAAAACCATAGTACAGCATACAATAATTACTATCTAAAAAATAATTTACTATGAAACCTACTCTTTTTCTCCTCGCAGCCGGTATGGGAAGCCGCTATGGCGGTTTGAAGCAGCTCGATAGCCTTGGCCCTAATGGCGAAACCATCATGGACTATTCTATCTATGACGCTATCAACGCAGGCTTTGGCAAGCTCGTATTTGTTATCCGTAAAGATTTCGAAGAAGATTTCCGCCGCATCGTGCTCTCTAAGTACGAAGGTCATATCCCTTGCGAATTGGTGTTCCAGGCTTTGGACGCACTGCCCGAAGGCTTTACCTGTCCTGCCGACCGTGTGAAACCCTGGGGTACTAACCACGCTGTGATGATGGGTAAAGATGCCATCAAGGAGCCATTTGCAGTGCTCAACTGCGATGACTTCTACGATCGCGACGCCTTCAAGGTGATGGGTAAGTTCTTGAGCGAGCTTCCCGAAGGTAGCACCGGAAAATATGCCATGGTGGGATTCCGTGTTGGCAACACCCTCTCTGAAAGCGGTACTGTGAGCCGTGGTGTTTGCGAAACCAACGAGCAAAACCTCCTTACCAGCGTAGTAGAGCGCACCAAGATTCAGCGCTTCGACGGTGTAGTGAAATACCTCGACGAGAACGAAGAATGGGTTGCCATCCCCGATAGCACTCCCGTTTCTATGAACTTCTGGGGCTTCACCCCCGACTATTTCGAACACAGCGTTGAGTACTTCAAGACTTTCCTTTCTGATCCTAAGAACATGGAGAACTTGAAGAGCGAGTTCTTTATCCCCCTCATGGTAGATAAGCTCATCAACGACGGCACAGCTACTTGCGAAGTGCTCGACACTACTTCTAAGTGGTTCGGTGTTACTTATCCCGAAGACCGCCCCGAAGTGGTAGAGAAATTCAAGAAGCTCGGCGAAGAGGGCGTTTATCCCGAAAAGATGTTCTAAGTCCACTTAGACTCCGAGAATAAAACAGGGAGGTGTCTGTACATGTACGGACACCTCCCTCTCTTTTTGTGTGTGGAGATGATGGGGGATGAAAGCCCCGGCCAATCTCCCTTAATAGAGAGAGGCTTTGAGCGCTGAGGTAAGTTTGGGGAGTAAAGCATCCCGGTGGTAGAGAAAGTGGAAAACCTCACGGCCCACACCTAGCTGACCACTGCCCATTTCGAAAGTCTGATCTAGGAAAAACTAGGTCTTAAGAAATTTTTCCTAGGTCTTGCGGAATTTTTCGCAGATCAGACTTTCGAAAACGGGGTCCGCAGGGCGGCGTTCGCAGGCGTTTATGAAATTTTGTAACGAGCCATGTTACAATGTGTAACTTCCCATGTTACGAAGTGTAACATGCCATGTTACAAGTTGTAACACGCCGTGTTACTTTTATAAGCAAAGGGAAAGGAGAAGCCCCCTCCTAAACTCCCCCTAAAAGGGGAGGAATTTTTTTCACCCTACATTACCCTCGTTTCTTTGTAGCTTTCTAGGAAAAAACAGTAAGCTACAAATTCTCTCCTAGCGAGCTACGAAGTAACGGCTCAAGATGACCGTAGATTTTCAGAAGGTTACGAAGCCCAAGAGAGGTCCACTTTTCGCGGCTCAATGCTTACCGCCCTTTTCTCCCCCTTCGTATTGCATGGAGAAGGGCAAGCCGCGTTGCATCATGTCGGCTAGCAGAGGCTGCAGACGCTTGCAGAACGATGCCCACGAGCGCTTGGAGGGTTGGCTCCAACCCACTTCGGCCAGGGCGATGGCGCGGGGATAGGCCTGATAGAAGAGGCGCTCGGGCGAGGTGATACATTCGCTCCACAGCGTGCCGGCCACTCCGTAGAGATGGCTCTCTTCAAATTTCTTTTCTCTGCCCCATGACGGCTCAAGGCTGTAGGTTTGCTTCAGCGAGGTGGTGGGCATTCCCCAGTTCACCTCGGGCATATCGCCGCGGGCCATGGGGTAGTCCAGATAACAATGTTCGCCCGGGCAGAGCATGATGTGTGCGCCGTTGGCCATGGCGGCGTCGATGGCAGCATTGGTCAGTCCGTGGCGCCAAGCAAAGGTGATGCAGCCTTCGGGTATGTTTTTGAAGTCGGTCTCGTACCAGAACATCGGCGTCTTGCCGTGGCAAGTGCGCAGCGTGTCAATGGCACGCTGGAACATATATTCCTGCAAGCGCCAGTTCTCGCTGCGGTCGGTGGTGGTGATGCCGAGGCGCTGCTTGAGGGCTTGGCATTTCTTACAATGCGTCCAGCAGTCGAGCGCAGGGTTTCCGGCCTCGTCGCCGCCCAAGTGAATGTAGCGACTGGGGAACACATCGGCCAACTCGCGGAACACATTTCCCAAAAACTCATATACAAATTCTTCGCCAGGGCACAACAATTCGTTGGACACACCACACGTCAGGCGGATGGGCACTTGGCGGCCGCCGCAGGTGAGTTGCGGATAGCAGTGGATGGCTGCCACCTCATGGCCGGGCATCTCTATTTCGGGGATAATCTCTACGTGGTAGCGCGCGGCGAAGTCCACCAGTTCGCGCATCTCGGCCTGTGTGTAGAAACCCGAGGTGGGCAGCAGCATGTCGTCCATACCCACACGCGAAGCACCCAGCTCCGTCAGCAGAGGGTAGGATTTTATCTCGATGCGCCAGGCTTGGTCGTCCACCAAGTGCAGGTGGAGCGCATTGAATTTGTAGCGCGCCATCTCCACGACAAAGTCCTTCAGAGTTTGTAGCGGGATGAAGATGCGGGCAGGGTCTACCATCAACTCACGCATACGGGTGCGTGGTGCATCGGCAATCTCGACGGCGGGAAGGCCGGCGCAGCACTTTCCTTCATCAGCAATGAGCATCTGCTCCAGTGTCATCAGTCCCCAAAATACGGCTTGCGGCGTGCAGCCTTGTAGCGTGATGCCCGAGGCCGACACATTTAATATATAGGCCTCTTCGTTCTCCAAAGAGGGGTTGAGGCTGAGGCGTATAGTTCCTTTGCCGCGTCCGGACTTGAAGGTGGTGCGCTCAGAGAGGATGCGCTTCAAGTGGGTGTGCTCGTTTTCCAAACCGTCCTCTACGACGATGCGGCCTACGTTTTTCCAGAGCAGCGGCTCACGACCGGTGTAGCGCAAAGATTGGGGTGCCGGTGTGAGATAGAGCGAGTCGGGCACCAGGGCGGTGCTTTCTTTTTGGAAGAAGTGGCGCCAGCCCTCGGCGGTGCGATAGGCTTTGCGGGCACCTTTGGGCAGAACGAGTTGGCAACGCTTGGAGTCGATGCCGGAAAAGGTGTTGGCTTGGGCCGTGGGAGGAACGGGCGAGTTGACCACTATCTGCCGCAGCCCGCTGCAATGGGCAAAGGCGTAAGCGCCCAGTTCGGGGCTGCCATCAATGTGCAGCTCGCTCAAGCGCTTGCAACCGGAGAATGACGCAGTACCTACGGTGCGTAGCGAAGCGGGCAGGCGGAGCGTTTGCAGGGAGTCGCAAGCAAAGAAAGCCTGCGAGCCAATTTCTTCCACACCTTGTGGTAAGAGCAAAGTCTGCAGGCGGTGGTGGGAGTAGAGCGCATTCTTAGGAATGACAGGGCAGTTGGCGCGGCTAAGGTCGAGGTGGTTCAGCCTAAAGCAGAGGTCGCGCAGCTGGCGGAAGTCGGAATTGCCGGAGAGGGTAGGTGTGCCGGTGAGTACAATGCTTTTTGCTGCAGCCTTTTGCTCAGGTTGTAGTTGCGAGATGGAGTTCACCTGCTGGGCCTTTGCTGTGAAGAAGGAGCCGATGAGGGCGAGGCTGATAATAAGTACGTGTTGCTTCATAGTAAATAGATGCTACGGGAAAATGATAAGAAAAGACCGGACAAGGGCTACGGGTAGCTACCTGTCCGGTCGTTGTTGTTTCTATTAAATGTTGGCGATGCGCATGATGTCGGCAAACACGCCGGCGGCTGTGACGTCGGCTCCGGCACCATATCCCTGAATGAGCATGGGATATTCTTTGTAGCGCTCGGTGGTGAGCAGAATGATGTTGTTAGAGCCTTCCAAATCGTAGAAGGGATGGCCGAGGCAAATCTCTTCGAGCGCCACGCTGCCCTTACCTTCGGCCCAGCGCGCCACAAAGCGCCAGCGCTTGTTCTCCTCCATAAGTCGGCGGCGCTCCGCTTCGAAGTGAGCATCAAGGGTGGGGAGTTCCTTCCAGAAGTTGTCGAGCGAGCCTTCAAAGAGCGCTTCGGGGATGAAGAGCTTGCGCTCCACTTGTTCGGCCTCTACGCGGTAGCCGCTCTCGCGTGCCAGGATGGTCAACTTGCGGATGACGTCCTTTCCGGAGAGGTCGATGCGCGGGTCGGGCTCGCTGTAGCCGTTCTCTTGAGCGAGGCGTACGGCCTGACTGAGAGAAATTTCTTCAGAGAGGGTGTTGAATACGTAGTTGAGCGTGCCGCTCAGCACGGCTTCTATGCGCAAAATGCGGTCGCCGGAGTTGATGAGGTCGTTAATGGTATTGATAATGGGCAAGCCGGCTCCTACGTTGGTTTCAAAGAGATATTTCACGCCGCGCTCGCGGGCTGTCTGCTTGAGTTGCTGATAGTTGTCGTAAGAGGAAGATGCTGCCACCTTGTTGGCTGCTACGACCGACACGTTGTGGCGCAGCAATTTCTCATATTGCGAGGCCACTTCTTCGCTGGCTGTACAGTCAACAAAGACGGAGTTAAAAATATTCATGTCAAGAATCTCGCGCATCATGCGGTCCACACCGCCCGGTCCGCCCTCTTCCATGGCTTGGCGATAAACGGCGGGGTCAATGCCGTTAGGGTCGAAGGCTGCGTTGCGGCGGCCGCTGACTCCGACAAGATTGAGCTTCAGCCCGCGCTCCTTCATCAGCAATTCGCGCTGCGAGGCTATTTGTTCCAGGAGGCTTCCGCCTACGGTGCCTGTACCGCAGAGAAAGAGGTTGAGCTCTTGGTGCTCGCTGAGGAAAAAGCTGTCGTGCAGAACGTTCAGCGATTTACGGAGCTGCGTGCGCTCTACGACAAAGGAGATGTTCATCTCGGGCGCTCCCTGAGCCAGGGCGCAGATGCTGATACCATTGCGCCCCAACACACTAAAGAGCTTGCCGGCGATGCCGGGGGTCTGCCGCATGCGTTCGCCTACCACAGCTACGGTAGCTAAACCATCGAGCAACTGGGTCTTGTTCATAGCGCCGTCGGTAATCTCTTTGGAGAATTCCTCGTCGAGAAGTTGGCACGCTTTGCGGGCATCGGTGGGCGTCATACAGATAGACGTACTCGTTTCAGAGGAAGTCTGTGCCACCATAAATACGCTGATGCCACCGGAAGCCAGCGTGGTAAAAATGCGGCGGTTCACACCAATCACACCCACCATGGAGGGGCCCGACACCGTTACCATGCTCATCTCGTTGACTGAAGAGATGCCTCGGATAGGACGGTCGGAAACTGCTGCGTCGCGGCTGATGATGCTGCCGGAGGCTTCGGGGTTGAAGGTGTTCTTAACAAAGATGGGTATGTTCTTAACACACACCGGATAAATGGTAGGGGGATAGATTACTTTGGCTCCGAAGTTACAGAGTTCCATAGCCTCGCTATAGCTCAAAGCATCTATGGTGTAGGCAGTAGGGATAACTCTTGGGTCGGCAGTCATAAAACCATCCACATCGGTCCATATCTCAAGCGCTTCGGCTCCGAGGGCTGCAGCAAGAATAGCGGCAGTGTAGTCAGAGCCGCCGCGACCCAGGTTGGTGGTCACGCCGGTTTGCAAGTCGGTAGAGATAAATCCGCCGGCCACAACGATTTGTCGAGGCTCAGCAAAGGCATCGAGGATGAGGCGGTTGGTGGAATCGAAGTCAACTACGTGCTTGCCATTCTCAAGAGTAGTTTTTATAAAGGTGCGCGAGTCGTAGTGGCAGGCGTTATCTATGAGTGCCGCACAAATCAAGGACGAGAGGCGCTCGCCATAGGCTACGATGGCGTCGGCGGTCTTGCGAGTCAAGTCTTGGATAAGAAAAACACCCTGCAGGATGCTTCTCAAGTCCTCTAATAGTATATTTATGTCGGAACAAAGTTTTTCTTTCTTGTCGGCGGCTATCACTTCGTCTATCATCTTGAAGTGGCGCTCTGCAAGGAGGTTTACAGCCTCTTTATAGCTTTCGTTGCCTACGGCAGCTTTGGCAGAAATGTCGATGAGCTGGTCGGTGACTCCGCCAAGGGCCGAGACGATGACAACCACAGGGTGTGAGGTTGACTCTACAATCTTTTTTACATTGAGAATACTGGCGCTTGAACCAACAGATGAGCCTCCGAATTTTAGAACTTTCATAAGTGCGTGGTTTAGTCTAAGTGGTTGTTCTTACTCTGCTATGACTTACAGCTTCACCTTCTTTTTACCTGGCTTCGACTCGTTTTGCAGACGGTCAAGGGCTGTCACTACGTAGGTGTATTTCTGCTTACCTTTTTCGTAAGGAAGTTTGTAGAAGGTGTTGCTGGTGATGCCGACAATATGAGCAGGGTCGTCGAGATTGATTTTCTCTTTCTTCGCAAAGCGATATACTACATATTGCTTGGCGATATCCATTTCGCCGGCCTTCTTTGTTTTGGGAGCAGTCCAGAATAAATAATAGCCGTCCTCCATCCAGATAGCTTCAAGTTTCTTTGGCTTACCCGGAGCCTTATCGTCGATGAAGGGCATCTCAGGCTGGAGTGCCGGATAGCGGTGGTAGTTTTTGCGTAGCTCAGTGGCGTATCCGCCCTCATCGCGTACGGCTGCTGCAGAGTACCATAGGCAGCTGCCATCTATGCCGTGGAGCGTTCGCTGCAGGCGGAATTTTTCTTCCATCTGGTTTTTGTGGGGCTGCTTCAAGTCCTTGGCTTTCACGGTGCGCTCTATGTCTTGGCCGATGATAAGTGGGCGGCGTGAGGCATATTGTGACCACCAATGAATCAAGCAATCATAGTCTGCGGCCTTGTGTCCAATCTCCCAGTAGATTTGTGGGATGTTGTAGTCCACCCATCCTTCTTTGATCCAAAGGAGTATGTCGGCGTAGAGGTCATCGTAGTTTTGCAGGCCTTTGGTCTTGCTACCCGGAATGTTAGAGCCAACTTTCAGGTTGTGGTAGATGCCGAAGGGAGAGACTCCAAATTTTACCCAGGGCTTAACGGCTTTGATAGAGTCGTTCAGCATTTCTATAAAGAGGTTCACGTTGTGGCGGCGCCAATCGTCGCGGTCGTCAAAGTTGCCTTTGTATTTCTGGAAGGTAGCATCGTCGGGAATCTCAAGACCGCCGGCAGGATAGGGATAAAAATAGTCGTCGATGTGCAGACCGTCTACGTCGTAGCGGCGCACTATGTCGGAAGCTACCTGACAGATGTAGGTTCGGTTTTCAGGTAGTCCAGGGTCAAATAGTAGTAGCCCGTCGTAAGAGAAAAAGCGTTCCGGATTTTTTACATAAGGGTGTCTTCCTGATAGCTTTGAAGTGCCTTTGGTTTTAGCTCTGTAAGGGTTAATCCAGGCATGGATTTCCATGCCGCGTTTGTGACATTCTTTTACCATCCAGGCCAGGGGGTCCCAGTAGGGATTGGGCGCCACTCCCTGTGTGCCGCTGAGGAAACGGCTCCAAGGTTCGTAGGGGCTTTCATAAAGGGCATCGGCCTCGCCGCGCACTTGGAAGAGAATGGTGTTGACACCGCAGTCTTGCAACTTGTTGAGCTGGTTGGTCAGATTGGCCTGCATCGTTTCGCGGCTCATACCTTGAAATTGTCCATTGATAATTTGTATCCACGCACCGCGGAATTCTCTTTTAGGAGTAGATTCTGCATTTGCGAAAGAGCCTGCAAGGCAAAATAGGAGGAGCAGCGAAAATATTTTCTTCATAAGTTGTTGAAGGTAGGTATGAGGTAAAAGAATGGTTGATTTATCTGTGAATTATTTATGGCATCGGCAGCCGTCGAAACAATAGGTGCAGAGCTTGCACTTAGGGAGTCCGATGGCTTTAACAAGAGTCTCGAGTTTGCTGAACTGCAGGGAGGTAAGCCCAAGCCGCTCGCGTAGAATCTCTACCATCTTGTTGTATTCGGGCGAGCCGGTTTGAGCGTATTTATATAGGTCCTTGAAGTCCGGCCCCTCTATCTCTTCAATGATGCGGCGGGTGATGAGTTCGGAGTCGCTTTTCTGTGAGGTGAATCCAATGAACGGGCAGCTGTATACAAGGGGAGGACAAGCGATGCGCATGTGTACTTCTTTGGCGCCATCGTCGAAGAGCACCTTTACGTTGTCGCGGAGCTGCGTGCCGCGTACGATGCTGTCGTCGCAAAAGAGGATGCGCTTGTCGCGAAGCATGGCTTTGTTGGAGATGAGCTTCATTTTTGCTACGAGCGAACGCATGTCTTGGTTCACAGGGGTAAAACTGCGCGGCCAGGTAGGTGTGTATTTCGAGATGGCTCGGTGGTAAGGCTTGCCCGAACTGTTGGAGTATCCCAAAGCCATGCCGACGCCCGAGTCGGGGATGCCGCAAACGCAGTCCACTTCCGTTGGGTCTTCTTCGCCCATCAGGCGACCGCATTCAAAGCGCACTTGTTCCACGTTGCGGCCTTCGTAGGTGGAAGTGGGGAATCCGTAGTACACCCACAAGAAAGAGCAAATCTGCATCTCTTCCTCCGGAGCGCGCATTTGTTCTATGCCATTTGCTCTTAGGCGGACAATTTCTCCGGGGCCGATGAAGGATTCTATTTCATAATCCAGGTTGGTGAAGGCCGTGCTTTCGGTGGTGGCAGCATAGGCGCCATCTTTTTTTCCTATGACAATGGGTGTGCGGCCCCATTTGTCGCGGGCGGCGATAATGCCGTCTTCTGTGAGCAGCAACATGGAGCAGGAGCCCTCAATGTTGTTGAACACGTTCTCGATGCCCTCTACAAAATTCTTGCCTTGGATGATGAGCAGGGAGATGAGTTCTGTCTGGTTGGTCTTGCCGGAAGACAGCTCGGCAAAGTGCATATTCTGCTTGAGCAGTTTTTCGGTGAGCTGCTCCATGTTGTTCACCTTGGCCACGGTCACTATGGCAAAGCGCCCTAAGTGGGAGTTGATTACCAAAGGCTGGGCGTCGGTGTCGCTGATGATTCCTATACCGGAAGTGCATCCTTTGAATCGGCCGAGAGTAGATTCAAACTTTGTGCGGAAATAAGAACTCTCCAGGTTGTGGATGGAGCGAGTGAAACTCTTTTCTGTGTTGTTGTACATGGCCATACCGCCACGACGGGTTCCCATGTGGGAATTGTAGTCTGTTCCGTAAAATAAATCGGCTACAGATTCTTGGGTTGAAACGGTACCAAAAAAACCTCCCATAAATGTTTCTGTTATATTAAATAGATGTGCAAAGATAATGCTTTCTTAGAAAAAATAGGTTTGGCCAAAGCGCTATTTATGGATTTTTGGAAGAAAAAATATGCCACTTGATGGGAAGAAGATAACTCAAGGGTTTCCTTAAATGGGTGTTGCTACTCTTGCTGCTACATCACTTTGGTTTGCATCTCCGAGTTTTGTAGCAAAAATTTCAAGTGCTTGACATAAAAGTTTCTTGCATTTGACACAAGATTTTCAAAGGCTTTGTTTTTTTAAGAAAGGTGTAGGAAGGCATAAACGCCGCATAAAAGTCTTCTGTCTTTATTGTGGCAATAAACAAGAAGACCCGCTAGGCGCAGGAGGCTTAAATCTTGTGGCTATAAAAGAACATGAGCCTCATCCAGGGGCTTATGTCGAAATGATAAAAATAGGCGGATTCATCGTAGAATTTCCTATTATTTCTATCTCTTCTCTTCTGCGTTTATGACGCGCCTAAATTCCAGGTAAAACTGAATTGCGGCAGAGAAAAGTCCGGCAGAAAATGCCAGGAAAATACCATGTATACCCCAACCTAAGGGAAAACCTAACAGATAGCCTGTGGGTATGCCGATAATCACGTAGCTGATAAAGGCTATCTTCATCATGGACATCACGTGGGCCGTTCCGCGCAGGGCATTGGCATAGCAGATTTGCATGGCGTCGCCAAACTGGTAGAGCAGCAAGGGCACGATGAGCGAGAGCGACAGGGCAATCACCGCAGCGTCTGGTGTGAAAAATTCTACCAAGGGGAGTGCAAATAGATAAATGCCTACGGAAGAGATCAAGGCTATCAGCATGAGTAGGTGGCTGCCGGCTTTTGCGGCCAGCTTCACTTGCCACCAGTCTTTCAAACCTACGAACGAGGCGATGCGGATGCTCATTCCGGCCCCAAAGCTGTAGTAGAAAAGGAAACCTAATGTGCCGATGGTTACAAGTACCTGGAAGGCGGCCAACTCGATAGCGCCTATCCAACCGGCCATGATGGCGCTAAAGGTAAACGAGCCCGATTCCAGACCCATCTGTATGGAGATAGGAAAGGACTGCTGGTTGAGATGCAGTAGCTGCGCCTTCTTGATACGGCTTTGCATAAATCCGCGGCGGTAAGGCGCATAGCTGCGGCGGCCTAACACAATGCCGGCTAAGAGTAGGAGCATAAAGATGCGCGAAACCAGTGTGGCGACGCCGGCGCCAAAGAGTCCCCACTCCGGAAAGGGACCGACGCCCCCAATCAGCAGCCAGTTACCCAAGATGTTTATGGCGTTACCGGCCAGCAAGCACCACATGCCGCTGGCAGTGTCGGTGGTGCCGTCGGTAAACTGACGGAGCGTATTGAAGAGCATCACGAAGACCATGGAAAGGAGAATCACCAAATAGTAGGGCCTCACTAAGGGGAGGAGCTCTTCCGGTTGCCCCATCTTATGGACAAAGAAATAAAGGAGGGTCATGATGCTCAGCACGATAGCAGCGAAGATGCCGCCGGCTGCCATTCCGCTTTTTAAGATGCCGCCGGCTTTCTCTTTCTCGCCGCGGCCGCAGTGTGCACTGACTAAGGGCGTGAGTCCGTAAGAATAGCCCATCAGCAAGAAGGTGATGAGCGTGAAGAGGTTGTTTACAAAAGAGGCGGCCGCCAAGGCCTCCGTGTTGTATTGCCCCACCATCATGGTGTCAACAAATCCCAAGATGATGACACCCAACTGCCCGATGGCAATAGGTATTCCTAATTTTAGAGTGGCTTTGTAATGAGGGAGGAGCGTGCGGAACTTGGTTTTCATAGGTGCAAAGGTACCATTTTTTTAATTTGTGTTTTCTCTCCCGGTCAAATACTTGTTGCTCTCAGGGGCTTTCTGTATTTTTGCATTAGAATTTTTTGGGAGAATGGCACACCATCAATCTGCTCCTCTTAGTAAGTACGAGCGCCTGACTCGTTTCTGCCGCCACTGGTCTTTGCCCTTGTCAATGCTGGCTGGTGCTGCGACTTATTTTCTTTATTCAGCCGTGCCTGGCCACGAATGTCTGGGCCCGCTTCTGCGCGCCGTCTTAGATGTGGTTCAGCCCTTGCTGATATTCTGTATGCTGTTCGTGGCTTTCTGTAAAGTGGAAATCTCCGCGCTGCGGCTTGAGCGTTGGCATGTACTGCTGTTGCTGGTGCAGTTCCTTGTATTTTCAAGTGCAGTGGTGGCTCTTTCCCAATGCAGTAATGATGCATGGCGCATAGGGCTTGAGAGCTTGATGCTCTGCTTTATCTGTCCCACGGCCACTGCTGCAGCCGTGGTCACAGCTAAGTTGGGGGGCAATGCTGCTTCGCTGGTGAGCTACACGATAGCTTCCAATTTGCTGGCAGCAGTAGCAGTGCCTTTACTGCTCCCTTTGGCGCAGACACAAGGTGGTACCGATTTTCTGCCGGCACTCATTTTAATCTTGTCAAGAGTGTTTCCCCTGCTGATATTTCCTTTGCTCGCTGCGGCTTTTGTGAGACGCTGTTTTTCCCGATTTCATCGATATATTTTGGGTAAAAGAGACTTGGCTTTCCGTATCTGGATTTTTGCCTTGGCCCTTGCCATAGCCTTGAGTACGCAAGCCTTGGTAAACACCCGTGCCGGTATGGATTGGGTACTATTGATTGCCGGGGTATCTCTGCTTTCCTGCTTGCTGCAATTTCTTATAGGAAGGCTGGTAGGAGTGAGCTACGGAGAACCCATATCTGCTGCCCAGGCGCTGGGGCAGAAGAATACGGTCTTTGCCATTTGGTTGGCCTACACGTTCCTTTCTCCGGTGACAGCTTTAGCCGGCGGCTTCTATAGCGTTTGGCACAATGTAGTCAACAGTTGGCAGTTGCGGCGGGCAATGAAAGCTGAAAACTCCGATGGATAGGCCTGTTTTTTGTTTCTGAAGATAGGTATGAAAAAAGGCGGCTCACAGTAATTTCTGCGAGCCGCCTATATTTTATAGTGCCATTCTCTATCCGAAGAGTTCGCGGAGTGCTTCTTCTACGCGACCTACGGGAACGAGCCTGATGTTTGTCTTTTGTATGTCCAGACCTTTGGCGTTCGCCTCGGGTAGGATGAAGCGCTTGAAACCCAGTTTCTCGGCTTCGGCAATGCGTTGTGCGATGCGGGTGACGGGGCGGATTTCTCCGCTTAAGCCTACTTCGCCCGCCATGCAAACGTCGCGTTCGATGGGCGTATCTACGTTGCTCGACAATACGGCTGCTATGACGCTGAGGTCAATGGCCGGGTCGGTCACGCGAATGCCTCCGGCGATATTTAGAAAGACGTCTTTCTGTGCCAACTTGAAGCCTACGCGTTTCTCCAAAACTGCGAGCAGCATGTTGAGGCGGCGCAGGTCGAAACCGGTGGCGGAGCGCTGCGGAGTGCCATAAGCGGCGGTTGAGACCAAGGCTTGTGTTTCTATCAAGAAGGGGCGCATGCCTTCGATGGCTGCGGCGATGGCCACTCCGCTCAGTTCTTCGCCGCCCTGTGTGAGCAGTAATTCCGAGGGGTTGTCTACGGGGCGTAGGCCGTTGGCGCACATTTCGTAGATGCCCAGTTCGGAGGTGGAGCCAAAGCGGTTTTTGATGCTACGCAGGATGCGGTAGAAGTAGTGGCGGTCGCCTTCAAACTGCAGAACGGTGTCTACGATGTGTTCCAACACTTTGGGGCCGGCTATGCTGCCTTCCTTGGTGATGTGGCCTATGAGCACTACGGGCACGCCGCTTTCTTTTGCGTACTTCAGCAGTGCCGTGGCCGACTCGCGTATCTGGCTCACGCTGCCGGGTGATGATTCCACACCTTCCACAGACATGGTTTGTATGGAGTCTACCACAAGCAGCTCGGGCTTTACGTTTTTGATGTGGGTGAAGATTTGTTCGATGCGTGTTTCGCAAAGGAGCTGCGTCTCGTCAGAAGTTCTTCCGGCGGTTTGCAGGCGGTCGGCTCGGAGCTTGATTTGTCGCTCGCTCTCTTCGCCGCTCACGTAGAGGATGCGTCGCTCGCTCATGCCCAGAATGGTCTGAAGGAGCAAGGTAGACTTTCCGATGCCCGGTTCGCCTCCCAGGAGGATGAGAGAGCCGGGTACGATGCCGCCACCCAATACGCGGTTCAGCTCGGCGTCGTGTGTGTCGTAGCGCGGAGCTTCTTCGGCAGTCACTTCGCTGAGGCGAATGGGGCGTGCCTCTCTTTGGTTGAGGTCGGCAATGGCCTGTCGTGCCCGTGAAGCTGCAGCTGTGGGCGCAGTGCTTCTGACGGTCATTTCCTTATAGGTGTTCCATTGTCCGCAAGCCGGACAGCGGCCCACCCATTTAGCTGCATCTTGTCCGCAGTTGGAGCAGACGTAGACGGTCTTTTCTTTTCCCAAAACAGTAAGTGTTAAATGTTAGCGCAGCGGCTATTCGAGTGTGCCCAATTCTTTCTTGATGGCCAGCAACTCAGCTTTTACTTTCTGCAAGCGTTCCAGCACCTCCATGGTGTTGGTGGCGCCCTCTTTGTTCTTCTTTAAAGTCTCGCGGGCAGCTGCAATTTTAAATCCACGCACCTTCACCAGGTTGTAGATGACGCGTATCTGCTCAATGTCCTCCTTGGTGTATTGGCGGATGTTGCGACCTATCTTCTTGGGTTTGATTTGTGGAAACTCCTTCTCCCAGAAGCGGAGCAACGTCTCGTTGACGTTGAAGATGGCGGCTACTTCTCCGATGGAGTAGTACATTTTCAGGTCTTTGTTAGGATTGAGTGGCATTGCAGGATGGCTTTAAAGGATTTTCTAAAGGTGGAACTTTGTTGGCAAGCTTACCGCCGGTTGTCCGTAGCCGGAAAAGCGAACGTAGCCGCCTGACTTATTTCCGTAGCAAATTTACAAATTTATTGCGGATGGCCTTAAAATCTTCCAATAAATCGCAGTGTAAATCTCAGCGTGTTTTCGGCAAGACAAAGTTTTTTTGCTACTAAAAGATGTTAAACAGAAAGCTATATGGCATTGTCTCAGAAAGAAATGTTATTTTTGTCCGTAGAAAAATACAATAATTAAAATAGTGTTTATATGAAAAAACTTTACCTCAACGTGGCCTTGTGCCTCTCGTTAGGCGTGTTTGCAGCTTGTAGCAACGACACCGAGGAGCTGATGAACGATGCCGGGTTCGACAATGGCGTGCCCGAGCTGCAGCTCAAAAACTATTTTCCCGTGCCCGATGGCGCCAAAAAACTGAATGGCACTCCGGCAGAAAATCTAAGAGATCTTTTCAAAGCAGCCGGCTCAGAAGTGATGACCACCCTCGGCTCTGTGGAAATCACCGACGAGGAGTATGCCGAAATCAAAGCCTTCACCGATGAGTTGGTGGGGAATCAGAGAACAGATGTCAAGAAGTATCAGGGCATCTTCTCCTGGGTGTCTAAGAATGTGAAGTATGGTCAGGGCGACAACAGAGCCTACCCCGTATTCAAAAACAAGAAGGGTGTTTGCCAGGGTTACTCAAACCTGCTCACCGTGATGTGCCACACACAAGGCATCCCCGCCACCATTGTCAATGGTATGCTCGATCCCCTTGGCGGTCATGCATGGGTGTATGTGGTAGCAGGAACACAATGGATTGTGAGCGACCCCACCAACAGCAGTGGCTACTCTATGGGCACTCCTTCCACCTATACCCATCTAATCCCGTTCCAGGCAGACACCGACTTCTTTGAAGACGAGACCGGCGTTTATCACTTCTATACCACCAAGTTGAACCTCCGCGAAGTGAAGCATGCCGAAGGCAACATCTTGACAGTGCCTTACAGTGTGGGAGGATTTGTAATCAACTCTTTCAATCCCCTCTCTCCATTGCCCTCTAACATTACAGAGATTTATCTCGGCAGCAACATTGAGACGCTCGGCGAGTCGCCTGTCGGATTGGTGCAGCATGGTGCACGAGTGGAAGCCGTTCATGTGGACGAGGCCAACCCCGTACTCATGAGCCACAAGGGCGTTGTTTATTTGCGCAATGGCGGTTATCCGCAGCTCCACTATGTTCCTTCGGCCATGACCATTGTCGAACTCATGCCGATGGAGGTGGTTTCTAAAAACACCATCTACAACCAGATGAGTGTAGAAGAAATTATCTTCCCCGAAGGCACTAAGCGCTTGGAAGACTATGCGATAGAAAACTGTCCTCGCTTGAAGCGCGTGTATGTTCCCGTTGATTGCGAGGTGTCCAGCCGCGCCTTGTACGACGTGCCTCCCACTGTGGAAATTATCCGTGGTTTGCCCAGCGGAATTGTTCATGTGCGCATGTAAAAATTTAAGAAATACTGACTTTTTGTCATGCTCATAAAGAGGCAGTATTTTACTTTCTGAAAGCTAAATTTTGACTCTCATTTCTTCGGAGGCTCGCAGGAAAAACTGCGAGCCTCCGAATTTTTCCTAGAAAGCTACGAGTTTTTCCTAGGTCTTTACTAAGAAATGCCCCTCAAGAGGGCCGATAAACAGGGCGTTTTGCAGATACTCCTGCCACCCTTCTTTGGCTGCGAAACGAGCGGCATGAAATTTTGGCAGAATGACAATGTGGCAGCGCTTGCTCTGTCAAAAAACAAAAACCGGCTCTAAGTAGAAACTCAGAGCCGGTGGGGCGATAATGATGTTTAGTTTTGTGTGTATGTAATTACTCGTCGCTCGTGGCGCGAAAGAAGATAAGCACGTAGTAGAAGAGTGTGGCCAGCGAACCAAGGGCTGCTGCTACGTAGGTGTAGGCCGCAGCGTGCAAGGCATCTGTGGCCATGCGGTGGTCGGTGGGGCTGGTGATGCCGGCGTGTTCCAACCAAGCCGTAGCGCGGCGACTGGCGTCTACTTCAACGGGGAGTGTTACGAAACTGAACACTGTGGTCGAAGCGAAGAGAATGATTCCTAAGAACAACAGTTGTGGGAATACGTTGATGAGTAACATGCCACCAATTAAAAGCCAGGGTATCCAGTTGGAGGCGAAAGAAACGACGGGCACAAGCGAAGAACGCATCTTCAGCGGACCATAAGCCACGGCATGTTGTACGGCGTGTCCACACTCGTGGGCAGCTACGGCGGCAGCAGCTACGGAGCGGCTGTTGTAGACGCCATCGCTCAAGTTGACGGTCTTGTCCATCGGGTTATAGTGGTCGGTGAGCTGTCCGGGAGTAGAGATGACGCGCACATCGTAGATGCCGTTGTCGCGCAACATCTTCTCTGCCACTTCTCTGCCGCTGAGACCGCTGCCAAGCGGCTCTTTTGAGTATTTCTTAAACTTACTTTGCAAGTTGGCTTGCACCAGGTAGCTCATCAGTGCGATGCCACCAAAAATAATCCAATACATCATGTCTTATAAAACTGTTAATAGTGAATACTTGGGTAAGAGGGTTTACGCCACCCCCTTGTCTGTAAAATAGCAATAGCTGTGCCAATTTTTTTCGACACAATATTCGTAGGTGAAAAGGGGGTTATTGCTTTTTGGTGCGACGCAGCAAAAAATCCAAACACTCTTCGAGGATGACGGCCTTGCACAACTTCATCATTCCCACATAGAGCACGGCGGCCACAGCAATCTTGATCAGTAGCGCAGCCACGATGTTTTCCACGAATGCAGCGGCCCACCATGCGCCGCCCATGGCGAGAGCAGCGATAAGGACAAAGGGAGCCACGTCGGTCACCGCGCGGAAGAAAGAAACGCCTATCAGACGAGCAGTGAAGGTGTGCCATACGGGGAGCCATAGTAGGTTGAGCACCACGTAGGCCACGACCATCGTATGGATGCCGTAGGGGTAGAGCACATAGAGCAGCAGCAACTGCACAAGGCAAAGGCCGATGGTGTTGTACATATAGATGTTGCTCTTGCCTTGGCTCACAAGGAAGTTGGCATAGAGCGAAGCTACGGGAACGAAGGCGCCGCCGATGCAAAGTATCTGCATCAACTGGGCGCTGGGCAGCCACTTCTCGGTAATGGCTATGGTGATGAACTCAGGGGCTATCAGCGCCAAACCAAACATGCAGGGGCAGGCCAGAAAGGCTGTGAAGCGCAACATCTTGCGGAAGGCTCGCTGCATCTGCTGGCGGTCGTCGGCAATGCGGGCGAAGACTGGCTGGGTGACGTTCCACACCATGCCGGTCAATGTGCTGTAGCCGATACCGGTCCACTTGTTAGCTTGGTTGTAGTAGCCCAATGCGCGGTCGCCATACCAGCGTCCGAGGAAGATGGAGAAAATGTTGTTGTTGATGTGCATGAAGATGTTGGTGAGGAGCAACTTCACGCTGAAGCCTATCATGCTGCGCAAGGGACTGAAGTCTATTTTCCAAGAAGGACGCCAGCCGGAGTAATACCAACTCAGCACGGTGAGCAGCAAACAGAAGGTGAGGTTCTGAATGGCTATACCCCAATAGGCAAAGCCTTGCCAAGCGAGGATAATGCCTACCACTCCCGAAACCGTAAGGGCGATGAGCGTCATGTAGGCCGTCTCTTTCACCTTCAAGTGGCGGAAGAGATAAGCTCTTGGAGTAGTTCCGAAGCAAGAAAAGACAAAACTCAGAAACGAAAGGCGCGCCAGCGGTACAAGTATAGGCTGGTGAAACCAGGCAGCTATGAGGGGCGCGCAGAAAAAGAGTACGGCATAGGCGGAGAGGCCCATGAAGACGTTGAACCAAAAGACGGCGTTGTAGTCGGCTTGTGTGATGTCTTGCTTGCGGTTGAGGGCTGAGATAAAACCACTCTCTTGCAAGGCGGTGGCTATCAAAGAAAAAATGGCCAGCATACCCACCAATCCGTAGTCGGAGGGGGTGAGCAGACGAGCCAGGAAAATGCCAAAGACAAGATTGAGCAACTGCTGTCCGCCGTTGCTAATGCCGCCCCAAAACAGGCCTTTGGTGGTTTTGGTCTTCAGGTTCTGTTCTGCCATCTGTAGGAGAAAAAGTTTGCGAACCCGGAGCTTCGCAAAGTGGCAAAGCTCGGGCTCGCAATGATAGGATTTTTATAAGGTAATACGCATCATGCCGTAGGTGTACAGAAGAAGAGCAGCACCAACTGTGCAACAAGGATACGTAAGAACATTGCCAACGGATATACTGTAGAATAGCCTACTGCCGGCGTGTCGTTGCCCGCAGTTTGGTTGGCAAAAGCCAGCGCAGGAGGGTCTGTGTTCGATCCGGCAATGAGACCCATCAGCGTGAAGTAGTTGAGCTTCATCTTCAGGCGACCAATCAGTCCGATGATGAGGATGGGGATGGTGGTGATAAGGAAACCGGTCCACACGTAAGTGAGTCCGTCGCCCTCGGTCACAGTTTTCCAGAACGTAGCACCGGCCTGGATGCCGACACTGGCCAAGAAAAGGATGAGGCCCACTTCGCGGAGCATCAGATTGGCCGAGGTGGATGTGTAGGTGTTAATCTTATAGCGATAACCAAAGGCGCCGATGATGATGGCCACTACCAGAGGACCGCCGGCCAAACCTAATTTCACAGGAATCGCTACGCCGGGGATGGGGATAGGTATCTGACCAAGCACAATACCCAGGAAGATACCGAAGAAGATGGCGCCGACGTTGGGATGGTCGAGGTGCTTCAAGTGGGCACCGATGGCGCTCTTGAAGTGCTCAATGTTTTCTTCGGAACCGGTCACCAGGATGCGGTCGCCCACTTGCAAGCGCAAGTTGCGGTCGGCAAAAAGTTCCATGCCGTTACGGGTGATGCGGGTGACATTGACGCCGTAGATGCTGCTGAAGTGAAGCTGTCCGAGTGTCTTACCATTTATCTCCGGGCGAGTCACTACCAAGCGGCGAGATACATATTTAGTCTTGTCAAAATCATTTTTCCAATCGCGGTCCAAAGCCTCGCCTATCAACACAGAGATTGGTTCGGCGTCGGTCTCAGCGCACACCACGTGGATCTCCATATTCAACTCCAGTTTGGTCTTTCCGTTCGGGATGAAGAACTCGCCGTTGTGGATGATGCGCGACACTACGAACTCGCGCTTAAGGAAGGAGTGCAGCTCTTCAAGGGTACGACCTACTACCACTTTGTTGGTCACTCGGATAACGAGGTGTTTCGGCGTAGCATGGGGGTTGCTTTCTTTATCAAGGCGTATTTGTTCCTGCTCCTTTTCCAAATTGATGCGGCAGAGGTAGCGCAGCGCTATGGTGGCCAGGATGATGCCGACAACGCCCAAGGGATAAGCGCAGGCATAACCGTTGGCGATGGCGGGTACTTCTCCGTCTCCGAAAATAGTGGGCAGCACGCCGTTGGCGGCTCCAAGACCGGGCGTATTGGTTACAGCACCGTACATTACGCCGACCATCATCGGCAAGTTGTTGGGGTTGCTGGTGTCAAAGCAGAGGAAATAGAGCCCCAGCATTACCAGCACGTTGAGCAGAACGAGGCCCACGGTCAAGAGGTTCATTCCGAGACCGCCTTGCTTGAAGGTGGCGAAGAAACTGGGACCTACTTGCAAGCCGATGCAGTAGACAAAGAGAATCAAACCTAGTTCTTTCACTAGGTCGATGATGGGCTTTTGGGCTACGTGGTCTATGCCAAACTGGGTAAAGATGTGGCCGGCCACGATGCCTGCAAACAATACGAAGGTAACACCTAGTGCTACTCCGCCAAACTTAATGCGGCCCAACTTCACACCGAGGCTGATCACTACAGCGTAGAGAATCATGATGTGGGCTATGGAAGCCGGGTCCTTGAGGATATTAAAAAACCACTCCATATATAATATAATGTGTATGTTAGAGGCAATAGTTTTTTTCAGGTGCAAAATTACGGATAATATTACGGACCACAAAAAGATACTCTCAAAGTTTTTCCGATGTGGCTCAGAGGATTGGATTAAAAAGTTTGGTATTTCTTTGTATACTTATTTATAATCCCTATATTTGTGGTGTGAATTGTTTTCCCAATCTCTGAAAATAGGAGAGGGGACATTATTAACTTAATTCTTTATATTATGAAATTAAGAAGTTTATTAGTTGCCGCTTTTATGATGTGCGGTGTGATGGCTGCTTCGGCACAGGTAGAACAAGGTTTCCGTTGGGGTGCTACGTTTGGTATGAATGTGAGCACCATCACTAAGTCAGATATGGATTCCAAGATGGGTTTCAATGTAGGAGTTCGCGGAGAGTACAACTTTACTGAAGATATGTACTTGGGTGTCGGTCTTGGTTATAGCCATAAGGGTGCTAAGGAAGACGACCTTAAAATCTCAGCCGGATATGTTGAAATCCCTGTTCACTTCGGTTATCGCATGGGTCTCACTGATAATATTTCTGCCTTTGGTGAGTTTGGTCCTTACTTCGGTATTGGTGTGGCCGGTAAATGGAAGTTTGATGGTGAAGAACTTGGTGACTTCTTTGGCGACGATGAGGCCAAGCGTTTCGATATGGGTCTTGGCCTCCGTGCCGGTGTTGAGTTCATGCAGAAATACCAAGTGCACATCGGTTACGACTTCGGTTTGATGAAACTCTATGACGAAGATAAAAACCGCAATGGTAACTTCACGCTCGGCGTGTCTTACATGTTCTAAATCCATAATCAATACAATATACAGACGGGTGGCAAGAAATTGCCATCCGCTTTTGTTTTCAAGCAACATGTGTGGAAGAAATTCCAGGATTAACATTTATTTCGGGTTGGCATGGCGGCTGTTTCTTTTGTTTTTACTTATTTTGCAGAGACAAACAGATGGGCTCTTCGTAGCCTTATATAAATATATGTATATATGAAGAAACTAATATTCCTATTTCTGCTCCTGCTCGCAGTAGTTCCGCAGATGATGGCGCAGCAGCAGAAAGAAGACAAGCGCAGCAAGACCATATTTGTATATCCCGAGTTTAAGGATGCCAAGGTACTCCAGCCTTTTGGGCGCTATGTAAAGGCCAAAGCCAATATCCTCTACAAGAATGCGGCACTCTGTTTTATACAAGACGGCAAAGTGTTGCAGGCCTACACCAAAAATCTGCTCGGCGTGGAGTTCGACTCTGTGAAATACATGAAGGTGGACAGCATGATGGGGCGCGTGGTGGCATCGAAGGACTACAACTTCTTGGTCTGCGTGACCACCATCGACCGTAAGCGCTATGAAGACGAAACCTGGGGTGGCGACCGCTTGCCTTACTTCCAGATTCAAGACCTGGGCTTGTTCCTCGAATTGGACAGCGACAAGCACGGCGACGCCAAAGGCTATCCCTTGAAGGATAAATATTACTTCATCGTGAAGGGTACTGTGGTGCCGGCCGTTGAAAGTAAGTTTAAGAAAGTGGTGCGCCCTGATATGAAACAGGCCTTCAAGAGTTTGATGGCCGACCGTTGGTGGAGCTGGACGGACGAGGCTTCGTTGAGACAATTGCTGGAATATCTGCCGAAATAAGGTGGGGCAGAGTGCTTGGAAGAAGGCATGGATGCCTTCTTCGGCGGCGCAAAGTTTTTGTAACGCGGCTCGTTACAAGTAGTAACATGGCTCGTTACACTTCGTAACATGGGATGTTACACTTCGTAACATGGCTTGTTACAAAATCCATTGGCCGACTTTTTCTTCATAACAAGCTTCTGATGGGCTTGTGCAGGTGCAGCGGCAGCTTAGACTCTTTTTCTTAAACAATATACAATTAGCGAGAAGCCCCCGGGGGCTTCTCGCTAATTCTGTTTTTGGCACAAGGCTTTTCTTCGGTGCTTTCTAGGAAAAACTCGGAGGCTCGCAGTTTTTCCTAGGTCTTACCTGGTTTTTCCTGCGAGCCTCCGAAGAATTTATAGCCTCCGTGGCTTTAAGAATGATAAAGCTTAAAGTCCGGCCAGTTCTATTACTTTTTCTACTGCGGCTTCAAGGCCATCTACGTTCTTTCCGCCGGCTGTTGCAAAGTGAGGTGCACCTCCTCCGCCGCCTTGGATGAGCTTGGCAGCTTCGCGTACGAAGTTTCCGGCGTGCCATCCGCGTTCGTCGATGAGATTCTTGCTGAGCATCACAGTGAGCAAGGGTTTACCGTCGAAGCTGCTGCCTATTACGCAGAGCATGTTTTGAGGCAACGCTCCGCCGATTTGGAAAGCCAAATCTTTGACAGCTTCGGGGCGGATAGGCATGGGCACCACGTGGTGAATAACCTTCACTCCGTCCTTCTCAACTGCGGCTGCTACCATGCGCTCGCGCAATGCAGCCACGCGCTCCTTCATGAAGTTGTCAACTTGCTTTTGCAGGTCGGAGTTCTCCTCGATGTTCTTCTTGATGGCAGCGGTGAGGTCCTTGGCGTTGTTGAAGAAGGCTTTCAGTCCGCGCAATACGTCTTCCTCTGCATAGATGCTCTCTTCAGCAGCACGGCCGGTGATGGCTTCGATGCGGCGAACGCCGGCAGCTACACTGCTCTCGCTCATGATGCGGATGAGGCCGATGCAGCCTGTGCTCTTGGCGTGGCAGCCACCGCAGAATTCTACGCTGTTGCCAAATTGTACCACGCGAACGCGGTCGCCATACTTCTCGCCGAAGAGGGCGATGGCTCCGAGCTTTTTGGCTTCTTCAATGGGCAAGTCGCGGTGGTCTTGCATGGGGATGTTCTCGCGGATGCGCTCATTGACGATGCGCTGCACTTGGCGCAACTCCTCGTCGGTCACTTTCTGGAAGTGAGAGAAGTCGAAGCGGAGCGACTCGGGAGTAACGAGCGAGCCCTTCTGCTCTACGTGGGTGCCAAGAACCTCGCGGAGCGCCTGGTCAAGCAAGTGGGTAGCGGTATGGTTAGCCTCGCAGGCACGGCGAGCGTCTGTATCTACACAGGCCATGAATTCGGCTTGCGGATTTTGGGGAAGCGTTTTGGTTAAGTGGATGGGGAGGTTATTCTCGCGCTTGGTGTCGAAGATTTCGATGGTCTCTTCTTCGTTGCAAAGCACGCCCTTGTCGCCCACTTGACCACCCATCTCGGCATAGAAGGGAGTGGTGTCGAGCACCAATTCATAGTAAGTTTGCTTCTTCTGTTGTACGCGGCGGTAGCGCAGGATGCGGCAAGAATGCTCTGTGAAATCCCAGCCCTTAAATTCGGTTTCTCCTTCAGCAAGCACCACCCAGTCGTCAGTCTCAACGGCAGCAGCGTTGCGGGCGCGGTCTTTCTGCTTCTGCATCTCGGCGTTGAACACCGCCTCGTCTACAGTCAATCCCTGCTCGCTGCAAATGAGCTGAGTGAGGTCGAGGGGGAATCCGTAAGTGTCGAAGAGGGTAAAGGCTTTCTGTCCGTCAAGTACAGACTTGCCGGCTTCCTTAGTCTCAGCAATGACGCTTTCCAAGAGATTGATGCCCGTGGCCAAAGTGCGAAGGAAGGATTCTTCTTCCTCTTGCATCACGCGGCTGATGAGTGTTTGTTGTGCTGGCAACTCAGGGTAGGCTCCGCCCATCTCGGCAACGAGGGTGGGGAGCAACTTATACATAAAGGCTTCGCGCTGGCCGAGGAAAGTGTAAGCGTAGCGTACGGCGCGGCGCAAGATGCGGCGAATCACGTAGCCGGCTTTTGCGTTAGAGGGCAATTGGCCGTCGGCGATAGAGAAAGAAATGGCGCGCAAATGGTCGGCGATAACACGCATGGCGATGTCCACATCTTCGTTCTTGCCATATTCGAACCCGCTGAGCTCGCCAATCTTTTTGATGATGGGCTGGAATACGTCGGTGTCGTAGTTGGAGTTCTTGCCCTGCAATACACGAACCAAGCGCTCAAAGCCCATACCTGTGTCGATAACCTTGGCGGGGAGCGATTCCAAAGAGCCGTCGGCCTTGCGGTTGTATTGCATGAACACAAGGTTCCAAATCTCAATCACCTGAGGATTGTCTTTGTTCACAAGCGAAGCACCTGGCACGGCGGCCTTTTCTTCTTCACTGCGACCATCTATGTGAATCTCAGAACAAGGACCGCAGGGGCCTGTATCGCCCATCTCCCAGAAATTGTCCTTCTTGTTGCCGTTGATAATGTGGTCGGCAGGGAAGTATTGAGCCCAGATTTCTGCAGCTTCATCATCGCGGCTGATGCCATCCTCGGCAGAGCCTTCGAAAACAGTAACATAGAGATCTTTGGGATTGATTTTCAAAACGTCGACCAAGTATTGGTAAGCCCAGGTGATGGCTTCTTTCTTGAAGTAGTCGCCAAAACTCCAGTTGCCCAACATCTCAAACATGGTGTGGTGGTATGTATCGCGGCCCACCTCTTCTAAGTCGTTGTGCTTACCGCTTACGCGCAGACACTTTTGAGAGTCTGCCTGTCGGCGGCTTTTGGGCTCGCGGTTGCCCAGTATGATGTCCTTGAATTGGTTCATACCGGCATTGGTAAACATCAAAGTGGGGTCGTCCTTAATGACCATCGGAGCGGAAGGAACGATGAGGTGACCCTGCTGTTCAAAGAATCGTTTGTACGATTCGCGTATTTCATTGGCTGTCATCATATAATATAAATGTGTATTTGCGTGCGAAGTTACAACAAGGGTAGGAAAGGGCAAAATATATAAGGTGGAATTTTTATAAAGCAGCGCCTGCTCTTCTGCAAAAGCTACTTTCAAAAAATATTTTCTTGACGTTGGAATACAAAAAATATGCAGAAAATGTTAGAGCGAAAGAAAAAAACTTAATATATTTGCGCTGTAAACTATACCGACGAACCGCTTGAGACTAAGATAATAGGGCTCTTGCGGGACATTGTGTATAGCTTAAGTGTTTGATTATAAATTTAAAACCCCGCAGAGAGATTTAAGGAAGCCAATCTCTTAAAGGCGGTAACCCGGCTTCTCTTAAAACTAATACCAAATGAGATTAGAATCCATTAAGCAAGTTGGTATGTCCCTATTGGCTGCAACGCTCATTGGCGTTCCCCTTTCGGCGATACCTATGACAGCGCACGCCGAATCTATGGCTGTGCAGCAGAGTGGAGTTGTAAAAGGCGTGGTAAAATCCGAAACCGGAGAACCTCTTATCGGCGCCGTGGTGTATGTTGTTGGTACGCAAATCAATGCTACCACAGATGTAGATGGTTCTTATGCCCTGAAAGGAGTAAAGGCCGGCTCAACAGTACGCGTGCAACTCGTAGGCTATGAAAAGCAAGACATCAAATGGACTGGTGGCGCGCTTGACGTAACTTTGAAAGAAATGGCTAATACCTTTAATGAAGCCGTGGTAACAGCCATGGGTATCGTTCGTAAGGAAAAGTCATTGACTTATGCAACCCAACAGATTAAGGCTGACGAACTTATGAAGGTTCAGGATGCCAACCTCGTAAACTCTATGGAAGGTAAAATCTCCGGTGTAACTATCACCCCGTCTGCTGGTGGTGCCGGTGGTGCTTCTAAGATTGTGCTCCGCGGTAACAAGTCTATCTTGGGAAGCAACCAACCGCTTATCGTAGTGGACGGTATTCCTATGACAAACAATACTCGTGGACAGATTGGTGATGCTTCTAATATTACTTACTCATCAGCATCTGAGGGTTCTGACCCCTTGTCTATGATTAACCCCGACGACATCGAGTCTATGAACGTATTGAAGGGTGCGAATGCCGCAGCTCTCTATGGTTCAGCCGCAGCCAATGGTGTGATTATGATTACTACCAAGAAAGGTAAGGAAGGTAAGATCGGTGTTACGTTCAACTCTAACGTAACTTTCGACTCTCCGCTCCTCACTCCCGAACTTCAGAACCGCTATGGTGGTGTGCGTACTAACGCACTCGGTGATAGAGTGTTTGGCTCAGACAGCTGGGGTGCAAAGTTGGATGGAAAAGGCAAGTACACACTTGACGTAGCTCTTTCTGATCAGCAATTTAAGGCTGGTTCTGTCAATACGCTCCGCTTGCGCAATTATGCAGCAGATGATATTGCAGATTTCTATAGAACCGGTGTTAATACCAATAACTCAGTATCAGTGTCTGGTGGTACAGAAAAAGTTCAGTCATACGTGTCATTCTCTAACGCCCACTCTTTGGGTATGATAGAGGCGAACAACTATAATCGTAACACGTTTGCCTTCCGTCAAAGCTACCACTTGTGGGACCGTGTACACATTGATGTGAGCGCTGATTACTTGCAGACTAAGACTAATAACCGTGTGTCAGGTGGTTCCGTTGGTAATCCCGTCTACGACCTCTACACAATGCCTCGTGACGTAGATTTGGCTTACTATAAGGATAACTACGTAGCCAATGGTACTTGGATGTCAAGCGGTTACGAAAACTTATACGACGAATGGGGAGATGTGACCGGTCAAAAAGGAGGTGACAGATATTATGTATCAAATGGCCAAGGTGGATTTGTTGAAGCTTGGGGCCGTGCCGAATTGACAGGCCCGATGCAACAGTGGGTATACCAAGATGCTATGCGTAACAACCCTTACTGGTTGGCTAAGCAAAACAGAAGCACTCAACGTGAAGACCGTTTCTCTGCTAAGTTCCAAGGTCGTGTAGACATCTACGATGGTTTGGCATTCCAAGCACGTGTTTCTATTGATCACACCAAGTTCAATGAAGAAAGTCGTCGCTATGCTACCACTTGGGGACCTTCAGATATGTATCGCTATGGTACTTATAGCCTTGGTGATAGCCGTAGCAACGAAATCTATACTGACTACTTGTTAAGCTACAACAAAACTTTCAAAGATGACTGGAGCGTTTCAGCAACAGCAGGTTGGGTAGGCCACACTATCACCGGCCAAAGCCATAATACATATTTAGGTAGTGCTACAATACCTATTTGGCAAAATGATATGAAAACTGGTATCTCTTCTGTAGTCAACTACTTCTCTCCTGATGCTGGTGCTAATGCTAAAACTACTAAGGGTAAGAGCAGCAACTGGGATAAGGCTGCTTTGTTCACTGCTCAGTTGGGCTGGAAGGATATGATCTACATCGATGGTTCTTATCGCCGCGACTGGTATCGTGCCTTCAAGCAGTTTGAATATCTAGGTGTAGATGACAACTATGGCTACTTCGGCTTTGGTGCGAACGCCATCTTGACATCACTCTTTCAATTACCTGAATGGGTAAGCTATGCTAAGTATCGCATCAGCTACTCAGAAGTAGGTAACTCTATTCCTAATGCTGTATTCAACGCTGTAAGCGAAAATTTTGTAACAGGTTCTGTTACTTCAGGCTCTTACAACTCATTCTTGCCTATCCCTGAAAAGACAAAATCTTTTGAAACAGGTTTGGAATCTCAGTTCTTCCACAATGCTTTGAACCTCGACATTACTTACTACAATTCTGCCATGCACAATTCTTACCTCAATATTTCAGGTTTGAATGGTAAGACTCAACCTGTGAACTCAGGTGTGATTCGCAACCAAGGTGTAGAATTGTCTGTAGGTTACAACTGGACCATCAACCGTAACTGGGGTTGGAAGACCAATGTAAACTTCTCTTACAATCACAACAAGATTGAAAAGACTTATACAGATAAATATGGTCAAAGCAAAGAAATGGTTCAAGATATTGCTCAAGGTAAGATACAAGTACGCTACAACGAAGGCGATGCTTATGGAGACATCTACGTGACAGACTTCGCTCGTTGGAAAGAAAATGTGTATGATAACAATGGTCAACTCATTCACAAGGCTGGTGATATCTACATCGCTGAGGGTACTGGTAAGCCCGCTATCAACGGAAACTTGATGTACATCACTCAAGCCGGTAAAGTGAAAGCTGAAAAGGGTAAGAAGTTTGGTAAGTATGCCGGCAATATGAATGCAGACTATCAGCTCTCTTGGTCAAACAATTTCCGTTACAAAGACTTCAACCTTTACATCTTGATCAATGGTCGTATCGGTGGTAAGGTTATTTCTCTGACAGAAGCTTATCTCGATCGTTTCGGTGTATCAAAGCGTACAGGCGATGCTCGTGCTAAATCTGAGAAATTGGGACTTTACACAGCTGATGGCCGTCACGCAATGTACATCAACGAAGGCCGTGACCTTGTTTCTGTAGAAGACTACTATTCTACAGTAGGTAGCAGCGATGCATCTAGCTATATTTACAGCGGTACCAACTTCCGCTTGCGCGAAGTTTCTTTGGGCTATACCTTCCGCGATCTTCTTGGCGAAGGTAAGAACCTCAGCCTCTCTGTAATCGGACGTAACCTCTTCTTTATCTATAAGGATGCACCCGTTGATCCCGATATTTCTGTATCAACAGCCAATGGTTTGGGTGGTATCGACATGTTCAACGTGCCCTCTTCTCGTTCCTTCGGTGTAAACCTTAAACTCAACTTCTAAAAACTACATTCTATTATGAAAAAAATATTATTTGCAAGTATGTTGGCTGTGACTACTTTGGGAGTCCAGTCTTGCTTGGACTACGATGATCCCGGTGCTGAATTGGGAGCCAATCAGACAACGATTGATGCTACAGTGCACCATGGTAATGTAGACTCCATTGATTACCGTCGCGAGATTACTATTGAAGAGTTGAAGCATGCGATTGATACTCTTAATAAGATGAAGATGTTGGGTCAGAGTCTCACCGGACAATACTGCTTGCGCGGTGCTAAGAACGGTGACGTTCCCGGTGCCCACGCTTACCAGCGTCAGTTCAGCCTCGGTCCCGACGGCTATGCACAATACATGGTGGTACACCACAAGGACTTTATGTATGGTACCTTGACTTCAACCTACAACGTGTCTGAAGACTTCAATGGCGACCCCCTCGGTTCTTACACCATGGTGAAGAATGCGTTGATGCCTTTGCTCAACCACCCCATCATCGACACCATCCCTGAGTTCAAGGCTATCAACTTGCTCTACTACTGCGTGTCTGCTCAAGAACGTGCTGACCTCTCCGGTCCTTACACTTACTTGGAAGACAAGATGAACTCAGAAGAACCTACTGAATACAATGACCTCAAGACTATCTATTATGGTGTGAAGGAAAACTTGGATACCATCGTAGCCTGCTTGAAATACTATGAGGAAAACCGTTCTCCTGAATACAAGAAGGAATTCCAGAAGGTAATGACTCGCTACTGCACCACCAGCCGTGCAATGTTTACCGGCGACTGGTCATTGGATAGCTACATCCGTTTGGCCAACTCTTTGAAGCTCCGTATGGCTTTGCACATGGTGAAGGTAGAACCCGAAACTGCTAAGCAGTGGGCAGAAGAAGCTGTAGCCTCTGGTGTAATTGAAACTGTAGATCAACAACACGCTCTCTATCCTATGGTTTCTGGTTTCACACATCCATATGTTGATATCTGCAACTCTTGGAGTGACCTTCGTCTCTGCGCTTCGTTCGAGAGCTTGTTGATGTCGTTGAACCACCCATACACAAAGTATGTAGTTGCTAAAAACTCACAACCTATCATCAACGAAGCTACAGGCGAAGAACTTCCTGCACACAGCAAGATTGTAGGTCTCCGCGCCGGTCGTTTGATGCCCGATGGTCAGAACTATCCTTTGAACCCCTTAGCAGCTTTCTCTAGCGTAAACTCAAGTGCGATTGCAATGGCTCCTCTCTACCTTGTGAAGTTGGCAGAAGTTAACTTCCTCCGTGCAGAAGGTGCGCTTCGTGGTTGGAATATGGGTGGCGAAGCTCAGTATTTCTATGAAGAAGGTCTCAAGAACGCCTACCTCGACGAACCTATGATGGGTGCATATGAATATAATGCTGCATTGGATGAGTACATGAACCTCGAAGAGGCTTTGCCTTACACTCAGGTTGAGGCTTCCGGAGATGGTGAAGACTGGGAAAGCGTTACCAAGATAGGTGTGAAGTGGAATGATGGTGACGATCAAGAAACCAAGCTTGAGAAGATTATCACTCAGAAATACCTTGCACTCTTCCCGCTCTCAACTGAGGCTTGGACAGAAATGCGTCGTACCGGCTATCCTAAGGTATTCCCCGTATTGAATGCAGATGATGGCGACGGCTCAATCGAACAAGGTGAAATGATTCGCCGTATTCCTTGGAACGCAAGCGATCCCATCGTTCAGCAGCTTGTAGAGGCATCCGGTATTCCTACTCTCGGTGGTCCTGACCTTCAGGCTACTCGTTTGTGGTGGGACGTTGATGCACCTAACTTCTAAGACTAAACTTATAAAGATGTGCTCCTGTGGTTGACACAGAGCACATCTTTTCTGTATTAAGAAACCCTTATTTTCTAATCTATAATCTTAAAAATTACCAGTATGAAGAAAAAGTACATCGCAGGTTTTGTATTCGCATGCTCTTTGTTTGGAGTGCCTGTACAAGCACAAGAGTATTCACCTTCAGCGACCAGTGAAATTTATGATTTCTCCGGCTTCAACGATGTGAATATTCTGAATCTTTTCTACAAGGTTTGGCAAGATGGTAATCGCAGATATCCTACTGAAGCCGAATTTGAGGCTGCGGGTATTCAAGCCCAGGACCTTGCGTTTATCCGTTCACACGTTCGTCGTGCCGAAATTATGAGCCGTGCCGACCGTCTCGTTCCTAAGACTTATGAGACACGTAACCTCTTTATGAACATTCCTATGGATGTGGGTAAGGATGGTTCTGTAGGTCATCCCGAAGGCAAGTTCTTGGCCGACGTTTATTCTATGTGGCAATACACCAACCTCTTCGGCTCTTGGAACCATGGTGTGTTCTCTGTGCCCGGTGCTTGGGTGGATGCTGCCCACCGTAACGGAACCGACATCATGTCCGGTATCAAGTTCTTCGAGTCTTGGAACGCCGGCGGTGATGCCGAATACAGCTCATTTATTACCCAGAAGGATTCAAAGGGTAAGTTCAAGTGGGTAGAACCGCTCATCAACTGCTTGATGTATTTTGGTTCTGATGGTATCAACTACAACTGGGAAGATATCTCTTATCAAGAAGAAGATATTATCAACTTCCACAAGGCTCTTTGGGTTTATGCAAAAGAAGTAGGCTTTGACAATTACCACAGTGCTATCTATACAGCATCTTCAAGCTTGACTTCTGCCAATGCAGATGCCCTTTTCGGAACTAAGGAAAATGGTAAGACCCACGACACTATGCTCAACTACTCCGGAGGTGCTTTCTCTTACAGTATGGGTTCTTCAGTGCTTGCAGCTGAGAAAGCTATGGGTACAACCGATGGTCTCTACGCTGGTGTTTGGATTGCCGGTATGAGCGGCCGTGGTTGGGATCGCGTAGACGTCGGCGATGCTCACAGATGTGGTCTTTGCCTTTGGGGCGAGCACGGACAGAGCCGCTTTATGAGCTACAACACAGGTGATGGCCAGTTTGATACCCAAGGTAACTATCAGCGCTTGCTTGAGCGTGGATTCTCCGGCGGTTATCGTAACCCCGCTTCTCGTCCTGTCGTGAGCGACCAGAATCTTAGCTGGGAGCGTACCGCTACTGCTGAAGCTCTTGAAACCTTTGCCGGTTTGGCAGAGTGGATTCCCGAGCGTTCTGCTATCCAGGGCAATCTTCCCTTCGGAACTTACTTCACACTTGGTAATGGCGACCGCTATTTCTACAAGGGTAAGAAATCTTATGCCGGCAACTGGTACAACATGGGTGCGCAAGACGTAGTGCCCACTTATCGCTGGCTCATTTACAATACCGGTACTACCACTACTGCCAATAATATCGAAGTGAACTACACTCACCTCGATGCTTACACAGGCGGTTCTTGTATCGAGCTTACCGGTAAGTCTAACTCTACAGGTAATGACATCATCCTCTACAAGACCAACTTGAAGGTGAGCGGTAGCAATCCTTATGCCAAGGTGGCTGTGAAGACTATCAAGGATGTGAAGGCCACTAACCTCTATGTGATTCTTAAGAAGAAGGATAGCAACGCATGGATTGAAGTGCCCGTAGGCAATGTAGCCGGTACCACTTGGGAAGAAAAGACTCTTGAAGTTCCCGGTTTGGCCACTGGCGACGTGGTTGAGCGTATCGGTCTTCGCGTGAAGGGCGAGAACAAAGACTATCAGCTCTATGTTGGTAAGCTTGAGATCAACGACAACAGCAAGGTAGTTCCTGCCGAAGTAAGCAACCTCACTGCTGAAGTGAAGCAAGAGACTAAGTCTTCTATGGCTGTGAAGCTCTACTGGAACGTAGAAGCTCAGGCTAAGACTCGCGCTGCTTGGGACCTCCTTTACAACGACGAGGCCAACATCCACCACTTTGAAGTGCTCTATAAGGTAGGCGAGAAGGGTGCTGTGCAGCAAGTGGGAACCACTACACAGTGGGCTACGCTTGTTCCCAACATTGAGTTCGCTAATGCTACAGACGAGCCCTACATCGGTGTGCGTGCCGTTTCTACCGACCTCAAGACCTATTCAGAAGTGCAGTGGCTCAAGGTTCCCCGTGCCAATGCAAACAATCTCCCCGAGAGAAAAGTTACTTACGGCAACTATGGCGTGAGCGAGTTGGATGAGTACAGCGAAGGTGTAGACCGTGCTCGCGCGCTCCGTTACCTCACCGACGTAACTACCAGCGGCGCTGTTCAGAACCTCGACTATCATTCTGACACCCGTGTACTTGATGGCACACAGTATGTAGATGCTCTCGACCACGTGCTCAAGGTGAAGCAAGGTCAAACAGTTTCTATCTATCTCAAGGCTTATGATAGTACTTATGGTCCTCTCTATTCAGACAGCGGTGGTCCTGACGGTTTGCGTTGGTGCTTTGCCGGCGGTTGGATTGACCTCAACGGCTCAGGCGACTTTGATAAACCGCTTCCCGTAGAGCGTACAGCCAGCGAAATTGCCAATGGTAAGACCGACACCGACCCCGAAGGCGAGCGTATCTTCTTCGCAGGAAAGGTGCGTGAAGGCAGCCCCGAAATCGAATTGAGCGGTAGCACCTACACCTTTAAGATTCCCGAAGATGCCACACCTGGTCCCAGCCGCTTGCGTATCGTCTTCTCAGACGCATGGTTTGCCGGTATGTTCCAGCCCGTGGGTTACTATGCTAAGGGCCACTCTATCGACTTCAGCGTAGAGATTCAAGGTTCTAACCCCGGCCGTGTCGTAGTTGACACTCGCGACCAAGGCGAAGCAGAAGAGCCCGAAGGTTTGGGTGGCACTGTTGACGCCATCGAGCAAGTGAAGAGCGAAGTTTCTCAGGCTGCTTACGCTGACGGCGTGCTCAACCTCGAGAACGTAGAAAAGGCTTGGGTTTACAGTGCTGATGGTAAGTTTGTGAAGTTCGCTTCCGAAAATCCCAGCAGCATGAACCTCGAAGGTCTTGCTCCCGGTGCTTACATCGTGAAGATGCAGTATCAGAACGTAATGCGTACTGCTAAGTTCTTGGTGAAATAATCCATCGAACTGACACACAATATGGGCGGGTTGCACGTTGAGTGCGGCCCGCTTTTTCTTTGTCGCTCTGCGCCGCTCGCTGCTTTCTGGCTCTTGTGAGAACTCTTCTTGCGCCGCCTCCTTTCAGAGCAGCCTAAACTGCCAACTTTTTTCAGTACACCTCAGTTTGGCTTTTTGTAACAAGCCATGTTATACGATATAACGAGCCATGTTACATGTTGTAACGAGCCGCGTTACATGTTGTAACAAGCCATGTTACATGTTGTAACGAGCCATGTTACATGTTGTAACAAGCCGCGTTACGGAATTTCTAAAAAGAAAATATTATCTTTGCAAGCATCTTAAAAACGCCAGCCGCCTTAGGGAGGCATGAAATCAAAAGTATGTTTACAGTAAGTAGAAGAGACCTGGGCGAACTTTTGGCTTTGTTTCGCCTGGTAGAGGATATGTCCGTGCCCGAGGCTATGGCCGACGGCAAAGCCGCCGAGCAATGTGTGGAGTTTGAGGCCGTGATGCGCGAGGAAGAGAAGGTGATGAAATGCTATCGCCGCGAGGGCAACGAGGTGCTCATTGAGAGCAGCGACAGCGACGAGACAGTGCGCCTGGACATTGAGGAATGGCGCTCTGCAGCCAACGGATTTTTCGAGGCGCTGCGCCAGAACGACGACGAGAATCTGGTGCTCGTGGACGACGCCGAGGAGGCTTTTCTGGACAAAGCCAAAATCTATAGCATAGCCGGAACGGGCGAGGGGCAAAACCATTTGCTGCTGGCCACAGCTGCCGGCTTGCAGCCCGTGGGCGTATGGTTGCGAGTGGGGGCTTTCCCCACCAAGGTGCTCGATGGCGGAAGATTGGCCAATCTTAAGTTGGAGCAGACCGGTGCGCGCTTTGCCACCCCCATGGCTGCCAAGGTGAACGCCCTGACCTCTGCGGCCACCGTGCGCGACAGAATGTGGCTCATCGAAGAGATGGGCAGTTCGCTGCGCTATAGCAATGTGGCCGACAAGGTGTTCCGCGCCAACTGCGCCATGATAGACCTCCACCTCGGCAGGTTGCTCACAGAGATGGTGCGCCTCTCCTATATGGAAGATGTGGTCCGCCTGGACGAACTCGTGCAGCGCATGAACGAGATGAACCCGCTCAAGGTGAAGAGCGAGCTGATAGAGAAACACGGATTCTATGAGTACAAGCTCAAGCAGCTGCTCATGGCCTGTGCTGCGGGTATGCGCCCGGCCAAAATCTATACCGGCGTGGAAGACTTGCCCGCCTATCGCCTGATTGTGAATCCCGACGGCCGCCTTGTGGTCTTCCCCGGCGGAGAGCGTGCTCGCCTGGCCGACTTCCTTTTCCACCACACACGCCTGGAGCGCGGCAGCATGGAGAAGGATAAGTATGGCGAACTGGAGCGCGAGAACAATGTCTACTACTTTAAGTTGAATCTGAAAATAGGTCTTACCAAACGATAAAATATCTCTATGAAAAATATTACATCTACCACCACATTCCTGGATACCAAGCCCCACTACGACTTGCTTGACGGCTTGCGCGGCGTGGCTGCATTGCTCGTGGTCATCTACCATGTGTTTGAAGGCTTCTCTTTCGCCGAACTCACCAACGGCGCAGGCGACGGACTCATCCGTACCTTCAACCACGGATACCTGGCTGTCGACTTCTTCTTTATGCTCTCCGGCTTCGTCCTCAGCTATGCCTACGACGACCGCTTCCGCACCATGAGCCTGGGTGGCTTCTTCAAGCGCCGCCTTGTTCGCCTGCACCCCATGCTGCTTGTCGGCGTGCTCATCGGAGTGACTACTTTCCTTATACAAGGCGCAGTGACTTGGAGCGGCGAGGCCGTGGCGCCCCATTGGATTGCCATCTCGGCGGTGCTGGCTTGCTTCATGATTCCCGCTCTGCCCGGCATGGGTTACGAGGTGCGCGGCAATGGCGAAGCGTTCCCCCTGAACGGCCCCAGTTGGTCGCTCTTCTTCGAGTATATCGGCAACATCCTCTACGTCCTTGTGCTGCGTCGTCTCAATAAGACTTTGTTGGCCGTGGTAGTGGCGCTCACCGGCCTCGGATGGGCCTGGTTTGCCCTGACCAACGTGTCGGGCTACGGCTCTATGGGAGTGGGCTGGACCATAGATACTGTGAACTTCGGCGGCGGTATGCTGCGCATGCTCTTCCCCTTCGCTTTGGGTATGCTATTGGCACGCCACTTCAAGCCCCTCTATGTGCGCGGCGCCTTCCTTTGGTGCAGCCTGGCCTTGGTGGCCCTCTTTGCCGTACCTTATATCGAAGGCCAATCGCCGGTGTGCCTGAACAGCGTCTATGAGCTGTTCTGCCTCGTGGTGGCTTTCCCCATCATCGTGTGGTTGGGCGCATCGGGTCTGGCAGGCGGCAAGAAAGCCTCAGCCCTTTGCGACATGCTCGGACAGCTGTCCTATCCGCTCTACGTAATCCACTATCCCTTCATGTACCTCTTCTACGATTTCCTCATCAAGGAAGAACGCTACACGCTGGCTTCGGCATGGCCCCAGGCATTGCTCGTGGTGACCGGCTGCTTGGTGCTGGCTTATCTGCTGCTTAAGTTCTACGACCTGCCCGTGCGCCGCTATCTGGCACGCCGCGTGTAAGAACAATATATATTGATGCGTTGGGGAGCAAGAGGCCATGGCTTTTTGCTCCCCTTTAGTTTGTGGCAGGCATATAATATTCTTTAATAAATGTTTTTCTGTAATAAAAATGCAAGAGTATATAGGTTTTTATTTATCTTTGTACCCTAGACTACACATAATATATATATAGCCTAAGCAAACCCTTTTTTGAAAAACATATTTTTTATTAACCAATTTATTCACAGTAGTTTTATGAAGAATAAAAAACTTATTCTTGCCGGACTGGCTTTCGTAGCTCTCAGCGCTTCAGCTCAGGAGTTTAAGGAAGGCTATGTAGAATGGGGTTATGGTAGCGACCAGTATGGTGCTATGATGAAGACCTGGCAGAAGGGTCAAGCGGTTAACGCCGATGACAACTTCTTCATCTCTCGCGTAAAACCCCGCGAGCGTTTCCGTAATGTAAACACACAGGTGCGTTCAGACCTGAACGAGACCAACGACAAGAAACTCTTGTTCTGGGTGCCCATCAACGGTACTAAGAACAATGCCTTGCCCGATGGTGTGTATGATTCAGAAGTGTTCAACATGTGGCCCTACGTTACCCACTATGGTAATTGGACTGCAGGTATCGGACGCGTACCCGGTAACTTCCTCGACGTAGCTCACAAGAATGGTGTAGCTGTGTCAGGTGTGGCCGGTATCCCTTATGGTTCACTTTTCCAATTCCCCGCATGGGAAACTTGTCTTAAAGAGATGGTAGAAGTGGGTGCACAAAAGATCGTGGACTTCCACCACTACTATGGTGTGGATGGTATCGGCTACAACTCTGAGTTTGGTGGCGGTTTCGCTATCCAGCAAGACTTGATTCCCTTGCACCAAGAGATGACCAAGCTTGCAAGACAAAAAAATCCATTGTTTGAAAACGTATGGTATGATGGTACCAATGACAATGGTATGATCACCTTCGACCAAGGTCTTGGCACACACAACGATGCTACTTTCGGTGCCGCAGGCGAAGAGGCTGCCAACTTGTTCTTCAACTACAACTGGAACAGAGAAAGCTTGCTGAGCAACTCTGTAAACTACGCCAAAAATATTGGTCGTAATCCGCTCGACCTCTACGCTGGTGTGAACATGCAAGGTGCTGAGCCCGGTACAAACAACTGGCCTCTCCTCCAAAAGTATCCTATCTCAATCGGTCTTTGGGGCGCTCACAGCGAAAACATGTTCTGGGAAAGCCGCGGCGAAAAGGGTAGCGAGCCCGATGTTAAGCAGCGCACTTACCAGTTGCGTACAGAGCGTTGGTTCACCGGCGGTACTCGTAACCCGGCTAACACTCCCGCTGTTACCAACTCTATGAAGTACCACGCAGACAACGTTACCTACCACGGTATGTCTACATTCATGACAGCACGCAGTGCGATGAAGTGGGACTTGAGCGAAGAGCCCTTCATCACCTACTTCAACCTTGGTAACGGTAAATACTTCAATTGGAACGGTGTTCGCCAGCACGACAAAGAATGGTACAACATCGGTTCACAGGACTACTTGCCCACATGGCGTTGGTGGTTCACAAAGACTTTGCTTGGCACAGACGTAGTGGCTAGCGGTCTCGATGCAGAGTTTGTTTGGGATGAAGCTTACGTGGGCGGTTCTACAGTACGCGTATTTGGTTCTACCAGCAGCGAGTATCTCCACCTTTTCAAGACAGAATATGCTTTGAAGGCCGGCGACGTAGTAACTTTCCGCTATAAGCTTAAGAAAGGTGCTGCTGATGTGAAGTTGGTGTTCACAGCTCTCGGCAATGAAAAAGTTGCTCTTGGCAACTATTCTGTGCTTACCTCAGCTGACGAAGCTGATGAGGATGTTTGGGTAGAGCGTCAATTTACTGTCGGCTCTGAGTTGGACGGTAAAACTGCAGCCCTCATCGCTCTCCAGTTCCAAAATGCTAAGGATATGGAACTCTATCTTGGTGAGCTCTCTATCGTACGCGGTGCTGCTGCTACTCCCGCAACTCCTATTGTGGCTAGCTCAGCTCTTCTCTCTAACAGCAAGTTTGGTGTAGATGCTAAGATCATTTTCAACATGCCTAACAACAAGCCCGCAGGTGAGCCTTGCTACAACCTTGATGTGAAGACTGCGTTCTTCAAAGTTTACGCACAGCAAGAAGGTCAGCAGCCTGTGTTGATGGGCTTCACTACTTCTTGGGCTGCTTTGGCTTACAATGTGCCCATGAACTTGAAGTCAGCCGACCGTGTTCGTATCGGTGTTAGCGCAGTTGCTCTCGACCACAAGTCAGAATCTGCAATCGCTTGGAGCAACTACATGGACGCTCCTGCTTATGTTTACGATGACAATATCCAGTGCAGCAAGAACACTATCAAGCCCAACGAAAGCTTTGATATGTCTTACATTGACCCGCGTCACGAAAGCGCTACTTGGAAGCTTGTGAGCGCCACTACAGGTAAAGAAGTGTTCAGCGGAGAAGGCCACACTGTAACTTGCGATGGTCTTGCAGAAACCGGTAGCTACGACTTGCACCTCACAGGTGTGGTTCGCGATGCTGAAGGTGTTGCTTCTACTACTACTCTCACCTTTGGTAGCTTCGTACAGATTACAGGCGAAGGCGTTGGTGCGCTTCCCGAAATCTATACTCTTACTGCCAATGGCAAAGAGGCTGATATCGAAGTGATGGCAGGCGATGTTGTTGACTTCGCTTACACCGGCCGTGCAGCAGACGGTGCAGGTTCACAAGGTGTAGACCTCAAGGAAAGACGCTTCGGTGTGAAGGCCGGTGACCTCGAACTCCAGGGCAAGAAAGACTTCTCAGTTTCATTCTGGTTGAAGATCAACAAGCTCGCAGTTGGCGAAACTCAGCTCCTCGCTGTTGCTTACAAGCTCGATGCATGGCCCAAGACTGACTGGGGTTGGTTGTGGTCAAACATCGATGAGACCGGTGCTATGACCAGCTTCACTTGGCGTGGTACAGACCGCACCAACAACAATGAGCTCCGCTACAAGTATGACAACACTAAGTTGCCCGTTGGTAACTGGGTACACATCGCTTATACTTTCGACTATGACGAAAGCGGTAAGTTCAAGGGTGAATACTATGTGAATGGTGTGAAGCAAGAAATCACTCGCTGGAACCGTCAGTCTCAAGGCGACCGCTACAACAATGGCGCTCCCGGTTATGAAGCCGACGTATACGAAATCACAGACAAGCAAGTTATCTCTGTCGGTGGTGCAGCCCACGGCCGTGCCGGTATCGACGGTGTAATCGATAACTTCACAATCTGGAACAAGGTGCTTTCTGAAGACGAAGTTAAGACTTCTATGGGCGACCTCACTGACGCTAACCTCCCCGCTGACGTTCTCGCATTCTGGGGCCTCGAAACTAAGGCCGGAAGTGAGTTCACCTTCCCCTCTGCAGGTGCTAAGGCCGGTGTACAAGCCGGTTGCCACGACTACACTGCTACAGGCGCTGAAGGCCAAGGCGTATTCGGATGGATCGAGTCTGAATACACTTCAGGTTGTCCCTTCATCAGCGGTACAGCTTATCCTGTAACAACTCTTCCCACTTGGAAGGCTAAGAAGGCTACTGTATCTGAAGTAACCGGTAACGGCGAAGCAGGTTCAGCTAAGGTTTCTTATGCTAAGGCCGGTGACTACGAAGTTACTCTTACTCTTGCCAACTCTCTCGGTCAAGACCAACGTACATTTGGTGTTATCAAGGTAGGTGCTCCTGAAGGTATCGACAACGCTGCCGGTGCTGAAATGAAGGCTTACACTGTTGACAGCCAGCTCTTCGTTGAATTGGCAGAGGCAGGCAACTACAGCATCAACGTGTACAACGCAGCCGGTAAGCTCGTTGCTAAGGCAGCTCAGCAGTTCAACGCCGGTGCTAAGGCACAACTCACTCTCCACCAAAAGGGTGTTTACGTATTGAGCGTAGAAAAGGACGGCAAGGTGGTTCGCACCGTTAAGCTTCTCCGCAAGTAATCTCTTTTGAGATTCCGCAAATATTGGTTCCGCTGCCCGCTTGGGTGGCGGAACTTTTTTTGTGTCCTCGCAGCTCCTCGCGAGCCATTTTTTGCCTTTGTAATTGTCTGAAAATCAGTAGGCATTTTTGGGCGTTTCGAAAGTCTGATCTACGAAAAATTCCGCAAGACCTAGGAAAAATTTCTTAAGACCTAGTTTTTCCTAGAAAGCTACTAGTTTTTCCTAGTAGCTTACTAAGAAATGGCAGGTGGTTGGCCGCTCTTCTGAAGCCGATGCCGGCATTTTCCTGCCGCCTTCTGGTGGAGCGTAGGAAATAGCCGAGTGCGTGCCGCCTTATCTGTTACTTTTGCCTATCTTTGCAAAAATTAATAAATTCCAATAAGCTATGAAGAAAATCAAGACTCTCATTCTCCTGGCGCTGCTCTGCTTTGTGAGCGGACTCTCAGCGCAGACAGTTGCCAACACCACCGCCTCCGAAGAAGAGATGGTGACCATCGAAGTAAAAGGCAGCGGTGGCTACGCCTATGTGGGCGAAGGCACAGACCGCAAGGTGAAAGTGGCCAAAGGCACCGTGGTGTATGTGAGAGCCGAAGCGCTGGAAGGCTCCGGTAAGAAATTTGCCTATTGGACCACCAAAAACACCATGGCCAGCGGTAAAGGTATCATCGAGACCAACAAAAACCCCTATGAATTTGTGGCTACGGAAAACATAGCTCTCTATGTGAACTTCGTAGCTGAGGATACCGACCTCAATGTGGTGGTAGAGGCTGCCACAACTCCCGGCGGAACAGCTTCTGTTAATGGATTCGAGTCGCTCAAGGTGGCCTTAGGCGCCGAGATTATTCTTTATGCCAGACCCGATGCCGGCTATAAATTTGTGGGTTGGCAGATGGACGACCAGGAAGAATTAGTGAGCACAGAAGCCCGCTACATCAGCGTGGCACGCGGCGCCAACAAGTTTACCGCCGTCTTTGAGAGCAAAGACCCCACCGGCGTAGGCGCCGTCACTGCACAGCCGCAGAAGAAGACCATCTACGACCTCGCCGGCCGCCGTGTCAGCAAAGCAAAAGCCCCCGGCGTTTACGTAGTGAACGGAAAGAAAACCCTCGTGCGCTAAGACTGGCGCTGAGGCATCACCCTATACACATTATTATATAACGCGCGCGTGAAACTCAAAGCCCCCAACACCTACGTCATTATCTTCGGCGTACTGCTTCTTTGTGCCCTCTCCACCTGGTTGGTGCCGGGAGGAAAACCTCAATCCTGGCAAGTGCTCTCAGCTCTCTACGAAGGCTTCAGCCGTCAGGCCGGCATCATTGCCTTTGTCCTGATTATCGGCGGCGCCTTCTGGTTGATAAACAGCACACGGGCCGTCGACGACGGCATTCTGCGCTTCATCGGCCGTGTGCGTCGGCTCGAGCGCCATAGCTGGGTGCGTCGTTTGGGAGTGGGCAACATTGTCATCGTCCTTGTGATGCTCCTCTTCGGACTCTTCGGTGCCGTTTTCGGCATGAGCGAAGAGACCATAGCCTTTGTGGCTGTGGTGCTGCCCTTGGCCCGCTCGCTCGGCTACGACGACTTTGTCGGCGTGTGTATGGTCTACCTCGCCGCCCATGTGGGCTTCGCCGGCGCTATGCTCAATCCCTTTACCATAGGCATTGCGCAGGACATGTCCGGGCTGCCGCTTTTCTCCGGCATAGAATACCGCACGCTCTGCTGGGTGGTGGTCATGACGCTGGCCATTGCCTTTGTGCTCTGGTACGCCCACGGCCATCGCCGCGAGGTGAGCGGCGAGCAACAGCAACCGCTGGCCGTGGAGGCCGAAGTCGCAGAAGAGCGTCCCGGCAAGCGTCCGTGGATTTGTCTCGCCTTGCTCTCGCTCGTCCTCTTGGCGTTCTGCTACCTTTATAGCGCCGACTGCCTCATCAAGGTGGGCAGTGTGCAATGGCATGCCCCTTATCTGCTCTGGCTGGTGACTGCCGCTTTTGTGGTAGCTTCCGTAGTGGCGCTCAGAGTGTCCCACCGCATGTTCATCCTCACCCTCTTGCTCTTCTCCATCGTCTACCTCGTGCTGGGTGCTATGGGCTACGGCTGGTATCTTCCGGAGATATGCGCCCTGTTTATGGCGCTGGGCATCTGCGCCGGATTCAGTGCCGGATATAGTGCCGACAAGGTGGCGCAAGAGTTTGTGGCCGGCGCCAAGGATATCTTCTCGGCCGCCCTCATCATCGGCTTTGCCGCCGGCATTATTGTGGTGCTCGAGAACGGCGAGGTCATCGACACGATGCTGCGCTCCATGGCCGACAGCCTTGTGGCAACGGGCCGCGAAGGCGCACTGGCCACGATGTATGGCATACAGACCGTCATCAATGTATTCATCCCCTCCGCCTCGGCCAAGGCTGCCGTCACGATGCCCATTATGGCACCATTTTCCGACATGATAGGCGTGTCGCGCCAGGCCACGGTGCTCGCTTTCCAGTTTGGCGATGGCATCACCAACATGATTACGCCCTGCTCCGGCGTGCTGATAGCCGTCTTGTCGATAGCAAAAATCCCCTACGAGCAGTGGGTGAAGTTCATCTGGAAGTTCATTCTCCTCTTGATGCTGGTAGGGCTGCTCCTGTTGTTGCCCACGCTTTATTTCCCCTTACCGGGATTCTAAGAGCAAAGCCATCACTGCTTTTTATACTGCCATTTTTGCCTTTTGTAATCCCTTGAAAATCAATGGCTATTTTGGGGCGTTTCTTAGGTAAAAGCTAGGTGAATTTCGGTAACTACTAAGAAAATGGCCGTGATGTAGGGCAAAAAAGTTAATAATTATTGACTTTTTATTTTTTATAGAAAAAGAATAATTAAATTGCGCCATCTAACCTTTATAAATTAAAAGATATGGAAAAAAGAGTATTTTTTATTATGTTTTTAATGTTTTTATCATTAGGAGTCTTTGCTCAATTATCTGTAAATTCTTCGGGTAAAGTTTCAATTTCTAATAATGGTTATAGAGTATTAGATATTAGTGGTAAAAACCAAAATATTTATGCTGTTCGTACAGGGAATGCTTCTTCTAGTGCGATAGCTACTATTACTGGTATTTGTGATAAAGATGGAATACCTACAAGTATTGGTGTTGAAGGAACATCTGTGTCTTCTTCCTCAACCCAATACTATGATAATCTTAATCGATCCTATGGTGTTATGGGTACAGCCGGTCATGGTGGCAATGGTTGGAATTTTGGTGTCTTTGGAAGACTGCAAAATTCCTATGGCGCAGGAATTTATGGATCAGCAATAACCAATGATTGGGGGAGAAATATTTCCGACCCTTATGCTGGCTATTTTAACGGGAATGTACAAGTGTTGGGAAATGTGCAAGCTACAGGTTCAGTAAGTGGTATTTTACTTGGTGCGAGTGTATCTCCTACATCTTCAGTTTCTATTTTGGCTGATGATATTAAATCTGAGTCCGTTTCTGATAAGATGGCAAATCTTTCTGTTGTTTCTTATTACAAAGAACAGCCTATGGTTTTGACAGAAAACCTAAAAGAAAGTGAGGAAGTTGTTCCTAATTGGATTTCAGAAATAGAACTACAGAGTCTTTCTAAAAAACATTACGCACTTTCTGCAGAAGAATTAGAAGATGTTTTTCCGGAATTAGTATATACGAATGCAGATAAAAGTAAAAGTATCAACTATGTAGAGATGATTCCTTTGTTGTTACAGTCAATAAATGAACTACGTAGTGAAGTTGCTAAATTGAAAGAGGAAAACAATAAGTATTCCAATAAAAAAATGGCTACAGATATAAAAGATTGTATCGAAAGTCCTATAGAATTATCTCAAAATAAACCGAATCCTTGGAATGAAAGTACTGAAATTACGCTATCAGTTCCTGAAAGTTTCAAAAACGCTATAGTTCTGTTCTTTGATTTGAAAGGAAAACAGGTTTTTGAACAAAAGCTATATACTAGTGGAGAACAGAGTTTGAAATTCTATGCAAAAGATTTTACACCAGGAATATACATATATTCTTTAGTCGTTGATGGAAATCTTGTAGCATCGAAAAAGATGCTAGTACTAAAGTAATAATTTTTATTGTTGATTAAATGATGTTCGAGATACTTAATGATATTGTTTAATTTAAGTATTAGGTTTTATGAAACGTTTTTTATTTATATATATATTCTTATGTATAATACCAAACATTATATATTCAAAGAATCTTGTATTTACTCCAGAATTTTCAAAAAAAATTTTTGAAAATGATACTATTTTCTTTGAGAAAAATTCTGTTCCTATAAATGGGCTATCAATAACGGCAGATATTTTTCAAAAAACAGACAGAAGTTTAATCAGACTTGTTTTAGAAGATATATATGGTAAAGAATATCTTGTTGGGGAATGTACAAAGTTCTTGAATGAAAAAGATACAATTTTTTGGAAAGATTATTGTGAAGAAAGTTATAGATTAGAAAATGTAGTTCCAAAGTTCTTAAAGATAATTCTTGTAGATGCGAGTATATATATAAACAAAATAAATTTTTTAGAGATTACTAACAATACTTTATCTAAGGATTTTGTGGCTAGACAAGATTCTATAAGGAATCTTCAAGTAAAAGAAAAAATTAAGTCAATAAATAACTATAATAAAAAACATGGAATTTTGTGGACGGCAGGTATCTCTGATATTGCCCTAAAATCTTATGCAGAAAAAAAGAATTATTTAATATAGAAAGTGATAACTTTGACCTAGGGGGATTTGAATATTATAAATATGGTATTTTTAGTATTCCAACAAACCACCAGAATGTAAAAAGGAACTCAGAATCTTCTAGAATTTCTATGTATGTAAAAAGTTATGATTGGCGGAATAGGCATGGAAAAAATTGGATAACTGTTCCTAAAGTACAAGTTGGTAGAACTTGCTGGGCTTTTGCTATTGCTACTTTGACAGAGAGTTATATTAATTTATTTTATAATAAACAATTAAATTATGATTTATCTGAGCAAGATCTAATAATTAATGGAGGAGTGAATTTCATACCTAGTGTAGGTGGATTTGTAACAGATGCTCTAAATTATATAAAACAAGAAGGAGTTGTTAAAGAAGAATGTTATCCATTTAGTTTTCCTAATGATTTGTTTGAAAAATGTTCTACGCCTGATGAGATTATTAAGATAGAAGATTATGAAATAAACCCGAATGTGGCTGAAGCTGAATTAAAAGAACTTCTTTTTAAATATCCTCTTTGTGTTAATCTTTTTTGGCCTGGAAATATTGGACATAGTGTACAACTTGTTGGCTATAATCAATTAATGCTAGGAGATAGTATAATGTTAGAATCTTATGATGATACTAATCCTGAATGGACTTATATTGATGAAGATAGTGAATATTTAGGAAAAACTTGTTGGATTATTAAGAATTCTTATGGAGAAAATTGGGGCATTGATGGATACGCTTATATCATTACTGATAATTTATTAAGATTACCGACTTCCTATTCTATTAAAGGAAGAGTTAGTAGCTTGCTTTATGGAAATAATGATGTCCTTTGTACAGATGCTGATGGTGATGGCTTTTATTTTTGGGGAGTAGGAGAAAGACCTTTACATTGTCCTTCATGGGCTCCTGATTTTGCTGATGGTGATGATTCTAATTATGAAGTAGGTCCTATGAATGAGTATGGATATTGTATTACTATTAATCCCAATGGAAACGACAGCTTATTTTCGCCAATCTATGTTTGTGAGGATACTACTTGGACTTCATATAAATATTATCACCAAAATATAATAGTTGAAAATTCTGCATGCTTGAATATACAATCAAATACAGATTTTTATAAAGGTACTACAATTTATTTGGCAAGTGGTTCTGTCTTGGTTATAGATGGGGCTATTCTTAACAATGTAAGAATAGAAGCTGCAAGTGGTAGTAAAATTATTATTAAGAATAATGGTGTGGTAAATTATTGTCCTACTAGTAATTTTATATTACCAATAGGGGCTGAATTAGATTTGATTCAAGGTTTAATTCATTAAAAATAAAATTTTATGGAAAAAATTTTGACTATTATCTCAATATGTTTTTGCTATTGCTTCAGTAGCTTTGCACAAACACTTCCAATACTTGAAGAAGGAAAAATATGGTATGGGGAAACGTGGGCTTATGGTTTAGAACTTAGTTCTACTTCAGAAAGAAAAGTGTGTGGAGATTCTGTCGTTAATGGAGTTTCTTATAATAAAATTTACTTGACGACAAATTTTATTGAATATGAAGAACCTATTATAACAGAAGAGGTTTTTTTGGCTCGTGAGGAGAATGGTGTGATGTATTACTATATAGGAAATAAAGAGTTTTGTTTCTTTGACTTCAATCGTAAAATCGGTGATACTTTCTTATTTGAATATGATACCTCTCTCCTAGAATCAGAAGGAATAGAAGTGTATGGAGTTGTTGAAGATATTACTACTATAGAAACAGCAGATGGTAATACTCGAAAAGTTTATCATGTGAAGTGCTATACTAAGAAAGTTGAAGATGGAGATTTCTTAGATGACATATGGGGAGAATATATGTTTATAGAGGGCATTGGCGAGGCTCGTTATGGTATATCATTCCGTTATGGTGTGCTTATGACGGGAGGTGGTGTTCCTAAACTCATATGTGTACATGACGTGGACGGAAACCACTTGTATGGTGGTGGTGATAAGCAAGAATGTATTATTTCTTGCGTAGGTGCTCCTAAAGTTCAACAAGGATATAATTGGATTTACGATTTACAGGGGTGTAAGAGAAATTCTATTCCAATGAGAGGTATATATATACGCAACGGAAAGAAATATATATCTAAATAGAATTTCTTTCTTAGAGTAAGTAGATAAACAAATTAGCCCTCATGAGGGCTAATTTGTTATATGGATAAATCAGGAGAACCTGTCTTGCTAGATTTTTCCGACAGTCATCTTGATGCGCTCACCAATGCCGATGGTGTAGCCCTGCGAAGAGAAGACCACGCGGTTGAAGGTATCGCCGATGATGATAACGGGCAGGTCTTCCGAGGTGGTGAGGTTGCCGCTGAAGAGGTCGCGGGCCACGTTTCCGCCGTTGTCTACGCCGAAGCAGAGCGTAGAGGGCAGGTTGGTAAACTCGCTGCGGTTCTTTTCAAAGCGCTCCCATTCTTCTTGCGTGGGGAAGAGCAGCAAGATGGGACGGCCCCAGGCTTCGAGGGCGGCGCGCTGTTTCTCCAAGTCGTGGAGAATGTGGTTGGTAGGCTCGTGGTTGGCGCGGATGAGGCCCACTACGAAATAGCCGCGGCCGGTGGTGGCCAGCACTGACTTCTCCTTGCCGTCGGCCACATCGAGGTAGCGATTCTCAGAGTTGAACGAGCCAATCACCTGCACCTGTTCTTTGTCTTCGCGCATGATGAGCGGTGTCTCGGTCTTCCATTTTGAGTTGGTGGGGAAGAGGGCGAGGCGCGCCAATACGCGTCCGCTGGCCATGCGAGTGCCAGAGGTGAGCAGATAGTAACCCTCATCTACCTTGGTACCCTCCTTGAACTTGGCAGCCCAAGTATCGTCGTCCTCGTAGTTTTGCAACTGCGGCATGCCGCCTTCAAGTTTGCTCAGTGTAAAATGGTAGTAGTAGCCGGGGTCTTCCATGTACTGGCGGGGCGTATAGGCCAGCGCCAATTCGGCTTGCTCGGCTTGCGCCTTTTGAGCATCTGCTGTCTGGTCAAATGCCACTGTCTGCCATTCGCTTTGGGCGTTCATGCGGAACTGTACCTTGCCTGTCACCTCATCGATGCGGGCCGGGATGTTGAGGCTGCGTGCTGCGGCCACAAAGAGTATTCCCTTCGAGCGAACATCGGCAGTACGCAAACGGTGGGCCGACTCGGGCGAGAGACAGAGTGAGAGCGGATTCCAAGTAGCATCGGTGGCCACGTTGTTGGTAATCCATTCGGCCAAAGCGGCGGGCGCAGCCTTGAAGGCAGTCTGTTCGTCGGCCGAGAATGCGGTGCGGAAATAGGAGCGCCAGGGGGTGAGGATCTCGTTTACCACGCGAGGACAGTAGATGAAGGGGTCTGCCATAGCCACAGAGTCGACCAAGAGCAAACCGAGGTGGTTGTCGGCTACGCGGAAACTGAAGTCGCGGAGGTCTTTCTCGCTCATGCTCTCAAGAAAACTGTAGACGAAGGTGTCGGGATATTTCTCCACCAAGGCCATCAGGCTCTTGTAGTTGCCACGGCTCTTCTCCACTAAAGGAAGTACGCGCGCATAGTCGGCGCCGGTTCTCTCGCAGAAGGCCTGTACTTTTTCGGAGGTGGGGAAGGTTGAAACGTAGGCCGTGCGGATGGAGTCTTCAATGGCAAAGCGGCGCACATTCTCAGCAGCAGCCTTTGCCGACACCTTAGGCAGATTGTTCTTGCCAACGGGCGGTGTGATGTCCATCTCGCAGAAGTAAATGCCGGAAGCCTTGCGGTTGAGTGTAACCACCGGTTTTTTGTCTTTCCCCACAGAGAATTTTACGAAGCCATAGTTTGTGCCGTCCGAAGCCCAAGCCAGCATGTCGCCCAAGCCGGCTGTGATAGCGGCCTCGCCTTTGGCATCGGTGCGGGTGGTTTGTACGGTGTAGAACTCAGCGTAGTTGTAGAGCTTGAACTCAAGGTGAGCGTTGGGAACAGCATTGCCTTCCTTGTCCACCACCTTGACGATGGTCTTCTTCACGGGGGCGTAGTTGCGTGTCACGTTGATTTCTGTGTAGCAAGGAGTGTGGCTCATCACATCCTCAGGTCCGTCGTAGCTACCAAACACTTTGGTGTGCATCAGCATACCGCGCGAAGCCGGTTGGTTGAACCAGCCCAGGTTGAGAACGGGCTCGGGCTCGCAGGCGCCTAGGAAATACCATTTGCCATCTATCCAGGCCTCCACCCAAGCGTGGTTGTCGTCGGTGTGAGCCCAGCGCGGAGTGTAAACCTGGCGGGCGGGAATGCCGATGGTGCGCAGCGCAGCCACGGTAAAGGTTGACTCTTCGCCGCAGCGTCCTGTGGCGGTGCGCATGCTGGCCAGCGGTGCCGAGGTGCGGCTGTCTGAGGGCTTGTAAGTAACATATTCATGGCACCAGTGGTTTACCTCGAGTGCCGCCTCTTTCATGGACAAGCCCTCCACGCGCTGCTTCAATTCCTCGTAGCACACATCGCGGAAGTCATCCAGGTTTTCGTTGTTCACACGTGGCGGAAGCACGAAGTGAAGCCATTCGCGCATGGGCACCTTCTTGCCCCACGCCATTTCCTTACGTGCTCGCAAGGCATAGTCGGCTTGTTGCAAGAAGTACTCTGTCGAGTAGTCGGCCAAGTCGGGCCAAGCCATGTAGGCGTATAGGAATTCCAGCGCCTCGCGTTGCTCGGCACTGAGCTTCATTTTGTCAAGCTGCGCCGGAATGTTGGCGGGCGATTTTGCAAAGCGCGCTTCAAAGTCGCGGCTGATTTTTTCAAAGCGATCGGCACTTGCGGTCCAGCAACTCATGGCTGCCAGCAAGCAAGCGGCTGTCAGTTTTTTCAGTTTCATAGGTAGTAGGATGTCTAATTGCTCTTACAAAAATAGGAAAATAGCTTTGGATAGCCCCTTTGTAACATATTTTTTTTAATAAAAAGAGCCTCAAGTGTTTCGCAGCCGAAAAAAAGTTGTAACTTTGCCGCGATTTTAGAGTCCGAAGGGGCAGAATAAGTTGTTTATAGAGAAACACGCCTCCCGGAAAAACCCGTTTAATTAATATTTTACATGTACGCAATCGTAGAGATTAACGGTCAGCAGTTCAAGGTGGAAGAAGGCAAGAAGCTCTTCGTAAACCACATTCAAGGCGCAGAAAGCGGCCAGGCTGTTGAATTTGAGAAAGTGTTGTTGATTGACAACAACGGTGAAGTAACTGTGGGCGTTCCCACAATTGCCGGTGCAAAAGTAGTATGCGAAGTGCTCTCTCCGCTGGTTAAAGGCGACAAGGTGCTCGTGTTCCACAAGAAGCGTCGCAAAGGTTATCGTAAACTGAACGGCTACCGTCATCAGTTCACACAGTTGTCTATTAAACAAGTTATTGCTTAACCCTAAAAAATTAGAAGAAAATGGCACACAAAAAAGGTGTAGGTAGTTCTAAGAACGGCCGTGAGTCACATTCACAAAGATTAGGTGTTAAGATTTGGGGCGGTCAGCAATGTATCGCTGGTAACATCATCGTGCGTCAGCGCGGTACTGTTCACTACCCTGGCAAGAACGTTGGCATGGGTAAGGATCACACCCTCTTCGCACTCGTTGATGGTGTTGTAAACTTTAAGCGCGGAGCACGCAACCGCAGTGTTGTTTCCGTAATGCCCCAGGCTGAAGCTTAAACAAGTCATTAACACTTTAAGAGAAACAAGGAGGAAGTTGCCAAGCAGCTTTCTCCTTGATTTTTTTGTGGCAGGCGATGCTCTCCCTTGGCAGAGGGAGTGACTGCCATACATTATTATATTATAGTAAACCTAAGCAGCCAGGCTTTCTTTTTATGCGAGTAAAGAAATGCGCCATTTTCTGAGCCTTTGTAATCGCCGGCTAATCAGTAGGCTTTCTTTGTGTTTCTTAGAAGTATACTAGGAAAAATATGTAGCTTACTAAGAAATGGGTGTGAGTTAAGGGTCGAGAGCAGGGCAGAATTTTCTGCACCTCAACATATGTCGGCACGACTTCTCGCCCACCATTAAACAGCGCCGACTTCCCGACTTTCCAACGCTCAACAGTCCGGCTTCACAAAGTCTGATCTAGGAAAAATTCCGCAAGACCTAGGAAAAATTTCTTAAGACTTTGTTTTTCCTAGATAAGACCTAGGAAATGCCGGGTCATTATAGCATAAAAAAAGGAGGCTCGCAGGATGAACTGTGAGCCTCCAAATTTTTGTCAGTATATTGCGAGAAGATGCCCTGATGCAGGATGGTGCTTGTGAGAGCCTATCTCGCAGTGCGCTTATTTAATCAGTACTTTCTTGCCATCTACGATATAGATGCCGCCCTTTGCAATGCGGTTCAGACGGCGGCCGCTGAGGTCGTAGATGAGATTTTGTCGTTTCTCTGAGGCGATGCCTTCGATGCCGGAGGCACCTTCTTTTTCGTAGACCACACTGACGGTGAGGTGGTCGGCCACGCGGCCCAACTTGTCGTTGTCGCCCGACATTTCTTTCACTACATAGCCTTCGATGCTATGGGCTGTCAAGACGTAGGCTTCGCCGGCGCGCACCAAGGCCACTTCGGGTTTGGCCAACTCGTTCTCCTCGAGGTCGACAGACTTGATGGTCACGGTGAAGTAGGGGTCGGCATAATATTCATAGAGCTTGTAGGGGTGTCCGGGGTCGTTCCATCCCACGAGAGCGCCGCTGCCGAGTCCGTCCCAGCATACGCCGTTGCTGCCCTTAATTTTCCAGGTCTCGCCGTCGGCGTTGAGCGTGAAGGAGTAAGTCTCGCCCTTTTCTACCAGCGATACGGGATTGGCGGCGGTGGTGAGCAGTGGCACGTAGAGGCCTACATATTCGTTCTTTACCTTAAATCCGCTGCCGCTCTTCTCGAGCAACCAGGTGTGGTAAGGATTGCGGCCCTCGATGTCGTCCACCTTCATCACCTGCAAGTTGCCGGGCATCACGCAGCGATAGCCGATGCGCTCGGTGTTGACGGGCGATGTGTCGTAGATAACGTAGCTACGGCCGTCCTCAAGTTTGGTAACAGCCTTGCCCAAGGTCTTTACGCCGTTGTAAGCTGTGGTGTTGTAGATGGCGTTGATGGTGAGGTCGCCTTCAAGCGTAAGCGCTGTGCCGTTCTCTTGGTCGGCCTTCTCGAGTGTGTAGAATTCGTATTCGGGAAGTGCTACGGTATATTTCTCGCCAACGGGGCAGGCTGTTTCTTCGCCGGCAATGAGTGCACCGCGTTGGTCGCGACAGAGGATGTTGATGGAATAAGCCGAGCGCTTGTATACAACGGCGATGGTCTTGTCTTCGTTCATTTTTTCAAAGCGAGGTGCCTCGGCCTGGCCGTCGTAGCTCACGGCGCTGTGGTTCTTGATGCTCGGAGCCTCGCAAGTGTAGGCCTTTCCGGCCTCTGCGCTCTGACGGAAGGAACCTAAAGCGTTGCCGGCTTCGTCGGTGCAAACGTAGGTCACTACGTAAACCGGATTGACAGCCCATGCAGAACCTACCAAGCGGATGGCGTTAGAGCCCCCAATGCTTGAGCCGGAACTGATGATGCCCGGGAGTGTGAGTGAGTTGGCAGGGATGGGGTAGAGGTTCTTGCCGGATGAACTGAACTCAAAGTCGCCCTCCTTCAAGTTGAAGTGGCAAACGATATTGCTGCCTGATTGTGCTACCGAAACGGGGTAGGCCACCTTGCCCGACATGCTGGAAGAGGCAGCGCCTACGAAGCGGCCGGTGCCTTTGTTCTTCAGCTTCACGGTTTGGGTAAAGTCGGCGTTGATGGTAGAGGAGATTACCTCCCAGGCGTTGTCGCTCCACGCCTCGGTGGTGTGGCGCAGGTAAGCGCCTTCGTTGCTGTCGTGGATAGTCAGTCCGACGAAGCCTTCAGAGCTATTGACAAAGCTATAAGCCTTGCCGGTTTCCAGATAGCTGAAGGATTTGCGGAAGTCGTTGTATGCTTTTTCCAATTGCTCAGAGAAAGAAACCAACTCGGCTGCTGTCATCGACGCAGGATCTGCGTCTTTCACTACAGCGCTGAGGGCGGCAGCCTCGGTAGCACCGAAGAGGCCGGGGCGCTTCTCTTCTTCGGAATTGTAAGTCTGTGCGTAGGCCAGATAAGTCTTAGCCTCGTTGAACAAGTTCATTACGCTTTCTGAACCGGCAGCAGCTTCCAGGGGTACAAAACTCCACAGACCGCCGTTGCCGTCAGAGGGGTTGGAGTAAAGGTTTACGGCGTGGCCCTGACCCACCATAGAGGCGTTCATCCATTGTCCGTTCACCTTGTTGCTGCGCAGGGTGTAATAGTAGTTTCCGTTGTGCAAGCCATAACCGTTGTCGGCCAGGATGAAGTTGTAGTTTTTCTTCGTAGCGTCATATTTCCAGCGGCCGCTGGTGTTGACTGATGTCGGGGTGGGGTTGACAGAGCCGTCGGGCTGAGCTTTGCAGACCAAAGCATAGACTCCGGGGTTGGCAGGGTCTTCCTCAAAAGCCCAAAGCTGATAGTCGTAAGCCGCATCGCCTTCTTTTACTTCCGGCAAGGCCCAAAGCACACCGGCTGCAGCACCCTTGCTGCTGTATTGGCTGATGGTGGGTGCGCCTTCGCGCAGCAGTTCAAAGCAGCGGCCTACGCGAGTATCGTCGGTGGCGCGGGTGGTGATGTGGTACCAGTATTTTTTCTCTGCGGTAGATACGTTGGGCATCACTTTCTCAGAGGAGGAAGTCTGAGCAGTCATAAAGTCGCGGCTGTAGTTGTAGCCGTTGTAGTTGAGCAGAGTGCTGTCGGCAGTGATGCGCTGTTGGAAGTGCTCGAAGTTCTTGAGCGACTGCGGAGTCCATCCTGCTTCGGCCACGGCAATGAGGCGCGGCAAGGCGAGGTACTCCATGTAGACGCGGTCGGACACATGTTCTGTCCAGAACGTACCTTGCACTCCGGTGTAGTATTTGGCTTGTGCCGTAGTCACATCGCCTGGCACGGGCACCGTGTTGTAAGTCTTCTTTACATTGTCTGTACCATCGCCGGCGCCGGGAGGCTCGTTCGGGTCAGTGCTTTGCTTGCGGTTGATGTAGTAGGGGCCCCACGGAGTGTAAATGTTGTCGAGACCGAGGTTGGCTGCTTTCTTGCAGGCAGCTTCGGGGCCGGTCCAGCAGTATACGGTGGCTCCGGTGGCCTTAATCAAATCGGTGTCGGCGCCGCCGGCAGAGATGGCCTCGTTCCATACGGAAATTTTGCGGCCTTTCTCCTGTACGAAGTCGCTAATCTCTTTGATGAAGATGGATTGCAACTGTCGGTAGTTGGTCAAGCCGAGTTCCTTGTAGAGCGCCTGACATTCTGCATTGCCTTCCCAGGCAGAAGTGGGACACTCGTCGCCACCGATATGTATTTGTTCGTAGGGGAAGATGTCAATGATTTCTGCAAGGATGTCTTTTGCAAATTGTACAGCAGCGGGGTTCGCCACGTTGAGAATGTCGCTGGAGATTCCACCGTCAATCCATAACTGATGGCTGCCGTTGGGGTAGCAACTGTATTCGGGATAGGCGGTCATGGCTGCCACAAAGTGGCCCGGCATGTCAATCTCGGGAATCACCTCGATGTGTTTCTTCTTGGCGTAGGCCACCACCTCTTTCAGTTCCTCTTGTGTGTAGAAGTAGGGGCCGTAAGGACGGTTAATCCAGTAGTGGCCGTAGGTCATGTCGGTAAAGCGCGAGTTGGGCGCAGTGCTACCTACGGTGGTCAACTTAGGATATTTCTTGATTTCCACGCGCCATCCCTGGTCGTCGGAGAGGTGCCAGTGGAAGCGGTTCATCTTGTAGTAGGCCATGACGTCTATCATGCGCTTCACTTCCTCTATGGTGAAGAAGTGGCGAGCTACGTCGAGCATGAAACCACGATAGGCAAAACGGGGCTCGTCGTCGATGGTGGCCAGGGGAAGTACGTAGGCCGAAACAGAAGCATCTTTCTTCTCGGCCATCACGTTGGGAGGGAGAATCTTCTTGATGGTTTGGAAGGCGTAGAAGAGTCCCACGGCGGTGTTGGCTTCTACGTTCACGCCGTCGGCGGTAATGGTGACGCGGTAGCCTTCATCTTTGGTAGAGGTCTTCACTTTCTTCACTTGGAAAAGGGCGTCAGCGGCATCCTCTTGCACGGCAACCGTATAGCCGGTGGTGGCGCAGAAGGAAGCAACGAAGTTGTCCACTTCGGCCTTCATCTCGTCGGTCAAGTTGCTGTAGCCTACGGTGAACGAAGCGGGCAGTGTGAGCGAGCCGCTCTTCACTGTCATTTGCTTGGCACGGGGTGTCAAATTGACAAAATTGTCGGCCGATAGCGAGCATGGGAGGAATATCCCGATGAGCATCAGCCATAATAAAGTCTTTTTCATAAGCATAAATATATTAGTTTGTTATTTTCTGTGATTTTGCAAAGATAAAAAAATAATACCAAATGCTCGCTCCTTCTTGCAAATGGTTTCGTAGATAAGGTTTGGTTTTTGTAACACGGCTTGTTACACTTCGTGACATGGCTCGTTACAGTTTGTAACATGGCTTGTTACATTAAGCAATAAATGAGGATTTTCTTCCTTCCGATAGTTTATCCGAAGAAAATCTGTATCTTTGCCTACATGGAAATGGTAAAGAAAAATTCTCTCAAGGCTTGGGTGCTGGCTGCCCGCCCCAAGACGCTCACGGCAGCGCTGATTCCGGTGTTTATGGCTTCGGCTTTGTGTTATGCACACGGCTGCTTCTCGCCGGTGCCGGCCCTTTTGTGCGTGGCTTTTGCTGCGCTGATGCAGGTGGCTGCCAATTTTATCAACGACCTTTACGACTTCAAGAAAGGAAGTGACCGCGAAGACCGACTAGGTCCTGAGCGTGCCTGTGCCCAAGGATGGATTGCGCCGCAGAGTATGAAGAAAGGAATTGCTGTTGTACTCTCGGCCGCAGCTTTGGTGGGTGTTTCTTTGTTATATTATATAAATGAGTGGAGCTATGCCTTGATGGCTGTGGGAGTCCTCTGCATCGTGTTTGCTTTTCTCTATACCACGTTGCTGAGCTACTGCGGTCTTGGCGATGTGCTGGTGTGGGTGTTCTTTGGCTTTGTGCCGGTGGTAGGAACCTACTATGTGCAGGCAGGCACATTCCCGCCCGAGCTATGGTGGCTGGCAGCAGCCTCGGGCTTGGTGACAGATACGCTCCTCGTTCTGAACAACTACCGCGACCGCGATGCCGACCGCATTTCCGGTAAGCGCACCCTCGTGGTGGCCTTTGGCGAGCGCTTTGGTCGCTACTTCTATCTCTTGCAAGGCGTTGCTGCCTATGTATGTGTGGCGCTGACGGCCCTCTATGGTCACATGTGGATGGCGGTGCTTCCGTTGTTTTATCTGCTGCCTCACTATCTCACGTGGAACAAAATGGTGCAGATAGGCAGTGGGCGCGAGCTGAACCGTGTGTTAGGCTTTACCTCGCGCAACATGCTTACGTTTGCCCTGTTGGTGGTTGCGGCATTATGTATTGAGGTTATCTTTCCGCAAGTTCGATAACCTCTAAGTCCTTAAAACTTTTTCCCTCCACGGAGAAACGCACCAGTGTGCGCTGGCGGTGCCATCCTTGAATGCCGGCAGCGCCCGGATTGATGTGCAAGCAGTTCAGCGTGCGGTCGTAGAGCACTTTTAAGATGTGTGAGTGGCCCGAGATGAACAAGTGGGGCGGCTGCACGAGCAGGCTGCCTTGGATGCTGCGGTCGTAGTTGCCGGGATAGCCGCCAATGTGCTTGATGAGCACCTCAGCCTCTTCACATTTGAAGCGGAGCACGTTGGGGTAGAGGCGGCGCAGGTCTGTCCCGTCGCAGTTGCCACAGACAGCGCGCAAGGGCTTCAGTGCCGCAAGTTTCTCGGCTATCTCCATCGAACCGATATCGCCGGCGTGCCATATCTCGTCGCACTCGGCAAAGTGTTCGGCATAGCGATTGTCCCAAAAGCTATGCGTGTCGGAGAGCAGACCTATGCGTTTCATTTTTACAATCCCAATTTTTTACATACATACTCCTTGATGAAGCTGGCAGTGGCATCAATGCCCAGCGTGCTTGAGTTGAGGCAAAGATGATAGGTCGCCGCAGCGCCCCATCTGCCGGTGCTGTAAAAATTGTAGTAGTCGGCGCGCTGGCGGTCTCCATTCTCTATTTTTTTCTCGGCGCTGGCGGCATCGCAGCCTTCAATCTCGCAGATGCGGCGAATGCGGTCTTCCTTGTCGGCCACTATGAAGATGTTCACGCAGCGAGGATTGTCGCGCAGGATGTAGTCGGCGCAGCGGCCTATAAAGATGCAGGATTGCTGCTGGGCTGCTTTTCGGATGGCCTCGGCTTGCAGATGGAACAGGTGCTCGTCGCTGAGCTGGTGGTTATAGAAGTCGCCCCCGCTGCTCATGAGTGGCACCAGGTTGCCCAACACGGTGCGGAAGAAGCCTTTATGCTCGTCGCTGCGCTCAAACACTTCGGTGCAGAAGCCGCTATCCTGAGCTGCTATGGTAAGGATTTCCTTGTCGAAATAGGCTATGCCCAGTTCCTTTGCAAGGCGTTGGCCGATGGCGCGACCACCGCTGCCCAGTTGGCGGCCTATGTTGATGACGAAGGGAGTGGTGTCGGCATTTACGATGGGGGTGGCGATATTTTTGTCCATGGTGCAGAATTTTTAAGGGTTAGTGGGAGATGAAGCGTCGCTATGTTCGCCCGCAGTCATAAGGCGGAATTTTCTTACCTCCTTCAGCAGCAGACACACGGAAAGGATGCAGGCCAAGCCGTCGGATACTGGGATGGCGTACCAAACACCTTCGAGCGGGTCGCTAAAGACGTGGGGCAGGATGAGCAGGGCGGGGAGGAGAAACAGAAGTTGGCGTGTGAGCGAGAGAAAGATGCTCTTGCCGGCGTAGCCTATGCTTTGGAAAAAGGCAGTCGATACAATCTGCATACCGATAAACGGGAAGAGCATCACCACGATGCGCAGACCGTGGGCCGCTTGGTCTATCAGCTCCGGCGAATCTTTGGCGAAGAGCGTCACGCAGGGCGTGGCAAAGAAAGTGCCGATGATGAAGCCGATGCTGGTGATGAGGGTGCCGAAGATGATGGCTTTTTTCAAGACGGCCAGCAGGCGGTCGTATTTCTTAGCTCCGAAATTGTAGCCCGCTATGGGCTGCATGCCCTGGTTGAGTCCGAACACCACCATGATGATGAAGAGCACCAGACGGTTACTGATGCCAAAAGCACCCACAGCTGTGTCACCGCCGTAGTTTGTCATGCTGCGTGTCACAATGATGGCCACCAAGCAGGCACATAGGTTGATGAGAAACTGAGGAAGGCCGATGTAGAGGGCCTCGCGCATGATTTTGTAGTCGGGGCGCACGATGCCGCGCTCAAGGTGAATCATGTCTTTCTTGTTGGAGAAAAGAAACAGCTGCCACACGAGCATGATGAACTGAGCCAGCACGGTAGCGGCCGCAGCGCCCTGTATGCCCCAGTCGAACACGAAGATGAAGAGCGGAGCCAAGAGGCAGTTGAGCACCACCGTGCCGAAGGTGGAGTACATCGCTGTGCGCGGCCGGTTGGTAGAGCGGAGCAGCGCATTGAGACCCAGATAAAGGTGGGTCACCACATTGCCGCAGAGGATAACGGTCATGAAGTCGTAGGCATAGGGGAGCGTCTGGTCGCTGGCACCGAAAAAGCGCAGGATGGGGGTGAGAAATAGCTGCAACGTAAGTCCGAGACCTATGCCAATCACCGTGTTCAAGATAATCACGTTGCCCAGGATGCGCTGGGCTGTGCCATAGTCTTTCTGACCGAGGCGCACCGACATCAGCGTAGCTGCGCCCACGCCCACCATAGCGCCGAAAGCCGCGGTGAGCGACATGATGGGGCCGGTAAGCGCCAGACCCATGATGGCATTAGGGCCTACGCCCTGACCAATGAAGATGCCGTCTATAATGTTATATATAGAGGAGGCCGCCATAGCCACGATGGCGGGGATGGCATATTCCATCAAGAGACTGCCCACCGGCTTTTCGCCCAGCACGTTGAATTGTTTGGCTTGTTCCATCTGAAAAAACTTTTGCTTCTGCTCCGCGATGCGGTGCAGGGTTCATGAGGACAAAGGTAAGGATTTTTGCGAAAGCATGCTTGCACTATGGGCGGAAAGATTTCTCTGATGAGCAGTGGAGGCTTTTGTGATAGCGAAAATAGCGTCTAAAATGTCCTTTGTAATTGTCTGAAAATCAGTAGGCATTTTTGGGCGTTTCGAAAGTCTGATCTACGAAAAATTCCGCAAGACCTAGGAAAAATTTCTTAAGACCTAGTTTTTCCTAGGTCTGACTTTCGAAACGGCAGTGAATATGGGCCGTTTTCTTTCTCCTCTTGAGCAACAAAAATCCCTCGGTCGCAACCGTTGTGCAACCGAGGGGTATGTTGTGTGTAAAGCGCCTTCGCTCCGAGGAGGCTTATCGCTTGCCGTACATCATTTCGTAGTAGAGCTGGTAGTCCTCACCGCTCACGGCTTCCACCCAGTCGCGGTTTTCAAGGTTCCAGCGGATGGTCTTCACGATGCCCTCTTCAAAGCAAGTCTCGGGATACCATCCGAGGTCGGCCTTGATTTTAGAAGGATCGATACCGTAGCGCAAATCGTGACCCAGGCGGTCGGCCACAAAGGTGATGAGGCTGTCGTTGATCCACTCGATGTCTACCTCGCCGTTGGCGTCTTTCTCCTGGCGTTTGAGCATAGCTCTCCAAGCGGGGTTCTCCTTCATCAAGTCGTGGATGGTGCGGATGATCACCTTTACAATCTGTATGTTCTGGCGCTCGTTGTGTCCGCCTACGTTGTAGATGCAGCCGTCGGCGCCTTGGCGGATGACCATATCAATGGCCTTGCAGTGGTCTTCCACGTAGAGCCAGTCGCGTACGTTGGTGCCTTGTCCGTAGACAGGTAAGCGCTTGCCTTCCAAAATGTTGTTGATGATCAGAGGAATGAGCTTTTCGGGGAACTGATAGGGACCGTAGTTGTTAGAGCAGCGTGTGATGGACACAGGCATCTTGAATGTGTCGCGATAGGCGCAGACGATGTGGTCGGCGCTGGTTTTGGATGCGCTGTAAGGGCTGTGGGGGCAGAGGGGAGTCTCCTCGGTGAAGAAACCATCCTCGCCCAGGCTGCCGTAAACTTCGTCGGTCGACACTTGGTGGAAGCGCACTCCCTTGCGCCATGTGGGGTAGCCTTGCTCGTCGCGGCCGGTCACCCAGGCAGCGCGTGCAGAGTCCAAGAGGTTTTGCGTGCCCAAAATGTTGGTCTGCAAGAAGAGCTGTGGGTTTTCGATGCTGCGGTCCACGTGGCTCTCGGCTGCGAAGTTCACCACTACGTCAAATTTGTATTCGCCAAAGAGGCGGTCGGTCAGACTTCTGTCGCAGATATCACCGCGCACAAAGAAGCAACGCTCGTTGTCAATATCCTTGGCAATGGTGCCGAAATAGCCGGCGTAGGTCAAAAGGTCGAGCACCACGAGGACAACATCGTCGTGCTTCTCCAGCATGTATTTCACATAATTGGCTCCGATAAATCCGGCGCCGCCAGTCACTAAGTAGACTTTCATATCTGTTTGGTTTTGTTTTTCGAGGACAAATATACAAAGAAAAAACGAGCAAGGGCCTTTCTTGGATAAATACTTGCCTTTGAATAAATTCTTTCCATATATAATATATAAATGTGTACCACGGTCGGAGAAAAGGATGTTCAAAAAAGTTTTGACTTTAAAACTCTGTCCTCCAAAATCTTATAAAATAAATTGCAAATGGACCCCTGCAAGGGGTTGGTTGTGTCAGAAAAAAATAAGAACTTTGCATACTCGCACGGAAAACATAATCCTTGTTTCTATCCAATAAGTATGGTTGACGAAGCCAAAGGCAAATGGGAACTTTGCCGTCAGTATATTCAAAGCAACTTGCCTGAACAAGCATTCAGCACTTGGTTCGCTTCGATGGAGTTTGTTAGCTTGGACGCTAGTAAGCTCACATTGAGAGTGCCTACTAAGTTTGTGTATGAATATATTGAGGAGCACTATCTGCCTTTGATGCAAAAAGCCATCGGCCTGTATTTCGGCGATTCCATACAATTGCATTATCGCCTTAGGAACTCCGAGGAGAAGGAAAACACCCCTGTGAAAAAAGAACAAGAGCCGGCTGGCGTTTCTCTTCAAAGAACAGAACTCCCACCTCTTGATCCGCAGCTCAATCCTTGCTACACGTTTGAGAACTTTGTGGAGGGCGTGAGCAACAAACTTGCACGCACGGTGGGACTCAGCATCGCAGAAAATCCCGGACAGGCTACGTTCAACCCGTTCTTCCTCTACGGCCCCTCAGGCGTTGGTAAGACCCACTTGGCAAATGCTATCGGTATCCGCTTGCGCGAGCTCTATCCCGAGAAAAGGGTGCTGTTTGTCTCAGCCCACATCTTCCAAACGCAATATACCGAGTCGGTGAGACAGAATAAGTTCAACGACTTCTTGCACTTCTACCAGACCATCGACGTACTGATTGTCGATGATGTGCAGGAGTTGACCACCGCCAAAACTCAGCAAACCTTCTTCCACATCTTTAACCACTTGCAACAGAACCGCAAGCAGCTGGTCATGACTTGCGACCGTCCGCCCGTACTCTTTGAAGGCATCGAAGAGAGAATGCTGACGCGTTTCAAATGGGGTATGATTGCGGAGTTGGAAAAGCCTGACACCGCTTTGCGAAAGGCCATCCTTGAATCAAAAATCCGCCGCGATGGACTTTCTATTCCCAAGGATGTCATCAAGTACATCGCCAGCAACGTAGAAAGCAGCGTGCGCGAACTGGAAGGCATCGTGAACTCCATCATGGCTTATTCCATTGTGGACAATTGTAATATAAACATTGCGTTGGCTGAGCGCATCGTAGCGCGCGCTGTCAATCTCGAAAAGAGAGAGGTGACGGCCGACGATATTATTCAAGCCGTGGCACAGCGCTTTGGCTTGAAGCAAAAGGATTTGCTCTCGAAAAGCCGCAAGCAAAACTTGGTGCAAGCGCGCCAATTGGCCATGTACCTTGTGCATAAGTATACAGGAATTTCTTATGTACAAATAGGCCGCCGTTTTGGTGGACGCGACCACACCACTGTGTTGCATGCTTGCAATCAAGTGTCGCTTCGTATTTCTATGGAGAAAGATTTCCGTCATGAAGTGGAAACCTTGGAGTTGGCTTTGAAAAAATAATCTGCTCCTTTCAGAAAACTCCCGCCGAAACAGCTAGTTGCTTCGCTCCGTTCTCTTCGTTCATCCCGCTCTTTATTTGTAAAAAATGTCTCCCAGAGAAATTTTAAAAAGGTATTTTGGCTACGATAGTTTCCGCTCGCAGCAAGAAGCGATAATCGACTGCGTGATGGGCGGTAATGATGCGCTTGTACTGATGCCCACCGGCGGCGGAAAGAGTATCTGCTATCAAATCCCGGCACTAGCAATGTCCGGCACAGCAATTGTTGTGTCGCCCCTGATATCTTTGATGAAGGACCAAGTAGAGTCCTTGCAGGCAGCAGGTATTTCGGCCTGTGCGCTCAACAGCGTGCAGACGCCGGCAGAGAACGAGCGCTTGCGCCGCAGCTGTAAAGAGGGGAAAATAAAAATCATCTATATGTCGCCCGAGACTTTGTTGGGCGAACTGGAATTTCTCCTGCAACAGATAGAAGTAAGTTTGATTGCCGTAGATGAGGCGCACTGCGTCAGCCAATGGGGCCACGATTTCCGTCCTGAGTATACACAGTTGGGAGTGTTGCGCGAAAAATTTCCCGGCGTTCCCGTGATGGCGCTTACAGCTACTGCCGACAAAGTAACACGTCAGGACATCCTTCAGCAACTTAAGTTAGACCATCCGCATATCTTTATCTCCTCTTTTGATAGGCCCAATTTGTCCCTGGATGTGAAGCGCGGACTAAAGGGTAAGGAGAAGTTGAACGTGGTGGTCGATTTCATTCGCCGCCACAACGGACAGAGCGGAATTGTCTATTGCCTCTCGCGCAAGACCACTGAGAAATTGGCCTTCGATCTTACCTTGAAGGGTTTCAAAGCTGTGCCGTATCACGCCGGTCTCACCCCGAAGCAACGCGATGAGGCGCAGACCGATTTTATCCGCGACGAGGTGCAGGTGGTAGTGGCTACCATCGCCTTTGGTATGGGTATAGACAAAAGCAATGTGCGCTGGGTGATTCATTACAACTTGCCGAAGAGTATAGAAAGTTTCTACCAGGAAATTGGTCGTGCGGGGCGCGACGGAATGCCTTCCGACACTTTGCTGCTCTACAACTATGCCGACATTGTGCAGCTCACCACTTTTGCCCGAGCCAGCGGCCAGCGCGACATCAACTTGGAGCGCCTTGACCGTATGCGTGAGTATGCCGAAGCCGATGTTTGCCGCCGCAGAATATTGCTCAACTATTTCGGAGAAGAGGCCGCGTGCGACTGTGGTAATTGCGACGTGTGCCACAACCCTCCGCAGCGCTTCGACGGGACCATCTTGGCGCAAAAGGCTTTGAGTGCCATCTATCGCACCGGTCAGCAGATTGGTTTTCAAACCACCATTGACATCCTGCGAGGCAACTACTCGCCGGCAGTGACTGAAAACCGTTATGCACAACTGAAGACTTTCGGCGCAGGGCGCGATGTGATGGGCCGTGATTGGCAGGATTATTTATTGCAGATTTTGCAGATGGGGCTACTGGAGATTGCTTACGACGAGCAGAACCACTTGAAGATAACTGGTCTTGGCGAGGATGTCCTCTTTGGCAGATCGTCTATCCGGCTGGCTGTCATCAAGCGCGAGGAAGCTCCGGAGAAGAAGGCAGGTAAGGGAAAGGTGGAAGCACCAAAGCTGCAGCTCAACGTAGTGCCCACCGAAGATGCGCTGGCCAATATTGTCTTTGAGCGCTTGCGCGAACTGCGTCGCCGCCTGGCCGACGAGCAGGGCTACCCTCCTTATATAATAATGTCAGACAAGGTGCTGCACCTCATTGCCACCATCCGCCCGAAGACCGTCGAGGAGTTTGGCAATATCAGTGGCATAGGCGAGTTCAAGCAGCGCAAGTACGGCCGCCTATTTGTGGATGAGATTCTTAAAAGTATACAGTAGGGCGTCTTATTCGGCTACCGGGATCCACACCTGGCCGGGAAAGAGCGAATAGGGCACTGCTACGAATTTTTTACCAAGCACTTCGGCACGCTCCGAGGTGCTTTCTTTTTCTTTCAGCCCACCTGAGAGGCACGGTACATCAGCCACCAATCCGCTATAGTCCATTTCTATCTTTTGCCGCATGTCCAGACCAAAGTCCTCAGAGGGTTGCGTCAAGGCATAAACAAGTGGGCCGCGTTGGAGAGCTACACAACCTTGCGCATAGTCCTCTGCCAACTTGTTCTTGATGGTAAGGGTGGGGAAGGGCAGGTCGAAATAAACCTCCTCGCCATTGCGCCATGCTCGCTCCACTACGACGTATCCATCCCTCACTTGCAGTTCCTCGTCGCGTCCATTGATGTAGACCACCAGGCGCTCTGTGCCTTGCGCTGAGGCGGCGTATCGCTCCGTCGGACTTATCTGTGCGTTGCACCATTCGGGGATGAGCAGATGCAGTTTGAAGTGGTGCCGCCCACTCTTTAGTCCGCCCACTCTAATCTTTACGCGGGCCTCGTAGGGCATCATGGTTTGCACGTCAAGGCTGAAGGCGAGGCGGGGGGTGTGGATACGGGCAAAGCTATTGGTGTATAGGTTCACGTAGACGCCATCTTCGTCGGTGGCATAAATCATGCCGGCGGCGTCAATCAGCGCCCGAGCACCCACTTTGCGCTCTACTTTGCTTCGAGCGCCCAGTGCTGTGGGCAGTGCGTTTTGTGCGATGCGCTCTATGGCGTTGGCATATTGGGCAGACCCTGTTTGGAGAAAGAGCTCGGCCGATGCATAGAGCGCGGCAATAGCAGCAGAGCGCTGGGGCTCTTTGTCTTCATGGCCGGCACCGCCCACCAGGTTGAAGTGGTTTGCGAAGTGTGTCTGCCAAGCCTTGGTGTGCTTCTCAAAGGCTTTGCGGCTGTACTTCTTGGGGGTGAAGGGCAGCGACAGAACGGTAGAGTCGAGGGTCAGCGCCATCAGACGGTAGTTGCTCATGTCCTGAGAGAGAAACACCACGCTGTCGGCCTCCACAAACCTTAGCGGTTCGTTCAGTTGTCCTTCAGCATGGGCGGGGGTCAGTGTCATCAATGCGCTGATTATGAGTAGTAGCAACTTCTTCATTATCTTTGTTTTAGCTTGTGGGTAACAGACTTACCCCTCTTTCTTGTTTAAGTTCTTAATGGCGATTCGCCACTCCTGCGGTGTGCGGAGCGACTCGAGAATCTTGCGGCAGGCCTTTCGGCGACACTCCGGCAGTAGATTTCCCTCATTGAGCAAGGCGAAGGTCTTTTCCGGATATTTGGCAAAGGCTGTGGCGAGTGCCCACCCAATGGCCATTGTGCTGTAGTAGCCCGTGGGGCGGATGGCAGCCAGTGCCTTGAGCACGCGGTCGATGTATTCGTCGCAGAGGTAGTGGTTGAGCATCATGACGGCGGCAAAGCGTTGTTCGTACTCCCGTTCGCTCTGAATGTAGGGTTGCAAGAAGAGCCACCCCTCGCTGCGGTGCTCCCTGAACTGGGTGAACGTGGCGCAGCAGCTGTCGCAGACGGACCAATTGTCTATATGTGCCACAAATTTCTCTACGCGCTCCAGCTGCTCTGCCCATTCCATCTTGGCGTAGCCCGTCAGGAATCCGCGGAGCATCACCTCTTCCAGCGAGCCGTCGGTTCGCACTTCGTCAAGCCATTCGCGCCAGTTGCCCCGGGCGAGCCTTTTTGCATAGCGGCGCAACTCGGGGAACTGTATGCCATGAATGGGATAGTGCAGGTTGGGGATGAGCGAGGCGGCAAAGGCAGCGCGTTGCTCGCAGCTGTGCTCGGTAACAAACTGCTGCCATGCTGTGATGGCTGACTGACGGCTTTCCATTGGCGGGTGCAAGACGAATGAGTGATGCTGCAAAGGTAAGAAAAACAGCCGAACTGCATAGCTCTTGCCGAAGCTAATAAAACAGCTTTTGTAACTGTCTGAGAATCAGTGGTGGTTTTCTGCCGTTTCGAAAGTCTGATCTACGAAAAATTTTCTCAGACCTAGGAAAAATTTCTTAAGACCTAGTTTTTCCTAGCTCAGACTTTCGAAAAGGCAGTTGCCGAAGAAGGATTTTCAGGGTTAATTTTGGTTAAAAAAACACTTATCCTTGTGGCATCTTCTTTTGCCAAAATAGGATTTGCTATCTTTGTACAGATACTAAAAAACAGATAGCTCAAATCTTTTTTTTAAAAAAATATGCTACGAAAAACCTTCTTTCTCTCGGCCTTGCTGCCGGTCCTCTTTGCGTCCTCTTCCTTTGCCGAGATGGCTGCAGCGCCTTCATGTGGGCTTGCCGAACAACCAGCCGACACAACAGTGGCTTATCCCTTAAACGACTATACCGAGCCGCGTGTGGGTACGGTGCCCTCGCAGCAGTGGCGTTCTTTGCCGGAGGGCTTGCATGCCACCTGGGCTTCGCGCGATGTGCATTACATGCTGCACGAGGTGCCCGAAGTGGAGATGCAGGAATCCCTGGATATTTATGCCTGGCAAGGTGAGCGCTTGGGCGTGCAAGCATTGCTGTATAGCAAGACAGACCAAGGTGTGCTCTCGCTGCGTATGAGCAAGTGGAAGAAAGGCCGCAAGAAGGCGGCGATAGAGAGCACGGCTCGCTTTGTCAACTATGTTATCACGGACGACTACAAGGCTTGTGGCAATCACCCCACCGACCTGCAGCCGTGGCTCGTGGCCGACGTGATAGACCTGGATAAGCCCCACGCCGTTCCGGCCATGGAGACGCGCCCCGTGTGGTGTACGATAGAAGTGCCCCGAGGCATTGCCGCCGGTCTTTACACCAGCCGTTTGGAAGTGGTGAATGCCGCCGGGAAGGTAGTGAAGCATCTGCCCCTTCGCCTCCATGTGAACCACCGCGCATTGCCCACCGTGGCCCGGCAGAAGTTCCACCTCGACCTTTGGCAACAGCCCTATGCCGTGAGCCGCTACCACGGCGTGAAACGCTGGAGCGATGAGCACCTCGCGGCCTTGCGTCCCTATCTGGCAGCATTGGGCAGAGCCGGCCAGCGCACCGTCTCCACCATCATGTTCTATGAGCCGTGGGGCGTGCAGAGCCACGACAAGTTTGACCCTATGGTGGAAACCATCAAGCAAGCCGACGGCACATGGCGCTATGACTATTCCGTCTTCGATAAGTACGTAGAACTCTGTGCGGAATATGGCATCGACCGCCAAATCAATTGCTTCAGTATGGTGCCGTGGGATATGAAGTTCAGATATATGGACGAGGCGAGCGGCGAATATTGCTACCTCACCACAAAGACTTCGACAGAGGAGTATAAAGCCCTCTGGACAGAATTCCTAAAGTCGTTCAAGCAACACTTGTTGCAGAAAGGATGGTTTGAGAAGACCAACATCGCCATGGACGAGCGCGCCGAGGCCGACATGCTGAATGCCTACAATATAGCTCACACCCTGGGCTTCAAGATGGCGCTGGCCGGAAACTACCACGCTTCGCTCTGCGACAAGTTGCAGGACTTCTGCGTGGCACTTGGTCAGGACAAGAAATTCACCGCCGAGCAGCGCGCACTGCGCAACGCCCGTGGTATGGTGACCACTATCTACACCAGCTGCGCCGATGTAGAGCCGAATGTCTATAGCAACTCCTTGCCGGCAGAGGCTGCCTTCTTGCCCCTCTATGCTGCCGCCAACGAGCTGAGTGGCTACCTGCATTGGTCGTGGATTAACTGGGACGAACATCCCTTGACCGACAGCCGCTTCCGTATGTTCGGCGCGGGCGATACTTACTTCTTCTATCCCGGTCCACGCTCCGGCATTCGTTTTGAGCGCCTCATTGAGGGCATCCATCAGTACGAGAAGGTGCAGGTGCTGAAGGAGGAATTTAAAAATCAGCCCGAGAAGCTCGACCGCCTTATGCAGTTGCTCGAAGCATTCAAGAGCCATGTCGTGGCAGGCGAGGACTGCGCCGAGAAGGTGAATGCCCTGGAAGCCTTCCTTAATGGCTGCGAAGCAGAGAACGCCGCACAGCAGTAGGGTGGTGGCAAAGAAAAATAGCAACAGGCAAATGTCCCGCGGGATGTTTGCCTGTCTTTTTTTGTAGGGAGCCGGGGGCTTGCAGAAGAAGGTAAGGATACTCTATCTTTTAAATGTATAAAAGTTTGTAAAATATATAAAAATGTAGCAAAAAGAAAGTGTTTCTGTTTGTTTTATGAAATTAATAAATTATTTTGCCTACGAAATTTACAAATGTAAAGAATGAGTTATCTAATAGCGCCCAAAAATTACAAGCCTTTGCTCAGTGCCCGCGAAACGGAGCAGGGAATCAAGGTCATCAAGGAATTTTTCCAGGAGAACCTTGCTACGGCATTGCGCTTGCGCCGTGTGACAGGCCCGTTGTTTGTGCCACGCGGACTGGGCATCAACGATGACTTGAGCGGCAAGGAGCGCCCCGTTTCTTTTAAGATGAAGGACCTGGGCGATGCTGAGGCCGAGGTGGTACACTCTTTGGCAAAGTGGAAACGCTTGACGCTCGCTGTCCAAAAGGTGGAGCCGGGCTACGGCATTTATACGGACATGAATGCCATTCGTGCCGACGAAGAGTTGGGCAATCTGCATTCGCTCTATGTGGACCAGTGGGACTGGGAGCGCACCATGCGCCCCGAAGAACGCACGCGCGAATATCTGGAACGCACGGTGCAAAAAATCTATGCTGCCATGTTGCGTACAGAGTTTTTGGTGTGCGAGCGCTTTCCTGTGCTGGAGCCACAGTTGCCCGAGGAAGTGTTCTTTATCCATAGCGAAGAGTTGCGTCGCCTTTATCCGCAGGCCACGCCCAAGGAGCGCGAACAACTCATCACCCGCAGCTATGGCGCCGTGTTTATAGTAGGCATCGGAGGTAAGTTGGGCGACGGCCTGCCGCACGACTTGCGAGCGCCCGACTATGACGACTATTCCACCCTCGGTGCCGACGGACTGGCAGGCTTGAACGGCGACCTGATGGTGTGGAACAAGGTGCTCGACTGCGCTGTGGAGATTTCCTCGATGGGTATACGTGTGGACCGCGAAGCCCTCTTGCGTCAATTGCAAGAGAGCGGGCAGCAAGAGCGTGCCGAACTTTACTTCCACCGCGCCTTGCTCGAGGGCGAACTGCCGCTGAGCGTAGGCGGAGGTATCGGTCAGTCGCGCCTGTGTATGCTCTATTTGCAGAAAGCCCACATCGGCGAAATCCAGGCCTCTGTCTGGCCGGAGGAGATGCGGCTACGTTGCAGAGAAATGGGCTTCCCGCTGATATAAGAGAATTAAATTGTATAGTTATGTTTGGTTAATTGGCTTCGGTTCGTTATGAGCGAAGCCGGGAGCAAGGGGCAGTAAGTCTGACAAGGCGCTGCCCCTCTCTTTTGTTTGTTGGGGAGATGGAAAAGGAGCAGAAAAGACCTTTGTGACCTCTTGATTTTAGTCTTCGTAAGTGTCTGAAATTCAGTGGTGGCTTTCTGGCGTTTCGAAAGTCTGATCTACGAAAAATTTCTTAAGACCTAGGAAAAATTTCTTAAGACCTAGTTTTTCCTAGCTCAGACTTTTGAAAAGCCAATTTTTTATGAGACAGAAAAAAGGGCTTGGAAGTGTAATTTTCCAAGCCCTTGTAGTGGTTTATTCTTCGTTGCTCTTAGCCAGCTGAACGATGCTGATGGGCGTTGAGATGCCGCCGGAGGTCAGTGTGAGTGTGGCATTGCGCTCGGTGTTGTCAGAGTTGGGCGTAATGTTGAGGCTGACCTTGTGTTCGCCCTTCTCGAACTTATCGGTTTGTGGCACGAGCCACTCGGCGTTTGAACTGAGTGTGGCATCGTTCTGGTATACCTTAAACACGATGGTAGTGTCCGAGGTATGAGGGAAGAGGTTCATCTTGAAGGTAGCTTTCTTCGTAGAGAAGTCGGTCGCCATGTTGTAGATAGGGCGTGGCAACGAGATGTTGAGCCAATGGCTTTGGTTGATGACCATGCCGAGGTTGCTGTAAGACTTTACTTCAATCCATCCGGTGCGGTTTTCGCCGGTGGTGTTCTTCTCGGCGCTGATGGTGAGGCGTGTGTCGCCGATGTAGCCGGTGGGGATGGTTTCAGACTCGGGACTTACTTTCAACCAAGAGGTGGCAGAGCGCGCCGTCCATGAGTCGAGCGAGATGAGGTGGATGGTGTCGCTCTCCTGGTCGGCGTAGAAATTCATTCCGCCGGGGTATTGTGGGAAGAAGTAGGTCTGGTGAGTCTCGTAGCTGCTTTCAGCACATGCAGCAAGTAATAGGATGACGCCCAAGGCGAGAGGCTGAAGTAATTTCTTAATCATGGGTAAAAAATATTTGAGGGGTTAAGACCGGTACTAGTACCATTCAATGTTTGTACTATACGAGCTGCGCTTGTTCCACTTCAAGGCGTCGGCCAACTCGTTGGCGCGGGCGCGGAAGGTAAAGTTGAACGAAGAGTAAGGGCGCAGCACTACGGAGCAGGACATCTCGAAGCAGTGCAAGTCTCTCGATACAGACGCCGTGGTCATTGAGATGCGCTTGTTGGTAAAGTCGTAGCCCGAGGTATAGGTGATGTTCCATCCGTCGGCGATGCGAACGAAGCCGGAGAAGTTCAGCGTTTGGTTGAACGAGTAGGGATAGCGCATGCTGCGCACATTGATTTTCTTCGTGCGGTCTTCGTACATCGATATGCCATAGGAGACGGAGAGCGACCAAGGGATGGAGAAAGACAGATAGCCATCTTCGTCAACCTTTGCCTTGACTTTTTTCTTGCCTCCGCTTCGTGCTTTCTTTATTTCGGGGTCTACGTTAGCGTCTTCGCCATTGTCGGATTCGCTACTATCGTCGGTTTCGGAGTCGGAATCGCCCACTCTCTTGCTACGGTTAAAGAGGGCTTGAATCTTTTGCCAACTCTGATTGTTGAAGGTATAAGAGAGGTTCTGCGAGAGTCCCTGGAAACGGCCGAAGCGTCCGTAGCTCCACTCGGTACGGTCGCTGGTGACTACCTGACCATTCTCGTTGAACGCATAAGCGTAGGTGGCAAAGACGGCAGCCATGGAGAGTGTGTAGCTCTTGGTGAGCTTCAAGCGGATGCGGGTGGAGAGGTCGCTCCACTTGCGTTGCTTCGCCGCCATGTTATAGGAGAGCGAGGCAGAAAGCTCGTCGATGAGGCTTATCTTACGCTCGCCGGTAGAATCGCGGTCGCTTTTCACCTTCATCTCCAGGTTGTTTGACACGGACATGTTGATCATTCCCTGCTTGCCGCCTGAGGGGTAGCCGTAGATACCATTGGAGTAGGGCGAGTAGTGGACGGTGGTCACGTCGCCGTTGGCATCGGTCTTCACGTAGCTGTCTGTGTAGCCATAGCGCTCAGAGGTGAAATCCGGTGCGTAGCTAAAGGAAACGCTGGGCTTGAAGACGTGGCGGATGGCGCTTATCTTGTCGCCGAAGAGTTTCTTCCAGGGTTTGTAGAAGCCATAGAGTGTGGTGTTTACAGAGACGCCTACGCTCCAGTCGTATAGGTTGTAGAAGCCGTAAGTGGTGTCGCACTGCTCTCTTTGCTTGTCTTCATCCCATGAGCGATTGATGCGGCTGGCGTACATGATGTCGCGGAACGTAAAGTTGGGCGAGATGTTGATGTACTTGAACAGTTGGAACGTAGCATCGATGGGGATGCGGTGTTGCATACCGTTGCGCCAGTCCTTAATAAGGTTGGACTTGAAGAGCTGGTCTTCTTTTGTGGTGATGCTGTTGCTGAGTTGTCCAGTATAGGACAAGGAGATTTTTTCGTACCAGCGTTCCTTTCCGGCTTGTTTCTTGCGGCGGAAGGGATAGATGCGGTTGAGCGAGATGCTAAGGCTGGGCAGCGTGACGGCCAGCGAGGAGTCGCGCATGTTTTGTGTGAGGTTGAAAGAGCCGGAGATGTTCAATCCGAGGCGCTGGAAGGTGTGGGAGAGGCTGACGGCACTGGCGCGGGTGCTTTGTGTGTACGATAGGGGATTGTACATACTCTCCAGGTTCTTGCGCTCGTAGTTTTCAGAGGCGAAGTTGACGCGCGCCGAGAAAGATGTGTTGGGACTGGCCTTAGCATCTTTTGTGTGCGTCCATTGGATTTTCATGCTCTTGGTCACGGAGTAGTCCGGCATGTTCTTCTCGCCCTCCACGGTGCGCAGGTAGCTGAAGTAGAGGTTGCCGCGGAAGCGGTAGCGCTTGTTGTAGTTGATTTCGGAGCTTACTCCCCATGAGCCTTTGGTGTAGATTTCTCCCAGGAGTTTGAAGTCCATGTAGTCGTTCAACGCAAAATAGTAGCCGCCGTCGCGCAGGTAGAAGCCGCGGCTTGTTTCGTCGCCGTAGGAGGGCATGATAAAGCCGCTGGTGTAGCTTTTGTTGAAGGGGATATAGCCGTAGGGGATGGCCAGCGGCAGTGGTACGTCCATTACATAGAGTTGTGCCGGACCGGTGATAGCGTCTTTGCCGGGGCGCACTTTGGCTTGCGAGAGCTTCACGTAGAAGTGGGGGTGCTCGGCGTCGCAGGTGGTGTAGATGGCTTTGCGGAGGTAGAGCGTACCGTCGTCAGCGCGCTTGGAGTCGCGGCTCTTCAAGTAGCCATTGCCTTGTGTGGTGGCAACGTTGCTGATGAAACCCTTCTTGGTCTTGAAGTTGAAGCTCATCTTCTCGCTGTTGTAGGTTTCGCTCCCTTGGCGATAGACGGGCTTGCCTTTTAGTGTTCCGGTGCTGTCTGCTATTCCGTTGGCGTGTACCAGACTGCTGTCCATGTTCATGGTGATTTTCTCGGCGTCGAGCGTCATGTCGAGGAAGTTGACTTTAGCATTTCCGTATAGGTAGGCAAAGCCTTTTTCAGCGTCGTAGACGAGGGAGTCGTTGGCGACGTAGTCGATGGGGCTGTCAAAGCCGGGGTCTTTCTTTTTCTTTTTGCCGAGGGTGTCTGCTGAGAGCGAGTCGGGGGCTAAGGCTTGAGACTGTATGAGTGAGTCGGCCGCAGCAGATACGCCGATGCTATCGCCCACGCTGTCTGCTTGTAGATAAGCAGCATAGGGGAACGACCATGCGGTCTTTGCTTGCGCTGAGGCAATGCAAAGAAAAATCAGTGCGGTCAGGAAAGAAAATATACTAGTTCTCAAGCGAATACGTATCGTTCTGTCTTAGCAAGGTGCAAAGGTACGAAAAAACTCTGAGAGCCCTTCTGTGGAGAGGATAAATTAACGTTTCTCCGTGGGGCTTTATTCAAATCGTTCTGCCCATTTCAGGAATATCTCCACGCTCTCTTCTCCAAATTTGGCAAGGCTGCGGGCGGTGTCTTCCACGCTACGGATGCGCTCGGGGTGGCTTTTGGAGAAGAACTTATCGGCATAGCAAATCACCTCTTCGGCGAGGGTCTCGGGGCGATAATCTGCCGGGATGAGGGGGAGTCCTTGGAATGTTATCTGCTTGGCGGTGAGCCCGGTGCCGGTATGGCGTTCGCAGATGCGGGCCATCTCGGGCCAGCCTTCGCGGCGTAGCAAGATGCCGCCCAGTAGTCCGTGGCAGAGGTAAGGCATGGTGCCGTGGCAGTGAATGCCGGGTGCGTCGGTCAGGAAGATGCCGATGTCGTGCAGCATGCCGGCTTGGAGCAGGAAGTCTTCGTCGAGCCCCAGTTCCGGATGTCGGCGAGCGATGGCAATGGCTTTGTCGGCCACTTGCTGTCCGTGGAGCATGAGCAAGCTGTGGAGCTCGCTCCCTATGGTATAATATTTTTCGATGATCTCTTGGTGGTGCATGGGGCAGGCTTATTTTTTTGTTTTGACAAATTCGTCCATCATGGCCGTGCCCTTCTCGGTGGTGCAGCCGCGCAGGTAGACAAAGAAAAAGTTGAGCAGAATCTCTGCGGGAGCGAAATGCTCTATGATGTCTTTATGGATGAGGTCGGCTTGCTGAGAGATTATCTTGTAGACAATCTCGAAGTTGATGTCGGAGCGGAATACGCCCTGCTCCACCCCCTGTTGCAGAAACTCGGTGGCTTGGTGGTGATGGCGCTCGCGCTGCTCTTGCAGGTAGGCCATTGCTTGCGGATACTTGGGTAGGTCGTTGACAAACTGCAAGGAGATGTTGCCTATCTTCTTGAGCTTGTAGTCGAAGTCCTTCAGCAGAATTTCCAAGACATTGCTGCTGTGGTTGCTGATGCTCAGTATGCGCTGGTGGTGTCTCAGCTCGCTGCGCTTCAAACAGGCCAGTAGCAGTTCTTCCTTGTCGGAAAAGAGTTGGTAGAGTGTGCGTTTGGACATGCAAAGCCTATGGGCGATGTCGTCCATGGTTACGCTCTTGATGCCTTGCTTGAAGAAAATCTTCGAGGCATAGTCTATCACCTTTTCGGCGGCTTCTTTTTGTCTGTCGGCAGCTGCTGGTCTTTTGGCCATCTTTGTTTGAGTTGGGTGTGAAGGTGTTTTTGCTTGTGTAGCAGTCTACACACAAAGCAAAAGTACAAAGAAAAAACTATCGGAGCTCTAAAAGTTTCTAAAAATCTTATCTGCCTCTGTCGGTCTGTGTATTGGCTGATGGGAAATACCTAAAAAATAATTGTTGTAACTATCCGAGAACCGATAGCTATTTGGGGTTGTTTCTTCGTAGTTCGCTAGGGGGAATTTGTAGCTTACTGGCTTCTCCTAGGAGCTTACTAAGAACGAAGGGGTCATGCAGCGTTAAAAGAAGCCCTCCTCTTTTAGGGGGAGGTTAGGAGAGGGCTTCTCCTTTCTCTCTACTATTAAAAGTAACACGGCCTGTTACAAGTTGTAACATGGCGTGTTACACTTCGTAACATAGGAAGTTACACATTGTAACATGGCTCGTTACAAAATTTTCTAAAGACCTGCGAGCACCGCCCTGCGGACCCCCGTTTTCGAAAGTCTGATCTACGAAAAATTCCGCAAGACCTAGGAAAAATTTCTTAAGACCTAGTTTTTCCTAGATCAGACTTTCGAAACGCCCCTTAGGCTATGGGGTAAAAATGGAGTTTGTTTGTGCTGCGAACAAGGCCCGGACAGATTTCTGGAAGTGGGTACGGTGAATGGATGGAGCCGGTAGCCGGTCGGAGAGCGGGCGTTGTCTTCCTTATCTCCTGTGTCAGGCATCTTTGCCCGTTCTCCTTTCCTCGGCTGTGGGCAAAAAGAAATCCTCCTGCCCACCTTTTGGCGAGCAGGAGGATGATAGGATGAGAAAGGGATTTGCTTAGCGAATCACCTTCTTGTTGTTCTTGATGTAGATACCCTTAGCAGGTTCTGCATTGAGCTTGCGGCCGCTCAGGTCGTAGATAGAGGCAGCTTTGGTCTCGCCTTCGAGGGCTTCGATGCCGTCGGGGGCTACTACTTCTAGCAGCACGTCTACAATCTGACCACCGTTTTGCTTGAAGTCGTCGAACTTGCCGTCAGCGTCGCCGGCGGGGTCAATGTTAGACCAGTCTGTCTTGAAGCGCATGCGGTATGTGCCGGGCTTAGAGGGAGCTACGAATTCGGGGAGAGCGGGGTTGTTGCGGTTGTCGCCACTGATTGATTGGCCCACGCTGTTCCAACCATACTCGTCGCTTGAAGCGTCGTTGTTGTAGAATGAGTAGGACATGAGGTCGCCTGTGGGCTTCCAGTCGCTGCCTGCTTCGATGCCGGCAGTGAATCCGTCGCTATCCAAGTCAACATATACGAAGAAGTGTCTCCAAGAACCGCCTACTTCCATAGAGGGAACGAGTGTTTCGCCCACACCTGCCTTGAAGGTAGCCACGCTTGTAGCGTTGGTGTAGTCCTGGCCTTGCTCGGTAGAAGAGAGCTCGTAGTTGTTCATACCCTGGCTGGGGCTTTCAAGCTGCACTGAAGTGATGCTGCGGTCGTTGCGAGTCTTGGTGCCGGTGTGGCGAGGCTCGTACTTGTCTACTTCCACTACGGTGAAAGTGTGTGTGCCGCTATAAACGTCGCCGAGAACTTTTCCGGCTACTACGCCTTCGGGAACCACAAGGGTGTATTCGCCGGCGGCAGTCACTGTTTCAGAGAGAGTAAAGGTAACCACCTTGCCGCTCACAGCTGCAGTGGCAGTAGCTACAACTGCGTTTTCTGCGTTCTTCAATTCCACAGCGGGAACAGCATCGCCTGCTACCAAAGCCATGTCCTTGTTGAAGGTCAAAAGCACTTCGCTGAGGCTCTTCACTTCTGTGGCGGGAGCCACGTTAGTAAGCTTCAATTCTTCGGGAGCCACTACGGTGAAAAGGTGCTCGCCGCTATAAGCAGCGCCGTCAGCCTTGCGAGTGATAAGACCTGCGGGGATTACGAGTGTGTATTGACCGGCCTCGGTAACTTTCTTCTCCAAAGAAACGGTGAGCTTGTTGCCTTCCACAACGTAGTTGCTTACGCCGCAAGCCACGCTGTTGCCTTTCTTGAACTTCATGGGGTTCATAGAATAGGGGTCGAACTGACCGGCAGCTTCAGCGTTGAAAGTAAGTTCGATGTCCTGGATAGCTTCAACTTCCTTGGCGGGGTTGGTGTTTACCACCTTGAACTCCACTTGGGTGGGGTCAGCGTTTACACCGTCGAATGCGAACAATGAGCTGGCGGGGAGGTTTACAGTAAGCTTCTGGTCGATGCTGATAGCTTCGCCTTCAGTCAAACCGGAGAGAGCATCCTGTACGTTGAATGACTTAGTCAAAATGATGCTGCCATTGATGTTGGCGGGGATGTTGAGCGCTTCGCGGAGAGTAAATGTATAAGACTGGGCGTTGTTAGCACCGTTGCGGAGAGCAAGAGTAGCTTTTTCGCCGTTCCAAGAAGCCCAACCGTAAACTTGCTGTTGGCCACCTGTCCAAGGATTGCCGCCTACCCAGTGAGCATCGGGCAATACGTCGGCGTTCTTCTTCTGCCAAGCCACACATTCTGCGAGGTCGGCCCAAAGCTTACCGCCACCTACGCTGCTCATCAATTCGTGGTCAGCATAGAGTTCCACCATACCTGAACCGCAAACGAACGCAGCGCGCAACTCGCGGAGAGCAGGAGCATATTCCATATTCTTAGATACAGCACCAAACTTAGTAAAGATAAAGCCGTGGGTCATCAATGTATTGATGGGGCAGATGGGAGAACTTGTTACGTAGTTCTGATATACCAAGCGGTCGCGATAAGTTATCCATCTTTCGCGGTCGATAGAGTTGTTACCGGCTTCGCCATAGTCACCCTCTTGACGCCATGTTGCATCAGAAACTTGATACCAGAAAGGAGAAGCCCAAGTACCTACTGTAGTGTTGAAGAAGATATCCTCACGCATGTTTTCACGTACGTAGTTTTCAAGGCGGATAATACCTTCGGCATTTTCGTTACCAGTGTCGCCTGCGTCGGGACCGAGTGCGGAGAACTGAGCAGAGATACCGTCGAACTTAAAGAATACATAGTTGTCTGTGTTGCGGTCGAAACCGGGTACACCGTCTTGCTCGCATACGAGGTTGTTTGCTGCTTTCAAGAAAGCGTCATAGTAAGCGGGGTTAGAAAGCTGCATGCCACCCTTTCCGTTCCAGTAGTTGCGGCGGTAGTTACCGCTTTGTCCGTAACCACCCACCGGGCCGAGCCAAGCACCAATACCTGCTTGCATTTCTTTAGCTGCGGCAGCCATGTCGCGCATCTCGTTGGGGAATCCGCTGTGGAATGTCCAAGGACCGTAGTTGTCCCATCCGTCGTCGATAACGAAGGCGGCGAGGCCTTCACCATACTTGTCATAGTAGTTCTTCTTCCACTGAGCCATTACATCGAGCACTTGCTTGGCGGTGAAGTTGGTGTGTTCCTTACCGGGGGCAGCGTTGTTTCGGTCGATGTTGAGTTCGTACCAGCTGTTGTAGTGGGGGAATGCACGCCAAGGCACTGCACGCTCGCGTTCAGAGTAAGCGAGGAATGAGCGGCGCTTTTGTGAGTTGTGGATGTTGGTATCGGCCTGCTTGCCATCTTGGGCTACGAGACCCACTACACCGGCCACCTTCCAAGTGTCGCCTGCTGCGAGAGTGGTGTTACGGCTCCAGCGGCCTTGGATGCCTACGATTTCAGTGTTGACTACGACACCTTCTTTAGCTTCGTAGATCTTCACTTCCATCTTGCTGCTGGCGTCGATAGACTCAGTTCTGTTTTCTACGAATACGCGGACAGAGAATGTGCCATCGTAGGGAGCGTTGAATGTGAAAGAGTTGTCAGAGTGTTGGCTGCCTGAATAGCCGCTGTGGTAGTTGCTGGCTGCGATGTTACCTGTGCCGTCGAGCAAGTCTGCGCCGCCGAAGTTCAAGCGGTGGTTACCGCCGGTGTAAGTCACGGTGACTTCTACCTTTTGGCCTTCCTTCAAGGCTACGTTCTCCATGACGTAAGCCAATACGTTGGGGTGGCCTGCACCACAAGCTTCTGTTACGCGGTTGGGCACATCGTTTACCACCTTCCAAGAGTTGGCGGTCAAGTTAACTACGGGTTTGGTTTCCACCAAATTCCAGGGGTCTGCATCGCCGGTTGCTTCGCCTGCTGTGTTGTAGGCGGTCGGAGTTTCAAGACCTGCGAAAATCTTGTCGCTCATCAGGATGGCACCGCGAGTGTTACCTACCACTTTGGGAGCAGAGCCTGCGGCTTTAGCGTCTACGTTGTAGATCAAGGGGATAACGTTGAACATGTCTACGTCGTTCACGCCCTTGAGTTCCATTTCTGTGCGGAGGTAGTGGCTACCGTCGCGGAGCACAGCGCGCCATACGATTTCAATCTTAGCACCCTTGTAGGTGTACTCAAAGTTGGCCACGAGCGACTTGCCGTCGAAGTGTGCAGCACCACCGATGGCGCTGTTGTCGCCGGTGAGTTCTTCTACTTTTACGTTGGTCAGGGTCATGGCAGAGGCGGGAACGTTGTCGCCGTTACCAAATGCTACGGTGAAGAGCTCAGTGCCGGGAAGGAGGTCCATAGCGTTTGAACCGGCAAAGTACATTGTCTTGCCCACCTTCATATAGCTGGCTGCCAATACCTTGTTGCTGAGGGTGTACACGCCGTCGTTTTCCACAATCATGGCTGCGCCTACGTTGTCCTGCTGTTGGGGATATACCCAAGCGTTGGTGTAGGGAGCGCTTTCGCCTTGTTCGGGCAGAGTGGCAAAGCTTACGGTGATGGTGTTGTTCACATCGTCGATTGATACTACGGAGAACTTACCTTCGGGAGTATTTACGCTCACGGCGCTCTTGTCCAAAGAGCCTTCGTAAGTGAGTTGCTCGCCGTTGCTATAAGTTTTTCCGTTGATGGTCACAGTAGCGCCGTCGGGCACGCTGATGGTGTAGTTGCGTACCACGAACTCCACTTCTGAGAAGTTCCACTTGCTACCATTGTCGGCGCTACCTTTGTCTTGCCAAAGGCCGAGGGTGTTTGAACCGTCTACGGGGTTGAAGTCTTTACCCTTGTACCAGTTCAGATACTTGTCGCCGGTGCCATAGGTAGTGGCGGGCTGGATTTCATAGTCCTCTCCTGAGTAGTTGTTGAGGATGAAATAGTTGGCAGAAGCCTTAGCGTCTGCAAACTTCACAAAGTCCTGGCAGTTGTTGTAGCCGGCAGCCTTGTCATAGGTCAGCCATTTGCCGTTCGACTTGTTGTAGATGTAGAAGGCATTAGCCTTTCCATCCACAGCGTAGAAAGCCAACTGGGCATAGTTAGCCTCGGTCTCGGTCGGTGCTGTTGTCTTACCGCAGTACAGACCATTACCGTTTCTCATTGTGTAGATGTGCTCCGGGCGTCCATTCTCAGGAAGCGTAGAAGAGCCCTCCACTTTGTCGGCCGAGAGAGGTGCAAACGCACATAGTGCAGCCGCAATGAAAGTGAATAATTTTCTCATTGTGATAAAGGTTTAAAAGATTATAAAAAGGTTAAGTACTTAATTTCCAATCTGCAAAAAAACAAAAAATAATGGTATAGGCAAAGGATTTATTTTGCTTTTTGCCCGTGGACCGAAAATTTTAACATTCTGAGTTGCTTCGGCAGATTTTTTTAACACACCAAGACACTTTCCGGGCTCTGAAAAAATCTGCCTAAGCGATATGAAAAATTTAGATAATATCTACGTGAAACTAGTAGTTACCAAATTTTTCTTAGTAGTTACCGAAATTCACCTAGCTTTTACCTAAGAAACGCCCGAAAATGCCCCTTGATTTTCAGGACGTTGCAAGCGCCGTTTTTGAAGGCTTGAAGCGCCCCTCAGAAACTCGCGCCGTGCTTGCCGGGATGGTTGGCATAGTGCTTGGTTTGACAAGCAGCATCTCTTTGTTCGCCCCGTCGGTCTGTTCCTTTGGCCGGGCCCCGTTGGGAACGAAGAGCGCCTCCCGGATTTTACATAACAAAAAATCCCGACCATTCAGTCGGGATTTCTCTTTGAAGATTTTTTTTGAGCGGAGAGAGAGGGATTCGAACCCCCGGTGCCTCTCAGCACGGCAGTTTTCAAGACTGCTGTAATCGACCACTCTACCATCTCTCCAAGCTAACAGTTGTGGTCTGCTGCTTTGCGGGTGCAAAGATACAAGTATTTTTTTGAACTGACCAAAGAATTTTGCTATTTTTTTTCTTAATAACCATTTCTAAGTCAAAAAAAACCGATTTTTGGGCTGTTTCCCCGGGTCGGGAGACAATATTTATGCTTCGCAGGTGTGGCGTAAGGGTGCTTGGTGTTGCTCCGTTTTCTTCAGAGGATTGCCAAGATTGGTCCCGTAGATGTTCCGATTGGTCTACTCCTACACATCTTATTATTATATATAGGGCGCCGAGTTTTAGAAAAAATGTATATTTGTCGGCGGAAAATACAATTAAAAATATCAGCCTATATGAAAAAATTACTTCTGTGGAGCTTGTTGCTCCTCTTTACCCCGGGCCTTTTTGCCCAATCAGACGTGCTCACGGCTCTGCCGTTGGAGATGGGAGATGTGTCCTACTCCTTCTCTGATGATATCGGCACGAAGACCGTCTACTATGTCTACACCACACCTGCTGATGAAGACCAACTGCTGACCTTCACCACGACCACCACAGGTACCAACATCGAAGTTTCTGAAGATGGAAGCGCTGCCACACGTCTTGAGAAAGTCACGGTCAACACCGGCCGCATCACGCTGGTGGCTGTGCCCGCCGGCAAGCGCGTTTATGTGCAGGCCAGTAAATACCACGTCCACGAGGTGGTGTTCAATGTCACCGCCACGCCCATCGACATTTCCGCCGGAACCAGTTGCAACGACCCGGTACACGTGGTAGAGGGCAAGAGTTTTTACATTGGCAAGAACAAGGACTATGCTCCGGGCTACTTGGAATATGTGGCCACCGCTTCGGGAACGCTGAAGCTGACGCTCTACAACTCTATCTCTAACCTCACCTTGGCTGAGGGCTGCGGCGGAACGCCTGTCTCTCTCTCGCTGGCCAGAAATCCGGACTACACCTACAACGCTACCTTCGCTGTCGAGGCCGGTAAAAACTACATCTTGAGCGGTGTGTGCTACGGCTCAGTGGTGGGCGTTGCCGAACTGCTCCATTTGGAGGACGGCACTTCTTGCGAGTCGCCTTTCTTGGCTGAGGAAAACGGCAATGTGCTGCCTGCTGCCGCCGGAACTTATTGGTATTCTTACGCGCCGCTCTCGGAGGGCTATCTGCACCTGAAGAGCGCCCATGCTTTACCCGGAGGCGCCGTGAAGTTCTTCACCAACTGCTCTGCAGCTACTCCTTATCTCGAGGTGGCCGGTTATCTCAACGTCCGCCAAAAGGTGGAGGCCAACAAGAACTATCTTTTCTGCGTAGAGAAGACCGAGGCCACTGCCGAAGACCAGACTTTCGACCTGCTCGTTGGCGAGGAAAAACCCGGTGACACCTTCGGAAATCCCTTAACTATCGAGGCCGGCGACCACACCACGCCCGACTATGACGGTAAGACTTACTATAAAATTACTGCTCCTGCCGCCGATTGCTTCATGACCGTCTCCACCGCAACTATTTTGGGCAACGAACTCTCCGGCATGGAGCTTTACGATGCTGCCAACTCCATCTCTCCGCTGCAGGCTGCCAAGCAAAGCATGACTTGGACCGCCAAAGCCGGTAGCGAGTACATCCTCGTTTGGACCGCCCGCGAGGGTCTCAACAACATCCCCTTCACCTTGCAGCACACCGCCATTCTCGAGGGTGAGACCATCGAGCACCCCGTAGTGGCCGAAGCCGGAAAACACACTGTGGCCGAGGGCTTGGACGTGCGCTACTACGCCTACGGTATGCAGGAAAGCGGATGGCTCAAGGCTTCCGTGTCCGACGCTGCTGTCTCTGTGAGATTTGCCAACCTCGACGGCTCCACATACTTCTATCCCCTGCCCGAGGGTGATGGTGTGAAAGTAGAGATGCAGGCCGGCGATTCGCTCTTGGTGTGTCTCTCCGGACTCACAGCCGAAACGGTGCTCTCCCTGGAAGAACTGCCCTATCTGGATGGTCAAATCTGCGACCTGGCACACGATGTGACAGCCTCGCAGATGGCGCTCGAGGCCACTTCTGCTTACCACTGGTATCGCTATGTGGCCGAGGCCGACGGCATGCTGACCGTGGGCACCGACGTGCCTGCCGACTATGCCGAGGGCTTTAACGTGGCCAACTATCTCGCCTACATCGAGGGCGCTTGTGGTGGCGATTTCTTCCGCATCAACTCCGGCAGCAACGACCGCATGACCTACAGCCGCGAGTTCAAAGTCTCCAAGGGCGACGTCCTGCTGGTGTGTGTCTACACCGTTCGTCCCGTAGAGGGCAAGCATGTCTTCTTTGAGCTGCGCGAATTTATGGAGGGCGAAGCTCCTTCTACGGCCTACCCGCTGCTTATGGGCGAGAACTCGCTGGTCTATTCTTCAGCCAGCTATCCGCGCTGGTATAGCATCGACCTGCTGCCCGGTGTCTTCGTGGTTGAGTCGCCCAATGCGTCCTACTATTTCAAGGCCGAACTCTATCAGGAGGGCAACTTTGACAGGTATCTGACCTCTTCCGACTATATCCACGATTCGGAATTGGGCGATGGCAAGTATCGCCTGCGTTACAACGTATCGACAGCCGGTCGCTACTATCTGAAGTTCAACTACTCCGAAGAGGGCACTTTGGTCAATGTGACCGGCGCCACCACCGTGGGCATCGACAACGCCTTGGCCGAGGGTCGCAATGTTGTGAAGCTGACGGGCAACACGCTCTCTGCCTCCGTGCCGGCCTCAGTCTATGCCGTGAGTGGTCAGCTCGTGGGCGTGCTCAGCGGCAATGCCGATGGCGGCCTTGTTCTGGCGCGTGGCCTCTACATCGTGAAGACCGCAGGCGCTACGCAGAAAGTGCTTGTGAAGTAGAACCCTACTGCCATTGGCAGAAACAGCGCGCCGCGCCGAGACTTGGTCTTGGCGCGGCGCTTTTTCGTAGTCCGCAGAGAACTTGATGAGGATTTTTGTAATGGCTTGAAGATCAAGGGCTGTTTAAGAGCGTTTCTTAGTAAACATCTAGGGTAAACTAGAAGTTTACTAGTCTTTCCTAGGTCTTACTTTCGAAACGCCCCGGCTTTGGGGGCATCTGTCGCCGGCTGCCGGACTGAAAAAATGGGCGGCCGGGCAAAACGAAAAACCTCCCCTTTTGAGGGAGGTTAGGCGGGGGCTTCTCAATGCATAGCCCGAGGGGTGGCGCCGATTAGAACTTTCGGAACGCCAAATAGTAGCCGTATCTCTGCCAGTTATAGTCGGGGTCGTAGAAGTGGCTCCTTTCTTTTGAACCTTGCAAAAAAGAGCCTCTGAAGTTGGCATCTAAGTACCATTCAGAATATTCTTCTGCTCTCACCTCTTTCACTTCCACCCACTTAGTTATGACCTTTTTTGCCGCAGCGTTGTATTCAGATCGCGGCTGCTGCCTGAAACGGAAATAGTAGGTCCAGTATTTTCCTATGCTGCACATCTTTCCGGTGTATTCTCTGTGGGTAGAGCAGTGGATGTTGAGGGGGTAGAAGTAGGGGTAGCCGTTCTCTATCGAGGTCTTGTTGAGGTCGGCGGTGTGCAGTTTGTCGCGGCTGACGGCGTTGATGTATCTGTTTGCTTCGCTTACTCCTCCGATAAACCATCCCTCGCCCAAACCTTCGGCCCAGTGGTACACCGGAAACACTTTGGCCATGTCCACGCCCTTCGTCTCGCAATATTGGTGGATGGCGCGTTGGTTGTCTTCGCCATGAGCGGAGGTCAGACTCTCGAGGATGGGCGTGCGGAGCGTCTTTTCTTCTTCGTCAGAGAGGTCTTGCTTCAGCGCACAGCTCAGTCGGCCGGCCTGGAAAAAGCGCGGGGCGTTTTTCTTCTTCTTGTCGCCGCGGAATTTCTTTTCCACATACTTCTCGGGCGTGTATTTCTTGCTGTCGTAGAGTGCTAGCGACGGTCCGGCGGCCAGTCCGTGCTCGCCCGTGCTGTCTACCTGCACCACGATGCAGTTGTGTCCGTCCAGGGTGATGAGTTGGCCCACTTCATATTTCTGTGACCATGCTCCGATGGCGCAGCTAAAGGCTGCTGCCATGATAAGAATGCGATTGAAGGTGTTCATGGCTATGGATTTTAAGAGTGAAAAAATAAGATAGAGCCGGGGGATGGCTTGCTCAGCCGGGGAAGTTTATTCCTTCAAGCGGTAGTCTTTTACCAACTTGTCGTACCACTTTTTCTGCTCATCGTTGAAAGCTTTTTTGGCTTGCTCTTTGAACATGGATTTCTCCTTGTTGATGTAGACGGTGTTGGCAGCGCCGGCAGCCATGAGCAGTTGCAAGTAGGCATTGTAAACATCCTCGCCCTCCTTCTCAAAAAACTCCATTCTCTCGGTGCCGTTCATGTTGGGCCTTGCACGCAAGAAGATTTCAAGGTTGTGGAGCACGTAGTTCCAGTCTTTCTGTTCCAGTTCCTTCTTCTTCTCAAAGAAAGCAAGCACCTCTTTGTATCTGTTGGGGCGATAGGTCACATCGGAAACGGCAGGGGTCATCGGCTCAAGTGTGGAGGCGGCGTAGCCCTCAAATAGGAATGTGGAGAAGACCACACCCATCAAGATTCTCAGTAGATTTTTCATAGCGGTAAGTTTTAAGGTTTATAATAGATTGGGGATGTTCTTTCAGAAGAGAGCCGGGGCGGTTTCTTAGCTTCGTGCGCCGTGGCTGAAGTGGAAAAAATGCCGATGGAATGGGCAAAAATTCTAAACCTTCTTGCCGAGATGATGCTGACGGAAGGCGTCGGGTGTGCAGTGGTGGCGCTGATAAAACTGGCGGCGGAAAGTAGAGAGCGAGTTAAAGCCGGACTGCTCGGCAATCAGTGTCTGCGGGTCGGAACTTTGCAGCAGAAGCCCCTCGGCATGGTCCAGACGCAGCCCATTGACGTAGTCGTAGAACGTGGTGTTCAGCGTGTGGTTGAAATAGTTGGACAGGTAGGTGCGGTTGGTACCGGCCTGAAGGGCTACATCGGATAGTTTCAGACGGGGATTGAGATAAAGCTTTTGGGTGATGAAAAGTTCTTGGAGAGTGATGCCCAGCTTTGGCATGTCCTCTGCTTCTACTACTTTGTCGCTATGCTCTGTCGAGGATAGCTCGTCGAGGACGGACTGATGGCGGGATAGGGAATAGCACATTAATATACAGATAATCAGAGAAGTACACATGTAGTAACTTTCCAGATCTACGTTCATCTCAATGTTGACAATGGTCCACACGAGCTGCATGAAGGAAAAGGAAAGGATGGAGTAGCGCAACCAGTTGAGGTTGATGTTCTCCATATAAGAGAATTGCTCTTTCAGTTTCTTGTGGTAGCGAGGGATGATAAAGAGTGCCCACAGCGTATAGCCTAAGGCGTAGCCCTCGCCAAGGATTACATTGATGTGATAAATAAATTGGTTCTCGGAGATAAGAAACAGCAGCGGCAACAGGATGAAAGGAATCTCGTGGATGAGAATCTTCTTGATGCGCAGACTGCCGGGTTTGCACAGCTCGCTGACAATGGCTGCGTAGAGAGGGATGACAATCATGTCGGAGACCGTGATGAGCTGCCAGATAAACTGGTCGTCGAGTAAAACCTCATCGATGAACGGCAGGTCCTTGACGTAGCCCAAGCTGACAAGCGCCATGAACACGGACACTGTGGCGTAGAGAGGTTCTTTGCGCTTAAGCCAAAACAAAAAGGCCATGTACCCGAAGAACATGGTACACATACCGTTCAGGAAATAGCATAAATTTGTGTAGGTCATAAGCTGCAAATATTAAATAACAAATGCAGTTGCACCAGACGCAACTGCATTTGTGTATGGTATGAGTAAGGATTATTTACCAGAGTTTACTTTCCACTCACCATCTACGTTGATGAGCTTCACCTTGTCCTCTACGTCCTTGTTCTCATATTTCAAAGTGTACTTCACAACGGCTTTCTGGCCATCCTCAGCAATTTCTTCGCTGGTGATTTCCCATCCTTTAAGCTCGCCGTTCTTCTCGATGGTCTGCTCTACTTTGCCTTTGCACATCACTACGAGTTGCTCCTTGTCGGTGTCAGACATCTCTTGCTTAAAGTAGAGTTGGTCTACCAAAGCTTCGTAGTTTCCGGCCTTAAGGTCGCTCAAATAGTTTTCAGCAACTGCTGTCGGGGTGTTAGCACCGGCGCCACCGCAGGCAGCCATTACAAATACGCATACACATGCGAACAATCCAGCTAATAACTTTTTCATGGTTGTAAAATTTTAGGGTTAAAAAATGTGTAAATGATTTTGATAGCTATGCAAATGTATGAAATACTATACTATAGTGTTGTTCAATGGGTACAAAATGTAGTTCAAATCGTAAAAATGGATATTTTTTTACGTGTCGCTAAAAAGTTGCTGCCTCTTTTGTTAAAAATATTTAGAGCAATGGTGGTGTGTCGGCTAACACTATCCGGGAAATTATTCTTTGGCAGCCGCAGCCGAAGAGGCTTCGGCCGTGGGCATAGCTTTGGAAAAACGGATGTGCGGGCTGTCAAGAATGTCGCTTGGGAACACAAAAACGCCGTCGGTCTGTGGCATCGGAAGATGATGGCGGCGCTCGTCGGCGAGATTAAGGCCCACGCTCAGATAAGCGTAATAGACCAGTTCGGTGCAGTAATAAGTGGTGGTGTCTTCCAGCTTGTAGTAATGGTCGAAGGCAAATCTGCGTTCCACTTTGTCGAGCGCAAAGGCCAGCGCCTTTTCTGCCAGGCTGTCCGGACAATCAACGCGAGCCATGGCCCCTGCACAAGCTCTTTCATACTGATAGAAATCTTCAATCGGCTCGCACTTGAGATAATCCGTTGCGTGGATGTCTTCCGTTTCTCCGGGCACGGCGTGCACGGCTTTCCATCCGGTGGAGTCTTTGTAAGCCAGGGCGATGTGCGAGTAGATGCCGTTGCTGATTCCGGTAACGAAGCGACTCTCGCCGCCGTTGCCATTTCTGAAAAGCAAGTCGCCATTCCGCAGCCCGGTAGTGTCGAAAAGCACGATGGAATGATCTATTTTTTCGTGTGGGAAATAAAAATAGCCTATGGGAACGGTGCAGCAAACTGTTAGCGCAATCAATACGCCCAGAATCAGTTTGCGCCTTCCGGATTTCTTGTTCTGTTTTACCTCAGTCATAGGCTCGGTGCTTTTCGCAAATGTAATATAAAAATCTGATATAACTGCGTGTGCTTCTATCTTTTATATGTTCATTTGGTAAAGAATTTACCCACCTGGAGTAAGTATAAAAAGAAAGGCCATCACCCGTAGGTAACAGCCTTTCATCTTGTATTTTTCCTTGGAGCCTCCCGGCTCTTGTTTTTCTTAACCGATGGTGAGCAGCGTAGTGCCTTCCATCACGCTGTCGCCTGGGGCAACGCACACACCGGTTACGTTGCCGTCGCATTCGGCGGTGATGTTGTTCTCCATCTTCATGGCTTCGAGCACGAGCACTGTGTCGCCTTTCTTGACAGCTTGTCCGGCACTTACTAAAACCTTTGTTACTACGCCGGGAAGTGGTGCTTTCACCGGAGCGCCTGCGCCAGCTGCGCCCTTAGCGGCGGGGGCTGCGGGAGCCTCAGCTTTAGGAGCGGCAGGAGCTGCTGCGGGAACGTCGGTGGCTACGGCTTGTGTGGGAAGATCTTCTTCCACGAGCGAAGAGCCTTGCATTTCCACCTCGAAGGGGATACCGTTTACTTCTACCTTGGCAATGTTGCCGTTGATGCCGTCGATGGTCACATCGTATTGGGCACCATTGATTTTATACTTGTACTGTTTCATTGTTCTAAGTGTGAGTTGAGATTAGTGAACCTGTAGGCGGTTGATGAGCGAAGCGGGGGTGGCCCATGTAGTGTCCGACGGAGTCAGGGTGATGATGCCGGGCTCGTCGTCGTGTACCACTTCTACTTCATATTCTATCAGCGCCAAGGCGATGGCTGCGGCGTAGGCCGGCATGTCGCTTTCGCTTACGGCAGGGTGTTGTCCGTCGATGAGCAAGTCGGCAATGGTGCCCTGCTTCTCGTCGAGGCGGATGGTCAACGTCTGTCCGTTGAAGTTATATTTGAAGGTCTTCATTGCTGTAAAAATCTGGGTTGAAAACTACAAAGGTACGTTGCCGTGTTTCTTAGCCGGACGTTTCTCACACTTGTTTTCCAGCTGTGCCAAAGCACGGCAGATGCGGAAACGAGTGTTGCGTGGCTCGATGACATCGTCTACATAACCATACTCGGCTGCCTTGTACGGGTTGGTAAAGAGGTCGTTGTATTCTTTCTCCTTCTGGGCGAGGAAGGCTTTGGGGTCTTCTTGCTCCTTAGCTTCCTTGGCGCTGAGGATGGCTACTGCGCCGCTGGCACCCATCACTGCGATTTCTGCAGAGGGCCATGCGTAGTTGAGGTCGGCTTTGAGTTGCTTGCAACCCATCACGATGTGACTTCCGCCGTAGCTCTTGCGCAGCGTTACAGTCACCTTGGGCACGGTAGCCTCGCCGTAAGCGTAGAGCAATTTAGCTCCGTGGCTGATCACGGCGTTGTATTCCTGACCGGTGCCAGGGAGGAAGCCCGGCACGTCTACTAGGCTGACGATGGGGATGTTGAAGGCGTCGCAGAAGCGTACGAAGCGAGCGGCCTTGCGGCTGGCGTTGCAGTCGAGCACACCTGCGTAAACGCTGGGTTGGTTGGCTACCACGCCGACGCTCTGTCCGTTGAAGCGGGCAAAGCCGATGATGATGTTGCGGGCGTAGTCGCGTTGCACTTCAAGGAACTCGCCATTGTCCACCACAGCGCCGATGACCTTATACATATCGTAGGCCATGTTGGGGTTGTCGGGGATGATTTCGTTGAGGCTGTCTTCCTTGCGGTCGATGGGGTCGGTGCAGGCCACGCGGGGTGCGCGTTCCATGTTGTTCTGCGGCAGGTAACTGAGCAGTGTACGGATGAGGCCGGCAAATTCTTCTTCTGTCTTGGCAGTGAAATGGCAAACGCCGCTCTTCTGTGAGTGAACGCCGGCGCCGCCGAGGTCTTCTTGCGACACATCTTCGCCGGTCACGGTCTTCACTACTTTCGGACCGGTCAAGAACATGTAGCTGATGCCTTCCAGCATCACTACGAAGTCGGTCAGTGCGGGAGAGTAGACAGCTCCGCCGGCGCAGGGACCGCAGATTCCGGAAATCTGGGGAACCACTCCGGAAGCTTCGATGTTGCGTTGGAAGATGTTACCAAAGCCGGCCAGGGCGTTGATGCCTTCTTGGATACGTGCGCCGCCTGAGTCGTTGAGGCCGATACAAGGTGCGCCCATTTTCATAGATTGGTCCATCACTTTGCAAATCTTCTCTGCCATGGTCTCAGAGAGAGAACCGCCGTTGACAGTAAAGTCTTGTGCAAAGACATAGACCAGGCGGCCGTTGATAGTACCGCTTCCGGCTACGACGCCGTCGCCGAGGTATTGTTTCTTCTCCATGCCGAAGTTGTGGCAGCGGTGGAGTTTGAACATGTCCATTTCTTCAAACGAGCCCTTGTCTAAGAGCAAGTCGATACGTTCGCGGGCTGTAGCTTTGCCTTTCTCGTGTTGTTTCTCAATGGCTTTTTCGCCACCGCCGAGGCGAGCTTTTTCGCGTAGCTCAACCAGCTGTTTAATTTTTTTCAGTTGTTCGCTCATCGTATAGAATGTTAGAATTTTGTACTTACTATCTGTCTATTTCTTGTAGACATCGGGGCAAAGATAATAAAAATCTTGTATTTCCTAGTAACCATAGAGTATACTTTTGCGAGGAGCTTTTCTCTTCGACTACTCTTTTACTATGTATTTCAAGCATCCGTGATAGCGGTTGGTACCTTCTTCGGCCACCATCAGCATGAGTGTGCCGCTCTGCTGTGGGGTGATGCAGATTTCTTGAGTTCCGGCTATGGAGTTGGTGGTCCATTCTTTGTACCATTGGCTTTCATTGGTGATGGCCCATTTGCTTCCGGCTTCTGCTTTGATGCGGAAGGTGTAGGCTTGGCCGCATTGGAGCGTGCCGTTGAGGGGAATTTCTAGGGCAGTATAATCTGCTCCTCCGTCGTAAAATTCTGGCAGTTCGCTCACCTCGCCGCGTCTTACGGCAGCCAATAGCGCCCGGCCGTCGATGCCAATTTCTCTCAAATGTGTCTCATTGAAGTTCTTCAGGCCTTTTATTTCGGGCATGGCGAAGGGTCTTTTCTGCTCCAGTAGTTGCAGGTCAGAGGGCGTGGCGCTTTTCATGTCGTAGGCAAGGGCTATCTGATAGTTGCCTTGGGCTCTGTCGTACACTCCCAGCAGAAGATCTTTGCCGCCGGAGGGTGTAAAACGCAGACACCAGGTGTTTCCTTGCTGCTCCCAAGCCTCGTCTTCCACCGCCTCTTCGTTGTTGAATAAGGCTATTTTGCAGGGAACTTTTTTGGTAATGACAAAATCGTAGGTGGTACCTACTTGTAGTGCCGACAGAAGCGGAATGTCTTTCAGCAAGATGTATTGCTCGCTGCGACTATCGTAGAAGGTGGGCAGTCCCAGTTTTCCTTGCAGCGCCTCGTTGAGTAGTGTGGCTCCGTCAAGTCCGTATTCGGCCAGCGAAGGTTGAAGGAAGGGCAACTTGGCAAAGTCGGAAAGGGAGAGGGCTGAGGGAAGGAACTGGTATGTACTATTCTCGGGCAGATGGCTGAAGATGAGCCATTCGGGCCTTACGTCGAACCATTCCCCGTGTTCTTTCCGCCTGATAAATACATCGCCGTCTACGTAGCCGGCGCCCCAGGTGGGGTCTATCAGGATACCGCTGTTGGTAGACTTTTCTGTGACTACAAAGAGCCAACTATGGCCCGACTGGCTGATGCTTCCGTCGCGCTCCTTCGATTTTCCGGAAATGATGTGCACCTCTATACCAAGCGGCTCGGCTAGGCGGTAAAACAACTCGCAATAGGCCTGACAGACGCCCCTTCGCTGTTCCCAGCAAGAGTCGGCTGTGTGAATGCGGCGGCTCACGTCGTAGGCTATCTCCTTGCACATCCAGCGGTAGATGGCTCGTGCCCGTTCATAGTCGTTGGCGCAGCCCGCCGCTATTTGTTGTGATACATTCGTATAATCGTAGCGCGTGGGCGAGATGTTTGATTGTGCTTTCAGACACAATGGGAGCCATAGCAAGAAGGCTGTCAGCAGTAGGTAGAGGTTCTTTTTCATAGTAGGAGGGTTGAGTAGTATGTCTGCGGCGCTTCCAAAATCTATGCCGTTGTGGCAGGCTGCAGAGTTGTGGCTAAGTTACAAAAAAATGGTGTGAAACTATGTATCGTCCTTGTTTTTTTGGTGCTCTTTTTTCTCTCCGAAAAAATCCTTTCCCACCCCCCCGTTTTCTTAGTAAGCTTCTAGGAAATTCTACTAAGCTATGAGCTTTTCCTAGAGAGCTACATAGAAATGCTAAAAAGTATCTCTTGGTTTTCGGAGAATTAAAAAGACCTGGGAATGGCCCATCTCGTAGTTTCCACAGCCTGTGGCTTTCCACCCACAATTGTGCGCAAAAGAAAAGGCAGAACACCAGAGCGGGTTCTGCCTTTATGGAGGGGATAGCCGGATGTGTTAGTGAACTTAGGGAACTAATATCTTTTCGCCATTAACGATATACACACCGCCGGGCAAACTGAGACTGCAAGTCCCTTTGCCGTGATGAACGCAGTAGCCTGCGGGGGTGTAGACTGTCACGGTTGTAGCTGCGTCGGCATTTACTTTGAGGCAGCCCTTAGCGGTATCCATCTCAAGAGCCTTCTGCGCATCAGCCGATTCGATGCCGGTGATGCCGTTGGTGTTCTCCTGGCCTTTCTTCTGGTATACGCGTATCCAGTCGAAGTCTGTCTCGTAAGTGTGGGTCACATCGGCGTTGGCCGCCCAGGCGTTGTTGCCCACCGACTGGTTGAGGATGAGGTGGAAATGCTTGTCGAAGGGCCACTGGCCTTGGCTGAGCGCATTGCTGTTGGTAGATTTAGAGTAGGTAGCCACTTGCTTTCCGTCTACGTACCAAGTCAGTTTTGTTTCGTTCCATTCCAGGCCGTAGGTGTGATAGTTGTCCATCTTCACCGGCTCGTTGAAAGAAGAGCGCGGATTACCGGTTTGTCCCAAGTCGTAGGTCCAGTTGGAGTGGACAGTATGGTAGGCCACGTGCGAAGCGTCAATCACTTCCCAGATGTCTATCTCGCCGCAGTCGGGCCATCCGGCGCTTTGGTCTTCGGGCATCATCCAGATGGCAGGGAAGTTGCCGGTCCACGGATTGGACTTGGCGCGACACTCCACTTTGCCGTAGGTGAATCCGAATCGGCCCATCGTCTTGATACCGCCCGTAATCATAGGCACGGGGTCTGTCTCTGTGTCGGGATTGGGAATGGCGCGAGCCACGAGTTTACCATCTTCGATGTAGATTACCTCTTCACTATCGCTGAGCCAGCGGTTCCAGGTAGCGCCGTAGCGTTGGCAACGCATCCATTTGTTGGGGTCGGGCTGCGATCCGTCTGCTGCGTCAAACTCGTCGCTGAACACCAACTGGTAGTCTGCCTTTTCGGAGGGCTCGTAGTTGAGCGTAACCATCACATCGCCGTTTACACTGTCCATAGGCACTGTGTAGCTCTTCACACGAACGCTGTATTCGCTCCACTGGCGGTTGCCGTGTACGTACTGTGGTCCGTCAAAATTGTGGCCGTGCTTGATGGTCATCACATCGGCAGAGTAGCCGGAGGCAACGGCTACGGGGCGCAGGTTGATGGCTTTGAAACAAGGAATCATATCGGGCAGACCCTCTACGTCAGTGCTGTTTACGCTTCCGTTTTGGGTGAGGATTTTCAGTTTGTGGGTAGGGCGATGCACGTTGAGGAGGAAGTCCACCACGTTGCCGCCGTTAGCATCTATTTGGTTCTGTCCGCCCTCGCTCCATTGACCTGCGGGGTCGATGTTGTTCCAGTCCACTTTCAAGCGGGCGCGGTAAACGCCGGTGGGCAGCATGTCGGGCAACTTGAAGGCGGGCAGTGCGTTGACAGCCACATCGCCGGGTTTTCCGCTAATGCTCTCGCCCAGGCTGTTCATTCCGTTGTAGTAGGTGTAAGCCAGTAGTTCGCCCGACATGGTGGGTGTGCCGTCGGCGTTAAGGCTGGCTGCAAACTGGCCGTCTTGGTTCAGGTCTATATAAAAGTAGAGGTGCATGGCGCGACCTGTGTAGTTCACGGAGGTGCTTATCTCGTCGCCGGGCACCACAGAGGCTTCCTCTGCTCTAAGGTCTCTATACACGTAGTTGGTACCTCTGCCTAAGGAAATAGTGGTCTTTCCGCCTTGTGTGGCGTTGAGCGTAAAGCTATTGAGCACTCTCTCTTCATGGCCGCCCACGAGCGATGGGTCGAAGTTCAGCACATAATCTTCGCCGCCCACAGCCGGTCCGTCTGCCTTCTTGGAGAAGAGGGCTTCGATGGCTACTTCGCCGTCTATATATTCGGCGGGGAGCGTTACCTTACCTTCCTTGAAGAGGTAAGCCGGAATCTGTACGTCTTCGTATTGTGGAGTGCCGTGCAAGAGGCGTTCGCCTTCCAGGTTGTAGCCGTGGCGAATCTTTAACCCTTCGCAGATGTAGCCTTCGTTGGCTTCTACGGCGAGCGTAATGGCTTGACCAAAGGGCACCTCTGCTGTGCTGAGCGTAGCGCCGTCCATGAGGATACGGCCGTTCTCTGCATGGGCTTTTACAGCGCAATGGTCGCCGTGAACGTTCAGGCGGATGTCGCAGATGGCACCGCCGTTGTTCAAGATGCTATTCTCTTGCGTCATGCGGCCGGCGGGGTCAATCGAAGCCCAGTCCACTTTGTAGCGCATGCGGTAGTAGCCATACGCCAAGTTCTTGGGAAGCACGAAGGAGGGAGGGTTGAGCACGTTGGCATTGTTTACAACCTCGCCCTTGCTGTTATAGCCCTTGCCGGAGTTGAGTTGGGGCTCGGCATAAGAGAAGCTCACGGCGTCGCAGCCCTCGGGCATAGTGCCGTCGGCATTGATGGAAGCATCGAAAGCACCGTCTTGTCCCAGGTCGATGTATACAAATCCGTGCATCCAGTCGCCGGAGTAGTTGAACTTAGGAGTGAGCGTTTCGCCGGGGCGTGCTGTGAAACTCTTGTGGAGCAGAGAAGAATAAACTTTCAGAGGGGTGGGGCAGTTGAAGGACTGTTGTCCGTCGGCAGAGCCTTCGAGCACCACGCCGTTCAGGCGGCGGCTGCCATGAGTATATGCTTGGTCGATGTCAAAGTTGAGAGGATATTCCTCGGCCGATGTAGCCTTGACAACAACATCTTGCACATGACGATAGTTGCTTGCTGCTTCGGCACAAAGGGGCTGTGAAGAGAGCCCAAGAGCGGCGAGCAATACAAAAATAGGAGTTCGCTTCATAGTATTTTATATATATAATATTGTATGCTTGCAAAAATACGGAAAATCAGCCAATCGGCAAGATGTAAAACAAAAAAAGGCCGTTGGCCTTGCTTTTTTCCTCCATAGCCAACCCCCGCATTCGAAAGTCAGACCTAGGAAAAACTAGGTCTTAAGAAATTTTTCCTAGGTCTTGCGGAATTTTTCGTAGATCAGACTTTCGAAAACGGGGTCCACGAGGCCGCGCTCGCAGGTGTTCAGAAAATTTTGTAACGAGCCATGTTACAATGTGTAACTTCCCATGTTACGAAGTGTAACGAGCCATGTTACAACTTGTAACACGCCGTGTTACTTTTAATAGTAGAGAGAAAGGAGAAGCCCCCTCCTAACATCCCCCTAAAAGGGGAGGGATTTTTTTTCCAAAACATTAATCCCGATTTCTTAGTAGGCTACGAAGAAATGCTCAAAAAAGAATCCTGATTTTCAGATATATACTAAGGCCGGAAAATGGCTTTTTGCTTGGAACTCGTAGCCCACAGCCTTCTGCGACTACCCTTCCCATTCGAGGAGCAGAACGTGCTGTGTCTCGGGAGTAACGGCATGGTCGGCCGAGGGGCGCTCGTTGACCAGCCACACAATGCCTTGCTCGTCGCATACGGCCAAGGCTTTCATTTTTTCCAGTCGCGAGCGCTTGCGGTCGGTCAGATAGTCGCTCACCAGTTTGCTTCCCTTCATGCCGAAGGGCTTGAAGCGGTCGCCCTCAGTCAATCGGCGGCAGCGCAGGCCTCCGCAGAGCGTGTCGGCATCGAGGCAGGCGGTGTTGGCACTGCGGGGTATTTCTGTCAACTCACTACGCAAGCAACGGCGAACGCAGAGCTGGCGGCCGTCGGGCAGCTGCACTTCTCCGGAAAGGGGCAACTCTGTTTCGGGAAATACGTCGGGGCGGCGCTCCACGTGTAAGCGGCCCTGATGAATGACGGCCAGGTGGTCGGCGCTTTCGAAGAGTGTGCCGCTTTGTGCCTCGAGGTGCGCAAGGATGTCGGCCACCGTGGCAGGATTGAAACCATAGTCCTTCAAGGCTTCGTGTAGCAAGGTGGAAGGGGCAGTGCAACTCTTAAGTTTGTTGAGGTCGATGCAGATACCCTCGGGGGTGGACTGCAAGAGACCATCGTCATAGCAAGCCTTGAGGTGCTCATCGTAGAGCAGTTCTGCCTCCGCCAGATGTGCTATGGTGGTGGCGAGCGCCTCGTCAACGGCGGGGTTCAACTCGCGCAGTAGCGGCAACAACTCGTGGCGAATCTTGTTGCGCTTGTAGAGTGTCTCGGCGTTGGTGCTGTCGGTGACGTAGGGTTGTTCTTTCTCTTTCAAAAAATCCACTATCTCCTGGCGAGAAACACCCAGGAGCGGGCGTACAATGTGTCCATTCTTCCACTTCATGCCGGTGAGCCCTCGCAGACCGGTGCCGCGTACGAGGTTCAAGAGCAGCGTCTCGTTGTTGTCATCGCGATGATGGGCAACGGCTATGGCCTGAGCGCCCATCCTGGTGCGTAGTTCTTCAAAAAAAGCGTAGCGCAAGTGGCGCGCTGCCATCTCGATGCTGATGCCTTGTTCTTTGGCAACTGTAGCGGTGTCGAAGTGACGGATGTGGAGTGGGACGCCGTAGCTATGGCAGAGCTCGCGGACAAAAGCTTCGTCGCGGTCGGATTCTTCGCCGCGAAGGTGGAAGTTGCAGTGGGCCGCCGCAAGAGGAAAGCCCTCTTGTACGAGCAGCAAGAACAGGGCAACGGAGTCGGCACCGCCGCTCAGCGCGACGATGGTGGGGTGCTGCGGCGAGAGCAGTTGGTGCTCGCAGACAGCCTTCAAGAATTTTTCAGTAATCCGTGGTGCCGTTTTCATATCTTAGTAGGATGCCGAAGCCTTGAAACCCTCTTGCTCTAAAAGGGCTACGATGCGGTCGAGTTCCTGGGGGGTAGCCTTTAGCAGACCTTGAGCCGGCGTGTCGCGGTCCAGGGTGTAAATCATCACTTGCTGAGGCCGGATACGCTTCAGTGCTTCGAGCCAGGGCATGACGTAAGTGTCGGAGGTGTTGTCTACCGACTTGCCGGCGTAGCAGCCTTTCATAAACATGGTCTGCACAATGAGTTTTCCCTCGTAGCTCTCCATGGCAGCAATGATTTGCTCCACGTCGTAACGCCCGGTGGGCTGATTGACGCGGCGGATGTAGTCGGTATCCACCGTGTCGAGCTTCAATATATTATTGTCTACCTTCAAGAGGGCTTCTTTCACCTCTGGCAAGGCGGCCCGTGTGGCATTGCTCAGTACGCTGACTTTGGCGTTAGGGCATAGTCGGTTGCGCAAGGCGATGGTGTCGTCGATGATGCCCGCGAAGTCAGGATGGGCAGTAGGTTCGCCATTGCCGGCAAAGGTGAGCACGTCGGGCAATTCGCCTTCGGCCTGCATCTTAAGGAGCTGTTGTTCCAGGGCGGCTTGTACTTCCTCGCGTGAAGGACGTGGCGACGACGGGCGATGGTCTTTGTTGAAGCCACACTCGCAATAGATGCAGTCGAACGTACAGATTTTTCCGTCGCCGGGCATCAAGTTAATACCCAAGGAGATGCCGAGGCGCCGACTGCGCACCGGACCGAAAATAGGAGAGGGGAAAATAATTGTAGACATAAGGCTCTTGCACTTAGTTTTTATTCGCTCTTTGCAAAGGTAAGAAAAAACTACATGCGGTTTGCCCTGTATGAAAAAAAGTCTGTATATTTGCCTATAACATCAATCAGACCTGGATATGAAATTGGCAAATTATATCGCTCGCATAGAGATAAAAAGTCTTTGGAGCGGCCATAAACACATCGTGTGGAACTTGCATCCCGGCGTGAATGTCTTGAGCGGAAAGAACGGCGCCGGCAAGAGTACCATCCTCAACAAACTCGTTGCCCATTTGCGCTCAGTGCCTTCTAGCGGCGAAATCATTGGCGGCGGAAGGCTCGGTGTGCAAATAGACTTTGAGCCATCAGACGCAACAGGCATCCGCTACGACATCATACGCAGTTTCGACCGCCAGCTCGTGAAGACCGATCGCCTGGCTACGCTGACCGATACGCGCATCAATACCGAGCTCGACTGGCAGCTCTACCAGTTGCAACGCCGCTACTTGGACTATCAAGTGAATGTGGGTAACCGAATGATTAGCCTGCTCACAAGTGGCGATCCTGAGGCCCGCGAAAAAGCAGCACAAGCCGCCGCCATAAAAACACGCTTCCAGGACCTTGTGGATGAACTGTTCAGCGAAACAGGTAAGACCATCGATCGCACCAGCAACGAACTCTGTTTTGCACAATACGACGAGGTAGTGCCGCCCTACTTGCTCTCAAGCGGCGAAAAGCAAATCCTCGTCATCCTGCTTACCGCCTTAACAGAAGACTTCCAGCCCTACGTCATATTTATGGACGAGCCCGAAGCCAGTCTGCACTTTGAATGGCAGAAGCGCCTCATTACGATGGTGAGAGAGCTTAATCCGAATGCGCAGATAATTCTTACAACCCACTCGCCGGCTGTAATAATGGACGGATGGGAAGACGCGGTGACAGAGGTAAGCGATATCACCCTCTGACACATTATATAATATAGCTACATAATCTATAGGGCTATGGCCAAAAGGTTGTCGCAAAATTTGAACTCAGCTTACATCGAGGCGGCCAACCGACTGAACTCGAAGCATGCGCGTAGGAAAATTGTAGCCTACGTGGAGAGCTACGACGACATCTTTTTCTGGAGCCATGTATTGCGTAGCTTGGAGACGGAGGACTATTGTTTTGAGGTGATGCTACCTTCGCGCACCTCGTTGAGCAAGGGAAAGAAAATAGCTTTGGCCAATTCGCTTGGCGACCGTTTGGGCAAGTCGATGATAGCCTGCGTGGATGCCGACTACGACTATCTTTTGCAAGGCGCTACCGACTGCTCGTACCAAGTGACTTTCAATCCCTACGTATTCCATACCTACGTCTACGCCATAGAGAACTACGCTTGCTATGCTCCCTCGTTGCGCAATGTCTGTGTGATGGCCACGCTCAACGACCGCAACATCTTTGATTTTGAGAACTTCCTGAGTCGTTTCTCTGAGATAATTTGGCCCTTGTTTGTTTGGTCGGTGTGGGCCTACCGCTATGGCTTTTACAAGAGTTTTTCAATGCTGGATTTCTATCGTACTATACTCATTGAAGAACTTAACTTCTATCATCCGGACCAAACTTTGGAAACTCTGCGCCACAGAGTGAATGGGAAAATCAGTCGCTTGCAAAGACAGTTCCCTGAGGGCAAGAAGACCTATAAGCCCTTGCGCGACCAACTATTGTCCTTGGGAGTGACACCTACTACCTGCTATCTTTATATGCGGGGGCATGATTTGCAAGACGGCATCGTGGTTCCTATTATGAACACCGTATGCGAAGTGCTGCGCAGAGAAAGGGAAAGAGAGATTCGCCAACTTGCCGAGCACGCCACCCAGCAGCAAAACGAGTTGGCGGCCTATCAGCATGCCACTTCTTCCGTGGTCGACATGTTGAAGAAGCACACCGACTACGATACCTCCGAGCCCTATCTTCGTATGGTGGGCGATTTACAGAAGTTCTTGGAGGAACACAAAGCTACTTGGAAAGAAAATACTACTGCTTCCCAGCAACCACGTGCCGGCGAGAGAAAAGAAGAAGGCCCAGAAAAGTCAGCAGCCCATTGAGCAGCAACAATTCATAGCCAAAAGTATATCCCCATAGGCGCGGAGCGTAAACATCGAGCCATCCGCAAATGAGCGGAGCTGTCAGAGCAATAAAAGGGATAGCCCTACTTCTAACCGCGCGCTTGCAGAACATGCCGAAGGCAAAGAGTCCGAGTAGTGGACCATAGGTGTACGAAGCCATCACATAGATGGTGTTCAAAATGTTTGAGTCGTTGAGATGGCGGAAGAGCAGAATGAAGAGCAAGCAACTTCCTATTATTATAATATGTATAAGCCGGCGTACGCGCACGGCTTTTTCTTTACCCCATCCTTTACTTTCTATCCTCAACAAGTCGATGCAGCAACTCGTGGTCAAAGCTGTGAGGGCTGAGTCGGCGCTGGAAAATGCTGCGGCCACAATGCCGATGCTGAAAGGAACTACTACGAGTGTGCCTAAGGCGCCCGAGGCCACCAATGAGGGCAGCAAGTTGTCGCCGCCGTTTATGGCTATCCCCTCGGCTTGGCAAATGGTGTAGAGCAGGAATCCCAGGAAGAGGAAGAGCGCATTGACCGGCAGGAAACAAGCACCATAGGAGCACATCTCCTTTTGTGCGTCGCGCAGGGTGCAGCAGGTGAGGTTTTTCTGCATCATGTCCTGGTCGAGGCCGGTCATGGCGATGACGATGAACACACCGCTGAGAAATTGTCGCCAAAAGGCTTGTGGCTCAGCGGCGTTCCATTCAAATACCTGGCTCATCTCGCTGGCCGAGAATAGTTGCAGGGCATCTCCGGCCCCTATTCCCAAGTGGTCGAGGGCGATGTAGATCATCCAGCCCAAAGCCAGGAGCAAGCAGACGGTTTGCAGCACGTCGGTACGCACAATGGTGTGCACGCCGCCCATGTTTGTGTAGACCCAGATGAGCAGGAGGAGCACCGCCGCGCTTATCTCGAAAGGTACACCCAATGGGCCGAACACGAACTCCTGAAGCACGAGGCATACCAAGTATAGTCGTGCTGCCGCGCCGGTCAGTTTGCTCAAGAGGAAGAAGATGGCGCCGGTGCGGTGAGCGCTTGGTCCGTAGCGCAGCCCCAGCCAGGAGTAGATGCTGGTCAGGCGGAGCCGATAGTAGAGGGGGAGCAGCACGAAGGCCACTATCAGATAGCCGAAGAAGAAACCCAGGCACATCTGCAAGTACGTCATGCCCGTCTCCGCCACCCATCCGGGCACGGAGATAAAGGAAACGCCCGAGATGCTGGCTCCTATCATGCCCAACCCCACCATCCACCACGGCGAGTTGTTACCTGCGCGGAAGAAGGTGCTGTTGTCTGCCTTGTGTTTGTTGCGCACGGCGAACAAGAGCAGAGCGGCAAAGTATACCAGCAGTGTGGCGAGCATGAGCAAGGCGGTTGTCATGATGGCGGGAACTCTAAAGGGGACGGGCTGTTTGAAAAAAATCCCCTCGGCGTTGTTTGCGCGGCCGAGGGGAAGGGTTGTTTATCGTTGGGCAGTCAGTTCGCAGATTTTTACAACCACTTCTGAAGCCTTCTCTAAAGACGGGATGGGGAGGAACTCATGCGGGCCGTGGAAGTTGAGGCCGCCGGCAAAAACATTGGGGCAGGGGAGTCCTTTGAAAGAGAGTTGGGCGCCGTCGGTACCGCCGCGGATGGCACGCACACGAGGTGTGACGCCGCATTCCTTCATTGCGTCGAAGGCAATGTCGATGACGTGCATCACGGGTTCTATCTGTTGGCGCATGTTGTAGTATTGGTCGTTCAGTGTTACCTTCACAGTGCCCTCGCCGTATTTTGCGTTGAGCCAGGCCGCTGTTTGTTCCACGAAGGCCTTGCGTGCTTCAAACTTGCTGCGGTCGTGGTCGCGGATGATATAGCTGAGCGAGGCTTTCTCCACACCGCCGTCGATGCCGAGCAGGTGGAAGAATCCTTCGTACTCTGTGGTAGTTTCCGGAGTCTCGTGGGTGGGCATCAGGCTCACAAACTCGGCAGCCACGCGGCCTGCGTTGATCATCTTTCCCTTTGCGTAGCCGGGGTGGACGCTCACACCGGTGATTTCCACCTTGGCGGCAGCGGCGTTGAAGTTTTCAAATTCCAACTCACCCAGTTCTCCGCCGTCCATCGTGTAGGCCCATTCGCAGCCGAACTTTTCTACGTCAAACTTATGAGCGCCGAGGCCGATTTCCTCGTCGGGGTTGAAGCCTACGCGGATTTTTCCGTGCTTGATTTCGGGATGCTCGATGAGGTAGACCATGGCTTGTACGATTTCGGCAATGCCGGCTTTGTCGTCGGCGCCGAGCAGGGTGTGGCCGTCGGTCACGATGAGGTCTTCACCCACGTGGTTGAGCAACTCGGGGAATTTCTTGGTGGTGCTCACAATGCCGGCTTCGGCGTCGAGCACGAGGTCTTCGCCGTCGTAGTTCTTCACGATGCGCGGCTTCACATCCTTGCCCGAGCAGTCGGGGCTAGTGTCCATGTGCGCAATGAAACCGATGGTCGGCACCTCGCGGTCGGTGTTGGCGGGCAGTGTGGCGTAGAGGTAGCCGTTCTCGTCAAGCTCCACCTCGGTCATGCCGATGCTCTCCAATTCTTCTTTCAGATAGTGGGCCAGGGCCCATTGCTTTTCGGTGCTGGGAGTCGTACCGCTATCTTCGGCCGACTGTGTGTCGAAGCTTACATACTTCAAGAATCTGTCTACGATATTCATATATAATAGAATGTGTCTAAAAGGTGAAACGATGTTTTTTCCTCTTCGCAAAGATACGATAAAGAAATGAATGGAGACCGCCTCGGCAGAATAATCTTCCGAAAAGCGTTCCCATCTCTTGCAGCCGTAGGCTTTATGCCGGTTCCCTTTTGCGCCTCCTGTTTTTTGTAACACGCCTTGTTACAAAACGCACAAGCCATGTTACATAGTGTAACGCGCCTTGTTACAAAATTTTTGAGCCATCTAAGAAATCCTGTGTCATTTCTCCGAGAAAAATAAAAGCCGTATTTTTGTGCTCAGGCTTTGCGGAGCGTTTCTTTAGCTCCCCGGCGCCCGCTACACATTATATTATATATAGGCGATGAACACAGAAAAAATACGCCCCGCCTTGCTCGCATATCTTGAGGGCGAGTTGCTTCCCCGCTACGATGTTTTCGATGCAGCCCACCGCCGCGACCACGCGCAGGCTGTGGCAGAGCGCAGCATGAACTTGGCAGCGCACTACGATGTAGATGCCGAGATGGTGCTTACCGTGGCCTACTATCACGACCTGGGCCTTTGCGAGGGACGCGAGCACCACCACGAGGTGTCGGCACAACTTCTCTTGGCCGACGAGCGTTTGCGCCAATGGTTCAGCAAGGAGCAACTTGCTGTGATGGCCGCTGCCGTGGCCGACCATCGTGCTTCGGCCGCTCATGCCCCGCGTAGCATCTACGGCAGCATCGTGGCCGAGGCCGACCGCCTCATTGACCCCCTGCTCGTGTTGCGCCGCACGGTGCAATATGGCTTGGCCCATTATCCGCACCTTGAGCGTGAGCAACACTACGAGCGTTTCCTCCACCACCTGCAAGAGAAGTATGCCGAAGGCGGCTATCTCCGCCTATGGTTGCCCGAGTCGGCCAACGCAGCACCGCTGGCCGAACTGCGCCGTCTCATAGCAGATGGCGAGCAGCTTCGCCGGCAGTTTGAAAGCCTCTATGAGGCGGAAGCGGGCAAGTGAGTTACCTATTTTTAACATCTGCTGAACACTTTTTATAGGTTCCGGTTCTTCTGCTTACTATATATATTATATCTTTGCCCCGAGAAGATTAAGAAATTGTTTACCCTAACACCTTAAGACAATGAAGAAATTTTTGACATTGGCCCTGATGGCCGTATTCTGCGTTAGCATGAGCGCGCAGGCCCCTGTGAAGAAAGATTGTAAGAAGCAGTGCCCCAAGACCGAGTGTCAGCAGAAGAAGGACTGCAAGAAAGATTGCAAGAAGGACTGCAAGAAATTCTGCGAGAAAAAGGATGCTTGCCAAAAGGCTTGTGCCAAGCAGGCTGACTGCAAGAAGCAATGCCCTAAGATGAAGGACTGCAAGAAGGCTTGCGACAAGAAGAAAGACTGCTGCAAGAAGCAATGTCCCAAGATGAAGGACTGCAAGAAGGCTTGCGATAAGAAGAAAGACTGCTGCAAGAAGCAATGCCCCAAGATGAAGGACTGCAAGAAGGCTTGCGATAAGAAAAAGGCCGACTGCAAGAAGCAGTGCCCCAAGAAGTAAAGGCACGCTGCATAGATAAGGCTACTGCTCCTTGAGAGAAAGCCGCCCGAAGAAAAAAGAGGCTCGTAGGAAAAACTGCGAGCCTCTTTTCTGTGCTTTTGCCTCACTCGGAAATCAGCCAACATCACCCCCGTTTTCGAAAGTCTTATCTAGGAAAAACTAGGTCTTAAGAAATTTTTCCTAGGTCTTGCGGAATTTTTCGCAGATCAGACTTTCGAAAACGGGGGTCATAAGGCGGCATTCTTAGGCGTTTCCGAAATTCACCTAGCTTTTACCTAAGAGACGGCGGGCCGTTGCTACAGCTCGCCGCCTCAGGGTGAAATACTATGTTTTGATTTAATGGTGGTTCTTGGTCTTGCTCTCATCCATGCGTGCCAACACAAGGTCGAGCAAGTAGATTTCGCTGCCGTGCCAAGGCTGCTTGGTGAATTCGGGATTGCAGACCAGGCCGAACTCAATCTCGCCGCCGGGATGCTCAAAACTTTCGGAGAGCACCACGTTCCACTTGCGGCCGGCGTGACTGATGCTGTCCCACTTCGCCTCGTTCTTCACCGAGGAGAAGAAACTGATGTGGCGACTTGCTTCCCAGTCAATCTCGCTCAGGTTGCCATTGGCGTCTTTGTCGTTCACAGGGATTCCTGTCAAGAGCGGCTCTCTACCTGGCAAGTTCACGTAGCAGAAACTGCCCGCGCCGTCGGCAAAAGCCAAACCCTCCAGGCGATACTTTCCGGCAGGTAAGTCTTGCTTTCTGCACATACGCACTTTCATTCCCTCCTCGGAATTCCATGCGGGGCGAAAGAGAAAATATCTCTGCTGGCGGCCGTTGCTGATGTGGGTACAATAGTTGGAAATTTTATTGTTGCATCCTTTCAGTTGGAGCATTTCCCAAGCGCCGTTGTCGATGTGACGCCAAGAGTCGGCGCTTAGATAGATATTGTTACGTGTCAGGTTTTCAATGAACAGATTGCGGTGCTGATTTTCATACTGGATGCCGATGGCAGAGACCATGCTGATACAGAGGGTAACGGCTATCACCCAGACGATGAAGCTGCCGATGCGCATGAACGGACTGCTGCTTTTCTGCTTGAAGTTGAACAGCCATTTTGTCAGCACGAAGATGGGCAGGAGTAAGGCTACAAAGAAAGAGGCGATGGCGATGCCCATTTGCCAGTCGAAGTAGGGAATGCTGGTGAGCGCCATGATTCCTGCCCTTTCAATAAACGAGGGCTGGAGAGAGGCTATCGAACCGATGCTGCCAAACGTAAGGCCAACTATCAAGCCGACGATGAGCAACAGCAGGATGATGAAGGCGAAGATAATCAAGGCCAGTTTGCCCAGACCCACAATGAGGCTCAGCAAGCTGTTGAGGCAGCCGCGGGCCGACCTCTTGGTGCCTTCCGACTGCACAAAATCCTTGGCGCGCTTCACGCCGCTGATGATTTCCTCGTTGAGCGTGGCGCTGTTGATAGGTTTGCCCTTCATGCGCAAGCGCTCTTCGGCTGTCTCGGCCTTGGGTACGACAATCCACAACACAAGGTAGGCGATGAGAATGGTGCTGGCCGAGAAGAAGAACAGTAGCACCATGGCCAAACGCAACAGAGTGGGGTCGCCGAAGCCGAAGAAATGCGACAAACCCGATATGACGCCGCCGAGCATAGTGTCTTGCGGGTCGCGGTAGAGGCGACGCCTTCCGGATCCTTTTTGCTCGCAAGCCTCTTCGGTGGCTACGTCCTGCTCAGAGGCCGGTTCGTTCATCTGCTCGGGGTTGCCGATGCGGTTGATAATCTGCTCTACGTGTTCGATGCTGATGGCTTCCACGCCGTTGGCTCTGAGCTCGGCCATGAGTTCGGCTACGCGATGTTCTATGTCGTCGGCAATTTCCTCGCCGCCTTCTTTTTTAGAAAAATAGCTGCGCATGTTGTCTTGGTATTTCTTCAAGAGCTCGTATGCGTCCTCGTCGATGGCGTAGGTAGCCCCGAAGAGGTTGATGGTGATGTTCTTTTTCATTGTCGGGATTTGTTTAAGGATTTAGATACTGTCTGATAGCGGCAGCCGAACAGGGCTTTCTGCCTTGAGGTGGTTCACGGCGTGTTCCAACTCGCTCCATGCTCCGTCCAGCTCGCTGAGAAAAAGCTCGCCCGCATCGGTCAGGGCGTAGTACTTGCGTGGAGGGCCTTGCGTGGATTCCTGCCATTCGTAGCTCAGCAGACCTTCTCTCTTCAGGCGGGAGAGGAGCGGGTAGATGGTACCTTCCACCACTATCAGCTCAGCCTGCTTGAAGCGCTTAAGGATGTCGTTGGCGTAGTGAGGCTGCTTGCGTAGCAACAGCAAGATGCAATACTCCAGCATCCCTTTTCGCATCTGTGATTTTACATTTTCTGCATCCATTCTCTTATCAGTTTTTAGATGGGTGCCTGTCCGTAACGGCCGTTTACCGACAAGCATTTTTTCAGTATTTATTCCTCCTTGTCAGAACGCGGCTGGCTGCTCCTCGGCCTTTGAGGCGACAGCGCAGAAAGCTCGCTGTTCTATTTTTCTGTTGCAAACGTACGGATTTCTCAGTACTATGCAAAACAAAGTAGTGAAAAAGTAAATCAATTTAATATTTTTTAAGAATCGGAAGGCGCTTTGGAGTGGTTGCACCTTATTTAAAAAAGCGCGTGTGTGAGCGGCCGTTTCGAAAGTCTGATCTAGGAAAAACTAGGTCTTAAGAAATTTTTCCTAGGTCTTGCGGAATTTTTCGCAGATCAGACTTTCGAAAACGGGGTCCACAAGGCGGCGTTCGCAGGCGTTTAGAAAATTTTGTAACGAGCCATGTTACAATGTGTAACTTCCTATGTTACGAAGTGTAACACGCCATGTTACAACTTGTAACACGCCGTGTTACTTTTATAAGTAGAGAGAAAGGAGAAGCCCCCACCTAACCTCTCCCTGAAAGGAGAGGGATTTTCTCGCCCCTACATTATCCGCGCTTTTCTAGTAAACTACTAGGGGACGGCCGAAAAAGGCTGCTGATTTTCAGGTGCTGACGAAGCCCCCCAAAAGTCCTATCTCTTGCGCTTCATAGCCTGCGGCTCAATGTTTGCAGTTCATGGCTCATAATCCGCACTTGTGCAAGAAGATAAGGGCGCAGTGCAGAATTTTGTTGTCAATAATTTTCCATGCGGCCTAAATATATTATCTTTGCCTCGGAAACATCTGTATGTCATGCTGGAAGCAAAAGAAGAAAAAAGCAGAGTGTCTGCCTCGGGATATGAGCGACGCCTGAAGGGAGAAAGGGCAGACAAAATGTACTTGGCCATCTGGGACAGACTGATAGTGCAGAAGCGCTATAAGGAACCGGGGTATACGGCCAAGAAAATGGCTGAGGAGCTGGATATCAACATCCGCTACATCTCGGCCATCATTCAGATGCGTACGGGAGGCAACTTCAACTCTCTTGTAAATAAATATCGCCTGCGTGATGCCTGTAAGATGTTGCGCAGTCCGCGCTACGAAAGATTCTCGGCCGAAGAGATAGGTCTTATGGCCGGATACGCTTCGCGACAGGCTTTCTATCTGGCCTTCTCCCGCCATATGGAAATGACGCCGGCAGAGTATAGAACTGCAGGGGAAGAAGTAACATTTTGATAGTAACAACCTAAGAAGAAATATAGTAAAGATTATGCTCTCATCCAATGAATGTCAACAGATTATAGCCCTTGTGAAGCGCCAGGTGGTTCCGGCCATGGGTTGTACTGAGCCCATCTGTGTGGCGTTGGCCACCAGTCGCGCCACCGAAGAGTTGGGCTGTCGTCCCGAACGCATAGAGGCATACCTCAGCGCCAACATCTTGAAAAATGCCATGGGTGTGGGAATTCCCGGAACGGGCATGGTGGGCCTGCCTATCGCCATTGCGCTCGGAGCACTTATCGGACGCTCGGAATATGGGTTGGAGGTGCTGAAGAACTGCACCCCCGAGGCCGTGGAAGAGGGTAAGACTTTTATCAAAGAGGAGCGTATCGGCATCCATCTGAATGAGGCAACGCAGGAGAAACTCTACGTAGAAGTGGTGTGCTACTCGGCCGACGGACACAGCGCCAAGGTGCGCATCGAACGCGAGCACACCCGCTTTACCTATGTAGAGAAAGACGGCGAGGAGCGTTTCCGTAGCGACCTGAGTGTCGGCGAAGAGGCAAAGAGCGAGGGCGGCGACTTGAAGCTTACGCTGAAAAAAGTATATGACTTTGCCACGACAATGCCTTTGGCGGAGATTGAATTTATCAACGAGGCGCGTAAGCTGAACGAGGCTGCCGCGCAGCGCTCGCTTGATGGCAACTACGGACATAACTTGGGCAAGGCACTCTCGCGCCCCTTGGGACGAGGTATCTTGGGCGAAAGCATTTTCTCACACATCCTCTCCAGTACAGGATTGGCCTGCGACGCCCGCATGGCCGGTGCCATGATTCCCGTGATGAGCAATTCGGGCAGCGGCAATCAAGGCATCTGCGCCACAAACCCCGTGGTGGTCTTTGCCAAAGAGAACCACAACACGGCAGAGGAGATGACGCGCGCCCTAATGCTTAGCCATCTCACAGCTATCTACATCAAGCAAAACCTCGGCGCCCTCTCGGCGCTATGTGGATGCGTAGTGGCTGCTACAGGTTCCAGTTGTGGAATAACTTATCTGATGGGAGGCTCTTACGAGCAAGTAACGTTCGCCGTGAAGAACATGATAGCCAATCTGACAGGTATGATTTGCGACGGAGCAAAGCCCAGTTGCGCCTTGAAGTTGACCACGGGCGTCAGTACAGCAGTGCTTTCTGCGATGCTGGCCATGCAGGGCAACTGCGTATCGTCGGTAGAAGGAATCATAGACGAGGACGTGGATCAGAGTATTAGAAATCTTGTCAGCATAGGTGCCGACTCGATGAACGAGACCGACAAGCGCGTGCTCGACATTATGGTGAACAAATGCTGAGGCTGCGGAAAGAGCTTGTGTAACATTATTTTGCAAAAGTCTAAAACTTTCTTACAATACAAAAATATACAATATTTATTAGTATATTTGCGGCCGAATAAAATACAAATGTAAAAAAGAAACATATTTTTCCTTTACATCGTAAAGTATTTATAGCATCACATAATAAAAAATATACGAATGAAGAAAAATTTACTTTTAACAGGCGCGTTGGCTTTCTTCGCCTTCACAAGTCTTCATGCTCAGATGGCTATTGAAGTGGGTGTCGGAAAAAAGGTGGATGGCCAGATTGAGCGCATCATGAAAGAGTGTAAAGCCACTCAGGGTTCAGGCCTGACTATTAAGTCGGCTACATCAAACCTTGTTAAGGTGCTTATCGATTGTGAGGATGCAGCCGTCCTTGCAGAAGAATTGCAAGCAGAAGGTTTTCATGCTACCAATATTGACGGCCAACTTGTAACGGCTGAAGTGGAAGCCGGATATTTGGCAGCTTTGGCAGAGCGCGACGATGTGTTGCGCATAGAAAAGTCGCGCCAGTTTCAGTCATTTATGACCGAGGCACGTGATTTTACCGGCGTCGATTTAGTGCACAACGGCACAGGCTTGGAAACTCCCTTCACCGGTAAAGGTGTTATCCTCGGAGTGATAGACCAAGGCTTCGAGTATAAACATATCGCCTTTATGGACAGCACAAACAAGTCGCGCGTGCGTGCCGTTTGGAACAGATTCAAAGGTAGTGCAGCGACCAAAACAATTCCTTCCGGAGGCGATGGCATGGATGCATCTGGTCATGCTACACACGTAACAGGTATTGCAGCCGGCTCAAAGATTAAAGAAAACAACTACTACGGCGTTGCCCCCGATGCGGAGATTATTATGATATCTTCTAATTTCGACGACGCAGAGGTTGTGGAAGATGTGAAATACATCAAGGAGTTTGCCGAAGCCGAGGGAAAGCCCTGGGTCATCAATATGAGCTTCGGTGGTTTGATAGGCCCCCACGATGGTACTGCTTCTTCTGACCGCGCTATTGAAAAGCTCCTTGGCCCCGGTGGTTTGGTGGCTGCGGCTATGGGTAACGAAGGCGAAAGTAAAGTACACGCATCCTATACCTTTACTACAGACGGCGAAACCAAGTATGTGCTTGTAGACCACAACGAGTGCTATGAAGGAATGGCTGTTCTCGACCTTTGGGGACAAGCTGCCGACGCTCGCGTACACTTAAGCGTGAAGCCCTTCATCTATACCGCCAGCGGACAGTTTGACTACAAGAATAGTACTTATTGGAATAACCTCTCATATACCAGTGGCGAAATCAATCCTTACAACAAAAAGGAACACTATGAGTTCCGTGTGATGGTAGATAATATTTCTTCAGGTACATTTGGTCTTGCTATTACCGGAGATGCCGGACAGACTTTCCACATTTGGGCAAATCCCTCCTACGGTGGCTTCAAGCAACCTGTAGGTATCAATAAATCAAAATTTATACCCGGCGACTGCAAATATAGTGTGTCTGAAGGCGGTGCCACCATTCCTTCTGCCATTGCAGTAGGCTCTTACAACAGCGCTTCTACTTGGTACTCTGAAGCCAGCAAGTCTACGGTAGGTATAAATGCCGGCAACTTAAATAGAGTGGGTGAAATCAGCTATTTCAGCAACTCTGGTCCTTCACTTGATGGTGGAGAGAAGCCCACAGTAGTTGCTCCCGGTGCATTTGTAAAGTCTGCCATCTCAAAGTACAGCCCCGGTTTCAACGCAAAAGATTCCTACATTACCTCAATTGTTACCCGTGGTGTTTCTACTAAGTATTATTATAGCGCGATGATGGGTACATCAATGGCAACACCTGTGGTGAGCGGTGTATTGGCTCTCTGGCTTGAAGCATACAACGAGTTGACTCCGGACCAAGCTAAGGAGGTGATGAAGAAGACTTCTAAGAAAGACCGTTATACTGACTACGTAGAGTGGAGCGATAATGCCGGCTATGGAAAGCTTGACGCTTACGAAGGCCTCAAGGAGGTGTTGAAACTCGCTGAGACTTCCGGCATCAACGATATGCTCAACTCTGAAGCACCCGTTACTCTCTCTAAGGGATTGGCTGAATGGAAGGTGCTCTTCAACAACGACGAGAGCTACGCTAACATCTCTCTCTACTCAGCTAATGGTCAGCTCGTAAATACTAAGGTGTTGAACAACCTGCAACGTGGCGACGAAGAAGTGGTAAGCCTTGCCGGACTTGCCCCCGGTGTTTACTTGATTAGCATCAATACCACCGCGAGCCACATGACTCGCAAGGTGATGGTGAAGTAAGTTTGCTATACACATATATATAATATATACATCCCTTCTGCCCTCTTGGTGGAAGGGATGTTATTTTAGAAACGTGTGGTTATTTACTTGTGCTACAAAGAAAAAGGTTAAAACCTTTTGTCAGTCCAAAAAAAAGTTGTTCCTTTGCAGCGCTTTTCCACTCAGCCGCTGTCGGGATGCAGAGTTCCCCGTTAAGCTGAGTCGGGACGTACAAACAATTTAATATCAAAATCACATGGCAGATTTTATTAAAATTGCTGAAGAAGCTTTTGCTACTGGCAAGCAACACCCTGAGTTCAAAGCGGGTGACACTATTACCGTAGCATACAAAATCGTCGAAGGCAACAAGGAGCGTATCCAGTTGTACCGCGGTGTTGTTATCAAAATCAGCGGACACGGAGAGAAGAAGCGCTTCACTGTTCGCAAGATGTCTGGAACTGTTGGCGTAGAGCGTATTTTCCCGCTCGAGTCTCCCAACATTGAGAGCATCGAAGTGAACAAGGTAGGTAAGGTTCGTCGCGCTAAGCTTTACTACTTGCGCAACCTCACCGGCAAGAAAGCACGCATCAAAGAAAAGCGTACTGCTGCTGTTGCAAAGTAAGAGAAAGTTTCTTTATGAAAAAGAAAAAGCGGATAGGTCCATCGGGGCTTGTCCGCTTTCTTTTTGGTAGCTTCGCGCCGAGGCGGAGCCATGCTGTGGCAGAAAAGAAATGCGGCGCAGAGAGGTTTGAGAGCCTTCTGCGCCGCAGTAGTTTTTATCCGAGACCTATCGCATGATGGTAGCGTCGCGGTCGGGACTTACGCTGACAATCTTGATGGGAGTTTGCAACTCGCGTTCAAGGTAGTCGATGTAGTTCTTAAATGCTTGGGGGAATTCAGCTTCGCTGCGGAGGTCGGAGAGGGGAGTTTTCCATCCGGGCAGCTCTTCGTAAACGGCTTCCCAGCCTTCTGTGTCGTAGGGCATGTCGGTGGTGGTAACGCCGTCTTTAGTGTAGGCGGTGCAGACCTTGATGGTGTCGAAGCCGTCGAGCACGTCGCTCTTCATCATCACGAGGTCGGTCACGCCGTTAATCATGATGGCGTACTTCAATGCTACGAGGTCAATCCATCCGCAACGGCGGTCGCGACCGGTTACGGCGCCAAACTCCTTACCGATGCGGCGGATTTCTGCGCCGGTTTCGTCGAAGAGTTCAACGGGGAATGGGCCTGAGCCAACGCGTGTGCTGTAGGCCTTGAAGATGCCGAAGATACGACCGATGGTGTTTGGAGCTACGCCCAAGCCTGTGCACACACCGCCGCTGGTGGTGCTGGAAGAGGACACGAAGGGATAGGTGCCGTGGTCGATGTCGAGCAACGAGCCTTGTGCGCCTTCTGCCAATACGCTTTTGCCTTCTGCCAGGTAGCGGTTGATTTCTATTTCGGTGTCGGTGAGGTGGAACTTGCGCATGTATTCAATGCCTTCCATCCACAGTTTTTCTTCTTCGGTGATGTCGTAGTCGGTGAAGTGGAGGTCTTTGAGGATTTGCTCGTGGCGTGCTTTGAGGGCATTGTATTTCGCCTCGAAGTTTTCCAACACATCGCCCACTCGCAAGCCTACGCGTGCAGCCTTGTCGCTATAGGTGGGGCCGATGCCTTTGCCGGTTGTGCCTACTTTGTTCTTACCCTTTGCTGCTTCGTAAGCGCGGTCGAGCACGCGGTGAGTGGGCAGAATGAGGTGGGCGCGGCGGCTGATGTGCAAGCGCTCAGTGAGAGAGTAGCCGGCATTCTCCAGTTCGCGAGCCTCGGCCATGAAGAGGTCGGGGGCAATGACGCAGCCGTTGCCAATGATGTTGATTTTACCCTCGTCAAAGATTCCGGAGGGGATGGAGCGGAGCACGAATTTTTTGCCATCGAAGATGATGGTGTGGCCGGCGTTAGGGCCGCCCGCAAAGCGTGCCACTACATCGTAGCGCGGAGTGAAATAATCCACCACTTTACCTTTGCCTTCGTCGCCGAAGACAATGCCTAAGAGGGCATCTACTTTTCCTTTATTCATTGTCGGTTTTAATTTAGTCAAACTTTCTTGTGGCGGCTCGGCCTTAGGTGGCTCGCTCTGCAAGCTTTGCAGATGTCCGCACAGCATACAAAGTTATATCTTTTTCTTGAATCGCAGGCCTTATGATGTGCTTTTTTAGCAGAACATTTGTGCTCTGCCAGGAAGAGGAGTGGTTTGTGGGGAGCAGTTGGTTGCAGAGAAGCTTTCCGAAGCCCCTTTTTAAATGGGGATTTTGAGAGGTGTTTCTTGGTACAGACCTTCGAAAACGGGGTCCGCAGAGCGCCGCTTGTAGGTGTTTAGAAAATTTGGTAACGAGCCGTCTTGCTTTTAAGAGTAGCGGGCAAGGAGTCGGGAAGTCAAGGGCTGTAGGTTTTGGGGGTCAAGATGTCGGACAGAGGAGTGGTCGAGATGCAGAATATGCCTCCCGATTTTTGCCCCGTAGCTGATGGCCATTTCGAAAGTCTTATCTAGGAAAAACTAGGTCTTAGAAAATTTTTCCTAGGTCTTGCGGAATTTTTCGTAGATAAGACTTTCGAAACGGCCGAAAATGGCTACTGATTTTCAATCAGTTACAAGGCTTAAAAATGGCCTGTTTTTCTCTGCTCTTTGCCTACGGAATAAAAGCCCATCGTCTGTGGCTCGCTGCTCTGTCTTCAGAATCTACAATTCGTAGTTGAAGAGGTGCCAGAGCAGATATACGTTGAGCACAGAGACAAAGGTGGCTATTGCATAGAGTAGGGCGGTGGTGAAGCGGCTGTTGGCATATTCGCCCATCACGCGGCGTGAGGAGGTGAGTCCCACTTGCAGGAATACGGTGAAGGGCAGCTGCATGCTCAGCACGGCTTGGGAAACAATCAGTCCCTTGAATGGATCGCCGATGAAGCACACGATGGCCAAAGCCAAACCATAGGAAGCTATGATGCCCGCGCGCGAGTGGACGTCCTTCACATTGTAGGGCTCGTCATACATACCGGCAAAGATGCTGCCGGCTGCCATCCCGCTGGTGATGGTGCTGGAGATGCCTGCCATCAGGAGGGCGACGGCAAAGACCGTGGCGGCACTTCCGCCCAGGAGGGGGGCCAGGAGCTCGCCGGCTTCGGGCAGGCTGCCCACCACGCGGCCGCTGCCGAAGAATGCATCGGCGGCTAGGATAATCATGGCAGAGTTGATGGCCCAGCCAATGGTCATGGCCAGGAGCGTATCGTAGAACTCAAACTTCAAGGCGTGGCGTATGCCCGAGGGGCCTTGCTTGGCAATCTCTCTACTCTGTATCACCTCGGAATGGAGAAACAGATTGTGGGGCATCACCACGGCGCCCAGCACACTCATCACTACCAATACACTGCCCTGGGGGAGCGAGGGCACCACCGACGATGTGGCAGCAGCGGCCCAGTCGGTCTGCGTCAGGGTGAGTTCGTAGAGGAAAGAAAAGCCGATGAGCGACACAAAGGCGATGATGAAGCGTTCCACACGACTGTAGGAATTGGAGAGGAGCAGGGCGGTGCAGACAATGGTGGTGGCTATTGCGCCCACAATCAGCGGGATGCCGAAGAGCATCTCCAGCGCAATGGCGCCGCCCAGGATTTCTGCCAAAGAAGTAGACACCGACGCTCCCATGGCGCTCCAGAGAATGGGCCGACTAACGGCGCGCGGCAAGTAGCGCGTGGCGGCTTCGGAGAGACAAAGGCCGGTGACGATGCCAAGGTGGGCCACATTGTGCTGCAAGACGATGAGCATCACCGTGGAGAGTGTGACTACCCAGAGAAGAGCGTAGCCAAACTCCGAGCCGGCGGCAAAGTTCGAAGCCCAGTTGCCGGGGTCGATGAAGCCTACGGTGACGAGCAGACCAGGACCTAAGTGGCGCAAGAAGTTGAGTCGGCCGGGCTGGTTGCCCTCGCGTGCCTGCCAGTGTTGGCGCAGTGAGTCAAGTTTTTCCTTCAGCATATCTATATTATATATGTATAAGTTCTTGTTGGTAAAAAGGAAAAGCGCTACCCTTTTTCGGGGCAGCGCTTAGTTTAGTTTTTGCAGTCCCTCGTTGAGGGGATAATCGGATTATTTCTTGTAGCCGAAGTAGCGGTTGAAGAGTCCTTCGAAACCGCGACCGTGGCGAGCTTCGTCGCGAGCCATCTCGTGTACGGTGTCGTGGATAGCGTCGAGGTTAAGTTCCTTAGCACGCTTAGCAATACGAGTCTTGTCGTCGCAAGCACCGCTCTCAGCGTTCATACGCTTCTCAAGGTTGGTCTTAGTGTCCCATACGCAGTCGCCAAGGAGTTCTGCAAACTTAGCAGCGTGCTCAGCCTCTTCCCAAGCATAGCGCTTGAAGGCTTCAGCGATTTCGGGATAGCCTTCGCGGTCTGCCTGACGGCTCATGGCAAGGTACATACCTACTTCAGTACATTCGCCCATGAAGTGGTTGTTGAGGTCCTTGATCATCTCTTCGTCGCAACCTTTTGCCACACCAAGTTCGTGCTCAGCAACGAAGGAGAGACCGGCGTCCTCTTTCATTTCTTTAAACTTAAGAGAAGGAACACGACAAACAGGACAGCTGGCAGGAGCTTCATTACCTTCGTGGATGTAACCGCATACAGTGCAAATAAATTTCTTTTCCATAATTTCTAAGATTTTAAATTGTTATTTTTCAGTCTGTTATTTAATATATTTATAATTCTAGGATTGTGTGCAGGCTTTGCATACGCCTTTTACATAGAGGGCTGTTTCTTCCGCCTTAAAGCCTTCGGGCACCTCGGTGCTTTGTGTGAGCAATTTGGCATCTACCGGCAGGTCGTAGACCCTTGTGCAGTTGCGGCAGAAAAAATGTGCGTGTGGCTTGGTGTCGGCATCGAATTTTGTATTGCGCTCGTCGATGGTCAGCATAATCGCCGCTCCCTGCTCAACAAATAGCTTCAGTGTGTTGTAGACCGTTGTCTTTGACAAGGTGGGCATGTCTCCAACCAAAGCATTGTATATCTCATCGGCAGTGGGATGTGAGCGATACTTCATAAGGTATTCCATCACAGCAAGACGCTGTACGGATGGCTTGATGCCTTGCTGGGTGAGATAATCAAAAGCGGAGATTTTCATTTCAATTCTGTAATTATTACAACTTTGTTTCTGATGCAAAAGTATAGTTTTGTTTTTAACGCACCAAATATTTTGGGATTTTTTTTAGTTAAAAATTGTATAGCGGTATTTGAGGGCGTGCGCGGAGGTGTTGCGCAGGGTTTGCTGACATATTATTATATATAATAGGGAAGCTTGCAGAAGTTGCATGTAGATAAGAAAACCGCAGAGGAACAATGAGTTTCTCAAAAAAAACTCTTACATTTGCAACTATAAAAGGCTCAGATGCAAATAACTATTCAGAAATACCTATTTACTTTTCTGCTTTTCCTCTTCGGCGCTTTGTCGCTGATGGCGGAGGGGCAGCGTAAAAGATTTACGCTTGTTATTGATGCCGGACATGGCGGAAGCGACCCCGGCGCAGTGGGGCGCATTTCCAAGGAGAAGGACATCAACTTGAATGTGGCTCTTGAGTTTGGTCGCTTGGTTGAGCAGAATTGCAGCGATGTGAAGGTGGTCTACACCCGAAAGACCGACGTGTTTCTATCCCTTGATCGCCGTGCTGCCATAGCCAATAACAACAATGCAGACCTCTTTGTGTCTATCCATACCAATGCCTTGCCGAAAGGACGTATTGCCTACGGAACAGAGACCTATACCTTGGGTATGGCACGTGCTGCTGCCAACTTGGAAGTAGCCAAGCGCGAGAACTCTGTTATTTGTCTGGAGGAAAACTACAAACAGGTATACGAAGGCTTCGACCCCAACCGTGCCGAGAGCTATATCATCTTTGAATTTATGCAGGACCGCTACATGAAGCAAAGCGTGGACATGGCCTCGTGCATTCAGAAGCAGTACACTCGACGCGGCCGTAAGAACAAAGGTGTTCATCAGGCCGGTTTCCTCGTTCTCCGCAAGACGTCCATGCCAGCTGTGCTCACCGAGTTGGGCTTTATCTCCACTCCCGACGAGGAGCGCTATCTCAGTTCAAAGAAAGGTGTGAAAGAATTAGGCCGTAGCATCTACGACGGCTTTATCCAGTATCGCTCCTTGCAAAGTATGCCGACGGCAGTTCCTATGTCGCCATCAGAGATAGAGGAGGTAGAGGAAAAACAAGTGTCGGTGGAAACACCCCAGCCTGCTGTGGCAAAAGAGAAGCCCGCAGAGGAGGTCCAAGTGGAGCCGCAGAAATCTGTGACAACTGTTGCCGCAAAAGTTACGCCCCCTGTTTCTACTCCCGTGGCTCAGACCGAAGCACAGACTGCTCAAGTGCAGACTTCTGTTCAGAAGCAGAGTAGTTCAGCAGCTGCTGCAGAGCAAGCCGGACGCCCTGTGTTCAAGGTACAACTCTTTGCGCTCGACCGCAGTTTGTCCGAGGGCAACAAAAACTTTAAGGGGTTGAAAGGAGTAGCTTATTACAAGGAAGGAAACCTCTATAAATATACCTATGGAAGTTCAACGAGCATAGCCGAGGTGCGTAAGTTGCAACGAGAGATTGCTGCGAAGTTCCCCAGTGCTTTTGTTGTGGCTTTCGTAGATGGCAAAAGAGTGGACCTGCAAACTGCTATAAAACTATCACAAAACAAATAACACAAAAACTTAGACTATGAAATTTTTTACAAAAGAAGTGAAGATAGCCTTAACGGGTATCGCAGCCGTCATTTTATTCTTTGTCGGCATTAACTTTCTGAAGGGCATCAATGTCTTTCAAGCGAGCAATACGTACTATGTAAAGTTCAAGGACATCAATGGCCTGACCATTTCCAATGCGGTAATGGCTAATGGATATCCTGTGGGCATCGTACGTGAGATTTTCTATGATTATAAAAGTTCGGAGTGCGTCCTGGTGCGTATTGAACTCGACGACGAGATGCGCGTGCCGCAGGGAACAAAGGCCGAGATTGAAACCGAACTGATGGGCGGCGCAAAGATGAACCTCGTCTTGGGCGAAGATCCCCTCCATTTTTTGACGCCCCAAGACACCATCGTAGGCGGAAAATATGAAGGTTCGCTCAGCAAGATGGAGGCGATGATTCCCACCGTGGTGAAAATCCTCCCCAAGCTTGATTCCATCATGGACAATCTTAACCGCTTGACTGCCGACCCTGCTTTGTTGACTACGCTTCACAACGCAGCTGAGATTACGGCCGACTTGAAAACCACCACCACCAGTCTCAACTCCTTGCTCAAGAAAGACGTGCCCGAGCTCACTGCCCGTTTGAATCGCATCGGCGAGAACGTGGAGACACTGACCGGAAACCTGGCAACAGTGGATGTGGCAACCACCATGCAAAGTGTGAATGCCACCCTGGAGAATACCAAAAAGATTACAGAAGACCTCAGCATGAAGATGAGCAGCAAGGACAATACGCTGGGTCTTATGCTCAACGACCGCAGTCTCTACGACGGTTTGACAAGCACCGTTGGTCATGCTGACTCATTGATGATTGACCTCAAGGCTCATCCAAAGCGCTACGTGCACTTCTCTGTCTTTGGAAAGAAAGACAAGTAGTGGCGAGTAGGGCTTGAGGGAGAATATTTCCGACTTGATTTTTCAGACTTATGTAAGCCTCAGAAAGAGGTGCATAAGTACCCCAATTTATTTGTAGCATACTAAGGAAAACTAGTAAGCTACAATTTTTTTCTAGTAAACTACTAAGAAATGCTTTTTCTAAATATCTAATTCTCAAGGGGTATTTAGAGGATATTTTTTGCTTTCTAGCAGCGGACAATAATGGTTGGTATTTTCTCTATTTGGAGTATGGAGAAACAAAGAGGGCTGCTTGGAACCAATCCGAGCAGCCCCATAGGCGAATGTTATTCTTCCAAGCAGCTCTTAACCTTGTTCGGCAAAGCGGCGAGCTTGTTCTGCAATCAATTCGGCGTCGTCGAAGTAGTTGATCTTCATGGCACGGCGTACGTCGGCCAGCGTGTCGGCTGCCACAGCGCGGGCATCTTCGCAGCCCTTGCGCAGCATGTCGTAGATGGCCGGAATGTCTTTCTCAAATTCCTTGCGGCGGGCGCGGATGGGGTCGAGTGTCTCGTTGAGAATCTTCTCGAGGAATTTCTTACATTTCACATCGCCCAATCCGCCACGGCGATAGTGGTCCTTCAACTCTTCTAGGTTGGCATAGTCGGCCCAGTAGCGCTCAAAGTGCTCGGGGCGACAGAAGGCATCTAGGTAGGTGAACACGGCGTTGCCCTCAACGTGGCCGGGGTCGGATACGTTGATGTGCAAGGGGTCGGTGTACATGGACATCACCTTCTTACGCATCTCGTCGGCCGTCTCGGAGAGGTAGATACAGTTGCCAAGCGACTTTGACATCTTGGCTTTTCCGTCGGTGCCCGGCAGACGGAGGCAGGCAGCGTTTTCGGGTAGCATGATGTTAGGCTCAACGAGCGTGTCGCCATAGATATGATTGAAGCGGCGTACAATTTCTGTGGCCTGCTCTATCATCGGCTTTTGGTCCTCGCCCACAGGGACGGTGTTGGCGCGGAAGGCGGTGATGTCGGCTGCTTGTGAAATGGGGTAAGTGAAGAAGCCCACGGGGATGCTCGACTCGAAGCCGCGCATCATAATCTCGGTCTTCACGGTGGGGTTGCGCTGCAAGCGGCTCACGCTTACCAAGTCCATAAAGTAGAACGACAGCTCGCAGAGCTCGGGTATTTGGCTTTGGATAAAGATGGTTACCTTTTCAGGGTCGAGTCCGCATGCCAAGTAGTCGAGGGCCACCTCGATGACGTTCTGTCTTACCTTTTCGGGGTTGTCCATATTGTCGGTCAAGGCTTGTGCGTCGGCAATGAAGACAAACATCTTCTTGTAGTCGCCGGCATTTTGCAACTCTACGCGGCGGCGTAGCGAGCCAACATAGTGGCCGATATGTAAACGACCGGTGGGACGGTCGCCGGTAAGGATTATTTTTTCGTTTACCATATTGGGATATTTTTTTGTATTCAGATTTTTAGTCTTGGGCAAAGTTACAAATTTTTCTTAGAATCATACATTCTTGTAGCGCCAAGTTCCTTTGCGCAAGTAAGTCCAGCAGAGCAAAAGAGCAGGCACGTGGTAGACGTGTTCGCTCAACCAACATACCGGAAGCGAGGCGCGGAGGTAGAAGATGGCTACTACGATGAAGAGGGTGTAGATGCTGAGCGAGAGTGTTTCTATCCAGAGTGCGCGGCGGGTGTTACCGGTTCCCATCACGGTGCAGAGCAGAATGCGGGTGGGGATGGTGAGCAGATAGGAAGAGAGCAACACATAGAGCGAGCCTATGCCGGCCGATACAAGATGAGGCTCGTCGGTGTAGATGCGTAGTACGCTTTCGGGGATGAGGCTTACGAGAATCATCATGGGGATGACGATGTAGAAAGCCAGTTTGGTGCTTCGCTTCACAAGGGGAATGATAGAGTCGGCCTCGCCCTGTCCCATCAAGTTGCTTGCCAGCGTGCTGGTGGTAGTGGCTACGGCATTGATGGTCATAAAGAAGAACGATGACACGTTGCGGATGATGTTCGTAACGGCCAACTCGCGTTCGCCCAGATGCTCTACGGCCAGGAAGAAAAGGAACCATGTGCCCAGCGAGAGAAAATTCTGTAGCATGGTCCATACCGAGAGACTGAACACGCGGCCGAAGAGTTGGCGGTGGAATGTGGGGCGAAGGTGCAGACCGTATTTTTTATAGTCAAGCTTGAGGCGTGTGTTCAGTATAAAGAATAGCATCGACACCGCCTCTGCCAACACTGAGCCTAAAGCTGCGCCGGCAATTCCCATAGCGGGGCAGCCAAATTTACCAAAGATTAAGATGTAATTGAAGAGGATGTTGCTCGTCACCATCAAGATGGAGTTGAGCGTAAGCGTTTTGGTGTTGGTCGTAGCTACGTAGAAAGCTCTGAACATAATGGCTACGAAGGCAAAGAAGAAGCCGTAGACGCGCCAGTTGAGGTAGTCCATCGCTGCGCTATATACGTCGGGCGAGGAGATGATGCTATGCAGAATACCGGAACTGCCGAAGCGGATGAAAGAGAAAAGCAGGGCGGCGATGCCAAGCAATAGGAGTAGGCTATGGTAAAAGACATTGCCTACTTCGAGAAAGTTGCCTTCGCCGTTGCGGCGTCCCATGATGATTTGCGAACCTGTGCCGAGTCCGAGGCCAAGCATGAAGATGGCGATGTAGAATATGCTGCCCAAGGCAGAAGCTCCCAGCTCCACTTCGCCCACACGTCCAAGAAACGCAGTGTCCGTCATGCCTACGAGTTGCTCCATCAGGACGCTGATGAGAACGGGGTAGGCTATTTTCCAAATCTGTCCGTAGCTGTATTGCTTCATTGTATTCTGAAAAGGGGCTTGTGCTGCCGTGGGATGGTGTGCGAAGTTACTCAATAAAATCCGTACGGACAACTCCGACAAAGAAAAAGCCCCGCCGAATAGTTCGGCAGGGCTTTATGGGGTTGTGGAGAGTGAGTCTCTAAGGAGAAAACTCTCGGCTGCTTATAGGTGCAGAAATTTTTACTTCTTGCACTTGCCGCAGCACTCTGTCATTTGCTTCTCAGCCTTAGCTACAGCCTTGTCGTAAGCTTTTTGAGCCTTGGCAACAACTTTTTGAGCTGCCTTTTGAGCCTTGGCGTCTGTAGCCTTAGCAGCTTCTTTCTTGGCAGCCTTGAGTGCATCGTAGAGCGCCCACAAGTTGTTGTCTTTCACAGCTTGTACGTGCTTAGCTGTAAATGCTTGAGCAGCGGCCTCAGTAGCTTTTTCAGCTTCGGGCTCTGCGTAAGCGTGCTTGTAACCCTTCACGTCGTTCCAGTGACCACGAGTGAAGTCGGGGAAAGTTACGGCAGCGCAGTTGTTGTCCATAGAGAGTGTACCCAACTCTGCGAGGCAGCACCATTCAGCCATGTCGTAAACGTCCATGTCGAGGGGCAGACCATTCTGCAAGCAGTAAACCAAGCGGGCATCCATCATGAAGTCCATACCGCCGTGGCCCATTTCGCGACCAAGTTCACCATACTTTGTAAGGATGGGGTGGTAGTATTTCTTTTCAAGCGCAGCAGCTTGTTCGGCATTGATGAAACCGTGTGCGTTGAGGTTGTCTACAGCAGGAGCATCTGTACCCTTGAGAGCATCTGCAGAGAGAGCATACTTAGCTTCGGGATACTTGGTAGCGTAACCCTTTGTACCGGTGAGCTTGAACAAGCGGTTGTAGGGCTGGGGAGTCATTACGTTGTGCTGGATTTCTACTACCTTACCCTTAGCAGTACGCATGAGGGTAGTGGTGTGGTCGCCGTTGCGGAATTCCTTGCACTCCTTGCCGGTCTTGTTTTCCACCCATTCTTTACCTACGAAGCTTTCAGTATCCATTGCGATGAGGGTAGTGAAGCGGTCGCCGCGGTGGATATCAAGGCACTGAGCTACGGGACCAAGGCCGTGAGTAGCGTAGAGGTCGCCACGGTTTTCCTTGTTGTACTTCATACGCCAGTGGAGGTTCTCAGTGTCGTTGTCGTTAGGATCTTTCCAGTAGTAGTCCCAGAACCATTCGAGACCGTGGATGTAGGCACCTTCTGCGCGGATGATTTCACCGAATACGCCATCTTGAGCCATTGCAAGTGCATTGAGCTCATAGTAGTCGTAGCAGCAGTTTTCAAGGATGAAGCAGTGGAGGCGAGTTTGCTCAGAGAGGTTGATCAAGCTCCAGCACTGTTCGAGGTTCATAGCTGAAGGAACTTCGATGGCAGCGTGCTTGCCGTTTTCCATAGCGAACTTAGCCACGGGATAGTGGTGGTTCCAGTCGGTAGCGATGTAAACCAAGTCTACGTCCGGACGCTTGCAAATTTCTTGGTATCCGAATTCGCCAGAGTAGATAGCTGCGGGAGCAAGGCCTTTCTTCTTAAGATACTCTTGGCATTCTTCAGCGCGAGCTTCTTCATAGTCGCAGAGAGCTACGATTTCTACACCGGGGATGTGGGCGAAGCGGTTAACAGCTCCATCACCACGCATACCGAGACCAACGAATGCTACGCGTACGGTCTTGATAGGAGCAGCCTTCAAGCCGAGTACGTGCTGCTGACCGGCAGGACGAGAGGGAGTTTCTACAACGATTGTACCCTTGTCCCAATGCCACTTGGTGGAGGGAGAGAGCGACTGTGCCACAGCTTGGCTGCTGAGAGCTACAACTAAAGCAAAGGACAGAGCCAATACTTTACAAAGCTTTTTCATAAGGATAAATTTTTTAGTATGGTTAATAAATTATAGATGTCTCGTAGTCTGTGCAATATATGCAAGGGCAAAGATACATAAATCCCTATGAATAGCAAAAAAATCTTTTCTTTATTTATGCGTACGCAAATTATAGTCTTGTCTGTGGGCTTTATGGGAGAGGAAAGATAAGGGCTGCGGCATCTTCGTAGGCTCCGAGTTTTTGTAACGCGCCGTGTTACTAAGTGTAACAAGCCATGTTACCACTTGTAACTTCCCATGTTACGTAGTGTAACACGGCGTGTTACCGAAGCTACTTGCCAATGGCCGTTTCGAAAGTCTGATCTAGGAAGAAAAAAGTCTTAAGAAATTTTTTCTAGGTCTTGCGGAATTTTTCCTAGGTCTTATCTAGGAAACGGGCATGTTCTGTGGGTACAAAAAAGGCCTTGCATGAGGGTGTCCTTGCAAGGCCTTTATGGTGTTAAATTTAGATATTGAGCAGGTAGAAATAAAGCACTGAGGCGGGGATGGCCAGCAGGGCCGAGTCGAAGCGGTCGAGCAGTCCGCCGTGGCCGGGAAGGAGGTTGCCGCTATCCTTGATGCCAAGCTGGCGCTTGAAGAGGCTTTCCACCAAGTCGCCCCAGGTGCCGAATACGCAGACGGTGAGGCCGAAACCAATCCAGTGGAGCAATGTCATTTTCTCCGGGAAGAAGTGCCAAAGGGCTACTGCCGCTGCCACGCAGAGCAGACCGCCGCCAATGCTGCCCACCCACGATTTCTTGGGCGAGATGCGCTCAAAGAGTTTTGCGGGGAAATACCGGCTCAGTGTGCAGCCGCAAAGGTAGGCTCCGGTGTCGCTCACCCACAGGAATATGAACACCGCGAGAGGGTATATCCACTCGTAGCAAACGCGGTTGCTCATGGCGTCGTAGCGGAAGGCCAGGACAAACACCATGGAGAACGACAAGGCGATGTATAGCTGTGAGGCGAAAGCATAGGCCCAATTCTTAAGAGGGTCGGGTTGCTTGCGGTAAAGCTCGTTGATGAGGAGATAGAGCAGTGTGAAGAGGTAGGGGATGAAATGGCGCGACTGGGTGGTCTCGGAGCAATATCCTGCCACTGCCAGTACGAGGCATACGCCGGCCACGCTGTTAATCAAGCGGTTCACTTGAGCGCCGGCATGGTTGTTCACATTCGTAGAAAATTCCCAGATGCTCAGCGCTGTGGCCAAGGCAAAAAACACAACGAGTGTGGCGGGTGAAAATATGGTGCAGCCCACCAGCGCTACTACGTAAAGAATACCGGTTAAGGTACGGAGAAAAAAATTATTCATTTGTGGTCTCTTCTTTAGTTTCTACTGAGATGTCAGTCGCTATGTCGAGCGTGCTGGAGGTGTGTGCTTCGTCAAGCTGTATTGTCTCCTTCTGCTCTTCCTCCAGGAGTTCATCGGCACGACTCTTCCAGGGGCGCTTGCCAAAGATGCGTTCTACGTCTTCGGTGAAGATCACTTCCTTGTTGATGAGCAATTCTGCCAGCTCGCCATGTTTGGCTGCGTGTTCGCTGAGCAGCGCTTTCGCTCTGAGGTATTGCTCGTTGATAAGTTTCTTCACCTCCTCGTCAATCTTCTCGGCAGTCTTTTCCGAGTAAGGTTTGGTGAAGGAATACTCTTGGTTGTTGTAGAAGCAGAGGTTGGAAAGCTCGTCGCTCATACCCAGGTATGCCACCATGCCGTAAGCACGCTTCGTGACGGTCTCCAAGTCGTTGAGCGCACCGGAGGAGATGTGGCCGGTAAAGAGTTCTTCGGCGGCACGGCCTCCCAGAGTGGCACAAATCTCATCGAGCATCTGCTCCTTGGTAGTTATGTTGCGCTCCTCAGGCAAGTACCATGCGGCGCCAAGGGCTTGTCCGCGCGGCACAATGGTCACCTTCACGAGGGGGTTTGCGTATTTCAACATCCAGGATACGGAGGCGTGTCCGGCCTCGTGGATGGCAATCGTGCGCTTCTCTGCGCTGGTCATCACCTTGGTCTTTTTCTCCAAACCGCCGATGATGCGATCCACGGCATCAAGGAAATCCTGCTTGCCCACATTGGCGCGGTTGTGGCGGGCGGCGATGAGGGCAGCCTCGTTGCACACGTTGGCGATGTCGGCGCCGGAGAATCCCGGAGTTTGGCGGGCGAGCAATTCTATGTCGAGTCCTTCTTCGAGCTTAAGCGGTGCGAGGTGTACCTTGAAGATGGCCACGCGCTCGGGCAAATCGGGGAGGTCCACATGGATTTGTCGGTCGAAGCGGCCGGCGCGTAGTAATGCCTTGTCAAGGATGTCTACGCGGTTGGTGGCTGCCAGGATAATCACACCCGAGTTGGTGCCGAAGCCATCCATCTCCGTGAGCAACTGGTTGAGGGTGTTTTCGCGCTCGTCGTTTCCTCCGAGCGAGGGGTTCTTGCCACGGGCGCGTCCCACGGCGTCTATCTCGTCGATGAAGATGATGCAGGGTGCCTTCTCTTTGGCTTGTTGGAACAAGTCGCGTACGCGGCTGGCACCAACGCCTACGAACATCTCTACAAAGTCGGAGCCTGACATAGAGAAGAAGGGTACTTCAGCCTCGCCGGCTACGGCTTTTGCCAGCAAAGTCTTACCGGTTCCCGGAGGGCCTACGAGCAATGCGCCCTTAGGTATTTTACCGCCGAGCTCCGTATATTTTTGTGGGTTCTTGAGAAACTCTACAATCTCCTGCACCTCTTGCTTTGCGCCTTCCTGTCCGGCTACGTCCTTGAAGGTGATGTGCAAGCCTGCGCCCTTCTCGAACAAGCGTGCCTTGCTCTTGCCTACGCTGAAGATGCCACCGCCGCCGTTGGAGCCACCACTCATGCGGCGCATGAAGAACACCCATAGACCTACGAGCAAGAGTATGGGCAAAATGCTGGTAAAGATGTTCAGCCAGAGGTTGTTTGTCTTTTCGTAGCGCACAGAGCCGGTGTATTCCTGGCTGGTCAGAAAGTCTTCCACCTTGTCTGTCGAGGGGTAGAGCGTAGAGACGGTGGGCGCCTTGCCTGTGCGGTCGGTGCCGGCCTTGAATACGTCGCGGATGTACTTAGGCTCAATCACCATGCGGGCTATGCCGTCGGTCTTGTTCACGGTGATGTCCTTGGTGTAGCCTTTTGCTACGTAGTTCTTAAAAGTGGTGTAGCTTACTTCTTTATTGTAGCTGCCTCCGCCCTCGCCGTTGTTTTGGAACATCATAAAGGCGAGTCCGGCTATAACGGCAATGTATAGCCAGTTGAGGTTGAAGCGGGGCTTTTTGGTTTTCTTATCCTGCTTGGGTTCCATATAAAGTAGAAAGTGTTTGTCGAGTAGTTAGTCTAATTCGGGTATTTCAAAGAGATGGGCGTCGTCCCACAAGTGTTCAATGTCGTAGTGCTCGCGGGCATCGGGTACGAAGATGTGCACCATCACGGTGCCATAGTCCATAGCCACCCAGAGTGCATTTTGCAAACCTGCTACTGCCGAGGGCTTTTCGGCGGCATTCTTACGGGCAAACTCTTCCACCGAGTCGGCCAGCGCCTCAACGTGCTGAGGAGAATTGCCGGTGGCAATCACAAAGTAGTGGCACGGGGCAGTATGGATTTTTCTCAAGTCGGCCACCACAATCTTGTGACCTTTCTTCTCTTGTATACCTTCAATTATGGATTTTACGAGTGGGTTGTCTAGCGTCATTTCTGTTATTTACTATTATTTAATGTGCAAAGGTAAAAGGATTTCTTAGATTGATGAAACACCAGCCTCTAAATATCGGTTCTTTTTTTACTTTTTAAGAGAAATGCAACAGCCTTGCTCGCTTTGTCGCAGTGTTGTCAACGTGCAGTGGGGCGCTTCCTGCTTGTGAAAAGATGCTCTGTGGCTTTTCTTCGTAGGCTCCGAGATTTTGTAACACGGCGTGTTACAAAAACTACAAAGCTACCGCTTCTTCTTCCTCAATGATGGAGATGTCCTTCAAAAGGCAGTGCTCAGCTGGGAAGAATCTCTGTCTTTTTAAAGAAAAAACTGCTGCTGAATAAAAAAAGAGGTGGAAAATTTGTTTATGTCCTCCGAACCCCTTACCTTTGCACCCGTAATTACGGGAGGGTATCCCGAGTTACCAAGAGTTTGGGGTATGGTGTAATGGTAACACTACAGATTCTGGTCCTGTCTTTCCTGGTTCGAGTCCGGGTACCCCAACACAGCAAGTAGCGCTTAGTTTTCACTAGGCGCTTTCTTTTTGTCCAAAGGTCTGCTTAAAAGAAAAGGGCAGGGTGGACAAAAAGTAGGATGAACCCTCTGTAATTATATGATTTCTATATCTTTGTAGAAATTATCATTGATATGCTAAAAAAAATGCTTTTATTGTAGTTCTTCTGAGGTAGTCAAGAATGGTTTGAGAGGCCGCAAACAGATGTACAAATGTAAGGATTGTGGCAAGCAATTCATTGGAGGTAAA
>JAZTXL010000004.1:0-84649 GCA_045636405.1 Alloprevotella sp.
TCAAGTACATACGCTACTACAATAATGATAGAATCAAACTGAGGCTAAATGGAAAAAGCCCGGTGCAATACCGAGCTTTATTCCAATCTAAGAAGGCCTCTTAATAATGTTAAACCGTCCAACTTTTGGGGGTCACATCACTGCCGGCTGTCGTATAACCTTGGTGATTAGGGTCGTTGAGAGCATCCATCAAATTCACGGGGGCATCTTCGAGATTCACTTGACCTCCATCCCAGAACGACGTGCCATTGGTGTATCTTCTCACAAAGCCAATGGCGTCTTCTCCGCCCAATTCTTCACCCGAAATAGTGGTAACAAGGAAGTCGACCACTACGCCAGAAGTATTGGTCGTAGTAGTTCCCTTGCCGCTGCTCTCTGCAAGATAGCTTACGTAGGTTGAGTAAGGGCCGGTATAGTAGGTAGAAAATCTCACCTGTCCGTCGAGGTTGCTACTATTCAGCTTAAAGTAGGTGGGAGTATCGCTCAACAACAAATCGTAGGAATTGGATTCTGTGTAAAGATATTGTTTGGTAGCTCTGTTCTGAATGGTGTACGACAGTTGTCTATTCTCGTCAAGGTGAGGAATTATATACCACTGGTTCTTTTCGTTCTTATACCATCCGTCGCCTTCTTTCGGTTCGCCGTCAGGCTTGGTGATGACCTTCACCGTGTTGTTTTCGTCCACAGTAAATCGCTTGTTCTCATCGCCAGAAGGATTGAAGTGCACCGGTATATTCACATGGTTTCCGGAAACGCTGAAGGGGAACTTGATGAAGCCTGTAATTTCATTGGAGGCTTCGTGGTAATACATATTTGAGAGCTTCACGCCGTAGTTCTCCGGAATCACACCAGAGACAGGGTCGGCATTTGCCTGCTTGATGAATTCGTAGAAGTCACTCCAACCTTCTTGCCATGTAGTAAAGGTATTACCACTGGGACCGGTCAGTGTGACATCGCATTCCACATACTTAACAGTGCCATGTGTTTCTTCCACTTCATACACATCGAAGTAGCAATGGTCTGACACTTGCTGTGAGCGGTTAATCGTATGGGTTCCGTCCTGAGGACTTTCTACGTAGATGTAATATCCGGTCTGAGTGTGCTGAATAGTCCATCTGCCTTCTCCGGATGGTGTGAACAGATATTTTCCGGCATAGTTATCCAATGCGGTAGTCTTCAATCCGCTATTGTTCAGCTCTCCGACATAGCACTTACCCCCTGCCGACATCATGTGTGCGGTTTGGAGTTTGAAAGTGCCGGCAGCATCTGTTGCTTCCAGTCCAAATATACCAACACCTACGGGTTCGTGTTGCATAAAAATACCATGATAAGTCTGCCCTGTTTCAGGAAGACTATACATCATAAGGAAAGCTCCCTCATGGTCTTCATGCGGAGTTCCTATATGACTGTGCTGAATCATGATGCGCTTACCTTCCGTGAGTTCATCAAGGGTGGTAAGCCTCTTCATTTTTGTTACCTCAGCAGGGAAAGGATAATACCCTTTCTCAGCACCTCGCTGAGCCACAGCATCGGCATTACTTGCCTGCGCCTGTGCCCCTAAGGACACGAACAGCGCTACTAAGAAAAATAGCAATTTTCTCATCACAAATGTCTTAATATTTAATTGTTTATCTACTTCCAAGAGAAATTCCGGCCAAAAAATAATTTGATTTTCAGACAATTAGCCTGCAAAGTTACAAAAAAAAAAAAATGGAAAAATATTTTAACACAATCTTTGCCTCGTATTTTTACAGACCGAAATATGTGCGAAAATCTTGACAATCCCGAATCGCCAAAGAGATGTTAATTTTTCTTACAAAATAGGATTCAGCGAGGCTTTTTCTACTAAAAATCGAGGCACAGATTCTATGGATGGCCATCCAAGCAGCTATGGATGACCATCCAAGCCTCCTATGAAAGACCATTCAAGCCACCTATGAATGCCCATTCATAGAGCGAAAAAATGTCACTATCAGAAATACAGAACACTTTTGCGCCAGAAATCCGACAGATGGAACACTTTTCAGAGGGGCTGAGATTCGCGTATTTGCTCACGGAGAAAAGTCTGAAAGAAAATACGCAAAATATGGCGCTCTTTTTGAAGGAACTCCTGCCCTTATAATGCTTGTTTCGAGCTTGATGTTTGAGCCTCAAAACAAAGAAAAAGGAGGCAGTGGGGAATTGGCCTTTTCCTACGGCACAAGCAATCCGCATGGGCAAAAAGTCACAAAAACCACCCTCGTAAGCCACTGATTCTCAGCACCCATTTTCCACCATTTCTTCGTAGGCGTCTAGGAAAAATTTCTTAAGACCTAGGAAAAATTTCTTAAGACCTAGTTTTTCTTAGAAGCCTAGGAAGAAATGACACTCTAATGAGAGATATCACTGCCTAAAATACCGGCAAATCTTTTTGTGTATTTTTTACACATTAAAATCACCTTTTGCGCTCTTCATCTGCTATACACATTATTATATATAGAGAGCGCTCCGCCCGGGGTAAATATAGACCACAACAACTTTGTTCGGCAGATTATCAGAAACAGTGCATGGAGTTAAGACAGAAATTTGTAACTTTGGGCTGCTCAAACCCAATGCTTATGAACATCCTTGTACCAATGTTTGCAGAGTGGTTCTCTGCTTTCACAACAGACAACGCAGAAATGGGGGTCTCCCACCGCGTGGTATTAGTATTGCTAATTCTGATAGTGTCCTTCGCCTTAGACTTCTTGTGCAAAAGGATTCTCTCCCCACTGCTTAAGAGAATGACGAAACGCACCCAGACAAAGTGGGACGACTATCTGCTGAACGACGACGTACTCTCGAAGGCGTGCCACCTCATCCCCCCGATAGCGGCCTATGTGATGATGACGCTGTTCTTCTCGCAAGAGCAGTTTCTGCTTGACATCGCCTTGAAGATATTTTGGATATACATTCTGATAATGGCCATCCGACTTGCCTTTGCCATCATCAATTCTGTCTACTCCATCTCCAATGAGCACGAGAAATACAAACACCGCTCGCTAAAGGGTTTCTATCAGATGCTGAAGCTCCTTGTGGCCGGTGTGGGCATCATTGTCATTGTGAGCGAGCTGATAGACAAAAGTCCCATCGTTATCCTGACCGGACTGGGCGCCGGAACGGCCATTCTGATGCTGGTGTTCCAAGACTCCATCAAAGGACTGGTGGCGGGTATTCAGCTCACAGCCAACGACATGTTGCGGCCCGGCGATTGGATTACGGTGCCGAAGCACGATGCCGACGGCGACGTGATAGAGGTGTCACTCACTACGGTGAAGGTGCGCAACTGGGACAAGACCATCACGACAGTTCCGCCCTACGCACTCGTGAACGACTCGTTCCAGAACTGGCGAGGCATGTTCGACATCGGCGGACGCCGCATCAAGCGCTCGCTCAACATTGACATGAACAGCGTTCGCTTCTGTACTCCCGGCGAATGGAAAAAATATCTCGAAGAGCCCTGGATGGAGGGATATGAACGGACAGGAGCAGAGGAAGTAAACCTATCGCTCTTTCGCCACTACGTGATGCACTATCTAAAGAATCATCCGAAGGTGCACCAAGAGATGATTATATTGGTACGACAACTTCAGCCAACCGCGCAGGGGCTTCCCATTGAGCTTTACTTCTTCTCCGCCGACACGGCATGGGTAAACTACGAAGCGCTTCAGGCCGAAGTGTTCGACCACATCATAGCCATCGTACAGAAATTTGGATTGACCGTATTCCAAAGTCCGTCGGGGCTCGATGTTCATACCCTGAGCAGAAAGTAAATTGACAGACTTATTCACTAACAAAAATCCCTATGAAAAAGCGCGACGCATATAAATTGGAGAACGAGGAATTCCTGCGCGAACTAGCCGAACGCGAAGGCATCAAGACCTTGCCCAAAGGAATTCTATACGAGGTGATGCAGGAAGGCGCCGGAAAAAGCCCCTCTCCTAACAGCTTGGTTTCGGTATTTTATAAAGGCAAACTGATATCCGGCAAGGTGTTCGACGACAACACGCGCCAAGGCTACCCTGATCTTTTCGCTTGCGCGACCTCATCACGGGGTGGCAGATAGCTCTGACACAAATGCACGTGGGCGACAAATGGCGCATCTATTTGCCGGCAGAAATGGGATATGGCTCTCGCGGCACCCACGGCATCCCCGGCTATTCCGTTCTGATATTTGAGATTGAGTTGGTCAGCATAGGATAGAGAGTAGCCACAAAATTTCTTCTCCCCCTCTTTTAGAACAAGAAAACAATAGCGCCAAGAAGCACCTTGTCGTGGCCTGCATAAAAATTTGTCTATCCAAGCGCTAATATCTATCCTCTAAAAAACCATATTAGCCATATTCAAAATTGGGCTGCAAGGCTACTCTTTACGCAGACCACCCAAATACTTCTTATATCGAACCTGTAAAAAAACAGCCTCTGCTTTTAAGGGCAGAGGCTATTCTATTATGCTTAACAAATGGAGAGTATTATTCCCACTCGACTAGATGTGTTAATTTATTGCTAAAAGTTTTAACTTAATTATCAATACTTTAATACTAAATTTTGCCTTTTGAAACGGGAACTGGTGTCAAGAACTGGTGTCGAAGCTTATTCTTGCTTTTCTATTTCTATTTTTTTGAATTGACCAAAGACTGGATGGTGTCGGTATTCCCAACGTTTGCCAGATGGTACATACAGAGTACGTTCTTCAAAATTTACTTTACTATCTTCGCCAAAGATGTATTCATCAATTTGTATGTTGTCTAATTGTGTCCAATGCAGATGTATGCTTTTTAGTGCTTCGCAACCACTAAAAGCGTGGCTTCTTATTCTTGTTACACTATTGGGTATGTCAATGCTTTGCAGTGCCGTACAATAGTAAAAAGCATTTTTTTCTATTGTTGTTACGCTATTTGGAATGTCAATGCTTTGCAATGCGGAACAACCGAAAAAAGCGCCGTTTCCTATTACTTTTATGCTATTGGGTATATTATATATCTCTAATTCTTTACCCATAGGTAATCTAATAATAGTATTTAATTCTTTGTTAAACAGTATGCCGTCAGTTGATGTGAAATAGTGGTTGCCATCTGAGACATTTATGCTTTGTAGATTGTCGCAAGAATCAAACACCTCGTATTCTATTCTTGTTACACTATTGGGTATGTCAATGCTTTGCAGTGATGAGCAAAACTCAAAAGCACTTTCCTCTATTGTTGTTACACTGTTTGGAATGTCAATGCTTTTCAGTGCCGAGCAAAACTGAAAAGCACTACCTCCTATTGTTGTTACGCTGTTAGGAATATTATATCCCTCTAATTCTTTCCCTTCTGGGAGTTTAATAACAGTACTTAATTCTTTGTTAAATAGTATACCATCAACTGATGTGTAATTGGGATTTTTTTCTGAAACATTTATGCTTTGCAGTGCCCAGCAGCCACTAAAAGCACCATCTCCTATTATTGTTACGCTGTTAGGAATGTCAATGCTTTGCAGTTTCGAGCACCAACTAAAAGCTTCATCACCTATTGTTGTTACGCTGCTGGGAATGTTTATGCTTTTCAGTGCTTTGCAACCACTAAAAGCTTCATCTCCTATTGTTGTTACGCTGTTGGGTATGTCAATGCTTTTCAGTTCTTCGCACCAACTAAAAGCTTCATCACCTATTGTTGTTACGCTACTGGGAATGTTAATGCTTTTTAGTGCCGTACACCACCAAAAAGCTGATTCTCCTATTGTTGTTACACTGTTCGGAATCTCAATGCTTTGCAGTTTCGAGCACTCTGTAAAAGCACTACATCCTATTGTGGTTACTCCATCGGGGATTGTAATATGAGTAATCTTTTCATCGTTAACACCAATTATGGTTTTTCCGTCTTCACTTAATTCAAGAATATTATCCATTGCTATACTATATATTGCTTTTTGCAAATATAGTGTTTTAATTTTAAGAATAGATTATAGTTGTAAGTTATTGCTCCCGGCTTCGCCAGGAGCAATAACTTTTATAATGAAAACTCTCTCTTTACTCTTTGTACTGTACTAACGCTAACGCTTGATAGTTTTGCTGTGTTTCGTACAGAGTAACCTCGTTTGAGTAGTGAAATAACCTCTTTGTATTCCTCTTTCTTGCGCTCTGTGGAGAGTATATGTAAAGAGCAACCGCTCCAACATAATGAGATGTTGAAGCGGTTGTAAGTTGTTTATTATAAGAGTTTTTTATTGACAAGGCTCGTTGTTCGCAACCCGCACGGCGTAAATGTTGCGATTAAGCGAGTGCATAGTCAAGTTTACTTGTGCTTTGCTGAGCGTTAGCAACTTCGACAGAGTTAATTTTATCCACGCTTCGTGCGACCTTTTGCTACTCGCCTTGTCGATAATTTTTACCTTTTTGAAGGCAAAAATTATTCCCACTCGACTAGAACTATTAAATTATTGCTAAAAGTTTCAACTTAATTATCAATACTTTAACACAAGTTTTTGTCCTTAATTCATCGAACTGGTGTCGAAAAAAAGATTTTGGGTAATTCGATGTATTCCGATTTTCTTGAATAAGGTATAGATTTTACAATGATAACTCCATTGTTTGGTGCTGGATATAGTTTTATTGTATTGTTTTCTATCTTGGTTAAAAGTAAATCAATTTCTTCTTCACGACCTTCCCATTCGTTTCTAAATACAAGAAATATGTCTTCGCCAATGTTATTGTTCTCGTAATCCGTTTTACGGCAGACTGCAACGAACTCTTGCTCGTTGAACATACATATATATGGTGTTTTCATATGTAACAAATTAAAAATCTGCAATTACAGGAGCTTGCATTTCTTCCTCTTCGTGTAAAATCCAACAGACTTTAGAATTTGATAAAATAAACTTTGACATCATTGGGTGCTTGGGTATTTGTTCCACCATAACTTCTCCCTTAATGTTATTATCACATTCAAAGAATAGCAATCCTGTGTTACTGTCTTTTTTTACATCAATTCTTGTAACTGAAAGTTCTTGCTTAAATTGCTCTATTGTAAGTGTTTCTTTTGGGTAATTCGGTATCCAATCTGTTTGTGGGTTGTAGTCGATTAAATGGAATCTCTGCCAACGTTCAAATAGCGTAATTGCTTCTAGTCTTGCGATTTTTAATTTCTCTATGATTTTTTCAATGGCAATGTCTTTGCTATTTGGGAAAATGTCTTTTATGTATTTGTCAAATTTGTTGGTATGAATGTTTATTTTTGTTTTATTTAATAACCATTTGTAATTATAATAAATATCGTTTAATCGCATTTTAGGGAATAATTCATCTGCAGAAACGTATATTGCGTGATACAGCATTTCTGCTGTTACAATGCTGTCGCTATCGCACTGCATTGATAGAAAGACATCTATTTCTTTGGGATAGTTGACATCTTTGCTTATATCATCTGATATAAACAAGTAATCTTTTTGATTAATTTTTTCTAAACTGATTTTTGTTAGACCCCTACAGGCTGCTACTACTACAAATTCAGATTGTTTTGTGATATTATGTTGGTCAAATTTATTGTGATACTGTATAGTAAATGAAAATAACTCATCAATTTCTTTATAAGTGATTTTTCCATATTCTTGGAAAATAATAGTCTTTTTACTCATAAGGTTTTTTCTTTGAGTCTGGTTGTAAATTAATATAGCAAATATATCAATAAAAACGATGCTCTTATTAAAATGTGGAATAATTTTGATTATATATAAACAAAGTTGTTGCTCCCGGCTACGCTTGGAGCAACAACTTATGAATGAAATATGCTTTGAAATTAAATACAAAACTCTCTCTTTACCCTCTGTACGGTGCTTATACTTACGCTGGATAGTTTTGCTGTGTTTCGTACAGAGTAACCTCTTTTGAGTAGTGAAATAACCTCTTTGTATTCCTCTTTCTTGCGCTCTGTGGTCTTGCAGGAACCTTTCCTGCGCCCTAACTTTCCACCGTTGGCAATATAACTATCTCTACCCGAATTGAGTCTGTAAACGATACGATGCGTGCTACTGGTGTCAATTTACATTTATTAGCTATTATGTTAAAAATCCCTCCAGAGAGGTCTGGGGGGGGTATATATCAATGAAATAGCCTCTGCTTTTAAGGGCAGAGGCTATTCTATTATGCTTAACAAATGGAGAGTATTATTCCCATTCGATTTTAATTGTTAAAATATGACTTGATATTATAACTTTATTATCAATACTTTAACTCTTTGTTTTGCTATTTGAAGAGCGAACTGGTGTCAAAAACTGGTGTCAAAAGTATATTCTTTGGGTATTTCCATATACTCCGATTTTCTTGAATATGGAAGTTGTTGTACAATAATGACAGCATTGTTTGGTGCAGGATATAACTTTATTGTATTGTCCTCAATAGATGTCAAGAGTAAGTCAAATGTCTTTATGGAATAATCATCTGTTTCTTTCCATTCATTTTTGTATACAAGAAATATGCCATTACCTATATTATCATTTTCATAATCAGTTTTTCGACAAATAGCAACAAACTCTTGTTCATCGAACATTGGTTTAAATTTTAAGTAATTCTTCATTGTTCATTGTTTTGATAAGAAGTTATATATTTCATCTTTAAATTTTTCTAAAATCGGAACATTTTTTGGTGAGTAAGCCCAAAAGGGTTTTAACAAATTGTCCTTTTTGATACTTTCTATTTGTTCTTTTAGAGAAATGCGGTCTTGTTCTAAATGCCTTCCAGTATAACCATTGAATTCACATATAATAGTATCAATACAAAACTTTTTATAAGATATGAAAAAGTCAGCTTCTTTGTCATTTAGAATTTGAGGATAATAGCATTTGATATGTCCTTCCAAACTTCCAAATGAAGTTGTTTTAAGTATTAAATGTATATCGGAAGATTTAAAATAAAGAGTAATGCAATCACAATCATTTTCTTTATATAGTTCTTCATATTCATAATGATAAATAACTACATCCTCCTTATCATATTCTTTATCACGATATTCTTCTGTATATTTAGTGATTTTCTTTACTATTATTTCTGTTGCATATACCATATGTCAGTTGTCTGGGGTTTAAAATTTATATACAAAATTCGTTCTTTATTCTCTGAACGGTGCTAACACTAACACCACTCAACTTGGCAACATTACGAATGGCATAACCTTTTTTCAAAAGTGAAATCACGTCTTTATACTCTTCTCGCTTTTGCTCGGAAGTCTTCACAGAACCTGGTTTCCTGCCCAATTTTCCACCGTTCTTGATGTAACTATCTCTACCACTATTCAAGCGGTAAACGATGTTAGAACGCTCTATATTCGCCATTTCGGCAAGCACCGTAACCATAATGCTGGCTACTGGATTGACTTCGCCATTAGGTTGCAAAGTATGGATGCCAAGATTTTGAATGTAAACAGAAACTCCCGATTCATGAAGCATTTCCAAAGACTTCAAAACTTGAAGTGTTGAGCGTCCAAGTCTTGAAAGTTCAGAAAGCAAAAGGTAGTTCACTTGGTGTTCAATGCAGTAGTTGATACACTCCATTAACACCATACGATTTTCGTTCTTGGTAGCACCACTGATATGCTCTTCGTATGTTCCCATTAACTGGTATTCATTACGACTGGCAAACTGAGTCAAGTCCTCGATTTGACGCTGGGTGTTCTGACGGTCATTGCTTGATGATACTCTGGCGTAAATTACTGCTGTCTTCATAATGGTTACTTCTTTAACACTGGCAAATATAACTGGAATATCCTGTTCCAGCAAATCCCTGATGCAGAAAATTCAAAGAATATTTTGAATACAAAAATGGCTGGCGCTGAGATATGAATACAGATTTATTTGAATACAAAATATTTTTGAGTACAAGAGATAAACGATAAACAGATATGTTGAATTGAATATCAAGATTCTAGATAAATATTGAAGATATTGTCTTTACCTACCTTGTTTTTTATATCTGTAAAAATATATAGATTTACTTATTTTGATAAATGAATTATTAAAATAAGATATAAATATGATAGTCAATATATTACGATTATATACAAGTAATGGTAAGGTACTTTACTAATACCTTACCATTCCATTAGATTAAATCCATTACTCCATAAACCTTTCTGCCTTTGATTGATTGGAATCGTATCACTCTATTCATAAAATTCAGAAAGAACAACCATAACCAATCGTCATTGATAAACATTGCTGGGTTGTATTCGATATGCTCTCTTGTAAAGAAATCTTTCATTGCATCGGAATTGATTCTAACTTCCAATCTATGCAGCTGGTTAGGATTATCGTAACTTTCCATAATGTAATCCTTGTGGCTCTTGTTTTCGATTTCTCTTTTCTTGTTGTATGCGTTGATGCTCAAATCATTTTTCTTCTGCTGGATAAGGATGCTATATTCTTTGATGCGTTCCAAATTACCAACCCCGATATAAAGAATGTCTTCAATGAGTTTCTTTCTATCTGTGATTTTCGTTCCATTGATGATAGGGTAGTAGTCTTTGTTCCTTATCATCTTAACCAATGCCTTTGAAAAATTAGTACTGGCATCAATGGCTAAATCCAAATGGGTAATGTTGTTGAACTCTAATCCTAACATCTGCTCGATGTAGTCTAAGAATACTAATCGTCCTTTGGTGTTATGATTGTACTTCAAATAGAATTGTTGGTTATCTATCTGTAACCATACAAATGACTGAAAAGTCTCATCGTGGTCCGAACGCAAACCCCATTGGATTGTTCCAAATACTTGCTCTTCCATATCCTCAAAGGTGTTATCATTATAGAATGTATAGACTATCTCATAGATGTAATTGAAGTGTGTTCCGTCTATTCTTCGTAACTGAAAATCCCACCCTTGAACTTCAAAAGTCTCTAATGGATTTTCTCTTAATTCGTGCAATCTGCTGGTATCTGATAATGTATAGCAGATTTTTAGTTTGTCAATAACTGGTATCATATAACCATTCATTTGTATAAATTATTTTTTCTTTGCCATAGTGCTTTCATTGCTTCCGATATGGCTTGCTTGTGTTGTTTAGTCTTTGGCTGATTCTTCAACGCTTGGCTAATCAACTTCTTTGTTGTAGCTGACTTCTTTCTACCTCGTAAAGTGTATGCTATCTTTCTTCTTGTTTGTTCATCCATAGTTCTACCTATTTACTAATAAATAGTAGGTAGGTTGAAAAAGTTAGAAAAAATTACAGGAAAATTTTATAGTCAAAACGCTTTACTGGTAGAAAGGTTGAAATCAGTCTAAATAGAAACAAGTTACCTAAGTCTTATTGCGCAAAGGCTTGTGCCACTATTTTTGCGTGTTGTAACTTATCCACCTTGATATATTTCAAGAAATTGGCTTCTGTGGTGTGTCCTGTGATTGCCATAATGCTTATGGTTGGAACACCTTTCAGATACATATTCGTTGCAAAACTTCTTCTTGCTGTATGGTTCATTAGAAACTCATATTTTGCTCCATTCTTGGTTTCAGTTTGTCCACCTTTAACACGAGATAGTGTAACTGGTTCTGTTATGCCAGCCCATTCAGCACACTTGCGAATGTGTTTTAGTGTTTTGCTCTTATCAACGCTCTTTGGGAGTACACCACCATATTTAGCTATGATTGCTTTAACCATTGGATGCAATGGAATGATAACCGTTTTATCTGTTTTATGGGTATGCACTACCATTGTATCATTGTTGATGTTGGCTTCTGATAAGTCTTTCCAATCTCCAAATCGAAGTCCAGTCCAACAAGCAACTATAAACAAGTCTCGTGTGATTTCCATATGGTCACGAGGGTCTATTTGTGCTTTGATAACCTCATCATTGAAGTCTATGGCATAGAGTTTGTTGATGTCCTCTTCTGTAAGATATACATTTTCAACATCGTGGCATTTGGTTTGATAGCGATGAAATGATTTATCGGTTATCAGTCCTTGAATTTCCGCTTCTGCTAACCATACTTTCATTATGCTATATTGAGCTGCAATGGTGTTGGCTGTATAGTTCTTGGAAATCATCCAAGCGGTAAAGCGTTCTTCAAATTGAGTATTGAAGATTTCCCATACCAATCTAATACTTTTGTCTGCACAGAACTTTTGAAGTCTCTTCAAGGCATTGCGATGATTGTAGATTGTTCCATTCACAATTTTACGCTGGGTGTCCTTATTGACCATTTGTGATTTGCGTTCAATGTAAGCGTTGATAAAATCTGTTGGGTTTTTACGGATGTTGGCTTCAATGCCTCTTATCTTACCATTGATGAAACTTGTAAAGTTCTTGGCATTGTGTTCCATTCCATTGCTCATTAAATGGCTTTGGCTGACTTGGATTCCGTATTCATGGCAATATCCAAGTATCTTTTTCAGTCCTTTGTTTACACCTTTATTATAATTGAGTTGTACTCTACCCAAAGCACTATCTTCTGATGCTCGTTCACCTACTTGTGTTCTTGTGGTCTTAATCCAGTACTTTGGTTCAATCAATAAGCCAGTATATGCTCTTACTCTTTCCTTATTGATAGTTGTTGTCAACCATATTTGCGACTTTTGGCTTCCAATGCCTTTGAGGTTGAAGTTAATCTTCATACTAAATCTACCGTTTATCGAAACTTCGTTTTCAACCATAACATTATATATTTTAAAGTGTCCTCTTGTGAGGACTTATTTTGTTTTACCTTTTTATTTAAAGTATATTGTCCCCTAAAAAGAAGTCAATACCTTGGATGAAAATATTTTTTCTTATCCTCAAAATTACTGGTAAAAAATGGACTGGAGAAATGGTTGAAAATGGTACTGGTGTCAAAAACTGGTGTCAATTTAGATTCGTTAACAAAATAGCTAAAATACCTTCCTGAGGGCACTGGAGGCTATATATCAACGAAATAGCCTTGACCTATGGTAGGGTCAAGGCTATTGAAATATGCTCTAAAAGGGCTTTATTTTATTCCCACTCGATAGTTGCATTGGGCTTCGGAGAGAGGTCGTAGCACACGCGGTTTACGTTAGGCACTTCGGCCAAGATGCGCTTTGTAATCTTGTCGAGGATTGCCCAGTCAATGTGCTCGATGCTGGCTGTCATAGCGTCGATAGTGTTGACAGCGCGGATGATGACGGGCCAGTCGTATGAACGAGCGTTGTCGCGTACACCTACGCTCTTGAAATCGGGCACGAGTGTGAAATACTGCCACACCTTCTTGTCGAGACCTGCCTTAGCAAATTCTTCGCGGAGGATAGCGTCGCTTTCACGCACGGCTTCGAGGCGGTCGCGAGTGATAGCGCCGAGGCAACGTACGCCGAGACCGGGACCGGGGAAGGGTTGACGGTAAACCATTTCATAGGGAAGACCGAGCTCGAGACCACAAGCACGTACTTCGTCCTTGAAGAGTTGCTTGATGGGCTCAACGAGTGCAAACTGAAGGTCTTCGGGCAGACCACCTACGTTGTGGTGGCTCTTTACACACTTCGCAGTCTTAGTACCGCTCTCCACAATGTCGGGATAGATAGTACCCTGTCCGAGGAAGTCAATGCCCTCAAGCTTGCGAGCTTCTTCTTCAAAAACACGGATAAACTCACCACCGATAATCTTACGCTTCTGTTCGGGGTCAGCTACGTTTTCGAGCTTAGTAAGGAAGCGCTCGGTAGCATCTACATATACAAGGTTAGCGCAGAGCTGATTGCGGAATACTTCTACAACATCTTCTGACTCGCCCTTACGCATAAGACCATGGTTCACGTGTACGCAAACCAAGTTGTCGCCGATGGCCTTGAGGAGAAGAGCAGCCACAACAGAACTATCCACACCACCAGAGAGCGCGAGAAGCACTTTCTTATCGCCTACCTGGCTGCGGATGAGCTCTACTTGGTCGGCTACGAAGTTCTTCATATTCCAGTTAGCTTCAGCCTTACAAGTATCGAACACGAAATCCTTAACAGCAGCCTTGATAGCTTCTTCGTCATTTTCAAATTGGGGAAGGCTAACTGCACAAGTAGCCTTTGCGTGACCGGCAGCCATTACGGGGAAACCGGCTTCGTAAATTTCAGGGAGCACATCGATTGCTACACCATCAATCACATTGTTAGGACCACCATTGATGATGATACCCTTCACTCCGGGGAGGGCTTTCAACTCTGCCGCTGTGATATCATGCGGATAGATTTCACTATAAACGCCAAGGGCGCGGATGGCACGAGCAACCACCGTATTTTCGTGGCTACCCAAGTCAAGGATGACAATCATGTCTTGCTTCATAATCCTAACTATATTAATTGGTAAAAAATATTTCCTTTTAAATTTGTGCGCAAAGTTACTGCATGCAAAAAAAACTGCCAAATTTATTTCCTTTTTTTAAAAGCCACAATCTCTATTTTTTTATTCCAGCAACCTCTTACTCTATTTCGAATATCTTGTAAAGGATTTACAGAACCCAACAACTTATATAATATAAGGAGTAAAATACTGCATAAAAAAACTGCCTAATCTTAATAGAAAAGGCAGTTTCTCCTAATATTTAAGTATCTGATTATTTCTTTTCCTTCAAGAGGTCGCGAATCTCAGTAAGCAACACTTCTTCTTTTGAGGGAGCGGGAGGAGCAGCAGGTGCTTCGGGAGCCTTTTCTGCTTCTTTTTTCTTAGTAAACTTCATAATGGCACGAACCAAAAGGAATACGCAGAACGCAATGATGATAAAATCAAGAGTGGTCTGCAGGAAATTACCATAGTTTATTGTTACAGCGACAGGCTCAACGCCTTCTTCTACGCTCAACGGATTGATGGGGAGTTCCAAAGACAAATCTTTGAAGTTGACACCACCAATAAGCCATCCAATGGGCGGCATAATGAGGTCGTTCACGATAGAAGTTACAATCTTACCAAACGCACCACCGATGATTACACCGACAGCCATGTCAATGGCATTTCCCTTAACAGCAAACGCCTTAAATTCTTGCAAAAAAGTAGATTTACTCATTTTTTTATTTTTTTGATATAAAACTTGGTGCAAAAATAAAAAGGATTTTGTACTTTTGCGCTGAAAAACTCTAAAAAATAGGTCTGCAGTAGGTTTTTTCCTTCAGAAGGCCTTTCTTGAGAGAGCACATATTAACTTTTTTAAATATTTAGAGATTATGATTAAAGTAGGTATTAACGGTTTCGGTCGTATCGGCCGCTTCGTTTTCCGCGCAGCTCAGACTCGCAATGACATCCAAATCGTAGGTATCAATGACCTCTGCCCCGTAGATTACTTGGCTTACATGCTCAAGTATGACACTATGCACGGTCAATTCGAAGGTACTATCGAATTCGACGTTGAGAAGAACTTGCTCATCGTAAATGGTAACCCCATCCGCGTAACTGCAGAGCGCAACCCCGCTGATTTGAAGTGGAACGAAGTTGAGGCTGAATACGTAGTTGAATCTACAGGTCTTTTCCTCTCTAAGGACAAGGCTCAGGCTCACATCGAAGCTGGTGCTAAGTACGTAGTTATGTCTGCTCCTTCTAAGGACGACACTCCTATGTTCGTATGCGGTGTTAACTTTGACAAGTATGTTAAGGGTACTCAATTCGTATCTAACGCTTCTTGTACTACTAACTGCTTGGCTCCTATCGCTAAGGTATTGAACGACAAATGGGGTATCAAGGACGGTTTGATGACTACTGTTCACTCTACTACTGCTACTCAGAAGACTGTAGACGGTCCTTCTCTCAAGGACTGGCGTGGTGGCCGCGCTGCTGCTGGCAACATCATTCCTTCTTCTACAGGTGCTGCTAAGGCTGTAGGTAAGGTAATTCCTGAACTCAACGGTAAGCTCACTGGTATGGCATTCCGCGTTCCTACTCTCGACGTTTCAGTTGTTGACTTGACTGTAAACCTCGCTAAGCCCGCTACATACGCAGAAATTTGCGCTGCTATGAAGGAAGCTTCTGAGAACGAACTCGCTGGCGTACTCGGTTACACTGACGAAGACGTAGTATCTGCTGACTTCCTCGGCGATGCTCGCACTTCTATCTTCGATGCTAAGGCTGGTATCCAGCTCACTGACACTTTCGTTAAGGTAGTTTCTTGGTATGACAACGAAATCGGCTACTCTAACAAGGTGCTCGAGCTCATCCCTCACATGAAGAAGGTTAACGGCTAATCAAAAGCCCACTTCCGATAAACCAACGGCGCTGCATGCAGCGCCGTTTTTTTGTACCCGCCGCCCTAGAGAGCACCAATTTAAAGCTAAGAAATTTGGACAATCAATGCGCTTCGGCTATCTTTGCACACCATGATGAAACCCTACGACCTAATCACCGTTCTTGGTCCCACCGCCTCCGGCAAAACCAAATTTGCGGTAAAGCTCGCCCAACTTATCGACGCCGAAATCATCAGCGCCGACAGCCGGCAAGTGTATCGCCGAATGGACCTCGGCACCGGAAAGGACCTCTCCGACTATCAAATCGACGGCACCCCCATCCCCTACCACTTAATTGACATCTGCGAGCCGGGCACCAAGTACAATCTCTTCGAGTATCAGCGTGACTTTCTCGAAGCCTATACCGACATCAAGTCGCGCGGCAAGAACGTTATCGTCTGCGGCGGTACGGGCCTCTACCTTGAGAGTGTACTGAAAAGCTATCGCCTCAGCCCTGTTCCCCAAAACCCGGAACTAAGAGAGAAGCTGAAAGACAAATCGCTGGAAGAACTCACCGAACTATTGCGCTCCTACAAGTCCTTGCACAACACCACCGACGTTGATACTGCCCAAAGAGCCATCCGTGCCATCGAGATAGAAGACTACTACAAGCATACCCCTCTCGACGAGCGCCCTTTCCCGGAATTGAAGAGCCTGACACTCGGCATCTCCGTCGACAGAGAGCTACGCAGAGCACGTATCTCTCACAGGCTCAAGCAGCGTTTGGACGAAGGCATGATTGAGGAAGTAAGAAAACTCCTGGCCGAAGGTATTCCTGCCGACGATTTGATTTATTACGGCCTGGAATACAAATACCTCACACTCCACGCCACCGGCGAACTCTCCTACGAAGAGATGTACCGCCAACTGGAAATTGCCATCCATCAGTTTGCCAAGCGACAGATGACATGGTTTCGCGGCATGGAGAAGAGAGGCACACCTATTCATTGGCTCTCCATGCCCACCCCCGCAGACTGGGACAAAAGCGTTACAGACATTCTTCAAGAAAACGGCATTGAATTGTAAGCAATGGCTGCCAAACTCCAAGTACACACATATATAATATATAATAGAAAAGGCTAAGCGAAATGCTTAGCCTTATTTGTTACCCTATATTCGAGATGCGCCGCAGGCGTTCCTCATCGAGGATTCGGATTTTGCGTCCGTTGATTTCCAACAAGCCCTCCGAAGCGAAGGCCGACAGTGTGCGTATGGCGTTCGAGGTTGTCATGTTTGAAAGGTTCGCCACATCCTCACGCGAGAGTTTGATGTTCATAGAGTTGTCCTCTTCGTTCGTTCCATAGGTCTCCTGCAAGAAAAGGATGGCCTCAGCCAGGCGCCCGCGAATGTGCTTCTGCGTCAGCCCCACGGTGCGGCGGTCCGAGATACCCAAGTCCACCGCCAGTTCCTTAATGAAGAACATACTCAAAGCATTGTTGCGCTCCATAGCCCTCTTCACCAGCATCATCGGGATGGCACAGATAACCGAAGGCTCAAAAGCTGCAGCAGCAGTAACAAAAGGTTCTCCGGCCAACGAGGCACGGTAGCCAAAATATTGCACCGGACGAATGAGACGCACAATCTGGCTGCGCCCTCCCACTCCGTCTCTGTAAATCTTCACCTTTCCCGAGAGCAAACAAAGCAGATGGTTCGGACTCTCCCCCTCGCTATAAATCATCTCGTTCTTCCTATACCTATGCAAGGTCAGCGAACCATAAAACATTTCCTTCTCCTCCTCGTCCAGGAGGCCCCACATGTCCGAGATCAAATCTGTCACCTCTTGCAAACTTGGGAATTCCACTTCTGCCATACTTCTGCTATAGAACATTGTTTATAAGCACAAAATTAAGTCTTTTCTTTGAAGTTGCCAAGTCTTCTTGCAGAAATTACCGCACCACGGGAAAACTTTGTTACTTTCTGTCCTAAAAATGGCACTCCCCTTGTAAAATAAGGCATTTTGGAGCTCACCATCGCTCGTTTTCCGGCACTCTCCACGAGCCACTACTCTCCACCCACAGTTCGCAGCTCATCATACTGCCAGCCACCCTATTTCTTTGTAAGCTATTAGGAAAGCTAGCAAGCTTCTAGAAATTTCTAGTAAGCTCCTAGTTTTTCCTAGTAAACTTCGAAGAAAGGGCCGAAAATGGCTATTGATTTTCAAGCGGTTAGAAAGGCAAAAAACAAGGAAGAAAGCCCAACTCAATCGCCCGTAAGAAATTGATTAAGATATAAAAAACGAGCCGGCAGCTTGCTGTTTAGAATAATTTAGTACATTTGCACCGTCGGGCTGCGGCTCGGCAAGGACATATTATGAAATAACGTAGAAGCGTTATGCTGGTCTTGCAACTGAAAACCTGAGAAATTTTCAATAGCAACAAAACAGACAGGCATAGTGGTTCTCACGCGTTAGCGCGTGGGCTACTTTTCCTATCTTTTTGTTCGGGTTTTCTCAGGACCTTCAGTTGAGGATGGATTAAGTAAGTCCACGCTTTCTATATCTATACCCATCCCTACCTCGGCACCGCTTAAAAAGATTCTATCAAAACCGGACACATATAATTATATTATAAATCTTAAACAACATGCTTATGAAAAAAAGATTATCCATTCTCTCTTACCTACTAGTCTTAGCAATGGCGGTGATGGCGCAAACTAAAGTAGAGGTAGATGGCATCTACTACAATTTAGACAGTTCAAACAACACTGCAGAAGTTACATCTGGAGACTCCAAGTATCGCAAGGATATTGTTATCCCTGCTAGCATTTCGGTCAATGGAGCTACATATTCCGTAACTACTATAGGAGACTCTGCATTCGGGCATTGCGACGGTCTGACAAGCATTGAGATTCCTAACTCTGTGACTACAATAGGAGAAAGTGCATTCTATTTCTGTTCCGGACTGACAAGCATCGAGATTCCGAACTCTGTAACCACAATAGGAAATTCTGTGTTCTATAAATGCCGAGAACTAACAAACATCAAGATTCCTAACTCCGTAACTACGATAGAAGAAGAGACATTTTATTGGTGCGATAAATTAAGCAGCATCGAAATTCCTAACACCGTAACAACGATAGGAGAAAAGGCATTTTTTTACTGCTCCGGACTGACGAGCATCGAGATTCCTAACTCTGTAACTACAATAGAAAGAAGTACATTCTCTAGTTGCAGCAAACTGACAAGCATCGAGATTCCTAACTCCGTAACAAAGATAGGAGAAAGTGCATTCTATAGTTGCGACGGACTGACAAGCATCGAGATTCCTAACTCTGTGACTACTATAGGAGAAAGTGCATTCTATTTCTGTTCCGGACTGACAAGCATCGAGATTCCTAACTCTGTGACTACGATAGAAAGTGCAGCATTCTACGGATGCACAGGACTGACAAGGATAGAAATTCCTAGATCCGTAACAACGATAGGAAACGGAACGTTCGGAGAATGTTCTGAGTTGTCAAGCATCGTAGTCGCAACCAATAATTCAGCATACGATTCACGCGAGAATTGTAATGCCATAATAGAAAAAGTTAGTAACACCTTGATCCAAGGTTGTAAGGAAACCACTTTCCCAAATTCTATAATATCAATAGGAGATTCTGCCTTCATTAAATTTTCCAATCTGACAAGTATCACAATCCCTAATTCTATAACAACAATAGGAGAAGACGCATTTGAGGGTTGCTATAGTCTTAAAACTGTAATTAACTTCTCAGAGCTAAACATAGAAGCCAATTCTAAAGAGCATGGAAAAGTAGCATATTATGCAAAAAAGGTTATAACTGCGCCCTATGGTTCTTTTGAAGGCAATTTTGTATTTAGCAAAGTGGACGGAGTGGAAACGCTTGCGGGATATATTGGAGATGAAAGCGAGATCAAACTACCCGATAGCTATCAAGGAAAGAAATATGTGATAGGGAAAGGGGCATTCAAGAACCACCCCAATATAACAAGTATCGAAATGCCTAACTCCGTAACGTCAATAGGGAATGAAGCATTCTATGGTTGCTACGGATTGACAAACATTGAGATTCCTAACTCCGTAACGTCGATAGGAGAAGACGTATTCTGGTGTTGTGATGGACTGACAAGCATCGAAATTCCAAATTCTGTAACAACAATAGGAGAAAGTGCATTCCATGGTTGCTCTGAACTGACAAGCATCGAGATTCCCAACTCCGTAACGTCGATAGGAAATCGTGCATTCCATGGTTGCTCTGAACTAACAAGCATCAAGATTTCTAACTCCATAACTTCGATAGGAGATTTTACATTCAGTAGTTGTACCAAACTAACAAGCATTGAGATTCCAAATTCTGCAACAACGATAGGAGAAGGTGCATTCTATCGTTGTTCCGGACTGACAAGCATCGTGATTCCTAACTCGGTAACTACGATAGGAAAATCTGCTTTCTATGACTGTTCCGGGCTAACAAGCATCAAGATACCTAATTCAGTAACAACTATAGGGGAAACTGCTTTTTTAGCCTGCTCCGGACTGAAAAGTATCGAGATTCCAAATTCTATAACAACGATAGGAGGAGGTGCATTCTGTCGTTGTTCCGGACTGACAAGCATCAGGATTCCTAATTCAGTAACAACTATAGGAGAAACTGTATTTTCAGGATGCACAGGGCTTACGAGTATTGAAATTCCCAATTCTGTAACAGCGATAGAAATCTGGGCATTTGCTGATTGTACTGGACTAACAGACATATATATAGGAAAGGGCATTGAGAAGATAAACGATGAGGTTTTCATCGGATGCAACAATCTAGAAAAGATTTACATGATGGGAAGCATGCCGCCAGCAGTGGGTAGCGTCAACTTTACACCCAAACAACACGAATGCGTGGAACTTTATGTTCCGAAAGGTTCGTTGGCCGCCTACCAAGCCGCTGACATTTGGAAAGAGTTTTGGAAGATAAAGGAGTTTGACGCCACCGGCATCGACGCCATCACAGTGGAAGAAACCATCCAAGCCGAGCGCGCAAGCAACGGCCTCAAGCTGAAGAACGCCGCAGGCAAGCAAGTGGCAGTTTACGACACCAAAGGCTCGTTAGTAAGCAAATATGCCAACTACTCCGGCGAAGTCATCGTGCTCGGAAAAGGCACTTACATCATCGTGGCAGGCAAAGAGACTATCAAGGTAATATTATAAAAAGAAACGACCGCTCAAGCTGACAAAGAACAGAGGGTAGTTTAGATATTTTTTTACTTTTGCAAGAACAGAAAGGACACCACATCGCCGCACCCGAAAAGCTTTAGCGATACACAATAATATATATTATAGAAAGAGAGTCATCCACGGCTTTCAATCTTAAAATTTATCACCTAACAAAAAAATAAGTCTTATGTTAAGAAAAACCATCCTATCACTTATCTTCCTATTGGGAGCTATCCAAATGGTTGCACAAGAAGACGCCGTTACCGTTTACCAAAACAAATTGGATGAACTGATTAAGGCCTACGCTCTCAACCAATGTATTCCTATTTACGAAGTACGAATAGGAAAGGGGACAGCATACCAGACCTACGACTCCAGATTCAATTCTATAATAGAGAGCATAAATCTACCCGAAGGTATCGACTGCTCAGCAACACAATATATAAGGGAACAATTTCACAACGACCTTACCCAAATAATGCTTCCCTATTTTCAAGAGGAGTTGTCCATTGAAGAATTAGATGTCTTATTGGATTTAGCCAAAGACGAGAAGTTGAAGGCGGCAGCAAGAAACATTCACAACGCCACAGACCAAATTTACTCCATGCGATGCTATGAAGTACAAAGTAGAACCTTAGACCTTTACAAAACAGACCTTAGGATTGACATGGCAGATTGCTCAAAGTCCTATAAGCAAAAACTCAACAAGTACTGGAAACTTGCCAAAAACAATAAAAGGATAGAAGCCGTATTCCCCACAAGTTCTCAGAAAGAAAGTATGGAAATACTTTACACCAGTGGAAACAGAGATGCCGCCGAAAGCACTATAAACAAAATAACAGCCAACATAATAGTAAATATCAAAAACTTCACTCGGAACAGAATCATAGAAAGCGCATCGGAAGAAGATTTAGACCTCTATATAGGAATGCTAAACACCCCGATAGGCAAGAAGATGAACAAAGCCTTCATCGCATACGCAGAGCAACCTAAAGAGATTCAGCAGAAACTCCAGGAAAAATTTATGGATTGGGTAGCTAAAAAAGCAAGCGAGCAACAGTAGTCTATTCCACTGAGTCTAAGACCAGGAAAGAAAGAAGTGGCGAGGCACTTAGGTGCTTCGCCACAAATATTTATTAGAAAAAAGCCGTTGCCAGGCCTAAAAACAAGGCTATCAAGTGCAAGATTTATGCATAATTAAAGATTTTTTAGAGAAAGTTTCTTTGTTAATAAAAAAATCTCTATTTTTGGATTTCAAATACCCATTAGGTAAAAACACAACCACATTGTTAAAATAACCTTATAATCATATCACTATGTCTTATTTGAAATTTGACAAGACGCAAATGTCCAACTTGCAGGACTCTCTCTTTAAGGAGTTGCTGATCACGAACGAGTCGGGCGCGTATTGTTCTACGACATTGGTTGGTTGCAACATCCGTAAGTATCACGGCTTGTTGGTGGTGCCTGTTCCCAACTTGGACGACGAGAACCATGTATTGCTCTCCTCGCTCGATGAGACAGTTATCCAGCACGGTGCCGAGTTCAACTTAGGCTTGCACAAATACCAAGGTGACAACTACAGCCCCAAGGGCCACAAGTACATTGTCAGTTTTGAGTGGGAGAAAGTCCCGACATGGATTTACCGCATCGGCGGTGTGCTCTTGAAGAAGGAGATTTGCTATCGTACAGACCGCTATCGCCTCTTCGTACGCTACACGCTGCTCGAAGCCCACTCGCCCACCACGCTACGCTTGAAACCTTACTTGGCCTTTAGAAGCGTACGCCAGTGGACCCACGAAAACGGCGCAGCCAACACCGGCTACACCCCCGTAGAAAACGGTATCAAAATGTGTATGTACGACGGCTACCCCGATTTGTATATGCAAACCACAGCGCAGAACGAATTCCACTACCAGCCCGACTGGTATCGCGGACTCGACTATCCGAAGGAACGTGAGCGTGGTTACGATTCTACAGAAGACTTGCTCGTGCCCGGCTACTTTGAGATGCCTATCAAGAAAGGCGAGAGCATCATCTTCACCGCTTCACTCAAAGAAAAATCGCCTGAGCACTACGAGCGCATCATGGAAGCCGAAATCGACAGCCTTGACCGCCGCGACAGCCTTTACCACTGCTTGGTAAACGCCGCCCACCAGTTCCACGTAGTGCAGGACAAACACGATTACATCCTGGCCGGCTATCCTTGGTTCAAATGCCGCGCCCGCGACATGTTTATCTCCATGCCTGGCCTCACACTCTCCATCGGCGAAGTGGACCGCTTCGAGAAATACATGGAGACCGCCGAAATAGCCATACGCAATTATATAAATAAAGAGCCCATCTCCGTTGCTGTATACGAAATGGAGCAGCCCGACACTTTGCTCTGGGCCACATGGTGTATTCAGCAGTATGGCAAATACGTTTCCCGTCGCAAGTGCTATGAGAAGTACGGCGCCCTGCTGCACGACATCATGGAATTTATCCGCAACGGAAAACACTCCAACCTCTTCGTACACGAGAACGGCTTGCTCTACAGCAACGGCCGCGACAAAGCCATCACCTGGATGAACTCCACAGCTAACGGTCGCCCCATCGTGGCACGCTCAGGCTACATCGTAGAGTTCAACGCCCTTTGGTATAACGCCTTGAAGTTCTACGAACAAATCCTCGGCGAGGCCTCCGGCGACAAAAATGCCATGCTCATCAGCCAGTGCGCCGAAGAAGCAGAAAAGCTGGGCCGCTCTTTCAAAGAGACATTCCTCAACGAGCACGGCTATCTGCTCGACTACGTAGACGGACAAATGATGGACTGGAGCGTACGCCCCAACCAATTGTTCGCCATTGCTTTAGACTTCTCTCCGCTGGATGTACGCGAGCGCAAAGGCGTGCTCGACATCTGCACCAAAGAACTCGTCACCCCGAAGGGTATCCGCTCGCTCTCACCAAAGAGTGGCGGCTACAACCCTATGTACATCGGACAACAAGTGCAGCGCGACTATGCTTATCATCAAGGTACAGCATGGCCCTGGCTCACCGGCTTCTACCTGGAAGCTTACTTGCGCGTGTACAAGATGAGTGGTGTAAACTACATCGAGCGCCAGCTCATTGGCTTCGAGGAAGAATTGTTCTACCACTGCGTAGGAACCATCCCCGAACTCTTCGACGGCAACCCACGCTTTAGCGGCCGCGGCGCCATCTCGTTCGCCATGAACGTAAGCGGTATCCTGCGTGCCATCCGCCTGCTCGAGAAACACAAGATAGAAGAAGACTAAAATAATAAAGGCCTGCGGCAATCGCTTGTCGGCGGCCAATAAAAAATAGACCTATGAAAGTACTAATGTTTGGATGGGAGTTTCCTCCTCATATTTTGGGCGGACTCGGTACGGCCAGTTACGGCATCACTGCGGGCTTGGCCAAACAGCCTGACATGCATATCACCTTCTGCATCCCCAAACCCTGGGGCGACGAGGACAAGAGTTTCATGAACATCATCGGTCTGAGCGAAACGCCCGTCGTTTGGCGCGACGTCAGCCGTGAGTATGTGGAGCAACGCCTTGGCAGCAAGATGACACCGGAGCAATATTTTGCCCTGCGCGATAATATCTACGCAGATTTCAGCTATCGCAACACCAACGACCTGGGTTGTATAGAATTCTCCGGACGCTACCCACAAAACCTCTACGAAGAAATCAACAACTACTCCATTGTGGCCGGAGTGATAGCCCGCCAGCAGGAGTATGACATCATTCACGCCCACGACTGGCTGACTTACCCCGCCGGCATCCACGCCAAGAACGTGTCCGGAAAGCCCCTCGTGATTCACGTACATGCCACCGACTTCGACCGCAGCCGCGGAAACGTAAACCCCACCGTTTACAGCATCGAAAAGGACGGTATGGACCATGCAGACTGCATCATGTGCGTAAGTGAGTTGACTCGTCAGACCGTCATCAACCACTACCACCAAGATCCGGCCAAGTGTATCGCCATGCACAATGCCGTTTATCCGCTCTCCGAAGAGATTCAGCAAATCGTGGCACAGCGCAAGCCGGCCAGCGAGCGCAAGGAGAAGGTAGTGACATTCCTCGGCCGTATCACCATGCAAAAGGGACCGGAATACTTCGTTGAAGCCGCAGCTCTGGTGTTGCAACGTACGCGCAACATTCGCTTCTGCTTTGCCGGCTCAGGCGATATGATGGAAGACATGATTGAACTGGCAGCCCAGCGAGGCATTGCCGACCGTTTCCACTTCCCCGGCTTCATGAAAGGCAAGCAGGTGTACGAAACCTTCCGCGACAGCGACGTCTACGTAATGCCCTCCGTGAGCGAGCCATTTGGTATCTCGCCCCTCGAAGCCATGCAGTGCGGCGTTCCCTCCATCATCAGCTACCAGAGTGGCTGCGCAGAGATTCTGGATAAATGTATCAAGACCGACTACTGGGACATCCACGCAATGGCAGATGCGATGTACTCAATCTGTACAAACGAAGGACTCTACAAGTATCTACAGGAAGAAGGTAAGAAAGAAGTTGACCAAATCACCTGGGAGAAAGTGGGCGAGCGCATCTATAATTGCTACAACCAGGTAATAGAAAAATACAACCATTAATCTACGAAGTTATGAAAACCATTTGTTTATATTTTGAGATTCACCAGAATATTCACCTGAAGCGCTACCGCTTTTTCGACATCGGTACAGACCACTACTACTACGATGACTACGAGAACGAGCGCTCCATCTCCGAGACTGCCGACCGCTCTTACGTGCCGGCACTCAATGCGCTCATCGAAATGGCAGAGCGCTATGGCAGCTATTTCAAGTGCGCCATCTCCCTCTCAGGTTGTGCCATCGAGCAACTTGAGAACCACGCACCCCAGGTCATTGAATTGCTCCAAAAGCTCAACGACACCGGTTGCGTAGAATTCTTGGCCGAGCCCTACTCACACGGCTTCTCTTCCATCAAGAACCCCGAGTGCTTCAAAGAAGAAGTAACCCGCCTCTGCAAGAAGGTAAAAACCCTCTTTGGCCAACAGCCCAAAGTGTTCCGCAACTCTTGCCTTATCTACTCTGATGAGATTGGAGAACTCGTAGCCGAAATGGGCTTCAAGGGTATGCTCGCCGAAGGTGCCAAGCAAGTGCTCGGATGGAAGAGTCCGCACTTTGTGTACAACTGCAACCGCAACCCGAACCTCAAGCTCTTGCTCCGCGACTACAGCCTCTCCGAGGATATCTCTTTCCGCTTCAACGACTCCAGCTGGAGCGAATATCCGCTCTTCGCAGACAACTATGCCAACTGGATAGCCAACCTGCCGGAAGAGGACCAAGTAATCAACATCTTCATGGAACTCTGTGCGCTCGGTATCTTCCAGCCACTCTCTTCCAACATTCTTGAGTTCATGAAGGCTCTTCCCGAACAACTCAAGCAACGCGGCATCGTCTTCTCTACTCCTTCAGAGATTTGCGCCAAGATTAAATCTTCAGGCGACCTCCACGTAGAGTACCCCACATCATGGGTGGACGAAGAGCGCGACCTCTCTCCCTGGCTTGGCAACGTAATGCAGCAAGAAGCCATTGAGAAGCTCTATAGCGTGGCCGACCGCGTACGCATCTGTGGCGACCGCCGCTTGATGCAAGACTGGGACTACCTGCAAGCCTCTAACAACTTGCGCTTCATGAGCACCAAAGCCAGCTCTTACGGTGGCTACCGCGGAATCTACGATTCTCCCTACGATGCCTTCACCAACTATATGAACATCTTAGGCGACTTCATCACCCGCGTAAACAATCTCTACCCTGCCGAGATTGACAACGAAGAGCTCAACTCTTTGCTCACCACCATCAAGAACCAGGGTGTAGAGTTGCAGATGAAGGACAAGGAACTCGAAAAGCTTCGCCACATGCTTGCCAAGCTAAATCCCGAGACACCCGCAAAGGAAGAGAAGAAGGCTACCAAAGCTCCCGCCCCCAAGAAAGAGGCTCCTGTAGCAAAGAAGGAGGCTGCGCCCAAAAAAGCAGCTACCCCCAAAGCTCCTGCTGCTAAGAAAGCTGCAGAGAAGAAGCCCGCAGCTAAGAAGTAATTCAGTTAGCGAGACATAAACAAAGGAGTTGTGCCCACACAGAGGGCACAACTCTTTTTTTTGTTATCACTCTCCTATTACCAAAAGACTTCCCAACACTCTACCGATACGCAAAATGCAGAAGATATTCCTCTGATAATCAGCACTTATTTGAGGCCACTCCTTCGTAGTCTACTAGGATTATTTTAGCTTACTAGAAATGCCTACTGGCTTACCAAGAAACGAGCGTAAGTCAAAGGTCCGGGTGGTGGGAGGTTTTTCTGCGTCTCAACGACCCCTCTGCCCGACATCTTGACCACAAAAAAACGTTGCCATCTTCCCTACATTCTGTCCCTCAAGAGCCCTACTTCACAAAGTCTGATCTACGAAAAATTCCGCAAGACCTAGGAAAAATTTTCTAAGACCTAGTTTTTCCTAGATCAGACTTTCGAAATGGGGCATAAACTATGGCAGCAAAAAGTGGAGGTGGAATGTAAGGAAGAAGGCCCGTTGTTATGATTCGCAGCCCTCTTTACTCTCCCACCTTATTCTTGACACTTGCCCAATCCGGATTTCAAAAGCGACACAAATTAGGATGCCCTACTGAATATTTTTAAGAAAAACACAAGTCATAACAAATATTTATAGTATTTTTGCACAGACTATTGGCTGAATTGAGACAACTCACGACACATAGTCGCCAACTCTATCTTAAAAAGGTATTTAGCAAACACATATAGGAAAATGAAAAAGATATTTTTTATCCTCGCAAGCGTAATCCTTCTCTTCTCTTCTTGTAGAACTCAAGAGAAAGTGTTGTACTTCCAAGACGTAGTCAACCAAGAGGCCATCGCCACCCAAGTAGCTACCGACATTAAGTTTGAGCCGGGCGACAAAATGTCTATCATCGTATCCTCTCCCAAACCTGAATTGGCAGCTCCGTTCAACCTTCCGATGGCCAACGTACAGGCCGGAAGTACCTCAAGAGTAGGCTCCAACCAGATTTCCCTTTACACCATCGATAGCGAAGGCTACGTGGAAATTCCCGTAGTAGGAAAAATAAAAATAGGCGGACTCTCACGCACAGAAGCCACCGAGAAGATTCAAAGTGCTTTGCGCGACAGCAAATTGTTGATTGACGCCGTGGTAACCATCAACGTCTACGAGCAATACATCAGCGTGCTGGGAGAAGTTAAAAACCCAAGCCGCATCAACGTAACTCAAGACAACATCACGCTACTTGAAGCCTTGGCACAAGTGGGCGACCTGACCATCCACGCTCGCCGCGACCGCATCTTGGTGCTTCGCAAAGAAGGCAACGAAACCAAGCCCTACTATGTAGACATTCGCTCTAAGGACTTGATGAACTCACCGGTATACTACCTGAGCCAGAGCGACATTGTGTACGTTGAGCCCAACAAGGTACGTACAGGACAGAGCACCGTGAACGACAACAACATCCGCGCCATCTCCACTTGGCTCTCCATCAGTTCGTTCCTTGTAACACTGGCCGTTCTCATCTTCAAATAAATCCCAAGAACAGACGCATACACAAGCCGAGAGCCTTAGGTTCCCGGCTTGTTTCTTTATCTAGGAATCTATCCCTGCATACTCCCAAAAGTTTTTAAATCATAACCTAAGCGCTACGCGCTTCAACTCAAAAAAAGCATTATCTTTGCAATCCTATTTCGGCCCCTGATTATGCACAAGTACGTCGACGTCATATTGCCCTTAGCACTACCCGGCACCTTCACTTACCGCCTGCCCGGCGAATTGGCAGAAAGAGTAAAAGTGGGGAGCCGAATCGTAGTGCCCTTAGGCAAGCGAAAGTTATATACCGCCATCGCATTGCGCCTTCATTCCAAAGGAGCAGGTAAGGACATCGAAGTCAAAGATGTGGCCGACATCATAGACGAAGCCCCTCTGCTACTTGAGAAACAGCTTGACTTTTGGCAATGGTGCTCTTATTATTATATGTGTAACCTCGGCGAGGTGATGAAGGCAGCCCTCCCATCCGGATTGAAGCTGGAGAGCGAAAGTTTGGTCCATCGCAACGAAGAGTTTACCGAAACAGAACTTCTATCTAAACGAGAAGCCCAAGTATTTGAAGTTCTAACAGACAACAAGCCACACAGCATAGAACAAATCCAAAAAGCCATAGGCCTTAACAACATCTTCCCCATCATCAAAAGCTTGTTGGGAAAAGATGCTGTCGCAATGCAGGAAAGCCTCAGTCGCTCTTTCAAACCCCGCACCGAGACTCACGTAAAATTATGCGCAGGCTATAGAAACCAAGAAAAATTAGGTCAACTCTTCGAGCTGCTAAAACGCTCTGAACGACAAACCGCCCTACTGCTAGCCTACCTGGACGCATCGCATGCTACAACCGCATTGACCCTGGGGAACGAAGAACTACTCTGCGAGGTATCGAAGAAAGATCTGTTGAGCAAAGTGGAAGGCGGCGAGGCAGCCTTGACAGCGCTCCGCTCGAAAGGCATACTTGAGACATATCCCTTTGAAGTGGGCCGACTAAAAAGTGGTAAAGCTATCCCCAATCAGCTAGCCAAGTCGCTCAGCCCACACCAAGAAGAGGCGCTATCCAAAATCAAAAAAGTTTTTAAAGAGAAAGACGTATGCCTTCTGCACGGCGTTACCTCAAGCGGAAAGACCGAAGTCTACACCCACCTTATTCGCCAAGAACTTGAAGCCGGCAGACAGGTGCTCTTCATGCTTCCGGAAATAGCCCTCACCACACAAATCACATCACGACTGGGCCGCGTCTTCGGAGACAAAATGGGGGTCTACCACTCAAAATTCCCCGATGCAGAACGTGTAGAGATTTGGAAAAAACAAATATCGCCAGAGGCCTATCCCTTAATCCTGGGCGTGCGTTCTTCCCTATTCCTACCCTTTCAAAACCTGGGACTGATTATCGTAGACGAAGAACACGAGACCTCCTACAAACAGCAAGAGCCGGCACCTCGCTACAATGCACGCGACGCAGCCATCGTCTTGGCACGCGAATATGGCGCGAAAGTTTTACTAGGCACCGCCACGCCTGCCATAGAGACCTATCATAATGCCATAAGCGGCAGGTATGGCTTGGTAGAGATGAACGTAAGATTCGGCGATGTGCTCCTGCCTGAAATCATTGTAGAAGATGTCAAGGAACTGAAGCGCAAGAAACTGATGAAGACGCCCTTCTCACCGCGCCTCATCGAAGAGGTAAACCAAGCCCTGAGTGAAGGACAACAAGTAATCTTCTTCCAAAACCGCCGCGGCTACTCCCCCGTAATGGAATGCCGCACCTGCGGATGGACACCCCGATGCTCCTGCTGCGATGTAAGCTTGACCTTCCACCAAAGAATCAACAAACTGGTATGCCACTACTGCGGCGCACAATTTGACATGCCCAAAGTCTGCCCCAACTGCAACGAGACAGAGATTCGCGACATTGGCTACGGCACAGAGAAAATAGAAGAAGCGGTGAAAGCCTGCTTTCCCGAAGCCAAGACAGCACGCATGGACCTTGACACCACTCGCTCCAGAACGGCCTACGAAAAAATCATCCACGACTTCCAAAACGGAAAGACCAACCTGCTCATCGGCACACAGATGATTACCAAAGGACTGGACTTCGACCGTGTGAAAGTGGTGGGCATCCTCAACGCAGACCAAATGCTCAGCGTGCCAGATTTCAGAGCCTTCGAGCGAAGTTTCCAGATGATGTCGCAAGTGGCCGGAAGAGCCGGACGCAGAGGCCGACAAGGACTTGTCATTCTGCAGACAAAGCAACCACAGCTCCCCATCGTACAACAAGTTGTGGAGAACAACTACAAGGCCATGTACAACGGGCAGCTCATTGAGCGCGAGATGTTCTCCTATCCGCCCTACGTGCGAATCATAGACATCTATCTCAAGCACAGAGACGAGAAGGTTTGTGAAGCAGCAGCTGTGGCATTTGCCAATATCCTACGCCCCCATTTTGGAGAGCATCTGTTAGGCCCGGACAAGCCTGCCGTAGGACGCATCCAGCTACTACATATCCGCAAAATGGTTTTGAAACTCACACCCGACCTGCCCATTGCCGGAGTAAGGAGAACCTTACAAGCAGCCCGTTCTGCATTGCTTGCCATGAACCAATACAGGAACACAAACATCTTCTTCGATGTAGACCCATTATAAGTTTACACACAGCAAAGCCTATCCTTATCAACGAGCGTTATCAAGAAGAACATAAAAAAGTATTCCACAAATACACGTCATTGGAAAATAAATTATTACCTTTGGCCATCTAACAAATAACTTTTTAAAATTTTCTATACCATGGAATCAACAACTGAAAAGCCTTATGTAATTGGCCTTGATATGGGCGGTACAAACTCCATCTTTGGAATCGTAGACCAACGCGGTACCATCAAGGCTCAAACAGCTATCAAGACAAAAGCATATCCCGACATCAACGACTACGTAAAAGCTGCCGTTGAAGCATTGCAACCCGCGCTCGACGTAGTAGGCGGCATCCAGAACATCAGAGGTATGGGTATCGGCGCACCTAACGGAAACTTCTACACAGGTAACATCGAATACGCAGCCAACCTTCTTTGGCCGGGCATCGTTCCCATTGCCAAGTTATTTGAAGAAGCTTTGGGCATCCCCTGTCGCGTAACCAACGACGCCAATGCTGCAGCTATGGGTGAAATGACCTATGGCGTTGCTCGCGGTATGAAAAACTTCATCATGATTACCCTCGGCACAGGCGTAGGTAGCGGTATTGTAGTTGACGGCAAGATTGTATATGGAAGCGATGGCTTTGCTGGTGAGCTCGGCCACTTCGTAGTAGACCACACTCCTGCCGGACGCAAATGTGGATGCGGCCGCAGCGGATGTCTTGAGACCTACTGCTCTGCAACAGGTGTTGCACGCACAGCCCGCGAAATCCTTGAAAACCGCACAGAGGACAGCCCCCTCCGCAAGTTGAATCCCGATGAAATTACTTCGTTCGACGTATTCCAGGCAGCCGAAGCCGGCGACCCCGTAGCCCTTGAAATCTTCAACTTCACCGGTAGCCTTCTTGGCCGTAGTTGCGCAGACTTCACCACCTTCAACACCCCCGAAGCTTTTGTATTCTTCGGCGGACTTACCAAGGCAGGTGACTACATCATGAACCCCTTGCGTAAAGCATTTGAAGACAACGTCCTCAACATCTTCAAAGGCAAGACCAAGCTTCTTATCTCTGCACTCAACGGAAGCGAAGCTGCCGTACTCGGCGCCAGCGCACTCGGTTGGGAAGAATAAAAAGCTTCACATCCCCCCCTTTATAGCAATCAGTTTGTAAGGAGGAAAAACATAACCTTATTATAAGTAATTTATATGTAGGCTTGTAGAAAAAACTGCAAGCCTACTATTTTTTCTTAGTAAGCCACGAAGAGATAGCAAAAACCACTACTGAAAATCAATCAATTACAAGCAACAACTTTCTATCCTCAAAAGCATCCCCACAGGCCAGCGCTTAAAAAATAGAGAGGTAATATTTTGCCACATAAATATAAATCCGTATCTTTGCGCCGCAATTTTGCAAACAAATATCTAACTATTAATTATCAACCTATGATGAATCAGTACGAGACCGTTTTCATTTTGACTCCCGTTTTGTCTGACCAACAGATGAAGGAGACGGTCGAAAAGTTCAAAGGTATTCTCGCTGCACAAGGCGCAGAGATTATCAATGAAGAGAGCTGGGGCCTCAAAAAGATGGCTTACCCCATCCAAAAGAAATCAACCGGTTTTTACCAGTTGGTAGAGTTCAAGGCAGAACCCACTGTAGTGGACAAACTCGAAACAAGTTTCCGTCGTGACGAACGCGTACTCCGCTTCCTCACCGTGAAGCTCGAGAAATACGCTGCCGAGTATGCAGAAAAACGTCGTAACAAGAAAGCTAACAAGGAGGACTAAGCCATGGCACAAGCACAATCAGAAATCCGTTATTTGACTCCGCCCACTGTGGACGTGAAGAAGAAAAAGTACTGCCGTTTCAAGAAGAGCGGTATCAAATACATCGATTACAAAGATCCTGAATTCTTGAAGAAATTCTTGAATGAGCAGGGCAAGATTCTTCCCCGCCGCATCACAGGAACTTCTTTGAAGTACCAACGTCGCGTGGCTCAAGCCGTTAAACGTGCTCGCCACTTGGCATTGCTGCCCTTCGTAACCGATATGATGAAATAATAAAGAGGAGGTATAAGATATGGAACTCATTTTAAAAGAAAACGTAATTGGTTTGGGTTACAAAGACGATATCGTAACCGTGAAAGACGGCTATGGTCGCAACTACCTTATTCCTACCGGCAAGGCCGTTATCGCTTCTGCTTCTGCCAAGAAAGTTTTGGCTGAAGAATTAAAGCAACGCGCCCACAAACTCGAGAAGATCAAGAATGACGCTCAAGCTGTTGCTGATAAGCTCGCTACCATCGAGACTATCAAGATCAGCACAAAGGTTAGCGCTACTGGTGCTATCTACGGTTCTGTTAACAACTTGCACATTGCTGACGAGCTCGCTAAGCTTGGTTTCTCTATCGACCGTAAGACTATCATCGTTAAGGACGTAAAAGAAGTAGGTTCTTACACTGCTGTAGTTAAGCTCCACAAGGAAGTTTCAGCTGAAATTCCTTTCGAAGTTGTAGCAGAAGAAGCTTAATCAATCGTTCATACATTGATACCAAAACACAAATGTGCCGCACCGAAAGGTATGCGGCACATTTTTTAACCTAATAAAATACCCACCGTGCGCTACTTTATATATTTTTCCTACGACGGAGCCGCTTATCATGGTTGGCAAATCCAGCCCAATGCCAATAGTGTACAAGAAGAGCTCAACAAAGCCCTCAGCACATTGCTCCGAACAAGTATAGAAACCATTGGAGCCGGACGCACGGACACCGGAGTGAATGCCCAACAAATGGTGGCACACTTTGACGCTGAAGAGTTTGACACTAAATGGCTTGTAGACAAACTCAATCGTATTTTACCCCCCGACATTGCGGTATACAACATCCGAAAAGTACGACCGGAAGCACATGCTCGCTTCGACGCCCTTTCCAGAACCTACCACTATAGGGTGTACAATCAAAAAAATCCCTTCTACAGACACTACGCAACTCGTTTATTTTTCTCACCCGACTATGCATTGATGAACGAGGCCGCCCAGGTGCTACTATCGACCGAAGACTTTACAAGCTTCAGCAAACTGCACACAGACACTAAAACCAATATCTGCCACGTAGAAAAAGCGTACTGGAAAAATATAGAAGGCGACCTTTGGCAATTTGAAATAAAGGCAGACCGTTTCTTACGCAACATGGTAAGGGCCGTCGTAGGTACGCTTTTAGAAGTAGGACGTGGCAAGATGAGCATCGAGGAATTTCGCAATGTCATTGCACTCAAAAATAGATGTGCCGCAGGAGACTCTGTACCAGGAAATGCTCTACAACTTGTAGATGTAGAATACCCTGAAGACCTTTTTCTGGAATAGCAACCACCAAGTGCCCATCAAATAGCCATGTGGATTATTTTAGCTTTTCTTTCAGCCGCCCTATTAGGATGCTACGATTTTTTCAAGAAACAGTCCTTGAAAGGAAACGCCGTTATCCCTGTTCTTTTTCTTAATACCATTATATGCAGCCTATTCTTTGTGCCTCTTATTTTCGGTTCAAGCATAGGATGTATTGCAGAAAGCCAACAGTTATTTGTTCCCTGCGAAAATTGGGAAGCACACAGCTTTATTTTCCTCAAAGCTATCATTGTCTTATCGTCATGGCTCTGCGGATATTTTGCCATTAAACATTTGCCCCTCACCATAGCTGGTCCAATCAATGCCACTCGCCCTGTCATCACACTATTAGGCGCTCTGTCCATCTACGGCGAACAGCTAAACTTTTGGCAATGGGCTGGTGTGATTCTCACCATCATCTCCTTTTTTCTACTTAGCAAAAGTGGCAAGAAAGAAGGCATCCATTTTTTACACAACAAATGGATATTCTTCTTGGTAGCTGCGGCCTTGTTAGGTTCAGCAAGCGGGCTATACGACAAATATTTAATGGCGCCTCAAGAAGAAGGCGGCTTAGAGCTGAACCGTATGTTTGTGCAAGGTTGGTACAACCTATACCAAGCAGCCATGATGGCCATTGTATTTCTTACACTGTGGTTTCCAAAAAGAAAATCCACCACACCTTTTAAATGGCGCAAAGAGATTCTCCTCATCTCGCTTTTTCTCACAGCTGCCGATATGGCATACTTTTACGCGCTCAGTGAGCCCGATGCCATGATCTCCATTGTATCAATGGTTAGACGCGGAAGCGTCATCGTATCTTTCCTCTTCGGTGCACTATTGCTACACGAAAAGAATCTGAAAGCCAAAGCCTTCGATTTGCTATTGGTATTGTTGGGAATGATTTGCTTGTTCATAGGTACAAGCAAATTCTAAAACACATTATTATAAATAGAAGCGGTGACCTTCTAGTTCTTGCCAACAGCCATTTGTAAAATCCGGGATAGCCACCGGTCTACTTCCTTCACGCGCTGAGAGCTGACTCAACTCAGCCAGACACGACCACTCTGCTGCGTCATACACATCTATATCCAATGGAAGACCATTTCTCAAACAGTGTATCAAGCGGCAGTCCATGGTGTAGTTCATTTCATTGGGAACACCTAGCTCATGACCTTTTTTCCACACCCCGGTTACTTCATTGTTTGCATAGTGCTCCACAGCTTTCAACGCCTCATCTCCTACAAGCGGATGTTCCTGCAACAGATGCTGAAACGTAGGTAGAGGATATTTCTGTACAAAGCCCTTTGTTCCACAAACAGTTTGCAGACGGCTATACGGACGTGGCGTAGTTACGTCCAACTGTAAAAGGATACTGACACCCTTCACTGTTTTTATCAAGGTAGTGTTAACCTTACCGGTGATATCATCCTCTGCTTCGCCCTGAGCTGTTAGCGATACCAGATAATCCATCCTGTCACCACGATGCAATCCGAGCAACCAACCGATAGGACCTATTCCATGCGTAGGATATGGATTTCCGCCGTGCGAAGCACAACTGCGCTCCATCCAAAAACGAGCGGTCTCTGCCGACTGATTTGTCAAGCCAAATTTATCTCGAAGGTCATGTATATAAGCTCCTTCGCAGTGTGTAATATTACCTAGCAGTCCCGCTTTCTTTATCTCCATTGTTGCTAGGGCGAAAAAATCATAACAGCAATTCTCTGTCATGAAGCAATGGCGTCTGGTTTGTTCTGCCACCTCCACCAGTAGGCGACACTCCTCTACTGTGGTCGCCGCCGGCACTTCCACCGCCACATGCTTACCACATCGCATCGCCTCAACTGCCATTTCGCAATGCGTACTCCAATCCGTACAGATATAAACAAGGTCTATATCCTTACGACAGACTTCTCTCCACGCGTCAGCCCCTTGCAGTAGCTCTGCGGCAGGGCGCCCGCTTTGCTCCAGTTGCTGAGCCGCCATTTCCAAGCGTTCTGCAGAAATATCTGCCAAGCATCTGATTTCTGCTCCTTCAATAAAGGCATAGCGCTCGAGGGTTTTCATCCCTCGCTGTCCCAATCCCACTAATCCGATGCGCACCAAAGGTATCGGCGGACAAGACAGAGCAAGAACATGTTGAGAGGTTGTCATAGTAATTGGCTGAGTGGAATACTTTGCTTGTGAAATAAAAATAATACGGGCGTATCTCGTCAGACACACCCGTACTATATTTTCAAGATTTTTTCTCTGAAATTAAAGAGCTAAATACTCTCGTCTTACTTTTTGCGAGACTGAGCATAGCGGCTCATGAACTTATCAACACGTCCGGCTGTGTCGACGAGCTTAGACTTACCAGTATAGAACGGGTGAGATGAGCTTGAGATTTCAAGTTTAACTACAGGATAAGTTTCACCTTCAAATTCTACTGTGTCGTTTGTCTTGCAAGTAGAACGAGAGAGAAACATGTCACCGTTACTCATATCTTTGAATACTACGGGACGATAGTTTTCGGGATGAAGTCCTTTTTTCATTTTGCTATAGCTTTATTTTTGATTATCGTATACTAAGTGTTTGGTAACAACTTGTGTAATGGTCGTAAGCGGCTGCAAAGTTACCAAATTCTTCTAAGATGACAAACAAATAGCTATCTTTTTTTACACAGAGTTTTCAAGAACACCCTTTCTCTTTGTTACACTATCTCAGAAAGCAGCGAGCTCAGCGGAATAATTTACCCACTACAAACTCATAAAAGCTTTCGCTGCTTCAAAGTTTTTTATGTAAGTTTGCAGCCTATGAAGCGCTATCTCCTATATATATTATTTTTACTACAGGGCCTTACGACACAAGCAGAGAGTATCGACAGCCTTTTTACTCGTGTGCCGGCCGGCGTGCTCCCTATGCTCGCACATAATGCTCGCCTTGATTTGCTTGACCTCTACAATTACAAAATGACTGCCAAGGCTGAGAATGATTTTGGTGGGACGAGCTATCTGCTGGTAAAGGCAGAAAACTTTTTACACCTTAAGCTGACCGACGTCAGCCAGTGGTCGCTCAAGCGATTAACTTCGCAGAATGACACCATCCTCTGCTGCATCCATTCCTTCATTCGCCCAGCCATAGCAAGCAGCATTTCCTTCTACGACAACCAATGGCAACCTCTAAAGATAGAGTTTCCACAGCCCGACGCACAACTCTTTTGGCAGCCTACTGACAGTTTAACACACGACCGCATCGCCGAGCTGCAAGCACGCCTTGACTTTACGGCCGTCATAGCCGCCTGGGACGTAGAGGCATGCGAGCTGACGTTCCGCATAGCCATCTCCGACCTCAATGAAGAGGACAGAAAAGATGCAGAACTTTGTCTGCGACCCGTCACCTACGTTTGGCAAGAAAGAAGGTTTATTCTAAAATAGCAGTTTGCTTGCTCTGTTTATCAAAAAGAGGGCATAGCAGTTTTTTGAGAGATAAAAATACGAAAAAACAAGTCGGAAATTTTCCTATCACAATGGGAAGTTGTAATTTTGTAGAGAAATTCTAAGACAAACCTATTTATAATTTTTACAATTATGACTAACTACAAAGAATTGGGCTTGGTGAACACCCGCGAGATGTTCAAGAAAGCCATCGACGGCGGTTATGCAATCCCCGCTTTCAACTTCAACAACATGGAGCAAATGCAAGCCATCATCAAGGCTGCTGTTGAAACAAAGTCACCCGTTATCCTCCAAGTGTCTAAGGGCGCTCGTCAGTATGCTAACGCTACTTTGCTTCGCTACATGGCTCAAGGTGCTGTTGAATATGCTAAGGAACTTGGCTGCGAAAAGCCCGAGATCGTTCTTCACCTCGACCACGGAGATACTTTCGAAACCTGCAAGAGCTGTATCGACTCTGGTTTCTCTTCAGTGATGATCGACGGTTCACACCTCCCCTACGAAGAGAACGTAGCTCTCACTAAGAAGGTAGTAGAGTACGCTCATCAGTTCGACGTAACTGTAGAAGGTGAGCTCGGTGTATTGGCCGGCGTAGAAGACGAAGTTTCTTCTGACCACCACACTTACACTGACCCCGAAGAAGTTATAGACTTCGCTACTCGCACAGGTTGCGACTCTTTGGCTATCTCAATCGGTACTTCACACGGTGCTTACAAGTTCACTCCCGAACAATGTACTATCGATCCCAAGACCGGTCTCATGGTACCTCCTCCCTTGGCATTCGACGTATTGAAGGCTGTAGAAGCTAAGCTTCCCGGATTCCCCATCGTGCTCCACGGTTCTTCTTCAGTTCCTCAGGACGAAGTTGCTACTATCAACAAGTTTGGTGGCGCATTGAAGGCTGCTATCGGTATCCCCGAAGAGTGGTTGCGTGAATCAGCTAAGTCAGCAGTTTGCAAGATCAACATCGACTCAGACTCTCGCTTGGCTATGACAGCTGCTATCCGCCAGACATTTGCTGAGAAGCCCGCTGAGTTCGACCCCCGCAAGTACCTCGGTCCTGCTCGCGACAACATGGAAAAGATGTACAAGCACAAAATCATCAACGTGCTTGGCTCTGACGGCAAGCTCGGCTAATATGCCTGAAAGCTACAAATATTTTAAGGTGCTTCCTCTGAAAGGGGGAGCACCTTTTTTGTTTCATAGAAGTATATAGAAAAATTCTGCTACTTTTTTGTAGTTTTGCAACCGGCTAATGCGTCTAATGGGCAAAAGACTTTTCTAATAAGAATGAGACAATGAACACATTGGAGTTTGAATTTGAGAAAATGGTACGGAAGCATAAAAGCACCATCTACACGGTGTGCTATATGTTCTCAAAAGATACCGACGAAGTAAACGACCTTTTTCAAGAAGTACTCATCAGCCTTTGGAAAGGCTTTGAGAAATTCAAAGGTGAAAGCAAAGCCGAGACATGGATTTGGCGTGTGAGTTTTAACACCTGCATCTCGCAGGAGCGAAAGAAGAAACGCACTTCGCACACCCCGTTGGAAATGAGCATTGACCTCTTCCACGACAAGGATGAAGACACACGGCAAATCCAAATGCTCTACCAACGCATCCACCAGCTCAAACCTTTCGACCGCGCCATCGTCCTGCTTTGGCTTGAGGGTATGCCTTACGATGAGATAGCTGCCATCGTAGGAATCACAGTAAAGAATGTATCGGTGCGCCTCTTCCGTATCAAAGAGGAACTCAAGAAAATGTCCAACCACTAACAACTGCCCATCATGAATAACACGATTGACTCTAAGGAATTGCAAGAAATGAAAGCACAGTTGGCACTGCTCACTCAGAAGTTGGAGCACGAGACGATTGTCAGCCAACGCCAGATTCGCCAATCCATGAAGGATAAAGCCAACTACTTGCATTGGTTCTTGATTAGGGAAAGCATTATAAGCATTATCGGCATTCCATTCTGCCTTTGGATTCTTCCAAACATCAGTAGAATCTCCATGCTCTTTTGCGCCACCTGCGCAATATTCCTGGCGATTGAACTATTCTATAATTGTTATCTATTCCGCCGCCTTAGTCCTAACAAATTTGCAGGAGACAATTTGCTCGAAGCACGCAAAGAGACTCTGAACTTTAAGAAGCTAACCATCAAATGGGCCTATTGGTTTGAAGTGCCCTTCGTAATTGTAATATTTATATTATTTATTTACGAGAAGTCGCACTTCCACGAAGGTGTCATTTTGAATATTGCTTTGACTTCAGGGATTATTGGCTTTATCATTTTCGCCACCATCAGCTATTATCACTTGAGGAAACTATTACGTACTTCGAACGATATTTTGAGCCAAATAGAGGAACTGGAAAAAGTCTCGGAATAATCGCACTTGCAAAGGCTACTGAGCCCGCCGCTCAGCAGCCTTTTTTATAGCCTTGTAACCACCTGAAAATCAACAGGCATTTTGGGGCATTTCGAAAGTCTGATCTACGAAAAATTCCGCAAGACCTAGGAAAAATTTCTTAAGACTTTTTTCTTCCTAGATAAGACTTTCGAAAACGTGCCTCATTACGTCACCATTTTCTGCCTCTGCCGCCACCCTAAACAACCCACTTACGTATGGCTATATACTCTTTTTACACACTGCAAAAAAAACTATAATCCTCTATGCTTTGAAAAAAATAAACTATCTTTGCAAAATAGGGGTCCTGGTATGAGTATCCTAAAAGGAAAGCCCATTGGCGGGCATACTGATAAGCTTATACAGCAACTCCTCTTACTATAAAAAAATACAGATATGAAAGGAATAGTTTTGGCCGGCGGCAGCGGCACTCGCCTCTACCCCATCACTAAAGGAATTAGCAAGCAACTCATCCCCATTTTTGACAAACCGATGGTCTACTATCCGGTGTCGGTACTGATGTTGGCCGGCATCCGTGAGATTCTTATCATCTCTACACCACAAGACCTTCCCGGCTTCCGCCGACTCCTAGGCGATGGCTCCGACTATGGTGTAAGTTTCAGCTATGCTGAGCAGCCCTCGCCCGATGGCTTGGCACAAGCATTCCTCATTGGCGAAGAGTTTATCGGCAACGACAGCGTGTGCTTGGTATTGGGCGACAATATTTTCCACGGCAGCGGCTGGCGTCATATGTTGCGCGAAGCTGTGGCCAAAGCGGAGCAGGAGAAAAAGGCCACCGTTTTCGGTTATCGTGTAAACGACCCCGAGCGCTATGGTGTGGTGGAATTCGACGCTGAAGGCAACTGCATCTCGATTGAAGAGAAGCCGGAATGTCCCAAGTCCAACTACGCAGTGGTGGGGCTCTACTTCTATCCCAACAAGGTGGTAGATGTGGCCAAGACTATCAAGCCTTCCAAACGCGGTGAGTTGGAAATCACCACCGTCAATCAGCGCTTCCTCGAAGATGGCGAACTCACCGTACAGACCCTGGGTCGCGGATTCGCCTGGCTCGACACCGGCACCCACGACAGCTTGAGCGAGGCCTCCAACTTTATTGAGGTCATAGAGAAACGCACCGGCTTGAAAGTGGGATGTCTCGAAGGCATCGCCCTTAAACAAGGTTGGATTACACCTGAGAAAATCAGAGAGATTGCTCAGCCTATGATAAAAAACCAGTATGGACAATATCTTCTCAAATTGGCAGAGGAGGTAGAAAACAAACAATGATATTTTTGGCAAGCAAGAGGTGGTACACATACATACCAGCCATTTTCTTCTTGGCATTCGCCATCGGAAAGATGCAGGCACAGGCAGATCAGTCATCGGCCAGGCAGAATATGTACCAGCTTGTCAGCACCGCAGAAGAGCTTAACGAGAAAGACTGCTACCTCATCGGCTGCAAAGGATACGACAAGAAACTCTACCTGATGAGCCACAAGCAGCCGAGTGGAAAGAACAACAAGAAGTTGCTGGGCATTGCCTCTTCCACACAACCGCCGGCGGCCATCTACGAACCACAGGAGAACGTCGTCTGGAGACTCAAGAAAAGCGGCGACAGACGCATTGCCATCACAACAACAGACGGAACTGGCCTGGTGTATGCCCCGGATGGCAGCAAAACCGATATGGAACTGGGAGTTAAGGAACCCACTTTTTGGGACATCACCTGCACCGATGAGAGCACATTTACGTTTGCCCATCCTGAGAGTAGTAGCAACTATCTCTCTATCTATGTCTATACGCAACCCCTCTTTGGCAATTACAAAGGCTACGACTCCAACCGCCTCTACATCTATCGCCTCACCAAGCACATCGGCGAGACAACAGGCGAGACCCGACTGCCACAAGATGGTGCCCGCGTAGGAATATATGCCAAGGGGATGCTGGCCACCCACAACTCTGAGGGCGAGATGATGGGGCAAGATGCCTCCCATCTGCTCTTGCGCAATGGTACTTTCGCTCCCGACCTCCAAGGAAGTGTATGGATATGCCACCACAAGGGGAACGATCTTTTCACACTGACCAACACAGAGGGACTCCATTTAAACGCAGAATTAAAGCCGGGCACAGAAGCTGCAGTGTGGCAAATAGAGAACGGAAGAATCACCGTGGCCAATGCGAACAACGGCCATCACATTCTGACATTCAACGAAGAGAAGAACCGCTTTGTGCTGGTAGAAGCAGAAGCTGACATTGCCACAGAGCTAGCCACCTTTGTAAGCATAAGCCACTCCCCTGACTCCACCCTAAAAGACGGAGTAAAAATTCTCAGCGGGGCATGGAGTACAACACGCCTATCGGCCACTGATTGGAACGGAGCCGCGGCTCTGGACTTGACCGGCATCAGTTTGCCTAGTCATATCGAGAAATTCGCGAATCGCCCGGCAGACCGACACACGCTTATATATATAAATGTGTCGGACACCGAAAGCGCTTCTGTGCCGTGGGATTTCCTCATAGGCAAAAAGGGAGATACATATAGCTTGCTGACCCACAACATGCTGACAGACAAACTATCCATTAGTTTCGACCGCGAAATTCAAGTGGCCGACAAGCAACTGAGCTATACACGGAAAGCCGCACCAGGCTATGGCTGGGAAACAATCGTACTTCCCTTCTCGGCAGACGTTCCCAAGAATTGGGTGGCACAAATCTGCCTCGGATACGAAAGCGACAAACTGTCTTTTGAAGAGACCAAAACCATCCCCGCCAATACGCCGGCCATTATAAGAAGGGCAAACGAAGCCGAGACAGAGAGTGTAACGTTTCTCTCAAACGCAGGCACCATTCCAACCGGCTTGCCGGAAACAGATTTATTTAAGGGGACCTACCTGCCGCTTACTGTAGCATCGGCAGAAGAGGGCTTCTACCTGCTCAACGCCGACGGCACAGCCTTTGTAAGAGCAGCAGCAGGAAGTAAACTGATGCCCTTCAGAGCAGCCATCCAGATAAAACCGGCACAGGCCTCACCAAAGAAAAGAGGTAAAGCTACCTTGTCCCTATCCCATACAACAGACAAATAACTCAATACATACGCTTATGACTATCGCAGTAGATTTTGACGGCACAATTGTAGAACAGCGCTATCCGGCTATTGGCAAAGAAATTCCCTTTGCCACCTCCACCTTACGCCAGCTCATTGACGACGGACATAAACTCGTTTTGTGGACCGTACGCGAAGGCAAACTCCTTGAAGAGGCCTTGGAATGGTGCGAGAAAAGAGGCGTGAAATTCTACACTGTAAACAAAGAACACGAGGACGACCTTGTGGGCAAGAACAAATACTTCAGCCGCAAAGTAAAGGCCGATGTATTTATTGACGACCGCAACGTAGGCGGACTGCCCGACTGGGGAGTAATCTACGAACTCATCAGCCGAAACATCAGCTACGAAACTTACCTCCACGAACAGAATCAGGAATTTAAACCAAAGAAAAAGTGGTGGCAGTTTTAAGTAACATTGAGCCATGAAGATTCTCTCTGCACAACAAATGCGCGAGCTGGATGCCTATTCCATCCAAGCTGAAAACATAGCCTCCATCGAACTCATGGAGCGCGCGGCCCGTGCATTGGTATTTGCCATCAAGTGCAGATGGAAAGAACAAACGCCCATCGTTGTGTTTGCCGGCCCCGGCAATAACGGCGGAGATGCGCTGGCTGTGGCTCGGCTTTTGTCCGCCGATGGCTACAAGGTAAAAACTTACCTTCTCAACCCATCAGATAAGCTCAGCGCCGACTGCCAGCAAAACAAGGAACGCCTGGAGGCCAGAGACGACGCCGACCTCACAGAGGTGAGTTCACAATTTGAGCCCCCTGCACTCACAGAAAAGCACCTCATCATAGACGGACTTTTCGGCACGGGACTCAACAAGCCCCTCTCGGGCGGATATGCTTCGCTGACAAAATTCATCAACGACTCGCCGGCCATGGTGGTGTCTATAGACATCCCCTCCGGCTTGATGTGTGAAGACAACTCCAAAAACACATCCGAGAGTATTGTCTGCGCCGACCTTACCCTCACCTTCCAACTCCCCAAACTTGCTTTGCTACTTGCAGACAATCAGCGCTACGTAGGGGAACTTCAAATTCTCGACATCCGCCTTTCACAGGAAAAGATAGAAGATACCCCAACGAGCTTCTCTATTATAGAAGAGACCTACGTAAGTTCCCTCTTAAAACAAAGAGCTGCCTTCGGTCACAAAGGGACCTTCGGCCACGTGCTGGTAGTGGCCGGAAGCTATGGAATGGCGGGTGCCGCAACATTGGCAGCTAAAGGAGCCCTCAGAAGCGGCGCCGGGAAAGTCACCATACACTGCCCCTTAAGAAACAATGACATCCACCAAATCAGCCTACCCGAGGCCATCCTTTCGCACGATCCCGACGAGCGTGTATTCACTCAGCCCGTCAGCCTCGAAGCCTACAACGCCATGACCATAGGCCCGGGCATTGGCACAGATGTCAGAACGGCGAAAGCCTTCTTTGACCAGGTGAAAGGGGCTAAGATTCCCGTGCTCATCGACGCCGACGGCATCAATATCCTGGGCGCCAACCGAAGTTGGATTCAGTATCTGCCACAAGGCACCATCCTCACACCCCACCCCTTAGAGCTAAAGCGCCTCACAGGTCTTAACTGCGAAAGCTACACCACCTTAATGGAGACACGCAACATGGCGCGCCTCTATCAATTCTTTATCATTATCAAAGGCCACCGCACCGCCATTTGTACCCCCGACGGCGAAGTATTTTTCAACGCCACCGGCAACTCAGGAATGGGCACGGCCGGGAGTGGCGATGTGCTCTCCGGCATCATTTCGGCTTTGTGCGCCGCAGCCTATAGTCCGAAGGAGGCCTGCCTCTTGGGCGTCTACCTCCACGGCTTGGCAGGCGACCTTGCAGCGGCCCAACTCGGCGAAGACGGACTTACGGCGTCAGATATTGTCCGCTTCCTGCCAAAGGCTTTTGTCAAACTCAGAGAATCCACTCAAGTAATTACTACTAAAACCATATAGTATGAAAAAAATATTATTCACCGCCGGTCTCTTAGCTCTTGCGGCCAACGCAACAGCTCAGACCCACGTCACAGAATACAAACCCGGAGTAACAGAAAGTGGCATCACCTACTTCCTGCCCCAAACCCGCTTACACATTACCATCACCGCGGAGCGCGTTACCCACACCCCCGGAGAATTTTGCCAATATGCCGAGCGTTTCTTGCGCATGAAGAATGTAGAGAAGCAGCAACGCGACGAGTGGCGTCTGCTCTCCGTTGAAGTAACTCCTTATGGCGTGGCCGATAAGAGCAAAGCTTATACCATTGCCCTCAACCCCAAGACATCGGCTCCTCTCGTAGGCCTTGCCAATGACGGCCGCTTGCTCTCCATCAACACGGAGATGCCTAAAATCAGCGCCCTCACCGCACCCTCTGTGTCCAAAGTGGAAGCCCCTACGCTGAACAGCGAAGAGTTCAAGACCGAAGAAATCATTTCGGCCGGAAGCACGCTCAAGATGGCCGAACTGACGGCCAACGAGATTTACGACATACGCGAGAACCGCACCTTGTTGTCTAAAGGCCAGGCAGACTTTATGCCCAAGGACGGCGAGCAGCTCAAACTGATGCTCAACACGCTGGCCACACAAGAAGAGGCTTTGCTGCAGCTCTTCAAGGGCACCTCGAGCAAAGAAATCCACGTGTTCACTCTTGAACTCGCCCCCGAGCAAGAGATGTCTAACCACGTGCTGTTCCGCTTCTCAAAACACTTGGGCCTGCTGGATGCCGACAACTTGGCCGGCGAGCCGGTCTACCTCAACTTGAAGGACCAGAAGAGCCTGCCAGCCGAAGTAGTGGTAGAGGGAAAGAAAGGGAAGCAAAAGGAAGTGCTCGACGTGCGCTACACGCTGCCCGGAATGGCCACCCTCGAGATTTTCTGCGCCGAGCGCAAATTGGCATCACTGAGATTGCCTCTGGCGCAATTTGGTCGCGTGGAACACCTCGGCGGCGACCTTTTCAACAAGAAATACACCACCAAAATCATATTCTCGCCTGAGACTGGAGGCATCAGAAAGATTGATGCCGAAAGCCCCAAATAGAAAGTCCAACCCTCACACCAGTAATAAAGAATCTCTCATATGAAAAAAATCAGCATTCTCCTCTGCCTTGCCTTCATCCTGTCTCCCTTGGCAGCCCGCAAGGTAACATTCCACATGGAGCAGTTCGGCATCTGCCCTGGTGCAGAAAATCTGTCGTCCAAATTAGAGCAAGCCCTTCTCAACATCCGCAAGCAGGTGGACGAGGGCGATAAAGTGGTGCTTAAGTTCGACAAAGGCCGCTACGACTTCCATGCCGCCGACGCCCCGAAGCGCGAATACTATGTGTCCAACCACGACCAGGACCAGCCCAAGCTCATCGGTATCTGCTTGGAGAACTGGAACAACCTTACGCTCGACGGCCGCGGCGCCGACTTTATCTTCCACGGCCGCATGTTGCCGCTCGCCTTGGTCAATTCCAAGAATTGCACCCTTAAGAATTTCAGCATCGACTTTGCCAAACCCCACATTGCTCAGGTGGAGGTGGTGAACAACGATGCCGAAAAAGGCATCACCTTTACCGTAGCGCCCTGGGTAGACTATCGCATTCTCCCCGACAAGTCTTTCGAAGGCTACGGCGAGGGATGGTCGGCCCGTTATAGCTGGGGCATTGCTTTCGACGGTGCTACCCGCCACATTGTATATAACACCAGCGACATAGGTTTCAACCTCTCCGAGCTCAGCGAAGTGGGACCACGCACTTACCTTGCGCCACACTGGAAAGACCAACGTCTGCCCTCCGGCACTGTGGTGGCCTTGCGCACATACGGTCGCCCCACCCCCGGCATCTTCCTTGACCACGATGTAGAAACCAAGCTGAAGAACGTAAAGGTACACTATGCCGAAGGCATGGGCCTCATCGCACAACGCTGCACCAACATCGACCTCTGCAAGTTCAGCGTTTGTCTGCGCGGCAAGGACGACCCTCGCTATTTTACCACGCAGGCCGATGCCACCCACTTCTCTCAGTGTAAGGGTAAAATCAATTCGTGCTGCGGCCTTTACGAAGGCATGATGGACGATGCCATCAACGTGCACGGCGTTTACCTGAAGGTGCGTGAGCGCATTAACGATCACACACTGCGCTGTGCTTACGAGCACGGACAGGCCTGGGGTTTTGCCTGGGGCGATCCCGGCGACAGCATCTGCTTTATCAAAGCCAACACGATGGACCACGTGGATGGAGTGAACTATATCCGCACCATCAGCCCTGCCGACAAACCTACGGTGAAAGGAGCCAAGGAGTTTATCATCAGCTTCACAAAGCCCGTACCTGAAGAGGTGAACAACCATATCACCTACGGCATCGAAAACCTCTCTTGGACTCCGGAGATTGTGTTCCGCAAGAACCTTGTGCGCAACAACCGCGCCCGCGGCGCTCTCTTCAGTTCACCCCGCAAGACGGTCTGTGAAAAGAACGTATTCGACCACACATCCGGCACTGCCATTCTGCTCTGCGGCGACTGCAACGGCTGGTACGAATCGGGCGCCGTGCGCGATTTGGTCATCCGCAAAAACAAATTCATCAACGCCTTGACCAGCATGTTCCAGTTCACCAACGCCGTCATCTCCATCTATCCTGAGATACCCTCGCTCAAGGGCCAGACCCACTACTTCCATGGTGGCAAGAAAGGCAGCATCCGCATTGAGGACAACGAGTTTTACCACTTCGACGCTCCGCTGCTCTACGCCAAATCGGTGAACGGACTGGTATGGAAGAACAACAAGACGGTAGAGACTTCCGACTTCAAGCCCTTCCACTGGAACAAGCAACCCATTCTTCTGGAGCGAGTAAGAAACGCCGAGATTGACTACCCCGGCTACTTAGAATCCATAAAGATTAAGAAATACGATTTGAAATAATCCACTAAGCTCCGCCCCACGAAAAACGGCGGAGCTTTTCTTTTTCTCGGCGCGCCTAATGGCCCACGAAAAACAGCTCCCCAAAGTTAGCATTTCGAAAGTCTTATCTAGGAAAAACTAGGTCTTAAGAAATTTTTCCTAGGTCTTGCGGAATTTTTCGTAGATCAGACTTTCGAAACGCCCCAAAATAGCTACTGATTTTTAGACACTTACGAAGAGCCCCAATTGGCCTTTTTCTCATACAACAAAACCCTCGGCTCACGCCCCGTAATTCAATCCCAATTCTTGGTAAGCTACGAAGAAATAGCCCAAAATGACCACAGATTCTCGAAGAGTTACAAAGGCATAAGAATAGTCTCCGAAAAGCCTTCGAAAGGGAAACTGCCAATAGGCGAAAGCACTATAGAGAAGGCGGATATACATAAAAAACTGCGCCCGATGCAGCAGACATTTTGTCCGGCCGCATCGGGCGCATTAAATAAGGGGATGGCAAGGCCGGCTCTTAGAGAAAGCCTCACCAGAATAGATTTATTTTACCAAGACTTTCTGTGTGCCTTGTGTACCATCGGAGAGCGTGTAGCGAACTACGTACACACCGCTCAGAAGACCAGACACACGTTGCTTTGAACCATCAAGGCTGTACACTTCGAGCGAAGCGAGCGGATAGTTGGCTCGGAGCGTCTGCTTTGCATCTACATAGAAGCGTACATCGGCTGCGGCATCTTGCAGAGGGCGAGTGATGGCGCTGGCGGTAGAGCCGAGGCGGTTGCTTCCGGCATTGAGCACTTCGTTCTGAGTCATATCCTCCTTGTCCATCTTGTGTACGAAGGCGATGACGCGGCAGTTTTCCCACACCCAGCTTTTGTCTATTTGGAAGGGCTGGTATTCTGCCTCGAAGCAATTGTCGGCATCGAGCTGAAGGAGGTCGCCCGTAGTGGTGGTATTGAAGACGTGGCGCTTGACGCCATTATGCTTGAAGCGCTCCATAATGTCGGCAGGTGCGCCTTCGGCGTCGAGTCCTTTCTGGAAGTATTTATCGAGAGAAATACCATCTTCTACGAGGTAGGCAGAGAGGTAGAGGTCGTGACCGGCAGCTGCCATCTCAGCATTGATGCGTCCGCTAACGCGGCAGTTGATTTGTCCGTCATCGGTCTTGTCCACTTCTACATCTACGCGTGCCATGGCTGGGCGCAAGGCGGCTTCGGAAATGGCGGCATAATAGGGTGCGGTAGAGGCTTCGTTGGCACCAAGCACGGGAGCTACTTCACCTTTGGCCACGCGGCGGTCGTACATGACGGCGGGGTTGTAGGTATAGTCGCTACCAAAGAGATAGAGGAGATCTTCGTCCATGGGAAGGGTGAAGGCGTCTTTCTGATAGCCGGTGTGGTGAGTGACGTAGAGAACAGGGCCGTCAAACTCTTCCATGGCCTGGTCGAGATAGTAGATCATGAAGGGGCAGTTGGTACACAACTGGCTGGTGAACTCCTCGACAAGAGGCACGCGCTGGAAGGCGTCGTGGGTAATGTAGAGTTGCGAGTGGCCCTCGCGGACATCTTGAGGCTGCTGACCATCTATGTTGGTGGCACGGAGCGAGAGCCATTGGCTGGCGCCGGTTTCGGCTCCGGAGCGCAGTTTGAGATCGAGCACGCAGGCGGCATGAGGCGCCAAGGGCTGAGCAAAGGTTACGGTTTGCACGTGGGGCTCGCTGTCGCCCTGACCCAGGGTGGAGAGTTCGAGGCTGCTCACGGCCTTGTCAGAGTGGTTGAGGAAATAAACTTTGGCATCGAAGAGGCCGGCGGGAGCGATGGTCAAGGGGAAGTCGGTAGCTTGAACGTACACGGAGCGGTCGAAGACAGAAGCCGGCGCGTCTAGCATGGCTTGCACATAGAGTGTGCCACGATCGGTATATTCCTTCCAACCCTCGCTCTTAAGATTTATCCACGAGCCGCCGGGCACATTGGCCTTGGCAAAGGACACAAGGGGATAGGCTGTACCACGGGTTTCGTAGACCTGAAGGCCTACGTACACTTTCTCTTCGCCAATGGTAACGGGCTCATCGAAGAGTATCTCGTTCCACCCCTCGTCGAAATCGCAATAGGTCTTTACGGGGGTGGCATCGGGAGAGCCGGTGGTGTGCATCACACAAGTGCGCTTCTGGCGCTTCTGGGCATAGGCGGCACGCAAGTAGCAGCGCACGCCGGTAATTTTCTGTCCCTTCAAACGCTGCACCACGGGGTCGTTTACGGGGTCGAGGCAAATCATTCCGGCCACGTAGGCATTTTCGCCGGTGCCGAGAGCCTGGATGTCTTCGGGCACGAGGGTGTCGGGCGCAAATCCGTAGTGAGAGGTAGTCTGCGCGGCGGTGGCCAAGGCGAAGAGGGCGAAGAGGCTAAGGAGTATTTTTTTCATAACAGGGTCTTTTTTTTCTTAGGTGATTAAAAAAAGAGCTTGCCCACTCGCGGCGACGTGCTGCGTGGGGGCAAGCAATCTCTATGGGGCGGGGAGAGATTATTTCAGAATAACCTTTTTGCCATTCATGATATAAAGACCACCCTTCACAGGAGAGAGAACGCGGCGGCCGCTCAAGTCGTAGATTGAAGGAGCTACAGAAGAGGAGGTCTCAACGCGTACGGTCTCGATGGCAGTTTCACCACCGGCTTCAAGCACAGGTGCTTCGGCGGTGTTGATAATGTTGCGCTCCATGTTGCTGTTTTGCTCACCGCGGTTGATGAAGGCGATTACGCTGAGGTTAGCGGGGTTGTAGTCTTCATAAACATCGGTAGAGAAGGTAAGAGAATATTTACCAGAAGCTTTTTCCAGTTTCTTACCCCACATCGGAGTGAGGTTTTCGCGGATAACATTGTAGTGCACATACTTATCGCCCATAACTTCACCCTCTTTGTCATCCCAGAAACGTTGGTCGGTGCTCTCCACCTTGTTCTCCATGAGATAGACGGTGAGGAAGAGGGGCTCGTCGGCAGGCATGATATTTTCTTCTACATAACCGCTCACTTCGATGTTCACCTTGTCGCCGGTTTCGTTAAGAGCTGCGTTCACATTTACGCTTGCAAATGTGGGGTGAGCAATCACGTCGTCATAGAAAGCCTCTTGCAGGGGCGAGGGGTAAAGGACGCCGCGCACCATGGGATGACGAAGATCGTAAGAGGGATTGCTTACGTAAGAGGTACGGTTGAGAACCATATCGGGGAGGTACACTTGCATTGAGTCGTTGTTTACGAGACCCAACTGCAAAAGGATGGCTTCGTCGGGGTCGCCTATCATAAACTTGTCGTCAGTGTGCTGGCACACCACGCTGATTCTGTCTTGGTAGGCCTCATAGCCCAGGAGGAAGTAAGAATCAAAATATGTGGGGTGCTGGTAAGCATTTTCTGAGGTAAAGAATTCTATGAGGGGACGATGAACGTACTTTTTAGACACGGTAGAGGGTACGCCAATCATGTTCACCTTTCTCTCTGCAGGGTGAGTGGGCACTACACCGTTTACCTTTGAGATAGTCACCGTGCTTTCGCCTGTACCGAAGCAGTAAACAGGAAGATTTACTTTGCTGGTAGCGCCGGTCAAGATGGTCTTGCTGAGGTTCACTTGGGTAGATACGCTTTGGTCGCCCTTCGTGGTTGTAACCTCTACTGAGTTGATGTTGTTAGAGCCAAGATTGGTGATGGAGAACATAGCAGGTGCATCCACGTCTTGCGGAACAATTGCATCGTAGCGAAGAGTTGTGATGTCTACCAAGTTGCTAAACTGACCTGTCTCGTCGGTGATGACAATCATGATAGGCATAATACCCAGCGATCTGGAGTCGTACCACAATTCCTTTCCGTCTTCAGACATTTCGCCGTGGAAAAGGAAAGCGGAGTTGGGCACATCGGTGGGATAGAACTTAGGAATGGAGCATACGCCCTTCTTGATGTTGGCATAGAAACCTACACAGAGGGTGTCAATATTCTCAATCAAGAGGGGCTCCTCAAGTTCTATTTCGTTCCAGCCGAAGCGCACGGTTCCCTTACCGTTTGCCAAAACGGGGTTGTTAAAGTTTCCGCTGCGCACAAAGCAATCGTATACACAGACAGAGGCTCTGTCGTCCCAACCGCAACGTATGCCGGTAATCTTACCGCCGATGTAGTTTTTAAAGTCATCGCGGAGCAACTTGATACCCACACCTACGCGCGCGTCTTTATCTAAGGAGAGGCCGTCGTACTCGTAAATATAGTCATCATAGTTACAATGGCCCAAGTAGATAACACCGGCCACTGTGTTTTTCACCTCTACATTTTCTCCTTTAGGAGTAGATGCTGAATGTGTGGTCCAAGCGGCTTGCGACCAAGCGCCTTGGAACACGAATGCCATGACCAGCGTCAGGAGCATTTGGAAGTAGTTTTTTCTCATAAGCTTTTAATTGTATTATTAAGTTGATATTTATTCGCCCCACAAAAATAAGACATAGTATTCATTAGAGCAAAGATTATTAGCATTTTTCTTGCATATTTATATATTTTATGGCATTCGTTCTTCATTTTCCAGAAGAGCGACACCATCTGTAAACAAAAAAAGTGGTTTTACTTACAGAGCAAAACCACTTCGTTGTTATTTTTTTGAGAACTTGTAGAGTTGTATATTCTGCCGTGTGTCGCAGCTGCGATGTTGGCTGTCGTAGACCTGCCTGAATTCGTAGTCGGCATGACGTTCGGCAAATTCGGGGAAGTCTTTTTCGCCTACCAAGAGGTTTCCTTGTTCCGGCTGCTCCATTTCGAAGGGCACAATGGTATTGCCCAGGTAGAAGTTGATGGTAAAGAAGTGGAGCATATCGGTCTTCACATACGAATAGATGCGCTCACCTGCTGCGGCGGCCTCTATCTTTTCCACCACCTGCTTATCCGATTTACACTCTAACACAGAGGGGAGCACATAGCTATCAAGGGCGAAGTACAAGCACAAAGTAACGGCCAGAATGCCCTTGAGCAGACGGCTCTTGTTCTTGATGGCAAACACCAAATAGACTACGGCGAGGAAGAGCAGCGAGAGTATCACGACGGCGGTCGTTGAGAAGGAGGCATGGTGGATGGCGGAGAGATAAGCCACATTTTCCGCTGCATGCTTTCCGCTAAAGATGGACGAGGGCACAAGATCCATACGAATCAGCATAGACACTACGAGGAACAAACCGCCCACCACTGCCAGGAATCCACCGTAGATACGCACCGCAAGAGGTTTCTCTCGCACGGCACGCACTATCCATTCTGCCAAGAAATAGGCTATGAAGGGATAGATGGGCAAGAGGTAAACGCTGCGCTTACTCTTTGGAATGCAGTAGAACACAAAGATGAGCACGATGCTCAGCAGGGAGAAGAGACGGGCATCGTCCATCTCGCGCAAGGCCTTCAGCGGACGCCAGCCCTTGATGTCGACATGCTTCAGCGCCTTTATGTTTACTACGCCTAATAGCAGTGCCAGCAAGGTATATGGCGCATAGCCTGCCACGACTGTCACCACGTTGTAGGTCCAGGGATTCTCGTGCGAGCCATAAGGCATTTTTCCGATGAAGCGGAGTACATTTTCTTCGTAGACGAGGTAGAGGAATCCATCGCCGCCCTGTTGGTAAGCCGCCGCATACCAGATAATGGGAAGTATGCACGAGGCCAATGCCACTAAAGCAAAGCGCCACACCACCGGCCAAAAACCATAACCGCGCAGCCACAAATAAACTGCGGTCACCATACACGGAAGAATGATGCCCACCGGTCCTTTGGTCAAGGTGGCGCAGCCCATAAAGACAATGGCCCATATGGGGAAGCCGCGCAAGCCGCGCTCCGTCCACTTATACAATTGCAGCAGGGCGAGCACTATGAAGAGTGTGAGCACCATGTCCACACGACAGTTGGCCCCGGCGCGATGCATCTCGAAGTTGGTAAATGTAATAGCGGCGGTCCAGAAGGCTATTTCCGCATTCCGACGGCGCGCATAGAACAGATAGATGGCCAGCACCATCACTATCAGCGCCACGGCCGACGGCAGGCGCGAAGTAAACTCGTTCACCTCGCCGGCAATGGTAGAAGCCACGGCAATGGCCCAGTGAAACATAGGTGGTTTATAGGCGATGTCGCCTCCGTTGTTCTGCGGCAGAATCCAGTTGTCTGTAGCTATCATAGAGTGAGCCACCACGGCTTCGCGCGGCTCGCCTTTCGTATTGAAATCCGACAGGCCTATGAAAGGCAAGAAGGTCAGCGCCACCAGTACGGCAGTGAGCAGAAAGTATTTTTTAGTCTGTGCGTTCATCTCTCTCCCATTTTAGTTTATCGACTCCACGTCCTGTACTACTACCTTCACTTCTTCCTTTGCCGCCTTGCGCTTCTTATGCCATACGTAGACGATGGAAATGAAGTCGACCAATCCATGCAACACGCAGGCCACACCTATTAATATAAAAGGCACCGAGGCAGTCAGCACCGGGGCGGTCAGGATGTAAAGACCTACGCCGAGCGAAATCAAGGGCACTACGAAGAATGCCGCATGCACCCCCATGGATTTGCGACGCATGTCCCAAAGCGAGTAGCACTGCACCACGCCAAAGACCACCAACACCACGGCCAAGAGATACATCAGAGCGGTGATAAAGTCGGCCGGGAAAATCAGTAGCATCAAACCGAAGAGCGCACTGCCCACTCCCACCAAAGGGTAGAGCACTGAAGAACGAGTCTCTTTACTACGCATCAGCCAGCCCACGATTGAAAAACCACCGGCCAACACAAACGCCATGCCACAGAGCATCACCAGCCATTCGGTGACCTCCTTGGAAAAGACCACCAGCAGAGTGCCCAGCACAATCATTACCAGACTTTCTAACAATTTGTTCATAAGCTATTTCTTTTTTATATCATTTTTCTGCTACGAAGATACTAACTATATTCCGAACTTACCACTTTTTTCTTCCTACAAGTTTATCAGAACATGCACAACGCCTATTTTGTACAAGCCACACCCTCCGCAGAGGAGCAAAAAGAGTAGCAATTCTTAGTAAGCTACTAGGAAAAACTAATAAGCTACGATTTCCCCTTGGTAAACTACGAAGAAATAGCCCAAAATGTCTAATGATTTTCAAGAGGTTATAAAAGCCCAAAGATAGCCCCTCTCTCAGCGTTCAGGGTTCATTGCTGATAGCTCATAGAACCGGGTCGTTTCGAAAGTCTTACCTAGGAGAAACTAGGTCTTAAGAAATTTTTCCTAGGTCTTGCGGAATTTTTCGTAGATCAGACTTTCGAAACGCTGGAAAATGCCTGCTGATTTTCAAGAGGTTACAAAGGCAAGAAAATAGTCCTTCTCTCACCGATTATAGCCCCCGGCTTGCAGCTCTTAGTCCACCGCTCATTGGCCGCCACCCAAGGCCTTTTACATACAAAAGGATGGCGGCCCGAAAAAAGTAGTCTGCCGGAGAAAAGTTTTTCTTTCAAAAATCGCATTTAGGAATACAATCCCCTATCGTCTTGCTTGTTCTATCTTAGGATTTTCTTACATTTGCAAAGCCAAGTTGGTATTCTTATGACAAACAAGATTTTGTCTACATCTAAGATTCCCCTGCGCAGCATGAAGTGCCTGCAAGGCCGCCGTATGGCAGGCGCGCGTGCGCTATGGAGGGCCAACGGCATGCGCCGCGAGCATATGAGGCAACCCATCATAGCGATAGCCAATTCCTTTACGCAATATGTAGCCTCCGGCGTAATAGCTGTTTCCAAGAGCCGCCATGCCGAACAAGAAACAGACTACTAATCGTACTTACACAAGGATACACAACCACTACACATTATTATATATAGCAACACCTACTGATATGAATACAGAAAACATTGGCCACTACCCTTTCCTTGTCGAGCCGTTCTCAGAAGACATTTCCGGCCGCCTCTCATGGCGCTTTATGGGCAACCACCTCTTGCGCTGCGCCAGCCTACACGCCGGCAGCCACGGATTCGGCTTCAACGACGTACTGGAATCGCACCACGCATGGGTGCTCTCGCGTCTGGTGATAGAGATGAACGAGATGCCTCGCACAGGTGAGCCCTACGCCATCAACACATGGGTATCGAAAATCTACCGTCAGTTTACCGACCGCCTCTTCTCCATCACCGACGGGAACGGTCGCACCTACGGACACGCCTCGAGCATCTGGGCCCTTATAGACATTGATAGCCGACAACCACTCGACCTTTCCACCATCTCCGAAGGCGCCTTCGCAAATGCCGTGTGCGAACAAACTGTATCCATAGCCCCTGCCGGTCGTGTACGCGTTAAAGCCTCAGAGCCCGAACGCCGCTTGCAGGCCCTCTATAGCGACCTCGACATCAACGGCCATGTCAACTCCATCCGCTACATCGAGATGGTGCTCGACCTCTTTCAGCCCTCGCTCCTAATGGCCCATCCGCCACGCCGCATTGAGATGTCCTATTGCGCCGAGACTTACCCTGGCGAAGAACTTCTCATCTTCCACGACGAAGAGCCTTCCGGCCGCCACTGCATAGAGATACGAAAGGCCGACGGACAAGTAGTGGTAAAAGCCGCCGTAGAGTTGGCATAAGCCCCGCGCTTTAAATGAAAAAGACACACATATATAATATATACACACCTCAAATAATCCACACACACCGAGGCCCCAAGAGTCCGGCAAAGGCTTTTGGGGCCACATTCATCCCCCCGTTATTATTTAATAGAAGAACAAAAAAAACCTACTTATGAAAAAAATAGCAAGCCTCCTATCCGCCGCCCTCCTTACGCTGTCCGCCTCTGCACAGCTCACGTCGCTTTCGTCTATAGAAACTTCAGACGTCAGTGACGAAATCATCAACTTCCGCCGCGTGATGAACTCCCCCAATGCTCCTTTCTTAAAGAAGATACCTGCCCCGGTGAATGGCGTGTACCACATTAAGAATCTTAACATCCCCCACTTCGACATCAACTACATGGTCGAACCCAGTAAGATAGCCTATTCCAGCAGTCTTGTTCCCGGCCACCCAAAACATCCCTCTTTCTCTACTCAACTATCCATCTCTGCCAAAGAGATAACCATTACGCTCGAGGACAAAAACATTTTCCTGGACAGCGACTGGGATGAACAGGGAAATGCCGTCAAGCCCCAAGATCCCTTCAAACCTGTATGGGGATGTATGAATTCGCAGACTACCTATAAAAATTCCATCTATCTTACAAACGGAACCAGAATACCATGTAGGGCCAGATACACCTGCAGCCACACCTCGCAGACGCTCTCACGCGGCAGTCGTGGCTCTGCGGGAGCTTATGCCAACGATAGGGTAATCAACGGAGTGCGCCACCGCGCAGGAACTTCCGACCCGTACCCTCCCGTCAACTTCAACCACAAGCAGACCATCCGCTACTCTATCCCACAGATGGCCTCGGCCGTTGGTCTTACCAGCAAGCAATTAGCAGGTATGATAGCGATGTACGGAATGATATGCATCCCTTTGAACAAAGAAGTATCTCTTTGGGGGTTAGAAAGCTCTCACAAAGACATCATGACCTACACTCTGGCCAAGCTCTATAATCTCAACGAAGCCTACCTCGACTCCCTCCAAGTGAGACTTGGCAAAATGTACGAGCACTACTGGTTTCAACTAACAAGCAAGGTCCCCGACCTTAAAAAAATCTACGAGGAAGGCACACCCGAAGCCTACATAACGGCTGCCCGCGAGTACACCGGCTTGAGCGAAAGGCTGCGTCCCCTACTCCGCGGAAGCAAATACTCCTTAGCTTCTATTTACGACAATATGGCGATTATGGCCAGAATAGCCGTGTCCTATGCAAAGGAAGACAACAAGGAGCTTGACAATGTAATCAAGGAAGCAGAGGAGATGTACAAAGACGAAGCTCACTACGTATATTTCCTGTTCCATACAAGTTTCTTGTGGGAGACATTTTACGCCCTTAAGACTGCATATTGCGCCCACTTCGGCGGTCAGATGCTCAAGAACTTCCTGGCAAACAAAGAAGCACAAAAATATTACCGCAAAAATGAGAATGGAGAAAAGAATTTCTCATTTTCGCTTCAGGCCTACATAACTTCGGTGGCGTTAGAGGGGCGTAAAGGCAATTTTTCCTACGCCGAAAGAGCCCTTGACATCTACTCCGGATTCCGCATCCTGGAGAAGAAAGGTGAATTTGGAATAACATTCAACCCCGAAACAAAGCTCTTTGCCTGCGAAGTAGCCTTCTACAATTCCTTGAACCAGATGATTAAAATAATGGAGAAAAAACCCATCAACAACAAAACCGCCTACTACCCCATTAGCAACAGAGAACTCACCAGGGACGCAAAAGAATTCTATGCTCACTACCTCGTTGCCCTCGAGGCATACAATGCCTACGCCACCCTCTACAAGGAGCAGAACCAAAAAGAACCCACGCCCGAAAATAGCAATGGCATCGCCACCATGCAGCAAATGCTGAAAACTAAATTTGTGCGAACGTCAGAAGAAAAAGCACTGGACAACGCGGTATTAGAAGAGTACAGAACAAGCCGGATCCTGCAAAATAATACCGGCATCGAGATGATAAACATCAACTAACCCCCTTTTCAAAAAGGGCTTCCCTGAGCTCCGGAGCAGAGCTAAACATAGCAGAGCTTATTTCTGTTGTACCCTATAAAATTAAAAGCAGAATTCCGTCAGGCGGAGTTCTGCTTTTTGTGTTTCGGAATGGAGGGGAGGGGGGAATTCCCTTTGTTAGTTTGATATTTTTATGCCCAGGAAATAAGTACGCGGCGCTGTGGGTCCGTAGAAGTAGCCCGAGTCGCGATAGGCGCCCTGGTCGAGGTCGCTCTGGAAGGCATTGAGCAAATTCTGCACACCGCCGTTGAGCTGAAGCTTGACGTGGTCGTTCAACACGAAGGTATAGCCCACTTTCAAGTTGAGGTCGAGGAAAGAGGGGGTGTGTTCCATACAATCGGTGGCGATGTAGGTGTAAGCGTAGCCGGCGGGAATTTCTGATGCATCGGGAGCAAAGTGGGGCACATACATGCGGCCGGTATAGACACCCGACAGGGAGAGGTCGAGCTGCGGAAGGGGTGATGAGGTGAGCGTGAAGTAACCGTAGAAATTGGGCGTGCGCGGCATGTTTTTAGTAGGTGCCACGGCGGGGTCTTCACTCCAGGCTTCGTATTGCTTGTAGCGGCTCTGCTGATAGGTAAGGCCCAGCTGCAGAGCAAACTGACGCCCGTGGGCCAGTTTGGCATCGATGTTGGCTCCATAGACGCGGGCTCCACTGCCGTTGCGACGTTCCTTGAGGGTGTTACCCTGGGCATCGACGCCAATATTTTCTAGGACAAACACATTGTTCAGCTCCGTAAAGAAGCCCTCGGCCAGGAGGTTGGCTTGCCAATGGCCAAAGCTGGTGGCCCAGTCGACAGAGCCGCTAAAGCTATTGGAACGCTCGGGCTTAAGGCCGTCGGCTAGGTGGATGAGTACGCCCTCGCCTCCTACTGCTGTGACGTGGAGATCTTCATCGTAGGCCTGGGGAGCACGAAAGCCGGTAGACCAGGTGAGGCGAGCCTGCAGCTTCTCGGTGGGACGATAGAGGAGGTTGACGCGGGGACTGAAGATGGGATTGTCGATGAGGTTGTGCTGGTCGAGGCGCAGGCCGGCGAGCAGTGTGAATTGGTTCATCTCCCACTCGTTTTGCAGGAAGGCACTGGCGATGCGTACGTCTTGCTTCATGTCGCGACCATAGCCAAGCATGCGGTCGTGGAGAGAGTTGTTCTGATATTCCACGCCGGCGGTAAACGTAGCGGGCGAGAAAAGCACGCGGCTGAAACGACCGGTATAAGTGGCTCCGGCCACCCAGGTAAGATCGTTGGTCTTACCATAGGCATCGGGGTTTTGCTGCGCACCATAGTAGCTATTGCGGTCTACATGTTGTAGCGAAGTGAAGGCCGAGAGACGGTGCTTGTTTTCACGGAAGGAATGGTCGTAGCTGAGTCCGCCACTATTGATGACGTGTTTGGTCTGCTCGGTAATGTCGGTCTCAAAGGGCTCGTAGTCGAACTTATTGCCGCCACGGCGAAACTCATTGGTAGTGTGATACTCCAGACTGAGGCGACTGGAGGAAGAGGGACGATAGTAGGTGCGCAAGCCGAAGGTATTCATGTTGAGCTTGCCCACTTCGGAGAAACCGTCGCCATCGGCATCGTAGGGATTGCGATTGCGATAGGTTTCGTATAGGGCAACACCATAAGTGCGGTCTTTCGACACGAGCGAAACGTTGGCACCGACGTGCTGCTCCCACGACTGAGCGTTCTGATTGGAGAGGGTGCTCGTCACCTGGAAAGAATTGTTGATAGGGTCCTTCGTGATAATGTTGATGGTACCACCTACGGCGTTTGCGCCAAAGAGGGCCGAGCCTCCACCACGCACCACCTCCACGCGCTCTATCATGTTCACGGGGATTTGCTCCAGACCATAGACGCCGCTTAGGGCGCTCACCACGGGGCGGCTGTTGATCAGGATTTGCGAATAGGGACCTTCAAGGCCGTTGATGCGCACTTGCGGAAAGGCGCAGTTCTGACAGTTGTTCTCTACGCGAAGGCCCGACTGGTAGTTGAGTGACTGGGCGAGATCGACAGAGCTGACGGTTTCAAAGAGTTTGGGGTTTAGAACATTTACCACCACGGGCGCCATACATCGGCGCACCTCATTGCGGTTGGCCGAAACCACCACCTCGCCTACATTGAAGTCCTTCTCCTTCATAGAGAAATGCACATCGATGGCGTAAGAGTTGCTCACCTGCACTTTCTTCTCCTGGGTCTCATAGCCCAGCATCTGAGCGCGCAGGGTGTAGCTACCGGCAGGCACACGGCGGAAGACAAAGGCTCCGTCCGAATTGGACAAAAGGGTTTCTTGGGTTTCGACAATGGTAACTGTGACGTCGGCAAGGCTCTCTTCGGTGCCGTACTTGATGACGTGGCCGAGGATTACATTGCCTTCTTTACGGGGCTGTGTGGCATGCGACACAGCAGGAAGTAACAACCCTACAATAAGGGCTGTCAATAAAAAAGAATATTGTTTCATTGAGAATTTAGTTGGGTTTTTTTTGCCTAAGTTGGAACTGATTATTTTCTAAATTGCAAAGGCAAAGGGAGGGGCTCGCAGATTAAAATAGAAGCCAAAAGCTGCGGGGGTGGTGTTAATATAATAACCGGTAGAGGCAGTACCTGGCTCAAAGAAAAGCATGCGCTCCACCTCGCAAACATCGGGCTGCAAGTAGTGCGTATGATTGAGTTGATCGATGGTAGAGAACTGCTTCGTGGTATGGCTATGGTTGTCGCCATCAGTTCCAAAGGGGTGAGAATGGACCACTGCCACTCCGTCCACCACATGCACGTGACTATAAGAAAAATAAGCCACCGTGTAGGTAACGAAGAGAAGCAATAGCGCCGAGGCTATGATATGTCTACCTTTGGATATCAAAAAACAATCTTTTTACCGGATGCAAAGTTAGAACTTTTAACACAAACAGGCAATACCCACTAATAGGTATTCTGCCAAAGTCTACTTGCGAGGAGTCTTGTCTGAACGAAGATTAAAGAGGTAGGTAAACTTGGCCAAGATGGTACCGTGGGCAGAGCGAGCAAAGACATCGCGCTTGGAGTTTCCGTAAATGTCGCTCAGTGCAAAATAGTAGCGACCATCTATCATAAAGTGGCCCAACTTGGTATGAAACTCGCAGCCCAAACCTGCGGTAATGCCGTAGTCGAACTTATTTTCTATCGGCATACTATATTGCGCGTACAAATTATTGGGACGATCGGGATTGCCTTCGCTGTTGAGCGTCCACTGCGTGCCGAACTTTTCTTTCTCATTGATGCAATAGCCCACTTGAGGTCCGAGAATCAAATAGCCCATAAAGCCTTTCACCTCACGCCCCCAGGCCAAGCGTGCCAAAAGCGGCAGCTGAAGATAGTTTTGCTCGCGGGTATAGGTATCAGCCAACGGTTCATTGGCTGCATTGATAATATTTTCTGTCCACCCCAGGCGAGTGTAGTTAAGCTCAACTTGCAAGGCGCACACCGTCTTAAAATATTTCTCACAAGTATAGCGAAGCATGAGACCCATCGTTGGGCCAACATGATAGCGCTGCTTGATTGTCGGCTCAAAGGTGATTTTGTTCAGCGCCACACCGGCGTTAAAGCCAAAGGCTAACTCGCTGCGACGCTCGCCCACCTGTGCAACGGCTGCAAGGGATAGGAAGACACAAGCCACAGATAGGACAAGAAGGCGTTTTATCATATTCTGCATCATCTACTTTTGGCTGGGGAAAGACTAATTTTCTGAAAATTTCTCAATCGTATGATTCGGCTTATAATGTATAAACCACAAGCACTTATTTGTGTAACCTCCGGCAGCACCCTCGCGCTCAAAGAGAATATCACTTTGAAGCATGGGGACATCTATTTTTTGTTCGCCAAAGGCTTTTCCGTGCTCCAACAAGCCTTGCATCATACACAAACCGCTATCGTAGCCCAACAACTCCATACGCGGATAAGTGCCGGCAAGCCCCATTTTGAACTTACGTTTATACTCGTGCTCAAATTGGACTGTCTCCGAAGCGTAGATATTATGGTAGAAATTTGTAAACACATAAGTGTTCGCCTTATATATATTATATAATGTGTCGGAAGCATAAGTTTGCCACTCGGGATACCCCAGAACTGCAGTTTGGAAGCCGGGAAACTCCGTTTTGAAGCTATCCAAACGATGCATCAAGTCCTTGTAAGTAGCAAAGTCCGAAGCGTCAGGCACAAGAACCGCCGGCTTTCCTACAGTCAATAAACCTTTCAGCTCGGCATTGGTAAAGGACAAAGGAAGTGTCTTAATGGTATATCCATCCTTTGACAAAGATTGCGACAGGGCCTTAGAGAAAGACTCCTCATTTTTCTTGGAGCTGGTGAGCATCACTACGGTCTCTTTCCCATTGAACACTTTCTTAAAAAGATTGCTCACACGCACATTCTTATTGGCATCCGGCGAATTAACCAAATAGATATAAGGATTGGTAGCCACCTGCGACACTTTGGAAGAGAATGGCACCATGTTCTTTACGTCTTCTTGCTTAGCAAAGGCGGCAAAGGCGGCAAAGTGAGCTGGATAAACAGGTCCCACCAACAAGTCTAAGTGAAGCGGCCTCATCAACTGCAAAATACTATCCACCGACTCTTTCGCTGCCGGCTCATTGTGTGCATATATCTCTATGCGAACATCTTTTGCTCCCACTTTCTCGGCAGCCATCAAGAGGCCACGATAATATTCCAAGCAACGATCGCCCTCTGTCTGGCCACACTTAAATGGCATCACTACCCCCACCTTAAGGGTGGTTTGTGCCAATTTCTTTTCCTTGGGCTGCTTCTTTTCTACAATTACAGAATCTGTCTTTACTTTGGCAGAGGCTTTTGGTATGTTCACCTTGCTGCCACGCTTCATTTTGTAGTCGGGCGCCTGCATTTCCGGATTGACAGCCATCAATTCCTGAAGTGTAACACCATACTGCTGCGAGATGCTCCACATCGTCTCGCCCTTCTTCACCTTGTGTGTAGCCACCACCGGAGGCAGTGCCCCGCCGGCCACAGGTACTTGAAGCGTTTTTCCTATGCTCAAGCTCTCCGCCGTCAAGCCCGGATTGTGCTGAAGCAACATATCCACCGTAACACCATACTTTTTGGATATACGATAGAGCGTTTCGCCTTGCTCCACCACGTGCTGCTGCAAAGCCACTTGCGCCCAAAGAACGTTTTGGAAGAGCAAGCCACAAAGACAGAGCATCAAATATTTCTTCAGAAACTGCAGTTTTTTCATATGCACATTCTATGTTTACACCTACAAAAGTACACAAAAACACGGAGAGGGCCTCTATTATTAAAAAGAAATCCGTACTTTTGAGCAGAAATTTACTTTATTGCCATGGCCAGAATTTTTTACATTCTATGCTGTTCTGTTTTTCTCTTCGCCTTGTGGGCGGCACCCGCCACAGCCCAAAGCAAGTCGAAGAAGAAGGCTTCTTCAAAAAAAGAAAAGACTATCGAAGATATCTGTAAGGAAGTAGACTCGCTTATCAACTGCTACTGCTTTGACGAAGCTATCTCCTTAATGGAAGAGACTCAGGCTACTCCTGTCAAAAAGAAGAAAGAAGTAGACACCAGTTGCTTGAACAGCCGCCTCAGTTTTGCCCGCTTTGCCAACAACATGATGCTCGGCACAGAACGTGTTGTTTTTGTAGATAGCCTTGTTGTGAGCAAAGCCAACTTTCTTTCGGCCTACCATTTGGCCTCTGAGAACGGACGAGTTGAGTCTGTCAAAAGACTGCTCAGCACCATCGGTTTGCCACCTTCCATCGTGGGACAGACTGCCTTTAAGAACGAGCTTGGCGACAAGATTCTTATCTCTACCACCAATGCCGACAGCATGCTGCGCATCGTAGAGGCCAACAAATATGGCGACCAATGGCTCACCAATAATCTGGAGGGCATCAGCGAGCGAGACGAGGAGCAAGACTTCCCCTTTATGATGGCCGACGGTGTTACTTTGTATTATGCCGCCAAAGGAAGAGAGAGTTTAGGGGGCTATGACATTTTCGTGACTCGCTTCAACACCGAAAGCAAGCAATACGTAGCGCCCGAGAACATCGGCATGCCTTTCAACTCGCCTGCCAACGACTATCTGTATGTGATAGACGAGACCAACCACATTGGCTGGTTCGCCTCCGACCGCTACCAGGCTGCCGACAGCGTTTGCGTCTACACTTTCATACCCAACGAGAGCCGCGACATCTACGAATCTGCTCCCGACAATGCCCACCAGATTCGCCTGGCAGCCATGCTCTGCCCGCTGAGCGCCAGCCAGACAAACAAGGCCCTTATTGCGGAAGCCAGAGAACGCCTGACCAGTCTCAAAAACAGGTTGCACGTAAGCGAAGTGGGCACTTCCTCAAGCTACATCATCAATGACAAAACCGTATATCATTCGCTCCAAGAGTTCCGCAGCGAGACGGCTCGTCGCATAGCCCAGCAGTGGGACAAGACCCTGAGCGAGATTCACAACAAGACCGCCGAGCTGGAAATACTGCGCACCCAATATGCCAAAACTCCCGGCAAGGCAGATATAGCAGAGCGCATCCTCGCCCTTGAAAGGGACTTGGTGGCACTGAGAAACTCTGCTCTCATCTTAGAAAAGAATATGCGAAAGGCTGAACTGCAATAAAGCTTCTGCCCCACCCTTTTAAAACGATAGTGCTATGAAAAGAAGAATCGAAGAGTCTGAACTCATCATCAACCCCGACGGCAGCGTATTCCACCTACACATCAAGCCCGAACAACTGGCCGACAACGTGATTCTTGTAGGCGACCCCGGCCGTGTACCTCTTGTTGCCAGCCACTTTTCTAGCATAGAGTGCGACATTGAGAGCCGCGAGTTCCGCACCATCACGGGTATCTACCGCGACAAGCGCATCACGGTAGTCTCCACCGGCATCGGGTGCGACAACATAGACATCGTGATGAACGAGCTGGACGCCTTGGCAAATATCGACTTTAAGACGCGCGAAGTCAAAGACCAGCTGCGCCGCCTCACCCTTGTGCGTATCGGCACCTGCGGCGGTTTGCAGCCCCACACCCCCGAGGGTACCTTCGTGGTGAGCGAAAAGAGCATTGGCTTCGACGGCTTGCTGAATTTCTACGCCGGCCGTGACGAGGCTTGCGACACCGAGCTAGAAGCTGCTTTTATCCGCCACATGGGATGGAAGGGGAATCAATGTATCGCCCACCCTTACGTAGCTCCGGCCGATGAAGAACTGACTGCCCGCATTGCCGGAGAGGACATGGTGCGCGGCATCACGATAGCCTGCGGCGGATTCTACGGTCCGCAAGGCCGTGTGCTCCGTCTGCCCCTGGCCGACCCCTCTGCCAACGAAAAAATTATGAGCTTCGACTACCACGGCGGCCGCATCACCAACTTCGAGATGGAGAGCAGTGCACTGGCCGGCCTCAGTCGCCTCATGGGCCACAAGGCCGTAACCGTCTGCATGGTCATAGCCAACAGAGTGGCGGGCAAAGCCAATGCCAACTATCGCAACTCCATCGACTCGCTCATACAGACTGTGCTCGACAGAATATAACACCAAGCCGCCTCACAAAGGCGGCTTTTTCCCTGCCAAACGCCCCTTCTGTCTGACCAAAGCGATAAGGGAATGTTAAAAATCAGGATTTTCTAAAAATATGTTATATGACATACCATTTAATTTGGGAAGTCAGAAAAAAACCAAGATATTTGCAGCGTTATCAGTAAACAATCTTTTTACCTTAAAAACTAATACCTATTGAAATTTAAGCGGTGCGTTGTGAAACGTGCCGCTTCTTTTTAGGGGCACTGCCAAAACTTCGAAGAAATGGTCCAAAATTTCTACTTAATTTCAAGAGGTTAGAAAATCAAAAGATAGCCCCTTTCTCACCATTCATGACTCATGGCTGATAGCTCATAGCTCCGGGCCGTTTCGAAAGTCTTACCTAGGAAAAACTAGGTCTTAAGAAATTTTTCCTAGGTCTTGCGGAATTTTTCGTAGATCAGACTTTCGAAACGGTCCAAAATGCCTACTGAATCTCAAGCACTTACGAAGACGCCAAAAGCACCCACTCTTCTCCTCGGAAAGCAAAAAAGAGAGGAGAGCCCTGCGGGACCCTCCTCTTACGGCTATGTCAGCTTTTATTATTGCTTTGAGAAGCGGAAGCTGCGGAAGTATACCTTCAACTCTGCGCCGCTGGTGTTGGTCAGACGAATCTTCTCGGCCGCCATACCGGCTATTTCATTGCCTGTATGAACAGTAGTTTCGCCCTCGCGGTAGTGGAGCAGGTTCACGGGCTTCCATACGCCGCCCACCATCACTTCGAGCTTGAAGTTCTTAGCTTGGTCTGCTACACCGAAGTCGAAGTCGAGGCCTTGCAACTTAACGGCTTGCTCCATTGAAATGAGCAACTCTGTGCCAGGAGCCCAAGTAATCACCTCGTTAGAGGGGTTGATTTTCACTTCGTTGCCAGAGCCTACGATGGGCTGCTGTGCGAGCTGTGGCACGGTGCTGGTAAGTTGGTAAGGCAGGTATTCGCTCACGGGTTCGTAGGCTGTTCCGTTGGCAGCATTATATGCCTTCACGCTTCTGGCGAAGAGGTCGTTGAGCATGGGCAACATCACCTTGCCGGCCAACTTGATGTCGGGCTGGTGAGCGTGGCGCACACTGCTATTGCCTAAGTTGTACATCTGCTGCTGGATGGAGCGCGCTTGCTTATAGAGCAGGTCGAAGTTGGCAGCTCGGCGATTTTCCTTTTGGGGAGCTGCAGCATAGCTTAAATTGCAAACACTGATGCCATAGTCGGCCACGAGGCGTGCCTGCAAGAGCCATGGAGTCAATTCCTTGATGAGGCGTGGGTTGGTCTTGTCAGCAAGCAAGAGGTCGGCGGCGAGTTTCAGCTCGTTGCACTTGCGCATTACGCGTCCCACGGAGCGCATGCCGCCTTCTTTCACAGCAGCAGCCAAGCTCAAGAGTTCGTCGCCCTCTTCGCGGCGGAAGCCATGGCCGTTAGGTCCGAGGTCTTTGTTGTAGAGGGCGAAGGTGCGCAAGGCGTCGGCGTTGGAGGGCAGGAGGTCTGCGATGGCTTTTTCCCAGTCTTTCTGATAATCGTAGGCTTCCATGTTCCAGGTGTAGTCGGCCACGCCGTAGAGCGCAATCTTAGATGCTTCAGCGTGCTCCATGGGGTTGCTCACGAAGCCGGCCAGGTCTGCTGCGATGTCAAGCCCGTTGCCATAAGTGGGGCCGAGCAGGATGCGGTCGCGAACGAAGTCGCTCACGGGGAAGTTCCACCAGATGTAGGCCTTGCGGTCTATGCGCTGGTTTACCCATTCCATAGATTCCTTGTCAATGCAGTGAACCACGGCGTTGCCTGTCCACATAATCTCGATACCCTTGTTCATCTTCGTACCCAAAGTGCGAAGATAGCCTTTCTCGTCGTTGGCCCAAGCACGGTTGTATTCTGTGGGGCACATCACGAGGGGAGCTACGTCGGGCTTCATCTTTACAAAGTTGTCATCTACGTAGTTGAGCAGTTCAGCTTGCTTATCGGCCTTGGCGCCTTCGCCCCAGATGTCGTCGAAGAATACGGCGAAGGAGCGCACGCCGAGCTCGTACATTTTCTCAAACTTGGCTACGAGCTTATCGCGATCTTCGATGGTCCACTTGATGTCTACACCGGGGTGAATAGCCCAGTAGAAATTGACACCACAGGCTTTTGCGTGGTCAGCCAATTCCTTGATGCGTGCGCCTTCTGCTTCGGGATAGGGGTCGCGCCAGTAGTCGCGGTGCCAAGGATCGTCCTTCGGACCATAGATGTATACGTTCATCTTGTTGCGGCCATAGAAATCGAGCTGTGAGAGGCGCGCCTCGTGGCTCCAAGGAGTACCGTAGAAGCCTTCCACCACTCCGCGGAAGGGCACATCGGGCCAGTCCTTCACGGTGCAGAGTTCCAACTTGCCTTCGCGGGCAATGCCCAACAGCGTCTGCACGCCGTAGAAGAGGCCTTGCTTGTCGGCAGCGGCAATGACGATGCCCTTTTCTGTGATTTCCAAATAGTAGCCTTCTGCCACTGTGGGGATGTGCTTGGCGTATTTCTTCACGGTTTTATCGCCGCGTACGCCCAACTTCACCACGAACTTTGACTGCTCGTCGGCTTGCACCGCAGCAGTTGCCAATGCGTTTAGAGCAGCAGTGCCTTTCAACTCGTCGCTGCATACCACATGCCAGGTCTTAGGCAAATCGCACAAGGTGGCACTTTGCGATGTCACCTCCTGAGGCACAGGGTTGACGTTGGCCACCTGTGCCTGAGCTGTGCCCAACCAGCCCATCAAAGCCAGTCCGACAAAAAAGAATCTTTTCTTCATATTATACAAAGTGTTACAAATGTTTTTCCGTTACAAAGTTAGCTTAACCCGCTCGCATGGCAAAATAAAACAGGCCTTTTCTAAAAGACAAAAAGCTTGTCCGCCAACAAATCTACACATTATTATATATATGTCGGACTTTCTTTCTCATGAGCCGCCCTTCTACTACTCCACCGACGAGCCCCTAAAAAACAAATGATTTTTTATTTGTACCTTTGCAGAACTTTTCAGAAGAGCATTCAAAGCAACAAGCCACACCTAGTCTGGATATAGATGGCTTTTATAGCTTACATAAAAGATTTGAAACTTATGAAGACACGCACACGCAATCCTTTTCTAGATGCATTAAAGGCTTATTCCATCCTCCTGGTTGTATTTGGACATTGCATACAATATGGCTCAGGACATACTTTTGTAGAAAACAACCTGTACTATGAGAATGTTTTCTTCCAAGCCATTTATAGTTTCCACATGCCGCTGTTTATGCTTATCAGCGGCTTCCTCTTTGGTTTTTCTATCAAGAAAGGATGGGCGGAGAACATACGAAAAAAATTTCATAGCCTCCTGGTTCCAGCTTTTGTGTGGGCCATATTGTCCGTCGCATTATCCATGGCCCATAATTTTGTACACAACGAGCCCATCACTTTGCTGGTGTTCGCCAAGAGCTATCTTACATCTGCCCTATTTAGCCTTTGGTTTCTGTGGGCGCTCTTTGGATGCTCGTTGCTCGTTGCTTTGATAAACAGGTTCTGCAAGGACAGCATTTGGATATATGCCGCCATTTTCATTGCCTCATTTTTTATCCCTGATAGTTTTAGCTTTGGCCTGTACAAATACATGTACCCTTATTTCCTAGCCGGCTATTTCTTCCAAAAACTAAACTGGAAAGACAGCATAGGAATCTACCTCAAAAAGAATAGTCTATGTATAGGGGGAGGAATTTTATTCTGCGCCGCGCTTTATTTCTTCACTCCCGAATGCTTTATTTACACGTCGGGACATTGTCTGATAGGAAAAAATATCCTCACTCAGCTCGGTATAGACCTTTACCGCTATGCCATAGGCTTTTTGGGAAGTGCATTCTCTGTTTCGCTGATTTACAAACTCAGTTCTTTCTGTCAGCACTCCAAGTTTCTGAACACCATCGGCAAGGAAACATTGGGCATCTATATTATTTCCTCCTACCTCAATGTCCAATTGCTGCAAAGAGCCACATACGGACTGGATGGGCCAAACTTCATCTTCCTTGTGATAGAGAGCATCGCCATCCTCCTCTGTTGCCACATCGCTATCTGCATGATTCAAAAATCGAGGTTACTTAACCGCTATCTCTTAGGCGCCAGATAGGCTACGGAAAAAGGCAGATTTTTCGCCCGCGTAAGTTCTTGATAATCAGTAGGCATTTTCTAGCATTTCGAAAGTCTGATCTACGAAAAATTTCTTAAGACCTAGGAAAATTTTTCTAAGACCTAGTTTTTCCTAGATAAGACTTTCGAAACAACCAAGAACTACCTGTTGAAAGCGGCAGGCCTAAAACCCATTTTTTTGAGCCCCAAAACTGCAAATTTTAGCCCAAAGAACACCGCCCAAGGGGCGCCGTTTGTGCATCTCGTCAAGGATGGCTTCGCAAGAAATTCACCCTCAAAAAATCTTAAAGCAAAAAAAATGAGGGGCGCAGCAGAAGCAAATTCCTATTTTTATTTGTACTTTTGGAGCGCAAAATCAAATGGTTATGAAAAGATACCTCCTTCTGCTGAGCGGTGCATTGTTGTCGCTCGCCATGTTTGCCGCCCCAAATTTTGAGAGTGGCAAGAAATATCGTATTGTATGTCAAGCTTGGGGATATGGATCCATCGCTCTAGGAAGCAACCACGGCTCTTCTGCTTATGTTTACTATGACACCAACTACCAATCGGCCGACGACCATTGGTGGTACATCCGCAAAGACGGCGATGGCTATACCATCTGCAATGCACAAAGCGGTGTATACCTCACCCACTACCCCGACCGCATTGAGGGCGTGGCCAAAGGTTTGGTTATCTCTACAGGAGTGAGCAATAACCGTGGGCGATGGACCTTCACAGAAAAGGACGGCGCCTACAACATAGCCAATGTGGACGACCCTACGCAATGGTTCAACGTGCGCTTGGACGGAACATTCCTCGTGGGCACCTATGCCAGCCATAACGGCTATGCCAGCAACGAGTATTTCAAATTCTACGACGAAGCCGGCAACCTTGTTGGCGAAGGAAATGGCGAGGGAGGCGGCAGCAGCGAAGTAGTGGGCAACGGCTATGGAATCACCGCCGATGGGGAATACTGGGAAGCTATGGGACTGGACGTTCCCGTAGTCTACACCACAGCGATGAACAACCCCGTGCTCTACACCATTAAGAACGTTCGCTCCAACCTCACCGTCTATCTAAAAAACAGTTATCTCTACCTCGGGGAGGGACAAGCTACAAAATTTTATTTTACGAAGAACGAAAATGGTGTGAACATCTACAGCGAAGACCACCGCTGCGTGACAGACTACTTTAGCGACTACACAGAGAACCCGCTGTTCGTAGAAAAGACTACGGCATCGGCCACCCTCAACTGTTGGGAACTTGCTTACAGCCCCTTGAGCTATTCCGGCTACTCTATTCGTAAGGTCAACGAATCATGGAATGCTACGCAAGATTCTTATTTCCAATACTGGAACGACTATAGCCGCGGCGCCTCCCATTTTGTGGGGCTCTACGATCTGGACGGCGGCTCTACTTTCCTCTTTGCCTCGGCCGACCAACGCCACATCGACCATCTAATAGAGAGCGGCATCATCATTGACGGCAACGAGAAGCCTACCGGCTTTAATGTCTACGTTGATTCTCTACGCATCAACGACAAAGACCTCATCTACGACCAAAGAGAAAAAGTGTACTACTTCCCCCTGGCTGAAAGTGTGAGAGAAGAAGGCGACTTTGTGGGCTCTGTTACATGGAAGAACAAAACGGAAGATATTCCCTATACACTCTACATCGGCAGTGACGCCGTAGACAATAGCACCAACGAAATAGCCATCAACGGCATTGACGCCACCGTAGACTACCCCATTACTCTCATAGCCGAAGACGGAGCTACCCTCGGTTCAACCACCCTGCGTTTCACATACCTGCCTATTGTAGAAATAGGTATGCCTAGTTGCAACGGCACCTACTACACCAGCGGCAGTATCCGCGTGACAGACAGCAACTATCTCGGCTACGACTCCACCTACATCGCAGCCTTCAAATATCGCGGCGCCTCTGCGCAAAACTACGAGAAAAAATCCTACGCCATCAAGATGCGCGATGCAGACGGCAACTCTGTGGACCGCGAGTTTTTCGGACTGCGCGATGATAACAACTGGATTCTTGACGCCATGGCTGTAGACCTGGCTTGCATGCGCAACCGAGTATCTACCGATTTGTGGAACGACTTCGCTACCGACCCCTACCACAAAAAGTGGGAGAAGAAAGCACGTACCGGAACACGCGGAAAATTTGTGGAGGTGTTCCTCAACGGAAGTTACCATGGCCTCTACTGCATGACTGAAAAGATGGACCGCAAACAACTCAAGCTCAAGAAGTTTGAAGAGGCAACAGAGGGTAGCGAAGCCATCATCCACGGCTCGCTCTATAAATCATACGATTGGACCTACGAAACTATGATGGGCCATGAGCCGGACTATAACTACTACTCCCAAGAAGCACCCGACTCCTACAATAATTATAATAGGAGAGAAAGTTGGGCCGGCTACGAGGTGAAATACCCCGACTACGAAGAAGAGCCCATAGATTGGGCTCCGCTATGGAACGCTATCAACTTCGTAGCGACAAGTTCCAACTACGACTTCGACACTCAATTTGCCGACTACTTTGACCGCCCCGTCGTTGATGACTATTACCTCTTCATTGAACTCATGCTTGCCACAGACAACCACGGCAAGAACATGTTCTACTTCAACTACGACCAGAAGGGAAGCGAGAGCAAAAAGATTGGCATCGCTCCCTGGGACTTGGACGGAGTATGGGGCCGCCGCTGGAACGGAAGCAGCGTCTACACCGGCGCCGACCAGGACTTTGCCAACTTCATCTGGAAATACGAACACGGACTGAGTGGGCTCTTCGACCGCCTCTACGAAAGCGCCGACATCAACTGGTACGAGACGCTGAGAGAGCGCTACGCAGAACTGCGCGCCACCCACTTCGACGCTGAGAAACTAAAGCAACGTTTCACTCAATATGCCGCCCTCTTTGAGGATAGCCGTGCCCACGAACGCGAGGAGAACAAATGGAAAAATCTCCACAGCGACATCTTAGGCGATGTAGATTTTATCTGCCAATGGATTGACGAACGCATAGATTTCCTTGACGCACAATACGACTTCGACCCTACAATTCTAGGCATTGAGAAAGCTACCGACGAGGCTCACACCCATTTCAACGGCGGTAAAGGCTGCCTCATCGTACGTTCTACCAAGGCACAGAAAGTTACTCTCTATGACGCCAGCGGAAAGGCTGTTCGCCAAGTCAGCATACCCGTTGGTATAAGTAAGATAGAGGGACTCGCTCCCGGTGTCTACATCGCTGCAGGTCAAAAAGTATTGGTACAATAAATCATTTCAGAAATCCTTCTCCACAAAAAAGTTTCATCGTCCCTATCACATATTATATATATGGCTCAAAAGAAAAATGCTCCGGCCAAAACCTCTCAAGCTGCTAAGGCTCAGCCCCAAGTAAAGAAAACGAAAAAAAGCCTCACCTTTCCCGGCGCGGCTCACTTACCCTATATATTAGGCTTCATCTTGCTATGGATATTCTGCTCCACCATCTACGGCGACGTATTTGTCCGTGCCGAGCAAGACAGTTTTTTCACCTTCGACCCCCTACCCATGCAATACGTAGTGAGTCAACCTTTGGGCTATGCCTTTTGGGCTGCGCGTTTCCTGCTCCTCTCTTACAAGAGTGCATGGCTGGGAGGCTTGCTCCTTGCACTTATTTTCACTGCGACAGCCCGCTTGGCGGACAGCGCCTTCAGCACCCCTTGGCGCATGAGAGGTTTTTCGTTCCTGCTCCCCATTGCCGTGCTCGCCTTTTTCGTTTACCGCGGCACCAACATCTACCACAAGAATGAGCCTGGCATCATCTTCCTGCTCCCGATTGCGGTACTCGCTGCCACAGCGCTTATTGCAGGCATCGCATATCTTGTCCGCCTCCAAGCGAAGAAGGACAAAGGACAAGAAGAGAAGCCTCGCACACTTTTCTCCCCCGGCATCGTCACCCTCGTTGCCTCCTCTATTCTCCTCTACGGATGCTCGCTCCACTTCAACGAGAACGAGATTCTCACGGCTCGCCTGCACAATCTTGCCGATGAAGGTAAGTGGGAAGAGATTATTGAAGAGGCGCTCTCTGCCCGCCGCCCCACACGAGCCGTAGCTGCCTACTATGCCATAGCTTTAGTTCAGACTAACCAACTGCTTGAAAAGATATTCGACCTCCCATTTGACTATCCAGAAGCCCGTCTCGACAAAATTGAGGGCAACTCTGAGTACTCTCTCTTCCTTCCCGACGCCAATTTCCACGCCGGCCTTACCCTGCCTGCCTTCCATGCCGGGCAAGAGTTAGTAGTGATGAACGGTCCACGCCTGCACAAACTGAAAAGAATGGCCATCAGTGCCATCCTCAACAAAGAGCCAGAGCTTGCAAAAAAATTACTCCACGTCATTGAGCAGACACCCTTCGAAGACAACTTCGTAGAAAAATACCGCCCCATGATTACCGACAGCACCCTCATCGCTGCTGACCCAGAATTGGCACGTGTGCTCAAACTGGCTCCTATGGAAAATAAATTCGAGCAAAACTACCGCACCCCCGCCTTCCTTGGCTACAACATGGGCTTGCGCAGCGGCTCCGACCCCACCCTCATCACCTCCGTAGCAGCCTGCCTCTACACCAAAGACCTTGACAACATGCTCATGCGCACCAGTATCTTGCGAACCAAGCAACACCTCCCTCCGTGCGTACAGCAAGCCATTGTCATTGCCAGTCTCAAACGCGACGGCCTCATGCAGCAGTACCCCGAGATTTCTCCCTACGTGCAAGAGACCGTGAAGTCCTTCATCATGGAAGCCAAGCCCTATGCTAAGGATAAGCCCCTGCTGAGAGAGAAGATGAAAGAGAAATGGCTCGGCACCTATATGTACTATTACTACTGCGAGAACAACGAGACCAACCAACAGAAGCAATCCACCACCGACGCCGCAGTAAACTAACAACGAGTCCCCCAACGCCAAGTCGTTGAGATGGCCCCGACATCCCCGATACCCCAAACAGAATCGCATATGAAAAAAATACTCACCCTCTTCGTGCTCACACTCACCCTGCTCGGCAGCTGCCAGAAGCCGGCCGCCGTACCCACAGAGAGCACCCCTACCTCCGAAGCCGCCCTCATCTACCCCGACTATCGCGATGTGACCATCCCACCCAACATCGCGCCCCTCAACTTCCAAATTAAGTCGGCCGGCACCGCTTTCGTAGCCTCCATCAGCGGCACTAAGGGCACTCCATTAGTGGCAGCCGCAGGAGCCGACGGCAAAATCATGATGGACACCCTCGCATGGCACACCCTGCTCGAGGAGAACAAAGGCCACAGCCTCAGCGTCAGCATCTACGCCCAACAAGCCGACGGACGCTGGCTGGCTCACCCTGCCTACGGCCTCCACATCGCCCCCGAACCCATCGACCGCTACCTCTCCTACCGTCTCATCGAGCCCGGCTACGAGCTCTACCGTCAGCTCGGCCTCTACCAGCGCGACTTGCAGACCTTCAACGTGCAAACCATCTATGAGAACAATCGCAGCTTCAACGAGAAGGAAAACCACTGCATCAACTGCCACAACTATCAAGCTTACGACACCCGCCGCATGCTCTTCCACGTGCGCGCCACTCATGGCGGCACCGTCGTGACAGACGGAGAGAAAATAGAGAAGCTCAACATGAAGCACGACTCCATCCTCTCCACCACCGTCTATCCCACTTGGCACCCCACACGCAACTGGGTGGTCTTCTCCTCCAACCAAACCGGACAGGCCTTCCACATGCAAGGCCCCGAGAAGATTGAAGTGATAGACTACGGCTCTGACCTCGTCTTCTACGATGCCGACGGCCACACTCTCACCAACATCCTCAAAACAGACAACCACCTCGAAACCTTCCCCTGCTGGGCTCCCGACGGCCGCAAGCTCTACTACTGCTCCGTCTACGTGCCCGTGCTCCAAGACAAAGAAGCCAAGCGCCGCTCCGACATCATCCTCTCCGGCTATGACAAGCTACGCTACAACCTCATGAGCCTCACCTTCGACGAGCAAACCCGCCAGTTTGGCACTCCCCACTTGGAACTCGCCTGCGATAGCATAGGCAAGAGTGTCTCTGTGCCCCGCGTCAGCCCCGACGGACGCTACCTGCTCTTCACATTGGGCGACTACGGTCAGTTCCACATCTGGCACAACAGCGCCGACCTCTACATCAAAGACCTCCACACCGGCCAAGTACGCCCCCTCACTCAGGCTAACAGCCCCGGTGTAGACAGCTACCACACATGGAGCAGCAACGGCCGCTGGATAGTATTCTCCTCCCGCCGCGACGACGCCACCTACACCCGCCCCTACATCGCCTACTTCGACCCCCAGGGGCGTGACCACAAAGCCTTCATCCTTCCACAGCTTGACCCCGAGCACAACCTCATGCTCATGAAGAGCTACAACGTGCCCGAGCTCACACGCACCGCCGTAAGCCACAGCCACGAAGACTTCAAGGAAGTAATCTACAACGACGAAGCCACCCGCTCCGTCACCTACAAGGCAGACTAATCTCTCCCCCATTAAATACAGACACACAACAAAGAGCAGGAGCCCACACTCCTGCTCTTCTTTATTCTCCTCTCCGAAGCCCTCAGAGTCTGCTGCAGGCTACAAAACTATAACTGAAAGAAATCCACCTCAAGTCACACTTTATTTCCCCCTGTTCTATATTTTGTAACATGGCGTGTTACGAGTTGTAACATCCCATGTTACGAAGTGTAACAAGCCGTGTTACATGTTGTAACGAGCCATGTTACAAAATCTTTGCGCCGCGGAAGAAAGCGAGGGTGCGATGGTCTGTTTTCCGCGGAGCGAGGAGATAATTGGCATGAATGTGACACGGCAGGGAGAAAAAGCGGAGTTTTCTGTATTTTTTTAGGAGGAAAGGCTTTGTGTTTCGGCGGTATGTTGTAAATTTGCCTACGGCGTAGCACGTAGTGCTTCTTCCCCGGTAGGTGCGAGCTGAAGGGATGGAGAAGTTTGCAGCGTCTCCCCCTCAGCGAGGGAGAGCGGCTACGGGCCGTAAGAGAAAGCAACAACTATTTTTTTACAGATACTATGACACTTATCAAATCCATTTCAGGTTTCCGCGGCACGCTTGGCGGCAAAGTCGGAGACACTCTCAACCCGGTAGACATCGCGAAGTCAGTATCGGCTTATGCCAGCTTGCGCGAGAAAGTAGTGAACCGTACCTTCCGTCGCAAGATTATCGTAGGTCGCGACGCACGCATCTCCGGCGAGATGGTGAGCCACATTGTTTGCGGTACGCTCATGAGCATGGGATTCGACGTAGTGAACATTGGTTTGGCCTCAACGCCTACTACGGAGTTGGCGGTTACAATGGAGCATGCTTGCGGTGGTATCATCATCACAGCGAGCCACAACCCTCGCCAATGGAACGCCTTGAAATTCTTGAACGAGAAGGGTGAGTTCCTTCCACCTACTGAGGCTGCAGAGGTAGTACGCTTGGCCAACAGCTGCGAATTTGAATATGTAGACGTAGACAACTTGGGTTGCTACACAAAGAATTACAGCTACGACCAACGCCACATCGAGATGATCAAGGATTTGGAATTAGTGGACGTAGAAGCTATCCGTCGTGCTCACTTCAACGTGGCCATCGATGCTGTAAACTCTGTGGGCGGTATCATCCTGCCAAAGTTGCTTGGCCAGTTGGGTGTAACTCAGGTGACAGGCTTGAACGTAGAATGCACTGGCGACTTTGCTCACAACCCCGAGCCTTTGAAGGAACACTTGAGCGAGATTCGCAACTTGCTGCGTAAGGGCCGTCACGACATCGGTTTCGTGGTAGACCCCGATGTGGACCGCTTGGCGCTCGTTTGCGAAGACGGCTCTATGTTTGGCGAGGAGAACACTCTCGTAGCTGTGGCCGATTATATTCTGCAACACACTCCGGGCAACACTGTGTCTAACCTTTCTTCTACTCGCGGCTTGCGCGACGTAACAGAGAAGTACGGATGCACCTACACTCCGGCTGCTGTAGGCGAAGTGAACGTGGTGACCAAGATGTACGAAACAGGTGCCGTGATTGGCGGTGAGGGTAACGGCGGCGTTATCTATCCTGCTGCACATAGCGGTCGCGACGCCCTTGTAGGTATTGCACTCTTGCTGACCTACCTCGCCAAGACGGGCATGAAGGCCAGCGAGCTCCGCGACTCCCTGCCCAAGTACTACATCGCCAAGAACCGCATCGACCTCGACCCAACTACCGACATCTATGCTATCCTGCAGAAGGTGAAGGAACTCTACAAGAACGAGCAAGTGACCGACATCGACGGCGTGAAGATCGACTTCGCCGACAAGTGGGTACACCTCCGCAAGTCGAACACCGAGCCCATCATCCGCGTTTACTCTGAAGCACATACCCATGAGGAAGCCGACGCCCTTGGTAAGCAAATCATGGACATCGTCTATCAGATGACGCAGAAATAACCTCCTGCAAAGTTCCTAAACAGAAAATGAGAAATTAGGAATCAAGACGCCAGCCTTGTTCTTAGTTTCTCATTTTTTAATAAACACCACAGACCAACAGCCGGCTTCCGGCTTTCAACCCGACTCATCCCAATGACGAAAAAACTATTGCTCTTGGCCCCGGCACTGCTTCCCGCCGGACTCGCCGCCCAGCAACGCTACAACGTTGTGTACATCATGACGGACGACCACACGGCGCAGATGATGTCCTGCTACGACAATCGCTACGTGGAGACCCCCAACCTCGACCGCATTGCCCGCGACGGAGTGAAGTTTACCCACAGCTACGTGGCCAACTCGCTCTCAGGTCCCAGTCGTGCCTGCATGATCACCGGAAAGCACAGCCACAAAAACGGCTTTACCAACAACGAGCACGGCATCTTCGATGGCTCGCAACAGACCATGCCCAAGCTCATGCAGAAGGCCGGCTACCAAACCGCCCTCATCGGGAAATGGCACCTCGTAAGCGAGCCCACCGGCTTCGACTTCTGGAACATCATCCCCGGTCAGGGCGACTACTACAATCCCGCCTTCATCAACATGGACGGCAGCCGCGTGACAGAGAAAGGCTATCTCACCAACATCATCACTGACAAGGCCATCGACTGGATGGAGCACAAGCGCGACAAGAATCGTCCCTTCATCCTCTTCGTACACCACAAGGCCTGCCACCGCAACTGGTTGCCCGAGCTTAAATATATAAATGAGTACGAAGACCAGACGTTCCCCCTACCCGACACTTTCTACGACCAATACGAAGGACGCACGGCAGCGCAGCAACAGCAGATGAGCATTGCCAGCGACCACGACATGGACATGGTGTACGACGTAAAAATGTATCACCCCGACTTGCATACGCGCCTTAGCGACAGCCATCTCGGAATGATTGGTCGCCTGGACACAAAAGACCGCGCTCGCTACGACCACTTCTACGACTCACTGGCCATTGACTTCCGCGCTCGCAACCTTAAGGGAAAAGAACTGGCCGAGTTTAAGTATCAACGCTACATGCGCGACTATGCCAAGGTGCTGAAGTCGCTCGACGACAATGTGGGCCGCACGCTCGACTACCTTGAGAAAGCCGGCCTGCTGGAGAACACGCTCGTGGTATATACTTCCGACCAAGGTTTCTACATGGGCGAGCACGGATGGTTTGATAAGCGCTTCATGTACGAGCCTTCCTTCTCTACCCCACTCGTGATGCGCCTGCCCGAAGGTCTTAAAGCACGCGGCGATATCAGTCAGCTGGTGCAAAACATAGACTATGCGCCCACCTTCCTCGAGTTGGCCGGAGCCGAAGTGCCCGCCGACATTCAAGGCCGTTCGCTCCTGCCGCTTCTGCGCGGCGAGCAGCCCAAAGATTGGCGCAAGAGCCTTTACTACCACTTCTACGAATATCCCGCTGAGCACATGGTGAAGCGCCACTATGGTGTGCGCACAGCCGACGGATGGAAACTCATCCACTTCTACAACGACATCGACCAATGGGAACTCTACAACCTCAACGAAGACCCTAACGAGCTGAACAACCTCTACGGAAAGCCCGGCACAGAGAATATTACGAAGCGTCTGCGCAAGGAGTTGAAGAAGTTGCAAGAGGAATACGACGACCCCATCCGCCATCAGTTTCAATAAGCTAACTACTTAATCACATACCACATTATGAAAAAGAATTTTAGGAAATACCTAACAGCCGCCGCCCTTGCCTTCGTGGCTGCAAGTGGCACGGCACAGACCGACTACACCCAATATGTCGACCCCTTTATTGGTTGCGCCGCCACAGGCCACACCTTCCCCGGCGCCACCGTTCCTTTCGGCTTCGTACAAGCCTCGCCCATCACCGGCGCCATCGGTTGGCAATACTGCTCAGGCTATGTCTACGGCGACACCCGCATCTGGGGATTCGCACAGAATGCTTTGAACGGAACAGGCTGTGCCGACTTGGGCAACCTTTTGGTGATGCCCGTAACAGCGCGCCCCGACCGCAAAGACTACCGCAGCAGCTACGACAAAAAGAGCGAGCAGGCACGTCCGGGCTACTATGGCGTGTATCTCGATGAGACACAGGTGAAAGCAGAAATGACGGCCACACCCCACGTGGCTTACCACCGCTACACCTTTGAGAAGACTGACTCTGCCGCCATTCTCATTGACCTGCAACACAGCCCTGCATGGACCCAACAGCAATATGACACCCACGTAAAGAGCTGTGAGGTGAACTGGGAGAACGACCACACCATCTCCGGCCACGTGCGCAACGTAGTGTGGGTGGACAAGGACATCTTCTTCGTTGTGAAATTCAACCGCCCCATGAAGCGCGTGACCAACCTGCCGCTCAAGGAGAAGGAGAAAGGCAACCGCATGCTCGTGGCCTTCGACTTGAAACCCGGCGAACAGGTAGAGATGAAAATCTCTGTTTCATCCGCCACCATCGATGGCGCATTCCGCAACATGGCAGCAGAACTTCCCGGATGGGGCTTTGAAGCTACTTGCGAGAAAGCCAAAGCTATGTGGAACGGATACCTATCACGCTTCGAGATAGAGGGCACAGAGGCACAGAAGAAGAACTTCTACACCAGCTTCTATCACACCCTCATCCAGCCCAACAACATTGCCGACGTAGATGGTGCCTACCGCAATGCGAAAGGTGAGTTGGACAAAGCCCCCGATGGTACTTTCTACTCCACCTTCTCCACCTGGGACACCTACCGCGCCGCCCATCCGTTCTACACCCTGGCCGTGCCCGAAATGGTAGACCCCTTCGTGCGCACACTCATCAGTCAGGGAGAGGTGCAAGGCTACTTGCCCATCTGGACACTTTGGGGCAAGGAAAACCATTGCATGATTGGCAACCACTCTGTTTCCATCGTGGCCGAGGCCTACAACAAGGGATTCCGCGGCTTTGACGTAGAGCGTGCCTGGGAGGCCGTGAAGCGCACGCAGACCGTTTCGCACGAGCCAAAGTCGAACTGGGAAGTCTACATGAAGTATGGCTACTGGCCCACAGACATTATCACAGCCGAAGCCGTTTCTACCACCCTCGAATGTGGCTACGACGACTATGCAGCCTCTGTGATGGCTCGCAAGATGGGCAAGAAAGAAGATGCTGCCTACTTTGAGAAGCGCGCCGGATTCTACAAAAACCTCTTCGACAAGAGCACCAACTTTATGCGCCCCCGCCGCAGCAACGGAGAGTGGAAATCGCCCTTCAACCCCTCAGCCTTGGCGCACGCAGAAAGCGCCGGCGGCGACTACACCGAAGGCAACGCATGGCAATACACCTGGCACGTGCAGCACGATATGCCGGGCCTCATCAAACTCTTTGGCGGAGAAAAGCCCTTCCTTGAGAAGCTCGACTCGTTCTTTACCTGCAAACTGGTAAGTACGCTGAGCGACGTGACCGGCCTCATCGGACAATACGCCCACGGCAACGAGCCCAGCCACCACGTAGCCTACCTCTACGCCATGGCCGGCCGCCCCGAACGCACGCAGGAATTGGTGCGCGAGATATTCGACACCCAGTATCTGCCTAAGCCCGACGGACTCTGCGGCAATGACGACTGCGGACAAATGTCAGCCTGGTACATGCTCTCGGCTATGGGCTTCTATCCCGTAGACCCCGTGAGCGGCCGCTACATCTTCGGTGCACCCCAAATGCCTAAAATCACCCTCCAGTTGCCCGGTGGAAAAACCTTTACCGTGGTGGCCGAGGGACTGAGCAAAGAAAAGCTCTATGTAGACAAAATCTACCTCAACGGCAAGCGCTATAAGAAGAACTACATAGACCACGCCGACATTGTGAAAGGCGGCAAACTGGTGTTCAAGATGAAATAGAGCACTCTGCACAAACAGACAAAGAGCTAAGAATAATGTGTAGCATCGCAAGGTGCTACACATTATTATATATATAAGGGAGAAGCAACTCGATACTCACCCATCGGGCACGATGTATTAAAGTGCCATTTCCTAGGTCTGATTTAGGAAAAACTAGGTCTTAAGAAATTTTTCCTAGGTCTTGAAGAATTTTTCGTAGATAAGACTTTCGAAACGCCTCAAAATGCCTACTGATTTTCAAGCGCTTGCAAGTGCCCTATTAAAGGCATCCCAAACCCTCCACCACCATATCTCTATCTCCGTGGCCACATAGAAAGCACCGCACAGCAGCCCCGACAATAAAAAAGAAATGCCAGACACTGACATTTTGGCAGAAAGAGGCCATTTTTTCATAGAAATCAACCCGAGAGTCCGAAAAAACTGACAGGAGAACCAATTATTTTCTTCTTCAAAAAAAGTTTTGGCACACTGATTGCATTTAATATAGCAGCAGCGAGGCAATCAGATCGGCCTGCTCAAGAACAAGCATAATAAACAAATAAAAAAATAAAAGAATTATGGGAAAAATTATTGGTATTGACTTAGGAACAACCAACTCTTGTGTATCAGTGTTCGAAGGAAACGAACCCGTTGTAATCACCAACGCAGAGGGCAAGCGCACAACTCCTTCTGTAGTAGGTTTTGTTGAAGGCGGCGAAATCAAAGTGGGCGACCCCGCAAAACGCCAAGCCATCACCAACCCCAAGCGCACCATCTATTCTATCAAGCGCTTCATGGGCGAAACTTTCGACCAAGTACAAAAAGAAACCAGCCGCACTCCTTACGAGATTGTACGCGGTAACAACAACACTCCTCGCGTAGCTATCGGCGACCGCCAATACACTCCGCAGGAAATCTCGGCTATGATTCTTCAGAAGATGAAGAAGACTGCCGAAGACTATCTTGGCCAAGAAGTGACAGAGGCTGTTATCACCGTGCCAGCTTACTTCAGCGACTCACAGCGCCAGGCTACAAAAGAAGCAGGACAGATTGCCGGTCTCGAAGTGAAGCGTATCGTGAACGAGCCTACTGCAGCCGCCTTGGCTTATGGTATCGACAAAGCCAATAAGGACATGAAGATTGCAGTGTTCGACCTCGGTGGTGGTACAT
>JAZTXL010000005.1:0-35608 GCA_045636405.1 Alloprevotella sp.
CATATGGAGTATGCCTTTACTCACATTTTCTCTGGTGGTTATGCGGCTGGCTATTATAGTTATAAATGGTCTGAGTTACTAGATGCAGATGCTTACTCTGTATTCCAAGCTGCTAAGGCAAAAAATGGTAGTATCTTCGACAAGAAGGCAGCTGATTTATATCGCAAAAACATTCTCGAGAAGGGTGGTAGTGCTAAACCAATGGAACTTTACCGAGCTTTCCGTGGTGGAGAACCTACAATAGATGCTCTCCTTAAAAGAGATGGAATAAAAGTAAGTCATCTTGAATAATTGATAGAATATTAGATAGTTCTAATAAGTTATAAAATCCTAATCGCCATTTATGTTTTTTGCATAAATGGCGATTTTATTTGTATATGTGAAAAAAAATGAGTACCTTTGCAGGCTGCAAGGAATATATGGTAAATTTGATGTAAATCTATACAAAATATGCAAGATGTGCGCACAATTAAAAATTTTGCTTTAGTAGGCGCTGCAGGTTATATAGCTCCTCGCCATATCAAAGCTATAGCTGATACGGGTAATAATCTGATGGTTGCCTACGATAAGTTTGATTCAGTAGGTCGTTTAGACTCTAGTTTCCCCGATTGTTCATTTTTCACGGAGCACGAGCAATTTGATCGTTTTTGCTCCAAGCAGATGCGTAAGGATAATCCATTGCATTGGATGAGTATATGCACACCTAACTATACTCATGATGCTTTTATTCGCTACGGGTTGCGTTTGGGTTGTAATGTGATATGTGAGAAGCCATTGGTGCTCAATCCGTACAACATTGACAACCTAGTGGAATTAGAACAGGAGACGGGTAATAAAGCATATACTATTCTTCAGTTGCGTCTTCATGACCGCATTGTAGCACTCAAGAAGAAGATTGAGGAAGGTCCATCAGATAAGATATATGATGTAGATTTGACCTATATTACGAGTCGTGGAAAATGGTATTACAGTTCTTGGAAAGGCGATGTGCACAAAGCAGGTGGTATTGCTACTAATATTGGTGTTCATTTCTACGATATGCTGCAATGGTTGTTTGGTCCTGTTGAGCAAAATATTGTGCATGTGATGTCTTTCGATCGTGTGGCAGGTTTCTTGCAACTCAAGCGTGCCCGTGTGCGTTATTTTCTTAGTATTAATGCTGTCTGTTTGCCAGATAATGCTGTTGAAGGCGAGAAACGTACTTATCGTACGCTTTCTATTGATGGTGAGGAGTTTGAGTTTAGTCAGGGTTTTACCGAATTGCATACCGAGAGTTATCGTCAGATACTGAATGGCAATGGTTTCCGTATTTCTGAGGCTAGACCAAGTATTGAGATTGTTAGTTCGATTCGTCATGCAGACCCAATAGGTTTGGTTGGCGATTATCATCCATTAGCTAAACTACCATTAGCGCCCCATCCATTTGGTTGGGACGAAAAACGATAATCTATATCGAAGTATGAAAATAAGAAATATTTGTGTAATGATTTTGCCATTTCTATTGGCATCCTGTGTTACCAGTAGACGGGTAAATCTGCTGCAAGAAGCAGGCAAGAATGGAATTCCTATTTATACTGATACCTTATCGTATGAGGATTATCAGTTGAGAATAGGTGATCGACTTTATATATATGTGTATTCAGTAGATGAAAGAATCAATAAAATGTTTAATGCATCAGGTACGGGTATATCTAGTCAAATGCTGCGACAAGGTTCTACTTCAGGTGGTAGCCATGATTTATACACATATGAAGTAAAAAGCGATGGTACAATTGCATTCCCCATGGCAGGAAATGTGTTTGTACGCGGACTGACTACGCGTGAAGTTAAGAAATTACTAGAATCGGAGTTAGGTAGTTTTGTGAAGAACTATGGTGATTTCCAAATGATTTCTGTTGAGGTAAATATTGTCAGTAGACGCTTTAGTGTGATTAGCGATCGTGGAAGTGGTACATTCTCAATACCAAAAGAAAAAATTACCATCTTTGAGGCGTTAGCTATGGCAGGTGATATTGGTGATTTTGGAGATCGCAGCCGAGTGAGGATCGTACGCGAAAAAGAAGGTGTGACCGATATAAAAACTTTTGATGTTCGGTCGAAAGATATTATCAATTCTGAGTTCTATTATATTGAACCTAATGACGTGATCTATATTCAACGTATTAAGGGACAAAGTTTTGGTATCAATTCAGTAACTACGACTATCAGTGTTGTTGCTACTACATTAGCTTTCGGTGGTTTTGTCTATGGATTGGTAACTCGTATAATAGATGCTGCTGAAACAAAAAGCGAATAAATAGTATCATGAAAAGGGAATATAATATATTGATTGTAATACTGATGCTTTGTGTAAGCATCATGTTTACAGGTTGTTATGGATATCGACAAGTAGGTCTTTTGCAAGATAGAGATGATCTGCCACAATATGATTCTGTTGCATATGAACCCTATAGACTGCAGGTGAATGACGAAATTATTTACCGTGTGATTACGATGGACGAAACGATTGCTAAGACTTTATCTGCAAATAACTCTGCTGGAGGACAGTATGCAAATTCGTATCGTATATATTCAGATGGTACGGTGGATATCCCATTTTTATCTCCAGTGAGGTTAGAGGGCTTAACAGAGCAAGAGGCACAAGATACTTTATGTAAAGCAATGCGAGAGATTATTCCAGATGCAGATGTTAAATTGGCAATGTATAATAAGAAATTTACAGTGCTAGGTGATGCTAAATCAGGTACTTATTTTATTTACAAAGATCGTTTAACAATTTTTCAAGCTTTAGCAATGACTGGAGATTTAATGAATTCTGGTGATAGACGTCATGTACGTATTATTCGTCCACATGGCAATGCTGAACCAGAGGTTTTGGAGTTTGATATTCGTACCAATTCAATTATTGATTCGAAGTATTACTATGTGTATCCTAATGATTTGATATATGTGAGCCGTGATAGAGGCAGCTTCTATAAGCAATCTAGTTATAGCTCTTTTTTAGGACTCATTACTAGTTCTGTTTCGTTGTTAATAACAGTACTTAACTATATTCCAGGTATCTGGTAGAGAGTGTTTATAAAGGATTTTTTTATATCGTAAATTCAAATACAAATTATATGGCACAAGAAGATGTAACACAAAATGTAAGTCCAATTCTTGAGGAAGATAACACTGGTATTGATATAATGGAGTGGGTTTTCCGAATTATTAAACATTGGTATTTATTTGTCATAGCTGGAATTATAGCTTTTTCGTTAGCATATCTTAAGAATAGACGTGTTATTGAGAGTTACCTTACTACTGGTACTCTAATAATCCAAGAATCATCAGGTGGTGGGTATGGCTCATCAGCGCTGATGCAGGGCTTTGGTATGGAGGCTGGTTATCGCAATGTAAATAACCAATTGATTATCTTGGGTAGTTATGATTTGGTTTCTCGTACTGTTGATTCACTTCCATTTATGGATGTAGAATATATTACGCGTGGTAGATTCAAAACAAGAAATATTTATCGAAATACTCCGATTTTGGTAGAATATACTCGTGTTGATCCAAGAGCATATAATTATTTATTTAAATGCGAGGTATTGACTGATGGGGCATTGAAAGTCACTCTAGACCATGAAGATGCGAATTTCTCTTATCTAACACATTATGGTGAGGCAATACAGACACCTTTGTTTGATGCAACTATATTCCCCACTGAGATGTTAATGCGTCCAGGACAGCATATATATTTCCGTTTCCGAAGCCAAGAAAGTCTAACCGATGAATTTACGGGACGATTACAATTGAATTTTGTCACTGAACGCAGTACTATATTAGGTATTCAGTTGGTTGGGGTGACACCAGAAAGAGATCGTGATTTTATTGATAAATTGTCTGAGATCTATCTTTTGCATTGTGTTGAACGCAAAAATATGGTAGCAGATAAGACTATCAAGTTCATCAATGAGCAGCTGGAGGTATTACAAGTTAGTTTGAGTGAAAGCGAAAGTGCAATGACTGATTTTCGTCAAGAAAATAAGTTCGTTGATGTGTCTTCTTATGCAGGTGGCCTGATGAGTAAAATTAATCAGTATGATCAACAGAAGATGGCATTGCGACTGAAGGAAACATACTTGAATTACTTGACTAACTATCTAAATCAGAAGATAGAACAAGGAACAGTTGTCGCACCTGTATCGGTGGGTGTAAATGAACCTATGCTAATGTCTTTGGTGCAACAACTCAATGATTTACATATTCAACGTGGCGAACTTAGTGAGCGTAATGTTTATTATGCAAAGTACACTAATGATATCAATAATGTGAAAACAGCAATCGGTGAATTAGTCCAATCTATGCAAGCTTCGTTGAATATAGAGAAAGAGGACTTAGCTAATCGACTTCGTGAAGTTGAGCGTGAAATTACGCACCTCCCTGAAAAAGAACTGCAAATGGTAGAGATTGAGCGTAATTACCGTATTGATGATAACTATTATACTTTCTTCTTGCAGAAACGTGCCGAGGCTGAAATCCAAAAAGCGCGCAATACACCTGATAGCGAAGTGATGGATAAAGCTCGAACTACTCGAGCAATGAATAGTAAAGAGAAACGCAAAAATATGGTGGCATACATGGCTGTTGGTTTGCTCATTCCTCTGTTGATTTTGGTTCTTTCAGAACTGTTGAATAATAAGGTTCGAACACCAAAGGAGGCCGAGAAACTAGGTGATTTCAAACTAATTGGTACACTTCGCAGAGTGAAATCGCAGAATCCAACCCATGCGCAGAAACATCCTCGTTCTGGATATGCGGAAATGTTACGAAGTATTCGATTGCGAATCGAATTTATTGTTCAACGAAAATCTAAAATAGCTCTGACTATTACATCTACGCAATCAGGTGATGGTAAAACTTTCATTAGTACAAACATGGCAGCTTTATATGCCATGAGTGGACGCCCAACAGTGTTGTTAGATATGGATATCCGTAAGCCCAATGCTCACGAGAAACTAGGACTTGAGGCTACGTATGGTGTAACCAATTATCTGATTGGTGATTGTGAATTGGATGATATCATACTGCGTAATGAAGCAATAGGATTTGATGTTATCCCTGCAGGTACTATTCCTCCTAATCCTGGAGAACTAATCCGTAGTGACAAATTAACCGAACTGATAAATATTTTACGTGAACGCTACGATTTTGTTATCATTGACTCATCTCCAGTCGGTTTGGTGCCTGATGCACTAGCTCTAATTGAACAAACAGATATTACGTTGTTTGTCGTTCGTTGTATGGCAACAGATAAGCGTTTTGCACAACAAACATTGCAGAACCTTTCTTTGAATCACAAAGATAAAATCAACTTGATATTGTCAGATATTGTGGTTAATAAGTCTAATGGTAGTTATGGTTATGGTTACGGCTATGGTTATGGCTACGGCTACGGCCCCGGTAGCGAGCGTAAGAAAAAGAAGAAAGGTTTGCTCGGCAAGGTAAATCCCCTTAAGGGAAGAAACTAGTCGGCAGGCATAAATGATAGAAGAGCACTCATAGTTTTCCGCTATGGGTGCTCTTTCTTTTTGTCTGGCGCTAAGTAATACGGGGGCTTTGTTTGTAGTATCGAAAAAGTTTTCTACCTTTGCTCCCATAAGACATATATTATAATAATAGAAATGGGAAAAGTTTTAATCATTGGAGCCGGTGGCGTGGCCACCGTAGCCGCCCACAAAGTGGCACAGAACACCGATGTGTTCTCTGAGATTATGATTGCCAGCCGCACAAAGTCAAAGTGCGACGCCATTGTTAAGGCCATTGGCCGCCCCGACATCAAGACTGCGCAAGTAGATGCCGATAGTGTAGAGCAACTCTGTGCTTTGTTCAACGAGTTCAAGCCCGACCTCGTAATGAACCTTGCTCTCCCTTATCAGGACCTTACCATCATGGAAGCTTGTTTGCAGTGCGGCTGTTCTTATCTTGATACAGCCAACTACGAGCCTATTGACGAAGCCCATTTCGAGTATTCTTGGCAATGGGCCTACAAGGAGCGCTTCGAGCAAGCCGGTCTTACAGCTATCCTCGGTTGTGGCTTCGACCCCGGTGTTACCAGCATCTATACCGCCTATGCAGCCAAGCATCACTTCGACGAGATTCAGTATCTCGACATCGTAGACTGCAACGCCGGTGACCACGGCAAGGCATTTGCTACCAACTTTAACCCCGAAATTAACATCCGCGAAATCACCCAGAAGGGTCTTTATTGGGAAAATGGTCAGTGGGTAGAGACAGAACCCCTCGAAATCCACCAGCCCCTCACTTATCCTAACATTGGTCCGCGCGAGAGCTATCTGCTCCACCACGAAGAGATTGAGAGTTTGGTGAAAAATTATCCCACCATCAAGCGCGCTCGCTTCTGGATGACCTTTGGACAAGAATATCTCACTCACTTACGCGTGATTCAGAACATCGGCATGGACAGCATCGTGCCCATCGACTATGAAGGCCACAAGATTGTGCCCCTTCAGTTCTTGAAGGCCGTATTGCCCAATCCACAAGACCTTGGTGAGAACTACGAAGGCGAAACCAGCATCGGTTGCCGCATCCGTGGTTTGAAGGATGGCAAGGAGCGTACATACTACGTTTACAACAATTGCTCTCACCGCGCAGCCTACGAAGAAACCGGCATGCAGGGCGTTAGCTACACCACAGGTGTTCCTGCCTGCATCGGTGCCCGTATGTTCATGCTCGGCTTGTGGAAGCGTCCGGGCGTGTGGAACGTAGAAGAGTTCGATCCAGACCCCTTCATGGATGAACTTAACAAGCAGGGACTCCCCTGGCACGAAATCTTCGACGGCGATTTGGAACTCTAAGAAGAACAGGGTGCTTGCGCGCCTCTACCATTATAGTAGCAGCCGGCCATTGAGGTCGGCTGCTTTTTATGTCTAGTATTGCAAAGGGAGCATGCGCTTTGGGCTTTCGGAAATAGAACGGCAGGAATGGATGAGGGCGAAATTTTAGCCTTCGTAATTGTTTGAAAATCAAGGGTGGTTTTGTGGCGTTTCGAAAGTCTGATCTGCGAAAAATTTCTTAAGACCTAGGAAAAATTTCTTAAGACCTAGTTTTTCCTAAATCAGACCTAGGAAAAGCGCACTCCTGGTAGCTACTTTTATGATAAAGAAAAAAGCCCGATTCTGCGGTTTGGCGAATCGGGCGTTTAGCGTTAGTTGAGCGGAGTGCCGTCGGGCAAGATGTGTAAGTTGAATTCCAACTTGTCGCCCTTCTCTAGGTCTAGCTCATAGTATTCTCCGTTTGGTGTTTCCACCCATTCGGCATCGTCAATGTGATAGCCGGCATAGTTAGAAGCTACGAAGTCGAGCACGGGTTGTGGTAGTGCTGATCGGGGAACTGTAGTTTCTGTTCTTATCCATGTTCCGTCGGCCTCGAACCAAGCGTCGGCTTCAGCCCCATTGTTGAGAAATTCGGCTTTAATCTTTCCGTATTCTCTTTCCCACGTCACAAACTGCGCATCAGGATATAGCTGGTTGAATGCAGTTTCTACCACCTTCGAGGGCTTGATGTGGTCGTCGTCATCGTCATCGCACGCTATGAAAGCAGCAGATGTCAGAGCAACGCAAAGGGCTATAAAATAGTTTTTCAGTTTCATCTCAGTTTAGTTTTTAGTGTTTAGCGTGGGTGGTTACAAATCGATGTCCACCACCTGGTAGTTTTTGTTGAAGGTAAGTTCCACACCGTTAGAGAGGCTCACTTCAGTGTTGCTTCTGTCCTTCTCTATCTTTACAATTTTAGCTGTAGCTTGTGACTTATTTACATAAGCAGCCACCTGTGCGGGAACAACTGCTGAGGGCACTGTGCTTTGAGGGCATTGCACTTCTGTCCAGTTGCCGTTGCGGTCGAATTCCACTCTGTCGCCATTGGTGAAGAGCACGTCGTAGCTCTTTTCTATCAATCCGCTTTCCATTTTTGCAATAGAAACTGTGCGGTCGGCAAAATTAGCCTTGATGAACTGCTGAGCAGCAGCTGGGAGTTGTTCTACAGTAACGGGTTTGTCGTTGTCGGCCATGGCCGGAGTTTGTGTAAAGAGTGTGCATACGAGAGCAGCTAACCAAAGTTTCAAATTCTTTTTCATCGTCATAATAGTTTTAATTACACATTTGTATTCATTTCTCATTTGCAAATATAAGAATAGTTTTTTTATCAGAAAAGCCTCCTTAAAGTTCTGTAACATAGTTTATAGAGAATTAAAATCTATACTCATTTCTTAACAAAAAACCATTTACCCCTTCGCTATGCTGTGTTGATGTCCTATGCTGTGCCACAATAGCAAGGGCACATTTAGGGATGAGCAGGCGGCCCACCGCTTGTCAGGGCAGTGGCTTTCTCAACACCGACGGCGATGTTGCCGACGAGGTAGAGCCAGGAGCTATTGGGGAAACATCCTCCAGTACGACAAAGGAACAACTGTGCGGTAGAAACACTTTGCGCCCCTTATATATATAATGTGTAAGATGCTCCCGGAAACTTCTCCGGGTTGCTTAACAATTTTTATGTCCGACGAGCAACTCAAAGGCAGAATCTTTTCCAAAGAATGGGGCATCCTTTCATATCTTTGTTGTATCTTTGCCTATGGCTGAGAGTAGCCATCATTTGGAATTTCTAAACAAACAATTATATATTTATGGCAAAGAAAGAAGAAACTATAATGGAAGGCGCCAACGAAAGGCTGAAGGCCCTGCAGGCTGCTATGGCCAAGATTGAAAAAGATTTTGGTAAAGGTTCCATCATGAAGATGGGCGACGAGCAAGTGGAAGATGTAGATGTGATTTCTTCCGGTAGTCTTGCGCTCAATGCAGCGCTTGGTGTGGGAGGATATCCCAAAGGTCGTATCATAGAAATCTATGGTCCTGAGAGCTCTGGTAAAACCACTTTGGCCATTCATGCCATTGCCGAGGCACAAAAGAATGGTGGCATTGCTGCCTTTATCGATGCAGAGCATGCCTTCGACCGCTTCTATGCTGCCAAGCTCGGTGTGAACGTCAATGAATTGCTCATCTCACAACCCGACAATGGCGAGCAAGCGCTTGAGATAGCCGATCAGCTCATCCGCTCTTCGGCCATCGACATCATCGTAATCGACTCTGTAGCCGCCCTTACACCTAAGGCCGAAATAGAAGGCGAGATGGGCGACAACAGAGTGGGCTTGCAAGCCCGTCTTATGAGTCAGGCTTTGCGCAAGCTTACTTCCACCATCAACAAGACCAACACTACTTGTATTTTCATCAACCAGTTGCGCGAGAAGATTGGTGTGATGTTTGGCAATCCTGAAACCACCACTGGCGGTAATGCTCTCAAGTTCTACGCCAGCGTGCGCCTCGACATCCGCAAGGTAACTACACTCAAGGATGGCGATACACCCATCGGCAACCAAGTGCGCGTGAAAGTGGTAAAGAATAAGGTGGCACCTCCCTTCCGTAAAGCAGAGTTTGAAATCACCTTCGGCGAAGGTATCTCGCATATCGGCGAGATTGTAGACCTCGGCACTGAGCTGGGCGTTATCAAGAAAAGCGGTTCATGGTTCAGCTACGAGGATACAAAGATTGGTCAGGGTCGCGACGCCGTGAAGCGCATGCTGAGAGACAACCCCGAGCTCTGCGATGAGCTGGAGGCAAAGATTGCCGAGGCACTCAAGGCACAAGACAACTAATTTTCTCCATCGGATAACGATAACAGCCTGGGCTATGCTCGGGCTGTTTTTCTATGCAATGGTCGGCAGATGGCCTGTGCTTCTTGGGGAGGTAAAATCAAGTAAAAAATCCCCCTTCCAACTTATTGAAGATCAAGAGGTGTTTTTTAGCATTTCTTCGTGGTTTACTAGGAAAAACTCGTAGCTTACTAGAAATTCCTGGAAGCTTACTAGTCTTTCCTAGGAACTTACTAAGAAATCCTATTCTTTAGACTGTGTTTTTTGAAAGCCTCATCCTCCTCACCAAGCGCACCTTTGGGAACAAAACGTAGGGGTGGTTGAGATAAGTTATGAGCATAAAAAATCTCTGTCTTCCGCTAGTAGAAGACAGAGATTTATGTTTTAAACTACTGTATTGTATTAGTTGTTTTCTGCAGGAGCTACGGGAGCAGCCTCGGGTGCAGGAGCAGCAGCTTCTTGTCCGGGAAGAGCTGCTGGAGTAGGCAGGGTGGTCTTCATCTCTGTTACGATAGAAGAAACATCTTCCTTTTCAAAGTTGATAAATGAAGTGCAGATGCAGAGAACTACCAAAGAACCTACCAAAACCCAAGTGGCTTTTTCAATAACATCTGTAGTTTTGCGCACACCCATAATTTGGTTGGATGAAGCAAAGCTGGAAGCGAGGCCGCCACCTTTTGACTCTTGGATGAGTACGATGAGAATCAACAAAACTGCGATTACCACGGCCAAAATTACTAATACTGAGTACATTTTTCTTATTTTTTAGTTTTATTGTTAATAATCAATTTCTGCAAGAAGCGGATTTGGTCTGCAAAGTAACTATTTTTTTTTGGATAATTCAAATTTAATTTACGGATAATTTCCAAAGCCTTTTCGTAACGCCCTTGTTTTATGTAAATTTTAGCCAGAGCTTCTGTGAAAAATCCTTCGTCGATTGTCTCGTCTTGTTCTTCCGGAATATCGGGTATAAATTCCAGTTCTTCGCTTAGCACAATGCGCTGGGGCTTGTTTTCGATGTAAGAATCAATGAGTTCGGTGCTCCGTTCAGTTGGCGCTCCTTCCGGTGGACCAGCTGGGGCGATGTCTTCCATCTCTTGTAGGAAAGCCGTATAGTCGCTGGTAGCGTCGGCAACGATGATTCGTCTGCCGTGGCCGTCGTCTGCAGGCTGGGTGGTGTGCAGGAATTGGTCGATGAGTTTCTGCGTGCGGTTGGCAGGTGTGGCATCGGCGTCGGAGGCGTGCGCTTTTTTGAAGCTTTGGAGTTCGTAGTTTTTCCCCTCCACCATTTTGAATAATACACGCCTGTCTGGAAGCAGAATGGCTGCTCGCCTCAACTCCTCGCCAAAGGCAGGGTCGTGCAGCAGAAAGAGATTCTGCAAGAACATGAGTCGGGCCGCCTGGAAATAAGGATATCGTGCCACGAGCTCGCGTAGCCCGTAGAGAGTCTCCTTGTTTAGGCGCTCGGGGTGTCCTATGTATTCCGAGATGTCGATGTTCATGTTCCTAAGATGTGTAGATTTTTACCAGTCGGCCACTGTGGCGTTGAAGATTTGGTCGGTAAGGTCCTTCACCATCTCTGTAACCAGCGATTCTTGCACGGCGCTTAGCTGTTGCGAAGATTCGTATTGTGTGGTGGCTGAGAATTGTCGCTCCCAGCTTTGGTTAGTCTTGTTGTTGACGAAGCGTATGTTCACCGTCATCTTGAGTTGCACCTGCGAAGAGAATCCATCGGCGGCGATAGACTTATTGTATTGGTCGTAGCCTGTGATTTCTCCAGCAATCTGTAGGTCGCCGTTGCGCTTTACGAGTTTCAGACGTGTTTGGTTGGCATAGAGATCCTGCAACTTGTTGTTGAAGATGGCCTCCATCGGTGCCCATCCGTAGGGAGCGCGGTTGGGGATGTTGTCAATTTGGATGGTCTTTATCAAGTCGTAGTTGATAGACGTTCCGGTGAATTTGTAGCTCACGGTGCAGGCCGTGATGGTTGCCAGAATGACCATGCAGAGCAACGCTACTATACTAAGTTTATTCCAAGCCATACTCTTTTATTTTTCTATATAATGTGCGCTCAGAGATGCCCAGTTGTACAGCAGCCGCTTTGCGTCGGCCGTGATTGTGAAGGAGCGCTTTGCTGATCATGTCCTTTTCTACCTCTTCCAGCGAGGGGGCAGTGCTTTGCTCGTTGTTGTCTTCTATCTCTTCAGCTTCCCAAATTGGTGAGTCGTCGGTTTCTTCCTCCTTGTCCATACCGAGAGAATGATGGCTGCGGTAGAGAGTGACGGCCGGATTCTCTGTGGAAGAAACAGAAGCTGCCTGTTGGTGCAGCCCGCTTTCATGAACAATTTTTTTCAGCTCGCTGACGTCGCGACGCAAGTCGAAGAGGATTTTGTAGAGTATCTCGCGCTCGTTCTCAAAGCTGTGAGCTGAGGCCGTCTCTTTTACCATTACCAATTGGTCGTGGCGTTTCACCTCGGGCAGGTATCTTCTTAAGATGTCGGCGGTAATTTCGCGCTCCTCGGCGGTGACGGACATGTTCTCAGCGATGTTTTTCAACTGGCGTACGTTGCCGGGCCACGAGTAAGTCACCAGCATTTGGTTGGCATCTTCGTTGAGGCGGATGGCGGGCATCTTGTATTTCTCGCTCATCTCAAGGGCAAATTTCTTAAACAGCAACACCACGTCGTTGCCTCTCTCTCTTAACGGCGGAACGTTGATGGAGATGGAGTTGAGGCGGTAGTAGAGGTCCTCGCGGAACTTTCCTTCGGCGATGGCCTTTTCCATATTTACATTGGTGGCGGCTACGATGCGGATGTTGGTCTTTCTCACTTCGCTTGAGCCTACACTGATGTACTCGCCTGTTTCGAGAACGCGCAGCAGGCGGGCTTGTGTAGCCAAAGGCAGTTCGCCCACTTCGTCAAGGAAGAGTGTGCCGCCGTTTGCTACGGAGAAGTATCCCTCTCTGCGCTCGATGGCTCCGGTGAAGGCTCCTTTTTCATGGCCGAAGAGTTCGGAGTCGATGGTGCCTTCTGGGATGGCGCCGCAGTTCACTGCAAAATATTTTTTGCCTTTGCGGGCGCTGTGGTCGTGGATGATGCGTGGGAATACTTCTTTGCCTACGCCATTTTCTCCGGTGATGAGCACGGAGAGGTCAATGGGTGCAATCTTTAGCGCTATGTCCAGGGCACGATTCAGCCCCTCGTGGTTGCCCACGATGCCATAGCGTTGTTTGATAGGAAGTAGTTCGTTTGCCTGCATAGTTCCTAAGTCTAAGAAAATAGTTCCCTTGAAAGGGCAAAGTTACTGAAAAATTCCCGATTGGCTGCCATGAATGTGTGAAAAAGCCTTTTTGGGGCATTGCGATTTGCAGGTTGAAGGGAAATCAGTATATTTGTAAAAATATTTATTTACAAAGAAAAGTTATGAGATACTTTAAGAAAAAAATGTGCCTGTTGGCATTGGCGTTGTGTGTGGGAGGTAATCTTTTTGCAGACCGCCTTTTGCCCGCCCCACGTCAGGTAGAGTGGCAACGAGGCTCGCTTGACGCCAGTCGTTTGTGCTGGGAAAATCCTAAGGCAGCAGTCGCTGCTGTTGGTGGAGGTTTGCTTGCAAAAGTATTGCCGCATACGTCTGCGGAGTCTCCGTCGGCCGTTTTGTGCTTCCGCACACTCCGTGGGGGTTCTTCTCTCGAGGCTTATCAGCTTCGTGTCACTACAGATAGCATTGTGCTTTCTGCTACAGCGCCGATAGGCTTTTTGCGTGGTGTTCAGACGCTTGGCCAGTTGGTGGAGAATGGAAAAGTGCCTTGCTGTACCATCAGCGACGAGCCGGCTTATCCGTGGCGTGGTGCTATGCTCGACGTGTCGCGCCATTTCTTCCCGCTCAGCTTCCTCAAGAAGCAGATTGACGTGATGTCCTCCTATAAAATAAACCGCCTTCATCTGCACCTCACCGATGCCGCCGGCTGGCGTATGGAGATTAAGCGCTATCCGCGTCTCACCAGCTTTGCCGCTTGGCGCCCAGAGAAGTCTTGGAAAACTTGGTGGAACGGCAATCGCCTTTATGCCGAGGAAGGAAGTGAAGGTGCTTATGGTGGATATTATACCCAGGAAGAGCTCCGTGGCTTGGTGAAATATGCTGCCGAGCGTGGCATCACCATCGTGCCTGAGATAGAAATGCCGGCTCACTCAGAAGAAGTGCTGACCGCTTATCCCGAGCTCTCTTGCACCCACGAGCCTTACAAGCAGGCTGACTTCTGCCCGGGCAGTGTGGCTACCTACGATTTCTTGGAGAACGTCTTAAAGGAAGTGATGGACGTGTTCCCCTCTGAATATATCCACGTGGGTGGCGACGAGGCTGCCAAGGCTTCGTGGCCCACCTGCCCCTTGTGTCAGCACAAGATGAAGGAACTGGGAATGAAGGATGTGGACGACTTGCAGACACACCTCATCGCCCACATGGGCCGCTTCTTGCGCAGCCACGGCCGTCGTCTTGTAGGTTGGGACGAAGTGATTGCACCCGGTTTGGAGAAAAACTCCACCGTGATGGTATGGCGCGGAGCAGAATATGCGCGTACGGCAGCCGAATTGGGCTACGACGTGGTGATGGCTCCCGGCACTCACTGCTATCTCGACTACTATCAGGATGCTCCTCCTTCACAACCGGAGGCCATTGGCGGCTATCTTACCCTTGAAAAGGTGTATAGTTTCAATCCGCTGGAAGGCTTGACTGCTGAAGCACAGAAACATGTCAAGGGTGTGCAAGGTAACTTGTGGACAGAATACATCCCGACAGAGGCTCATGTGGAATACATGTTCTACCCCCGCATCCTGGCTCTTGCAGAAATAGGCTGGAACGGCACGCCGGAGAAAAACTTTAAGGAGTTTCGTGCGCGTGCTTTGAAGCAGACCAATTTCTTGCGTAGCCATGGTGTTGAGGCCTTTGACCTTGCAAAAGAGAAAGGTGAGCGCGCTGAGCGCATGCGACCCGTGAAACACAAGGCTCTGAATGCCAAGGTTAATTATAATGTGGCCTATAGCGACAAGTATGCCGCAGGAGGCGCCGTAGCGCTTACCGATGGTTTGCGTGGCGGCTGGGCCAACAACGACGGCCGTTGGCAAGGATTTATCGGTGCCGGAGGTGTGGACGTGACTATCGACTTGGGCAGCACACAGCGCATTCGTCGCGTGGCTACCAACTTCATGCAGGCTTGTGGTCCCGAAATCTTCTATCCCTCTTCCTACGTGGTTTCTGTATCTACCGACGGTAAAAACTTCACCGAGGTGGGCCGCAAGGAACGTGCTTCGGAAAAGACCACTCATCCCGATGTGGAACTTTGGCAATGGCAGGGCAGTGCAAAGGCTCGCTACGTAAAGGTGCAGGCTGCGCCCAGCACATTTGGCGGCTGGCTCTTTGCCGACGAGATTGAGGTGTACTAATCTCCCATCTCTTGTAGCTTAAAGCAAGGCTATCCGGTAGCTTGGATAGCCTTGCTTTTTTTGTTTTCTAACCAGCTGGTAATCAGTAGTGGATTTTGCCCTTTTCGAAAGTCTGATCTAGGAAAAATTTCTTAAGACCTAGGAAAAATTTCTTAAGACTTTGTTTTTCCTAAATCAGACTTTCGAAATGCGAGAAAATGGGGCTTGATTTTTAGGTTGTTAAAAAGTAAATTTTTGTATTTACTAAGAAAGGCTCTTTCTTATGGGCAATAAAAAGAGGATTTCCCCGGGTGGAAAAATCCTCTTCTGTCTTATGCTTTTCTTTGCATCGTGTGTGCAAGGAATGGTTGAGTGGAACAATACAAGGTCCTCCTACACATATTATAATATATATAGGGGGAAAGGTTTACAACTGGTAGTTCCAGTCCTTAAGTGCATAGTTCCAATGCTCTTCTACCAGGCTGACGGTGCGGTCGCTGTACTTGTATTTGTTCTTCTTGTATCCCTTCTTCGAGCCTACATATTGCTCAATGGCGGGGCGAGCAGCTTCCCAACCGGGTAGGTTCAGCTCAGAATAGATGCGCTGGGTCATACCCAAAGCGTCGGCCTCGTAGTCTTCAAACTTCACCTCGATAAGGTTGCCTTCGGGGATGAGATTCTTAGTAGCTTCGTATTTCTTATACAGTTTGGTGTAGACGCTCAGGATGTTTTCTTCAATCTGCTCGGGGCTGAACTCCTGGAGCTTTAAGGGCTGTATAGTGTTGGTGAAGAAGGAGCGTGTGCTCTCAAATACGGTGTACGGATTGCGCATGAGGTAGATGAACTTGGCATCGGGGAACATTTTCACAAGTTCTGCCACGCGGCCGGTGTGGGGCGGGTTCTTCGAGAGGAATTGTGTGCCACCCGTGTTCCACAAAGAAATCTTGATGAGCTTGGTGAAGGTCTCTTCCCACACACGGAGTTCCTCGGAAGTGATGTCGTCGAAGAGCATATACTTGTCGCAGTACTCATGCTGATGGCGGGGGAGGAACCAGAAGTTGTAGTAGGTGTAGGGCATCATGTTGGACAGAGCGAACTCCTCTTCCTGAGGAAGGTCGGGAGCGAGGTCCATGTTGTCGGTGGGGCGCTTGTCGGGCATGAGCCAACCCATGGTTTTCTTGAAGAACGGCTGGCCGAACATCATCAGGTGAGGGAACACGGTCTGATAGGTGGTGTTGTAGCCAAAGTGCTTGTCGCAAGAAAGGACATTGTGTACGAAGGTGGTACCAGAACGCCAGTGACCCAATACAAACACCGGGGCGTGCTCCAGCGGCTTGTCGGCCAAAAGTTTCTGATAGCGGTTTTCCTGGATAGGCGCCAGCGTGGAGAGCAAGCGGCATACGCCCTTAGTCAGTAAATACTTGTTGCGCCAAGCAGGGTCGATGGTGCGACCATTGGTGATGGCCTTGAAAGTTTTCCAATCGGCGCCCACCATCGTATTTATAGGAAGTTTGCTAAATTCTAAAAGTCCCATGTCAGAAAATATTTACAGAGTTATATTACTTGATGACTTTCACCTCAAGGCCTTGGCGAGCCAAGTCCTTCACAGCTGTCTCGATGGCTGCATAGCAGGCGGGGTCGATGCCAAGACGGGGCAGGTCGAGCGTGGGGATGTCGGCAGCAGCCGTGTGGAGGTCGGCCTCGGAAGCTGCGCTGACAATCATGCCGACGGCAGAAGTGTTGTTGGTAATAGGGTCGATGAGTACGAATGCACCACCTGCCTTGATGGAGTGGTAGGGGTCGAAGAAGAGCTCCTTGGAGGTGGCTATCACTGCACGGCCTATCTCGTTGAGTGCAAGGCTGTCGGTGTTGCTGTGCTCCATGGTGTTTACGTCCACCTTGTATTTGAGGTGGTCGATGTGGCAACGGGTGGTGTTGGTGGTGTGCTTGAGATAGAAGGACTTGCTGGCGTCCATCTTCTCCTCGTCCATCCATACGAGCATCGTTTCAATGCCTCGGCTACGAGTGGGCAGACTGGAGGGATGCACAATCATTTCGCCGCGAGAAATGTCTATCTCGTCTTCAAGTTGGATGGTGACACTCTGAGGAGGGAACGCATAGTCGAGCTCGCCCTCGTAGGTCACAATGCTCTTTACGCGACTGGTCTTTCCACTGGGCAACGCCATCACTTCATCGCCTTTGCGAACTACACCGGCAGCTACTTTTCCGCAGAAGCCTCGGAAGTCTAAGTTGGGGCGCAATACGTATTGTACGGGGAAGCGGAAATCGCTGAGATTGTGCTGGCTGCCTGTCTCAACAGTTTCAAGGAACTCGAGGAGGCTTGGGCCGTCGTACCAAGGAGTTCTGTCTGATTTTTCCACCACATTGTCACCTTCAAGAGCCGAGAGCGGGAAGCAATGCACCGCGGGCATAGAACAGCAGTCGGTGGTGGCGGCTAAGCGGCTGAGGAACTCTTGGTAGTCGGAAGTAATATTATTGTATACCTCTTGAGAGAAATCTACGAGGTCCATCTTGTTTACGGCGAGCACCACGTGTTTGATGCCGAGCAAGGAGCAAAGGAACGTGTGGCGGCGGGTCTGTGTGATGACACCGGTGCGGGCATCCACCAGGATAATAGCCAAGTTGGCCGTTGAGCCGCCGGTAATCATGTTGCGGGTATATTGCTCGTGGCCCGGAGTGTCGGCGATGATAAACTTACGCTTGTTGGTAGAGAAGTAGCGGTAGGCCACATCGATGGTAATACCCTGTTCGCGCTCGGCCTTTAGTCCGTCGAGCAAGAGGGCGTAGTCAATTTGTCCGGCGCCGGCATTTCCTACACGCTTAGAGTCGCGCTCCAAGGCAGAGAGTTGGTCTTCGTAGAGTTTTTTAGAGTCGAAGAGCAAGCGGCCAATGAGGGTAGATTTTCCATCGTCTACACTTCCGGCGGTCAAGAAACGGAGTAAGTCCTTCTTCTCGTCTTGGTCTAAGTATTCTTCTATGGACAATATATTATCTGTCATAATTTCTATAAACTTTATCTGTGTGTCTTAATAAACTTAGAAATATCCCTCGCGCTTCTTTTGTTCCATCGAAGCCTCTTGGTCGAAGTCGATGACGCGAGTGGTGCGCTCGCTCTTCGTAGTAGTCATCATCTCCTCCACTATCTTTTCGATGGTGTCGGCTTCGCTTTCGATGGCGCCGGTTAGTGGCCAGCAGCCCAAAGTGCGGAAGCGGATGTTCTTCATCTCTATGCGGTCCTTCAACTCTTCGGGGAGTCGCTCGTCGTCCGGCATGATTAACTGTCCGTCTAGGTTAATCACCGGGCGCTCCTTGGCATAATAGAGAGGAACGATGGGGATGTTCTCAAGGCGAATGTATTGCCAGATGTCAAGCTCTGTCCAATTTGACAAAGGGAAGACGCGGATGCTCTCGCCTTTGCGTACTCGGGCATTGTATATGTCCCACAACTCGGGGCGTTGGTTTTTTGGATCCCATTGGTGGAATTGGTCGCGGAAGGAGAAGATGCGTTCCTTGGCACGGCTCTTTTCTTCGTCGCGACGTGCGCCGCCAAAGGCAGCATCGAACTTGTGCTTGTCGAGGGCATCGAGGAGCGCTTTGGTCTTCATCAGGTCGGTGTGCACTTTAGACCCGTGGCTGAAAGGACCTACGCCGCTCTCAAAGGCTTCGGTGTTGCTCTCTACAATCAAGTTCCAGCCAAACTGCTTGGCATAGTTGTCGCGGAACTCAATCATCTCCTTAAACTTCCACTTAGAGTCGATGTGCATCAAAGGGAAAGGCACTTTGCCGGGGGCGAATGCTTTTTCTGCGAGGCGCACCATGACGCTTGAGTCTTTACCGATGCTATAGAGCATAACGGGGTTTTCAAATTCGGCAGCCACTTCTCTTATAATGTAGATGGACTCTGCTTCGAGTTCCTTGAGGTGGCTAAGGTTGTAGTTTTCTGTCATATCTTTGTATATTGTTTTCAGTGGGGAAGAACTTTATTTTCCCAAAAGAAGTTGGAGTATTTTTTCTACACTCTCCTCTAAGCTTAACACAGACGTGTCAAGGCTCAATGCGGGATTTACTGGCGCCTCAAAGGGGGCTGAAATTCCGGTGAACTCCTTTACTTCGCCGCGTCTGGCACGGGCATAAAGTCCTTTTACATCTCTGCGCTCGCACTCTTCAATGGGAGTGGAGATAAAAATTTCTTTGAAATCTTCTTCGCCGATAATGCTGCGGGCCAAGTCGCGTACTTCATTGGTCGGGCTGACGAATGCCGCGATGGTGATGATGCCTGTATCTACGAAGAGCTTACCTACTTCGGCGATACGGCGGATGTTCTCTTTCCTGTCTTCGGGAGAGAAGGTCAGTCCGGCGTTGATGCCGGTTCGGATATTGTCGCCGTCGAGAATGCGACACAGCTTTCCGCGCTTGTGAAGCTCGCGCTCAAGGGCTATTGCCACTGTGCTTTTTCCCGAACCGCTGAGGCCGGTGAACCAAAGCATTACACCACGCTGCTCCAACAAAGTCTCTTTGTCTTGGCGGCTTAGCATACGGTCGAATATAGGATAGATGTTTGTTTCAGACATATATATATTAAATGTGTAATCTTAGAATGGCCAAAATAAAGGAATGAGTAGAACGCTCATAATTCCTACTATTAGGTTGAGAGGGAGTCCGATTTTTACAAAGTCTGAGAATTTGTAGCCACCCACACCTTGCACAATCAAGTTGGTTTGGTATCCAATCGGGGTGCAGAAACTCGCAGAAGCAGCTATACAGATAACCACAATGAAGGGCATAGGGCTTACGCCAAGGTGTTCTGCCATGGATATTGATATAGGGAAAGCCAATGCTGCAGCTGCATTGTTGGTCATTAGCTCTGTGAATACGTTGCAGATGAGAAAGACAATGGCTAGCAACACGTATGGGCTGTGGCCTTTGCTGGCTTCTACGGCCCAAGCACCAATGGTATCTGCCATGCCTGAGTTTTGCATGGCTTTGCTGATGGCAAATGCGGTGGCGATGGTCACAAGTATATCCCACGAGATAAATTTGGTGTATTTTCTGGCAGGGAAAATATTTGTCCATGCCATAATGCCAACCACTATGCATACGAAGAAGAACATGTCGAACTTCATTCCGGGTACGACATTGGCCATGCTGGGCAGCTCGCCTATGCTTGCGCCTATCACCATAAAGAAAAGAAGGAAGATGGTAAACCAGCGTTTCTTCTTTCCCATCTCGGGTTCTTTCTCTCGCATGTCGTTTACCATCAAGAAGAAAGAAGAGTCGCCCCAGTTTTGCATGAAGGCTTCGTCGGCCAAAAGAACGAGCGTGTCGCCCTCGTAGAATTTTTCCTTACGCATATCGTGCATCAGCAAGGTGTTTCCGCTACGGCGTATCTCCAATAGTATAGCTCCGTATTTCTGTTTGAAATCGTAGTTGCGTACGTGGCGGCCAATGGCCGGAAAGCGTGCTCCGAGCACCACCTCGACGCGGAAATTTTTGCTATCTGCTTCGTCAGATATAGCTTCTCCCGCTTGCTCGCGGCGGTTGGGAAGGAGATATTTTGAAAATGCTATGATGTAGATAATAGCAACTATGGCAATAGGTAAACCTATTTTTCCCAATTCGAACATGTCTAATCCTCTCACACCGCTACCCGGGTTGGTGATGGCCTCGTTAAGCGCCATTCCGTGGACTACCAGGTTGGTGGAAGTACCAATCAGCGTACACATGCCGCCTACGATGGTGGCGAAGGAAAGGGGGATGAGAAATTTGGTGGCCGGCATTTTCATCTTCTCGGCCCAGCGTTTTAGCATGGGGGCGAAGATGACCACCACCGGTGTGTTGTTTAGGAAGGCCGAAATAAATGCGATGGTGGGCATCATGCGCATTTGCACATTTCGGATGGATGTTTTTTCTTGGGGAAGTAGTTTGTAGAGCAACTGCTCTAACAATCCGGAACGGCGCACGCCTTCGCTGATGAGAAACAGCAGCCCGACGGTAATCATACCCTTGTTGGAGAAACCTTCAATCATCTCTTTGGGCGAGATGATTCCTGCAACCATAAAGAGAATAGCTCCAGATAACAATATAAGGCCCGGACGCATTACCTCTTTGGTGAGGGCTACCAAAAGCAGTAGTACGACAATGGTTACAAATATAGCAGATGCTGACATGTTTTCTTTGTTGATAGAAGAGTTGAGTGTGACTTCCTATTTGTTTAACTCGCTTTGTGGTCGCACGATGAAGTGGGCGTTGAGCAGGTTCTCTTTGTTGTAGGTCAGCGGCAATCCGCTTTCAGCATGATATATTTCTCCGCCCGCAGCTTTTACAATGGCGTGGCCGGCAGCTGTGTCCCATTCCATGGTGGGAGCGAGGCGGGGGTAAATATCTGCTTTACCTTCAGCCACCAAGCAGATTTTCAGAGAGCTACCGGCACTGCACATGCTGATTTCTCCATGCTCTGTGCGTAGGGCATCAATGAACGCTTCAGTTTCTGCCGATAGGTGTGAGCGTGATGCTACTACGACATAATCTCTGCCGGGCTCTTTGGGCTGAGGGAGAGAAATGGCAGTATGCTCCTCTGCTGTAAATTCAAGTGCGAAGTCCGGATTGATATGCTCAAACAGGAATGCCCCTTTACCCACTAGTCCGTAGTAGAGCTTCTGTTGTACCGGAACGTAGATGACACCCATCACAGGCACACCGTTTTCTACGAGAGCTATGTTGACCGTGAACTCTCCGTTGCGCTTGAGAAACTCTTTCGTTCCGTCAAGGGGGTCTACAATCCACAGACGTTGCCAGTCTTTTCTCTCTGCATAGTTGGCATGACTTCCTTCCTCGCTTAATATAGGGTAGGGTGTCTGACTCAGCCATGTGCAGATGGCCGTGTGTGCTTTCCGGTCGGCCAGCGTCAAGGGTGAGTTGTCGGCCTTGCGTTCCACCTCCCAGTCTGTTTCCGGGTTGTTGTAGACTTCCATTATGGCTTGTCCACCACAAATGGCTGCGCGCAGGGCTGTTTCGGCTATATCTTTTATATTGTTCATAGTCTTTTCTATAAAGGTACAAAGTTAATACTTCTTATGGAATTGACGTAGTCTATTGTGGTTAAAAAAGTGATGGAGGGAGAGAGATGCTGCTTCTGTGGCTGCTTGTATATTCGGGCTGAAAAGGTGGCAATGCTTGTTGAGATACTGTTGTAAGTGCTTGTTTGTTAGGAGTATATAGTTTGTTCGGCTTGTGCTGGTAAGTTTTAAGGATAGATGGAAAGCCCGTAGAGAAAGTTCGCAAGTCAATATGTAAAGTGGAATAGTTTTTGGGATATTCGGGCGATAGAGAAAAACTTTCAGTCCCCTACTTTTTAGTCCTTTCTAAATATCTGAAAATCAATGCTCATTTTGCGGCGTTTCTTAGATAAGACCTAGGAAAAACTCGGAGGCTCGCAGTTTTTCCTAGGTCTTATCTAGTTTTTCCTGCGAGCCTCCGTAGAAATGGCCCTTCATTTAGGGGTAAAAGTAGCGCTATATTTTCTTTGACAAATCTTCCCAGAAACGATCTAAGTCCTCAGTCAGTCCCACCATTAATTCTTCAGAGAGCAGAATGGTATCTTCGTCTACCAAATGAAGTTCGGCTATCGTTTCCTTGTCCTCTCCTATGAGCACATAAGAGTAGGGCTTTAGAATCTGCAGATTATCCATTTCCTCTTTCATGTTGAGGATGCAGTTGCGCAGAATGTTCTCAGCCTCTTCATAGAAGTTCTCACTCTTGTTGTCAATCCATTCTTCCACCACACAGCGTGTCAGTTCGTGGTCGTCATCGTATGTCAGCAACTCACCGCTTTCTTGCTTCACCTGCAGATATATGTCTGTAAGGGGGAGGCTTTCGCCGGGCGTCTGAAACTTGGCGGCTGTTTTTCTTAATACGCGTTCTATCTGTTGGATGATATGCTCTGAGGTTTCCATGGCTATGACTTTTTATAGTTCAGTCCTACAAAAATACTACTAAATCTTTTACACCAAAGGCGAAGCAGTTATTTTTTTCTGAAAATACCCTGCTTTGTCTTCACTAGGCCCTGTTTTGGGGTAGGAAATCAGAAAATAGTCTCTGTTTTGATGTCCGATTTTCCGTTGCAGAAGTATGTGGTTCTGAATATAAGTTGTATCTTTGCCGAGAGAAGTAAATGCACATAGGATATGGATCAGAACAAAAAAAATAGGATAAGAAAAATATGGCGCCACAAGTTTTTTTGGGCCGGCTTTTTGTTCTTTCTTATCATAGGCTTCTTCGACCCGAACAGCCTGTTGCAGCGCTATCAACTCTATAAGCAGACCGAAGCGTTGCGCGATGAGATAGCTTTCTATGAAGAAAAATATCAGCGTGACACTCGCGAGCTTCAAGAGCTTCAGACAAATCCCGAGGCAGTAGAGAAGGTGGCGCGAGTCCACTTGTTTATGAAGACAGAGAATGAGGATGTCTATATTCTAGAGTAGTCGGGCATCGTCTTTCTTATTTATATATTATCTATGAAATCCCTTTCCAAATTCCAAAATTTGATATACAACCTCGGAGGTGTTTTGTTGCTTCTGGGCGCTGTGATGCCGCTCATTCAGCCGGCTTCTTCGTTCGCACCCTATGTGTTTTGTTGTGGCACGCTCATGTTCTCCTCCATGCAATTGTTGGCCCGCTACGATGGCGAAGATTTAGTCGTGCGCCGTTTGCGCCGTCAGCAAATTATTGGTGCTTTGCTCTTGGTGGCTTCCGGTTTGTTGTCTCTTATGGGAAGCGTGCAGCCCTCTTGGGTGCAAGGCGACGAGTGGCTCTTTCTGCTTACCATAGCCGCGGTGCTTGAAGTCTATACCGCATTTCGTATTCCGGCAGCGCTGGCCAAGGCAGAAAAGAAGTAGGCATACGCTTGTTGTGGGAAGATATTTGAGTGAAAAAATCTTTCATAATGTAAAAATTGTATCACATTTTTTTACATTTACCCCCTCAAATCATAAAAGATTTTATTTCTTGACTAACTCTTTGTTCCAAATGTTGGTTTTGTCTTGAAAGATTGTATATTTGTCCTCGAATTAGAAAAACAGATAAATATGCGTAACCTCTTTCCCTGGCTTATTTGTGTCTTGCTGCTTGCTTCGTGTGCGCAGCACTATGAGATAGCCGGCAATTCCTTCCTGGAAGCAAAGGGAAAAAGTATGCTTTATCTGAACCTTACGACCGACGGTGTGCAGCACAGCTGTATTGACTCCTGCGAGGTGATTCATGGAGAGTTCTCCCTCTCCGGTGATGTCGATTCTATCATGATGGCCCATCTGTTCCTGGGAAACCAGCGTGTGATGCCTATCGTTTTGGAAGATGGCAAGATGGATGTGCAAATCAGTAATGCCTTTAAGTACGTAAAAGGTGGTCCGCTCAACGACCGACTCTATGGCTTTATCAGAAAAAAAGAGCAGTTGGAGAACGACCTCTGGGAGCTGGAGCGCAAGTGTATGTGCATGTTGCGCGATGGCAAGGATGTGGAAGAGGTGAGAGCATACTATGCGCGGAAGGAAAAGAAGTTGTCGAAGGAACTGGAAGACTTGGAGACCGACTTTATTACCGACAACTATGAAAATGTCCTAGGCACGGGCATCTTTATGATACTCTGCAATCAATATCCTTCGCCCGTGATGACGGAGCAGATTTCAAAGATTCTGCACAGAGCCCCTTCTGTGTTCCGGAGCAATCCTTTTGTTCAAAGCTATGAGCGCCGAGCGCGCGGCGGGGCTTGCAAATGTTGCGAGGAAGAGAAAGAGAAAAAATAAAGCAAGGCTTAGGGTTGAGGCTCTAAGCCTTTTCTTTTGCGGATAGCTGAAATAAAGTTTTGGAGATATTCCCTTATACAGATAGAGGCTTTGGACGATACTACCGAAGCCTCTATCTGTATTTTATAAAGCGCTGGATTTTTAAGTCAAAAGGTAAGGCGTTTCGAAAGTCTGATCTAGGAAAAACTAGGTCTTAAGAAATTTTTCCTAGGTCTTGCGGAATTTTTCGCAGATCAGACTTTCGAAAACGCGCTCCACGAGGCCGCGCTCGCAGACGTTTAGAAAATTTTGTAACTTCCCATGTTACAATGTGTAACATCCCATGTTACGAAGAGTAACACGCCATGTTACAACTTGTAACACGCCGTGTTACTTTTAATAGTAGAGGGGTGGGAGCCGCCCCCTCCTAACTTTCCCCCTGAAAGGGGAGGGATTTTTTCGTCTCTACATTACCCCATTTCCTTAGAAGTTTTCTAGGAAGAAGCAGTGAACTACAAATAAACACCTCCAAATGACCACTGACCCTCAGAAGGTTACAAGTGCTAAAAAATGGCCCATTCCTTATTGCTTGTACCTCATAGCTTAACTCCCTTTGCCTAGGTTAATCCCCACCGGCTTACTTAGCCCTCAAAAAATGGCTCCTCTAAAATCTCGGAAAGCACAAAGTTTTATACAACCGCTTTCGTATATATCTTGCATATTGTATAATTTTTATAATAAAAGTCCCTATATTTTTGCATAAAAGTAATAGGAATTGTATATTTGCACTACGAAAATCTAAATCAATACTTACTATAAGAAAATAATATGAAAAACAGACTCAACCGATTGGAAGCCTTGCGAGCTGTGCTTGTAGGTAAAGAAGTGGGTAGCCAGGAAGAGATACTCCAAGAGTTAGAGCGCTGCGGATTCAGTGTGACGCAAGCCACCCTCTCGCGCGACCTTCGCCGTATCAAGGCAGTAAAGACCACTACAGCTGCAGGCTACAAATATATCCTACCGGAAAACCCACATTACCGTCGGCCCGTCAGTAGTGCTGTCTTGTCGATGGTGAGCAATACAGTGGGGCTTCGCTCCATAGTCTTCTCAGGAAACATAGCCGTTCTGCATACCCGTCCGGGCTTTGCTGCATCGCTGGCCACCGAAATCGATTCTCTGGATTTGGCAGAGTTGGCCGGAACAGTGGCAGGCGACGATACGGTGATTGCCGTGATGACAGAAGGTACGAAGCCGGCAAGCTTGGTAGAAGTGCTCTCAAAGTATTTTCCGGAAGTGGCAAATGTAGCAAACGCCGACCTTTAAGCCGGCGGCACATTATACGAATAGAAAAATATTATCAGATAAGACAAAACTATGGACGAATACAATGATGGCATCAGCGTGGTAGTGGCCGATGCCTCACACGAAAAATATGTGGACATCATCTTGCAAACCATAACCGACGCCGCCAAGGTGCGTGGTTCGGGCATCGCCTCTCGTACGCACGAGTATCTGGCCACCAAGATGAAGGAGCGCAAGGCTATTATCGCCCTCTATGGAGATGAGTTTGCCGGCTTTTGCTATATCGAAAGCTGGGAAAACAAACACTACGTGGCCAACTCCGGTCTTATTGTTGTACCCAAATTTCGAGGCCATCACCTGGCAACACGCATCAAGCGCCTGGCCTTCTCTCTGAGTCGCGTACGTTGGCCGCAAGCAAAAATCTTTGGTCTGACAAGTAGTGGCGCCGTGATGCGCATCAACACCGCTTTGGGATATGTGCCCGTTCCTTTTTCGGAGCTGACACAAGACGATGAGTACTGGAAAGGTTGTGGCACCCCCGACCAACCCTGCTGTATCAACTGCGATGTGCTGGCTCGTACCGGAAGAAAATATTGTGTTTGCACCGGCATGCTATACGACCCCGCTCGCCATCCCGATGACAAACTTCCCGTAGAAATTCCCGAGGACGTAATGGAGTTTATCAGAAAGACAGAAGGCAATGCCTAGTTGTTCTACCCACACATTATTATATTATATACGATGAAGAAGAAAAAAGTAGTGGTGGCCTACAGCGGCGGATTGGATACCTCCTACACCGTAATGTATCTGGCCCGCGAAAAAGGATATGAAGTGCATGCCGTATGCGCCGACACAGGCGGCTTCAGCGCCGAGCAATTGAAACAGAACGAGGAGAACGCCTACAAGTTGGGCGCCACGAAATATGCTACACTCGACGTGGCACGCGAGTACTATGACCGCAGCTTGAAATATATGGTCTACGGAAATGTGTTGCGCGGCGGCGTTTATCCCATATCTGTTTCCTCCGAGCGCATCTTTCAGGGCATGGCCATCGCACGCTATGCCAAAGAAATAGGAGCCGATGCCATTGCCCACGGATCTACCGGCGCGGGCAACGACCAAGTGCGCTTCGACATGACCTTCTTGGTGATGTGTCCCGATGTGGAAATCATCACCCTCACCCGCGATAAAACTTTGACGCGTCAAGAGGAAGTGGACTATCTGAATCAAGGAGGATTTGCTGCCGACTTTGCAAAACTGAAGTACAGCTACAATGTGGGCCTTTGGGGAACGAGTATTTGTGGCGGAGAAATATTGGATTCAGCGCAGGGCTTACCTGATTCTGCTTATCTCAAACAACCGACCAAAGAAGGTAAGGAGCAGCTCCGCCTCACATTTGAGCACGGAGAACTGAAAGCCATCAACGACTGCCGCTACGACGACCCGATAGCAGCCATACGTTGTGTGGAAGAAATTGGCGCCGCCTATGCCATCGGCCGCGATATGCACGTGGGCGATACCATCATCGGCATTAAAGGCAGAGTGGGTTTCGAGGCCGCAGCTCCCTCGCTGATCATCGCCGCCCATAAGTTCCTGGAAAAATATACACTTTCCAAGTGGCAGCAATACTGGAAGGATCAAGTGGCAGGCTGGTACGGCATGTTCCTACATGAGAGTCAGTATCTGGAGCCGGTGATGAGAGACATAGAAGCCATGCTCGAAAGCTCACAGCGCTATGTCAACGGGACGGTGATTCTTGAGTTGCGCCCGTTGGGCTTCTCTACCGTCGGCGTAGAGAGCAAGGACGATTTGGTAAAGACCAAGCTTGGCGAGTATGGCGAGACACAGAAAGGCTGGACTGCCGAGGAGGCCAAAGGCTTTATCAAGGTGCTCTCCACTCCGCTTCGCGTATATTATGCTAACCACGAAAATGATTTAGGTAAGGAATATTAAATTATGAGTAACAAGAAATTGTATCTGTCAGACGACAAAAAATTAGCAGGAGTTTGTGGCGGCATCGCCGAGTATTTCGATTTGGATGCAACCTTGGTGCGAGTAGGCTATGTGTTGCTGTCGCTCTTCTCGTCCTGCTTCCCCGGACTTTTGCTGTATATAATAATGGCTATTATAGTTCCTAAAAAAACAGAGTATGAAAAATGAGATAAGAGTAGGCATTGTTGGTGCGGCAGGATATACTGCGGGCGAACTGATTCGCCTTTTGGTGAACCACCCCGAGGTTGAAATCGTGTTTGCCAATAGCGAGAGCAATGCCGGCAATTTGTTGGCCGATGTGCACAGTGGTCTCTACGGAGAAACCAACCTGCGTTTCACCGACGAACTGCCCTTTGAAAATGTAGACGTAGTCTTCTTCTGCTTCGGCCACGGCAAGAGCAGCGCCTTCTTAGAGGATCATTACATTCCAGCCGATGTGCGCATCGTCGATTTGGCTCAGGACTTTCGCCTGGCAAGCGAGGACAACGACTATGTCTATGGATTGCCGGAACTCAATAGTCTCTCATTGCGCGGAGCACGCCATGTGGCCAACCCCGGTTGCTTTGCCACTTGCATACAGTTGGGATTGTTGCCGCTGGCTGCTGAAGGCTTGCTCGATAGCGACATCATGGTGAATGCCATCACCGGTTCGACGGGCGCCGGTGTTAAACCCTCATCTACCACCCACTTCTCCTGGCGCAGCGGCAATATGAGTGTGTACAAGCCTTTTGAACATCAGCACGTGCCGGAGATTTTGCAGAGCATAAAGAAGTTGCAGCCTTCCTTCGACTATGCGCTCGACTTTATTCCCTATCGCGGCGACTTTACACGCGGCATTTTTGCCACCGAGGTGGTGCGCTGCGACTTACCCGAAGCCGAGGTGGTAAAAATCTATAAGGACTATTATGCCGAGGCACCCTTTACGTTTTATGTGGATCATCCCATCGACTTGAAACAAGTGGTCAACACCAACAAATGTTTGGTGCACGTAGAGCGCCATGGCGACAAACTTTTGATAACAAGCTGTATAGACAATCTGCTGAAGGGCGCATCGGGTCAGGCTGTGCAAAACATGAACCTGATGTTCGACCTGGAAGAAACAGCCGGCTTGCGCTTGAAGCCTTTGGCTTTTTAAACTAACCCCATCGCTTAAAAAATGAAACTCTACGACGTCTATCCCCTCTTTGATATTGACATTGTGCGCGGCAAGGGCTGCTGTGTTTGGGATGCCGAGGGGCAGGAATATCTAGATATGTATGGCGGTCACGCCGTCATTAGCATTGGCCACACGCATCCCCGTTATGTGGAGCGACTCACTTCCCAGCTCAACCAATTGGGTTTCTACTCCAACTCTGTCATCAACCGCCTGCAAAGCGAACTGGCTGAGAAACTCGGACGCCTCAGTGGCTATGAAGACTATAGCCTTTTCCTCGTAAACTCCGGCGCCGAGGCCAACGAGAATGCTTTGAAACTGGCTTCCTTCCACACCGGAAAGAAGCGAGTGCTTGCTGTAGAAAAAGCCTTCCACGGACGCACCTCGCTGGCCGTTGAGGCTACGGACAATCCTAAGATTGTGGCACCCATCAACGCCTGCGGACATGTGGACTTCTTGCCGATGAACGACTTGCCGGCCTTTGAGCGCGAGCTGCAAAAGGGCGACGTGGCAGCCGTCATTGTGGAGTGTATCCAGGGAGTTGGTGGCATCCGAATGGCAGAGCCTGCGTTTGTGCAAGGCCTTGCTGAGGCATGCCGACAGCATGGAGCGGTGCTCGTATGCGACGAGATACAATGCGGATATGGGCGTAGCGGAAAATTTTTTGCTCATCAGCACCTCGGCGTTAAGCCTCACTTAATCACCGTGGCTAAGGGCATCGGCAACGGATTTCCACTCTCGGCAGTGCTCATCTCGCCGGAGTTTATCCCCGCTTATGGCCAGTTGGGCACCACCTTTGGCGGCAACCATTTGGCTTGCGCGGCGGCACTGGCCGTTCTTGAGGTGATGGAGCAGGAGCATCTTGTAGAAAATGCAGCGCATGTGGGCGATTATCTGTTGACGGAACTGAAAAAGTTGCCCGGCATCGTAGAAGTGCGTGGGCGCGGACTGATGATTGGCATAGAGTTTGACCACCCCATCAAAGAACTGCGCACTCGCTTGGTAAAGGAGCAACATGTCTTCACCGGAGCGGCTTCTACCAACATTCTGCGCTTGCTCCCGCCGCTGTGTTTGACAATGGACGAGGCTTCGGATTTTATAGAAAGACTGACACGTGTGCTTTAGATCTTTGCACTTGTACGGAGAGAGGCTTTGGGCGATGGTCCCGAAGCCTCTCTTTTTGTTTTACGTAGCGGAAAATTTTCAACCCCAAAGGGTAGGCGTTTCGAAAGTCTGATCTAGGAAAAACTAGGTCTTAAGAAATTTTTCCTAGGTCTTGCGGAATTTCTCGCAGATCAGACTTTCGAAAACGCGCTCCACAGGCCGGCGCTCTCAGGCGTTTAGAAAATTTTGTAACGAGCCATGTTACAACTTGTAACACGCCGCGTTACTTTTAATAGTAGAGGATAAAAAGTCCGGATGTTAAGAGTTGGAGGCTTGGAAAGTCAAGGAATGGGACGGCCGAGTGGTCAAGACGCAGAAATTTATGCCCAACTCTCGACTCTTGACTTGCTAAGAAATGGCCGAATGTCTCTGCAGGTAATCAGACGGTTGTGAAGGGTGTTTCTGAGGCTCGGAAGATGCGGTGTCCGTTTTATGCTTCCTCGGAGGGAGTTTCGCAATGGTAAACGCTGTGGTAAATCTGTTGGCGGATGGTTGGGAAGTGTTGCGACAAAAAGGTTTCGTCCGTGCAGAGCAAGAGCAACGGCAGCCAACTGTCGCCCCTGCGATACGGAGGTTGCAGGTAGGGGCGGGGCGAAGGACTGAATCCACAACGAGCGTAGAAGCCGATGCGCCGGCAGGCCATCTCGCTTTCGGGCAGTTCGGCTTCGAGCACCAGCGGCAAAGGAGCGAACTTTTCTTTGAGAAGCTCGATGCACTCCCTGCCCACTCCGCAGCAGCGCAGGGCGGGGCGGATGGCAAAGTGCTCGACGAAGATAAACCCTGCCAGCTCCCAATAACTGACGAAGCCGGCAAAGCCGTTGGCCGAGTGTATCTCGTAAATATGAAACGCGGGTTCTTCTTCAAGCAAACGGCGCCATGTTTCCAAAGGGCGCCTTTCTTCTGTGGGGAAAGCCTCTGTGTAAAGACTTTCGGCCATTTGGAATGTGGGCGAGGCGAGGGAGAGTTCTAGAAGAGCAAGCATGGTTGCTATGGAAAAGGGCTAAGACTCCTCTTCGGCATCGGTGAAGTGGAGCGAAAGAATCTTGGAGAGTCTTTGCCTAAGGCGTTCCTCGTCGTCAAGGCGAATGGAGGCTGTAAGCAAAGTGTCGGTGGCGGTATAATCTCTGGCTGTGATTTCGGCGCCTTCCTCTTTTACAAAACGCATGGCCGTATCGGCATCGGCGTAGGGCACGGAAAAACTGATGCTGGCTGTGATGATGCGCTCCTCTATGGTGGCATTTTGTAAGGCCTCGGCCGCCGCCGTCTTATAGGCCACTACCAATCCGCCGGTGCCTAGCTTCACGCCGCCAAAGTAGCGTACTACAATGACGAGGGTGAATGTCACGCCGGCAGAGCGCAGCTGCCCGAGAATGGGGCGACCGGCCGAGCCGGAGGGCTCGCCATCGTCGTTGGCGCGGGTGCGGCTGGCGTCGAAGTCGAGAGCATATGCGTAGCAAACATGGCGCGCGTCGTAGTATTTCTTTCTGAACTCGGCCACCTTGCTTTTTACCTCCTCCTCGTTGGCTACATGCATGGCGAAAGCCAGGAAGCGACTGCGCTTCTCTGTATAGATGCTCTCGCCGGGGGCGGAGAGGGTTAAGTAAGTATCAGACATTTCCGGGCTGTTTGATAGGAAATTCCCACCGCCCCTTGCTCGCAAACAAGAGACGGCGGGAATGTTTTGTTAGTTGAAGTGGTAAAGGAAAGTAGCCACGCCGGTCAAGGCAGGCTTGCGCTGGTCCTTTATCTCAATGGTAAATTTTACTTCCACCTTGCAGATGCCGCGCAGGTTGGCTATGCTTTGCAACGAGGCAACCATGCGAACACTCTGGCCGGACAGTACGGCTTGGCCAAACTTCATGTTGTCCATGCCGTAGTTTACCATCATCTTAAGATTGTTTACCTCTATGATTTGTTGCCACAAGTAGGGTAAGAGAGACAGGGTGAGGTATCCGTGTACAATGGTCTGTCCAAACGGACCTTCCTTGGCTTTCTCTGTGTCAATATGAATCCATTGGTGGTCGAGGGTGGCGTCGGCAAACATATTGATGCGCTCCTGTGGAACCTCAAGCCATTCGGACGTGCCAAGTACTTGACCTACTTGCTTCTCAAATTCTTCGTAAGAGTTAATCACTAATTTACTCATAGGGATAAATAGTTTTATGGGTTATTGTTGGGATGTTTCTTGCATGGCCAGTCCGGATATCTGATTGGCAGAGTTTATCTCGGCGGTAGCTGTGTAGGTGGTAGAGGCAGTGTCGGCCTCCAAACTCTTGGCTCTGCGGGAAACGCAGAAGTTGATATGGTAGTTGATGCTGCCATTGGCGGCCGGCATTCTGCTAAATTGGAAATCCTCGCCGAGAGTAAAATTATATTTCTTCGTAGCGGAGCAAAACTTCTTGCCGATGGCAGCAATCACAGAGTCCTTTGGCGTGTTGCGCTGCCCCAGAAAATCGCCAACGGTAGGCGCAAGGCAAGTGCTGAGCACACTATGATCGTTATCGCTCAGAGCCTGGTAGAAATGTTGGAGCAGGAGCTTTATTTCCTGCTGCTCCTCCACGCCCACATAGTTCAGCGCCAAAGCATCGGCAGCAATCGAGGCCTCGGCATAGTAACGACTGTCCTTGTGAGCATCCATATAGCGCAGATAGGCCTCAGGCGTGTTCTCTTCCTGAGCCGCAACCCAGTCGATAGAGTCCAACTTTATGAAACACAACTGGGAGAAATGCATGTCCGAGTAGGTTTCCAAAAACTGCTCAAAGTCCTGGCGCTCCCCGCTATGCTCTATCTTTTTCCAGGCAGCATGCATCGCTTTCAGCTCCAACAGGCGTGTGCGCACTTCAAGGTAATGCTCGCTGTGGGGATACTCCTCCAGGAAATGTACATAGTCCAAGGTGTCGTGGTTGTATTGCAGAATCTCGTAAGCCTCTATCTCCGAGCGCACGCGCCCCTCTCTCCAAAAATAGACAGAACAGAAAAGGCCGCCGCCCACCAACAATGCGAGTGCCACCCAAGCTAATATAGATATACCTTTAGAATATTTGTCCATCTCGTTCCTTGAAAATACCTTCTGACTGCAAAAATACATTTTTTCGGGACGATAGAAAATTTTCTGCCTAAATGAAAAAGAAGAGCACTCCTTCCTTTTTGAAAAATTAACGACCAACCTCTTGGCGACACTCCCAAAAACTCCCTCACATCACCCCGTTTTTCTTAGTAGTTACTTTCGCGTTCTTAGTAAACTACAAATTTTTCCTGGTAAACTCCGAGTTTTTCCTAGAAGTTTACTAAGAAACGCCCGGAAATACCCCTTGAAAATCAGCTGATTAAAAAAACTAAAAAGACCACCTCCCCTTTTAGGGGGAGGATAGGAGGGGGCTTCACGAAAATGGCCCTTGATTTTTAATTAGTTACAAAAGCAAAAAACGGGGTGGGAGGGCTGCGCCGCGCTGCTCCGTTTTTTATAAGCAGACTTCTTAAAAGAAAAATATAAATATTAACAAGATTTAACAAAACGGGGGGTAAAATGGGCCTTTGTTGTTACCTTTGTAACGACTCATAGCCTCTTGGCGGCGCATAGCGGCGACGTGCCATCGTGGCTTTGCAGAAACGGAATAGATGAAAAACCTAAATATAGAATTCTTATGAAAAAAAGACTTACCCTTTTCTCATTGCTCCTGCTCTTTACTATGACAGCAATGGCGCAAACCGAGGTAGATGGCATCTACTACTATCTTAATGAATCAGACAATACTGCTGGGGTGACCAAAAATAAATATGGTACAAAGTACAGCGGTGATATAGTGATTCCCGCCAGTATTTGGGTGTATGGAGTAGACTATACCGTGACCGAGATAGGATATTGTGCGTTCTATGAATGCTCCGGCCTAACGAGCATTGAGATTCCCAATTCTGTGATCTCTATAGGAGATTTGGCGTTCGATGGTTGCTCCGGCCTAACGAGCATAGAGATTCCCAACTCCGTGACCTCGATAGGAGATTTTGCGTTTAGAGGTTGCTCCGGCCTAACGAGCATAGTGGTAGAGGAAGGTAATTCTTATTATGATTCTAGAGAGAATTGTAATGCCATTATAGAAACTGCAAGTAATAAATTGATTGTTGGTTGTCAGAATACGATTATTCCCAACTCCGTGACCTCGATAGGAGATGATGCGTTTTTTAATTGCTCCAACCTAACGAGCATAGAGATTCCCAACTCCGTGACCTCGATAGGAAAACTTGCGTTCTGGGGCTGCTCCGGCCTAACGAGCATCAAGATTCCCACCTCCGTGACCTCGATAGGAGAACGTGCGTTCTATGGTTGCTCCGACCTAACGAGCATAGTGGTAGAGGAAGGTAATTCTTATTATGATTCCAGAGAAAATTGTAATGCCATTATAGAGACTTCAAGTAATAAATTGATTGCTGGTTGTCAGAATACGGTTATTCCCAACTCCGTGACCTCGATAGCAGATTATGCGTTCTCTGATTGCTCCGGCCTAACGAGTATAGAGATTCCCAACTCCGTGACCTCGATAGGAGGGTTTGCGTTCTATAATTGCTCTCGCCTAACGAGCATAGAGATTCCCAACTCCGTGACCTCGATAGGAGAGTATGCGTTCGCTGGTTGCTTCGGCCTAAGGAGCATAGTTATTCCCAACTCCGTAACCTCGATAGGAGAAGGTGCATTCGCTGGTTGCTTCGGCCTAAGGAGCATAGAGATTCCCAACTCCGTGACCTCGATAGGAGATTATGCGTTCTGGGACTGCTTCGGCCTAACGAGCATCGAGATTCCCAACTCCGTAACCTATATAGGAGAATATGCGTTCGCTTTGTGCTCCGGCCTAACGAGCATTACTATGCAAAGGGCTACACCCCCTACTGTTGGGGACTATTTATTCTACGAATGCAGCAATCTTGAGACAATCTATGTACCTGTCGGCGCATCCGAGGCCTATAATGTAGCGCCTTGGAATAAGTATAACATTGTAGAAGGAGAAGTGGCGGGCATAGAAAGCGTGACACTGGAAGAATGGCCGGCCGACGTGTACGACCTGAACGGCCGCATGGTGAA
>JAZTXL010000006.1:0-14039 GCA_045636405.1 Alloprevotella sp.
CGGCCTCTCAAACCATTCTTGACTACCTCAGAAGAACTACAATAAAAGCATTTTTTTTAGCATATCAATGATAATTTCTACAAAGATATGGAAATCATATAATTACAGAGGGTTCATCCTACTTTTTGTCCACCCTGCCAATATTAAGTTTACGGGAAATATTTTTCCTATGTGTCAACACCGTATTGAAAGAGATAAAAAGGCGGTCGGCAATTTCCTTCCCAGTCATGCCACGCACGATGCAAACTACTATTTCTTTTTCTCGCTCCGAAAGATTTTCTTTGGTTTCTCCTGTGCTTGAATCCCCATCATTCACTTCATCGTTTGCCATAGCCTCAACCTGAATTTCTAGTTTCTGGACAGCAGGAACAAACAATTCATCTTCTACTTTACAATGTGCGTGCAAATCTGCTTCACAGTTGAAAATATCAAAAAGTACATTACTCAACATATCAGAGGAACCTGAACCGGGGTTATAGTACTTTATAATTATATTTTTCAGTTCCTGCAATTTTCTATCTACGCCTTCATGGCTCTTAGCAAAACGAGCTATCTCAAAATCATCTGATCTAACCCCTGAAAGTAAGCGCTCCACATAAGAAAATATCTTTTTATTTTCATGTTGCATATGGCGCCTCACATCACTCATGTATTCATCATAGAATTTTAGGATTAAATAGGCCACCTCATTCTCGGGAGAGCAATCAATAGCTTCGAGCAACTTCCTACGTATATTTGGCAATTGAAAATTTAAAAAATAATGGTGTGAACGACTGAGATAATCCACCAAAGCTGCAACTGAAACATCTGGTTCTGCCTCGTACGAACTGCAGGGCACACCGCTCATCTGATTGGCTACCGCCAAAAATGTTCCTGTATGAACATTACTCTCCTCACAGACCTGACGCACCGTCTTCTCGCCAACCCCTAAGGGTATACCGAAACGACACATCATCTGCAATATACTTGGAGAAGAGCTGATTATCTCACATATTTTATCGGTTTCTCTATATCCACTTTTCATATTCTTTTTCCTTACCGATTCTCTATAATCTTTTATCACCCGTAATTACGCATAAAGTGACAAGCAAAAATAATATTTTTTTGGAAAAACAGGCCTCACATATTTTGGGTATTTTACCTACACCAAGTGCTTCTCCATAGATATCCTTTATATAAGAGTTGGCTCAACCGGTAAGTTTGTTTAACTTTGCCAATGCGTTACTCCGATAGAATATGGATTTAGTAAAGACAAAATGGCTTAAGGTTGTATCATTCGGCTCATTGATTCTTCTTGCCGGGCTTCTAGCCATTGGTTCTTTAGCAGATTATTTCTTTCCCTCTAACGGAAATGCCGAATCTTTTTACTCATCTCCTTTCATGCTCATTCTCTGGGGCATAGCTGCGATATTCTCTTCTCTCTTATTTTGGCATCAGCGCCACAAATCCAACATCAGTATCTACACCTTACATATTGCTCTCATAATTATACTTTTAGGATCGTTCGTATCACACATCAAAGGGGAAGAAGGAACACTAGATTTGTCCACTTACACTCAACCCACCAATGGATTTTTCTCCTCAAATGGAACAATTGGGCATCTCCCCTTCCCCATACAACTTCTGGATAGTAAAATCACACAAGAAGAATCAAACACCCCAACTGACTTTGTCTGCCAACTTGCCGTATACGAGTCGGATGGTTCACAGAAAATGGGAGAAATATCTGTCAATAAAATATTCAAATACAAACATTGGCGGTTTTGTCTACAAGATGTAAGTCCACACTATTGTTCTTTGTGTGTAAGCCACGACCCATTTGGGATTGGTATCACCTATTTAGGGTATAGTTTATTGTTTATCGGGGTCATACTCCGTATATCGAAACATAAGAAACTATTGAAAGCACTTATTCGTCCTTCTCTTTTTACTGCCGTGGGTATTGGAAGCGGAATTGCTTTTACTTTATTACAAATAGATATCACACCAGTTTATGTACTCCTAGACCATCCCTACATTTTACTTGCTGCAGGAGGTGGCATATTATTTATCTTAAGCTATTTTTTCATTTGGAGGAACCAAGCCCAAATTACAAAGAGAGTACATATAGCTCTACAGATTAGTTTATATGCTATTGCAATTTGGTGTTTAGCAATACTCGTTCTCCGCGGAAGTATAATTCAGCAATTTCCTTTTTCCGGAGAAACAGACATCATGTTATTATTAGCTTTCTTCGGCTGTATGGGAGGAATTCATTTCTACAGACGCCCCTTCTTGTGTATACTTTTCATCGTCCTCTATACACTCACTCTTTTTGCTGCGGCGCCCAATGGCTCTCTGCCCTTTCCTCAGCCAATGCCTCCGATTTTGAGATCGCCCCTTTTAATCTTCCATGTCACATCAATTATTGCAGCATATGGTCTCTTATTAACAACAGCACTACTCAGCACGGCTGCTCTATTGGGCCATTTTTCTGAAAACAGAAAATTATTTCATCTCACAAAAACATTACTTGCTCCTGCAATTTTGTTACTCATGGCAGGTATTTTCATTGGTGCTATTTGGGGTAATATTGCATGGGGGAGCTATTGGAGTTGGGACCCTAAAGAGACATGGGCGCTCATCACGTTATTGGTATACACACCACTACTGCACCACCGTTTGCTTGGTGTATTTACAAATCGGATTATTTTTTTTACCTACAACATATTTGCTTTCATTACCATCATCATGTGTTACTATGGAGTCAACCACCTCTTAGGAGGGATGCATAGCTACGCATAGAGATTTTCTAGATATGGAATGAGTCTGTTGCACAATTTTACATCTTTAAGAATATGACGATAAAGAACTACTGCTATGAGTACCCCCATCCTGCCGTGACGATGGATTCCATTGTCTTCGGTTTTGACGGCACAAGTTTAAAAGTGCTACTGATAGAACGTGGCGGCGAGCCTCACAAAGGGAAATGGGCTTTCCCCGGCGGTTTCCTCAACATGGACGAGCCATGCAAGGAGGGAGCATTACGCGAATTGGAAGAAGAGACAGGACTCAAGGGAGTACATCTTCGGCAGTTTCACACCTTCAGCCAACCATTTCGTGACCCTCGCGAGCGTATCGTTACTGTATCCTATTACGCTGTGACTGTGCTACAGAATGTATGTGCCGGGGATGATGCAGCCCATGCCCGCTGGTTTGCTTTAGATGAAGTACCACCTTTAGCCTTTGACCACAACCGCATGCTGGAAATAGCCATTAAAAGCCTGCGCCGCGATGTGTTTTTCCATCCGATAGGCCAGCAAGCACTCCCCCACAATTTTACGCTCGCGCAATTGGAGACACTTTACAAAGCCATCTCCGGCTTGGAAGAAAAAGCCTCTTTATTTCCTAAAAAACTCTTGCGCCTTGGTATTTTACATCCTCTTGTAGAAGAAAATGCAACCGAAAGTTCCAACCAAACAGAGCTTTACCAATTTGACAAGACGTTATACGATTTCTATGTAAGGGAGGGATTCCTGCCAGAGCTGTAAGTCCAAGAACATGTTTTCAAATCTCTAATCTCACCGAGGATTAGAGATTTTTGATTATCTTCTTCCTTGCCCCTAGCAATGCCCTCCACTTCTCTGTCAAAAAGACATTTTATATTTTTCGTAACAAGGCTTGTTACTTGCGGTAACATGGGAAGTTACTTCGAGTAACATAGGAAGTTACTTTGGGTAACAAGCCATGTTACCAATTGCAATAATTGAAACACTTAGAAGTAGAAGAACACCTTTTCCTTCATACTTTTTGAAGTTATCAGATTACGATATCAAACATACAGCAAGAGCTACGCACATGTGCATAGCTCTTGCTGTATAAGATTAGGATACTAATCGCTTAACTTGTAATGCAGTTTTAATCCTCTTTCATATTGCGCACAATGCCAAGTTCGGTGTGCTTAATGAAGTGGAGAATATCATCTATCTCTGAGCTCATAGGTATTTGCTCAGGAATCTTGACAACAGCATCTTCGAGGCTAAAGTTGCCTGTATAGATGAGACGATAGGTGTTGGCTATGTGACGAAGCACACGCTCAGAGAAACCTACGTGCTTCAACACTACGGCATTCACACCATGGTAAGCTGCAGGATTGCCACCAAGAATCATATAGGGTGGCACGTCCTTCTGTACGCGGCATCCACTTTGTATAAGCGAATAGCGGCCCACACGCACATGCTGGTGTACTACAACATTGGAGCTCTGAATTGAGTAGTCTTGGATGTCGCACTCTCCGGAGATAATCACACCGATACCAATAACACAATGATTATGGATAACAGCATCGTGGCAAACGTGTACCTGGTCCATCAAGAAGTTGCCATCACCAATGGTGGTTGCCTTGCCTTCAAAGCTGCTTCCGGCAATCACCACATTCTCGCGGATGCGGTTATTGTTACCTATCACTACGCGGGTAACGTCGCCTTCTTTGTAATGGAAGTCCTGCGGTGTGGCACAGATAACAGTATTCTGATATACAATATTGTCACTACCCATCGTGGTACCTTCAAGGATGCTCACATGGGGGTGGATGATACAGTTATCACCTATTTCTACCCCCTTGGCAATGTAGGCAAAAGGCATCACCTCTACATTGTTGCCCAACTTGGCTTCAGGGTGTACATATGCTAACGGACTGATCATAAGATATTAGGGTTTAGGTTTATACTTATTGGAAATTTTCAAGAGCAGAAGCCCGCTCAACGTTGGAGGGGCGTTCTGCTCTTTCTGTTATTATTGTCGGCCACCGCCCAAAGCCTGGTAGAGGTTGATAGCGGCTTGCACCTTGGAATACTTATCGTTGATGAGGGCCAACTGGGCTGAGAGAAGGCCCTGCTGAGCTGTCAGGGTTTCGAGGTAGCTTGTGGTGTTGGTGTGTGTAAAGAGGAACTGGATATTCTCGTTAGCACGCTCCATCTCCACCACTTCTTTTTCTCGCAAGGTCTGCTGCTTGATAGCGGTCTGATAGGCGTCGAGCGCATTACTCACCTCCATACCTGCGTTGAGCAACGCCTCGCGGAAGTCTACCTCAGCGGCTTCCATATCGAGCTTCTTCACTTTCAAGTTGGCTCTCAGGCGACCATTCGCAAAGAGGGGCTGCACGATAGAACCTACTGCCGAGGCAATAAACTTACCGGGATTGAGAACCATAGAACCTGCACTATTTGTAAAGGTCAAAGCGCCTGTGATGGTCAGACCGGGATAGAAGGCAGAACGAGCCACATTCACATCGTAGAATTTGCTGGCCAAATTGTATTCTGCCAAGCGCACGTCGGGGCGGTTTGACAATAATTGCAGGGGAATTCCGGCGGACATCTCTGCAGGGAAACCATCTGTGGTGAAAGCACCACGCTGAATAGCTTGTGGAGTTTCGTGGAGCAGGATACTCAAGGAGTTTTCCACCTGGCGAATGCTGTTCTCAAGTTTGGGCACACTGGCTTGCAACTCATAGTAGTTGGCTTTGGTCTGCGCCACAGCGGCTTCATTGACCATGGCGGCTTCTTTCATCGCCTCCATAGCCTCTACATTTTTCTTCCAGAGCACGATGGTCTCCTTTGTAGTGCGGAGTTGCTCGTCAAGCATGGTAAGGGTATAATAGAGGGTAGCCACGCCGCCAATGATAGCGCTTTGAGTAGCTTCCTTAGCCACTTTTGATTGGAGCAGCATCACGTCGGCTTGCTTCTTCACATTGCGCAGATAGCCCATCTGTCCGATTTCCCAAGAAGCAGAAAGGGGAATAGAATAGGTCTGCGAAGCCTTGCTCCAATCGAAGGAAGATACTGTTCCTTGCGGCGCAATTGCCATGGAAGGCAGGTAGGCCAATTTGGCCACCTTGAGACCGGCCTTGGCCTTCTGTATGTTCAACTCAGCTTTTTTCATATCAGCATTGTTGACAAGGGCTTTCTCTATCAAGGTTTGCAACTGAGGTTCGGTAAATACCTGACGCCAGGGCAGATTGCCGAAGTTCACAGTATCGTTCTCTGCCACATCGCGGTAGAGTCCGGAAAGTTGTTCCATCTCGGCCGGGCGCTCATAGTTCTTATAAATTTTGCAACCCGATAGGAGAAGGCATCCACTTATAATATATAATATGTGTCTCTTCATTTTCTTATTAAGTTTAGAGGCCGAGAGGAGGTGGAGCACAACAGCTCCATCTTCTCCCTAAACCATTTCCTTTTACTTACTATACTGTTCAATATCGGCTGTAGCCTCTGAGTTGTTGATATCCTCCCACTCCATCGGCTTAACCTTCTCCTGGAGATACTGGAAGATTACGAACAGCGCCGGCACAATGAATATTTGGAAAATCATACCGATAAGCATACCGCCGATAGCTGTTGTACCCAAAGAACGGTTACCATTTGCTCCTACACCAAAGGCAAACATCAAAGGCAACAAACCAATGATCATCGCCAAAGAGGTCATCAAGATAGGACGCAAACGGGCTCCGGCACCAAGCACTGCTGCCCATGAGATACTCATACCCATGCGTCGGCGCTCAAGGGCGAACTCTACGATAAGGATGGCATTCTTTGCCAAAAGACCTATCAACATGATGAGCGCAATCTGTACATAGATATTATTAGCAGCCTCACCAAAGATGGGAACAATGCTGTTCAAGCCGGCCATTGCCCAAATGAAGACAAACGAGCCGAGCAAACCGAAGGGTACTGACAACAATACGGAGAGCGGAAGGATATAGCTCTCGTACTGAGCTGAAAGCAACAAGTAGATAAAGCCGAAGCAGAGTATAAATACTAAGTACGTAGCACTATCGTTTGTACTTTCTTCACGCGTCTGTCCTGAGAACTCAAAAGAGTAACCTTGTGGCAAATGGTTGGCCGCCACTTCCTTGATAGCATTGATAGCCTGTCCTGAAGTATATCCGGCAGCTGGGTTACCATTCACAGCCAAAGAAGTGTACATATTGAAGCGGTTGATGTTGTCCGGACCAAACGATGGAGTAACTGTGATAAACTCAGTGATGGGCGCCATTACACCTTTGGAGTTGCGCACTTTAATCTTATAAAGACTCTCATAATCTGTACGGTCGCTGGGTTCTCCTTGAACCATCACACGATAGAGTTTACCGAAGCGGTTGAAGTTTGAAGAATAGAGACCACCATAATAGCCTTGCAGGGTCATGAGAATCTCACTCGGAGAAATTCCGGCACGCTTACATTTAGCAGCGTCAATATCTATCAGGTATTCCGGGAAGTTGGGGTTGAAGGTAGTTTGAGCAGACTCAATTTCCGGGCGCTTCTGCAACTCTGCCAAGAAACTTTGAGACACTTCAAAGAACTTCTTGATGTCGCCACCAGTACGGTCTTGCAAGTTGAAAGTAAAACCGTTGGTCACACCATAACCAGGAATCATAGGCGGTTGGAAGAAGAGTACCTGGGCATCCTTAAATACGTCGCGTGAGCGCAGATAGAGGTTGGCGAAGACCACAGTAGAACTTTCTTTCAAACCACGCTCTTCCCAGTCCTTCAGTTTTACGATGAACGAACCATAAGAAGGACCTTGTCCACCAATAAAGCTATAACCGGAAATCACTGTGGAACTTTCCACTGCTGGCACTGAGCGCACCAAACTATCTACCTTACTAAGCATAGCCTCTGTCTTATCTTGCGAAGTTCCCGGAGGCATTGTCACAACACCCATGATGGTACCCGTATCTTCAGAAGGAACGAGAGCATTGGGTGTGATGTTCATCAAGACAATCAAGCCTAAAAAGCTTACCACTACAAACACAAGGGTGGTAATAGGACGCTGAATAAACTTCAGCACAGATTTTTTATACTTCTTTACTACATTTTCAAAATAGTTATTGAAGGCTTCTTTGAACTTACGAGTAGAGATACCAATCAAAGCCACAACACTGATTGCTACCAAAAGAAGTGTTGTTATAGGATTGCCCTCAAAGTCAAAAGCACCTGCAATCATTCCGATAATAGCAATGAAAATCAACAAGATAGTAACTACGGGGTGCAGGAACTTACCGATTGATTCTACATACTTCTGTACCATATTCTGGCGGGCTTCTTTGAAGGCTATGTCCATGCGCTCCTTCAAGGTGGTTTCCTTGTGGTGCGGCTTCAGCAAGATGGCACAAAGTGCAGGAGAGAGGGTCAAGGCGTTCACTGCGGAGAACGCAATGGCAATTGCCATAGTGATACCAAACTGACGGTAGAACGTACCACTGGTTCCTGACATAAAACTTACAGGCACGAACACGGCCATCATCACCAACGTGATGGAAACGATGGCACCGCCCAACTCGCGCATAGCATCGATAGAAGCTTTACGGGCTGAAGTATATCCTTGGTCAAGTTTCGCATGCACACCTTCCACTACCACGATGGCGTCGTCCACCACAATGGCAATCGCAAGCACCATCGCCGAGAGTGTCAAGAGGTTGATAGAGAAGCCTATCATATTGAGAGCGAAGAAGGTACCAATCAAAGCTACAGGGATGGCGATTGAGGGGATGAGCGTAGAGCGCATGTCCTGCAAGAAGATAAATACCACTACGAACACCAAGATAAAGGCCTCAATAAGGGTTTTCACCACCTCATGGATAGAGGCAAAGAGGAAGTCGTTGGCGTTCTGAGCGATGTTAATCTCAAGACCTTCGGGCAAGTCTTTCTTACATTCATCAAGCAGTTTTTCAATATCCAAAATAATCTGTGTAGCATTGGAGCCAGCTGTCTGCATCACGATGGCAGACACAGCAGGGTTGCCGTTCACCTTACCAGAGAACGAGTAGACCATACGGCCGAGTTCTACACGAGCTACGTCTTTTACACGCAGCACTGTGCCGTCGGAGTTAGAGCGAATCACCAGATTCTCAAACTCTTCTGCTTCCTGCAAGCGGCCTCTGTAACGGAGTGTGTATTGGTAGGTTTGATTTTCTCGCTCACCGATAGCACCCGGTGCAGCTTCAATATTTTGCTCTGCCAAAATGCCGGCAATGTCTGTGGGCACGAGGCCATACTGCGCCATTCTTTCGGGGTCGAGCCAAATACGCATGGAGTAGTCGGCACCCATCACATTGGCGTCGCCCACACCTTTCACACGCTGAATCTGCGGGATGATGTTAATCTTAGCATAGTTCTCGATGAAGGCCATGTCGTATTTGCCGGAGGTGTCGGATACGGAGAACACTACCAGCATAGAGCTTTGGCGCTTCTGAGTAATCACACCCACCTTGGTTACTTCGGCAGGGAGCAAACCTTGGGCTTTGGCCACGCGGTTCTGCACATTCACCGCTGCCATATCGGGGTCTGTTCCTTGCTTAAAGGTGATAGAGATTTCTGCGGAGCCGGTGTTGGTAGCAGTAGAACTCATGTAGTCCATGTTTTCCACACCGTTGATTTGCTCTTCCAAGGGTGCGATTACAGAGTTGAGCACCGTCTGGGCATTGGCTCCTTGATAGGTGGTTCTTACACTGATGGTGGGAGGTGCAATGTCGGGATACTGGGAGATTGGCAGGGAGACAAGTCCCAAAACTCCCAAGATGACAATCACTACGGAGATTACCGTAGAGAGCACCGGGCGGTTAATAAAATTATCTAGTTTCATCTGTTCTTTTTTCTTTTACTAGGGAGGTTCACAGTGCTGTCCGGATTAGTTTTCTCCGGGCATTTTTCCATCTTTCAGTGCCTGCTCGGCCTTTTTGCGGTTGGCTTCGCTCTGTTCGGGGGTGATGGGGTTAATTTTGTCACCACCCTTCAGTTGGTTCACGCCCTCCACTACAATACGCTCGTTGGCCTTCAAGCCTGAAGACACGATGAAGTTCTGACCATCGTTTTGTACGAGCACTTTGATTTCGCGACGGCTAACTGAGCTGTCGGCTTCTACTACATATACATATTTCTTGTCCTGGATGTCGAAGGTGGCCTTCTGCGGAACGAGGATAGAACCTGCGCTCTTTACGGGCACGAGGACTGAGCCGCTACCGCCGCTACGCAATACGCGACCGGGGTTAGCAAACGTAGCACGCATCTGAACGGCGCCGGTGTTGGCACCAATCACACCGCTGATGGCGGTGATGGTTCCGATTACAGGATATTCTGAGCCATCGGCCAAGACGAGTTTCACGGCCGGCATGCTATCCATGGCTGCGGTAATGCCGCCCTTGCCGCGAGTGAGTTCCAACATTTGCTTCTCACTCATAGAGAAATAGGCGTACATGTTGGTGATGTTGGAAACGGTGGTCAGAGGTTGAGCCGTAGAGGGGCTTACGAGGCTTCCCACGCGGTAAGGAATTTCGCCAATGACGCCATCTGCAGGGCTGGTCACGGTGCAGAAGTTCAACTGGTCCTTAGCGTTGGTCAACTGAGCCTGTGCAGCAGCGAGCTGTGCTTTGAGACTTTCCAGCGTGTTGAGCGCCATGTCATAGTCGTACTGAGAGATGATGCCCTTCTCGCGGAGCATTTTCTTGTTCTCTACAGTGAGGTTCTGCGTAGCAATGTTGGCTTTCACCACCTCCACTTGTGCCTGAGCTGCGTTGGCTGCTGCGGCATACTGGGTGGCGTCGATTCTGAAAAGGGCTTGTCCCTTGCGCACAAAGGCTCCTTCGTCAACCAAGAGGGCGGTGATGTGGCCACTCACTTTGGGACGGATTTCTATATCCTGTTGGCCTTTGATGGCGGCAGGATAAGTAGTGTTGAGTTCGGTCTGACTAGTTGCAAGCGTCTGCACAGCAAAGTCCATGCTGGCGGGCGGCATCTCATTCTTCTTGTTGCAGCTTGCGAAGACGGCAAGGCAAAGGGTTAGATAAGCAATTTTACTTTTCATAAAAAAGGGTTTTGATTTTATTTTGTCTTATATTTTTTCTTCAGTGTACATTAAATATACGAGCGCACGTAACGCCATAATGGACTGCAAAGTTACACCAAAAACTTTGCTTGCTAAAAAAGTTTTCAGAATATATTCATTTTCTTATTCTTTTTTAACTATGCGCTGGCGCTTTCAGCCTTACAAATGTTCAAAATTTCCCATTTGAGAAAAGGCAACGCCTTCATAGTTACTCAAGAAGGGAGAGAATTGTACATAAACCCTTTTCTGTTTGGCTGAATCTACGCATCAAAATACCGACAATTACTACCCGTTTTCAAAAGTCTGATCTAGGAAAAACAAAGTCTTGCGGAATTTTTCCTAGGTCTTGCGGAATTTTTCGTAAATCAGACTTTCGAAACACCCCAAAATGACCACTGATTTTCAGATACTTACAAAAGCCCCGAAATAGACTTTTTCTACCACCTCAAACCCATCGATAAAGCCATAACACGATAAAGGATGGCGACTATGAGAGCGTGGAGTATCCCGAAGGCTGCATTGTGATAGACAACCCTCCATTCTCCATCTTCTCTAAAATTGTAGACTTCTACACAAAGAGAGGTATCCGCTTCTTCCTATTCGCCCCTGCATTGACCACGCTGGGCGTAGTTGCTAAGCGAAATGGACTAACATATGTGAGTTAGCAAATCCCCTAATCTATGTATACAAAAAAACGAGTCAACTTCTCGTACCATAAGTACTACCAGTCGACTCGTTTAAACTTTTTATCCTAAACAATTGCCACATCTCTGCGGCACTTGCTCACGGATTAAGCCTCGGCAGGAGCTTCTACTTCAGCTTCGGGAGCTTCAGCTTCAGCAGCGGCAGCAGCTTCGGCCTCAGCCTTGGCAGCAGCTTCAGCAGCCTTCTTCTCAGCTACCTTTTCTGCAATCTTAGCATTCACTTCCTTCTCTGCAGCGAGACGTGCTTCTTCTGCAGCTTTCTTAGCAGCAGCATTCTTGCTAACTACAGCATTAAGCTTAGCATCCTTAGCTTGTTTCCAAGCATCAAACTTAGCCTTAGCAGCAGCTTCGTCGAATGCGCCTTTGCGTACACCGCCGTTCAAGTGCTTCATGAGCATAACGCCCTCATCAGAGAGGATGTTGCGAACAGTGTCGGTGGGTTGAGCGCCTACTTCTACCCAGTAAAGGGCACGCTCGAAATTCAAATCTACGGTGGCAGGATTTGTGTTAGGGTTGTATGTACCTAACTTCTCGATAAACTTACCATCGCGTGGTGCTCTAACGTCGGCTGCGACGATGCTGTAGAAAGCATAGCCCTTACGGCCGTGACGCTGCAATCTGATTTTTGTTGCCATTTTTTATAATGTTTTATAGGTTTGAATTATACCGCTATCTCGTAACGGCGGTGCAAAATTACAACATTTTTCTATTGCGACAAAACTTTTCTTAAGATTTACCCACACACATACATGTATTTATAAATTTGCATATTTATTTTCTCCATGCAAACACACAGAGCGAAGGGTCTGCACAAAAAATATTTGTTTGTTTACAAGAAACATAGTAATTTTGTCTATTATTTCTGAACAGACTTTGTCTCAAATATTTTACAAATGAACCCATTGACAAATACTTTAAACTCTGCCTTATATTCACAAGACACCATCTGCGCCGTTGCCACAGCTCCCGGAGGAGCCATCGGAATTATTCGAGTAAGTGGACCTAATGCCATCAGCGCCACCGACAATATTTTCAAAGCCTTCAACGGAAAACTTCTGAAGGAGCAGACTGCCTACAGATTGAGTTTTGGCAATATAGTCAATCAGCAAAGCGAAGCAATTGACGAGGTACTAGTCAGCATTTTTAGAGCACCTCATTCTTACACCGGCGAAGAAAGCACAGAAATTTCTTGTCATGGTTCCCACTACATTCTGAGTCAAGTGATGCAACTATTGCTACAACAAGGATGTCGCACTGCAGCGCCTGGCGAATTCACCCAACGCGCTTTTCTGAATGGCAAGATAGATTTGAGTCAAGCAGAAGCCGTGGCCGATCTCATTGCGTCTACATCAGAAGCTAATCACAGATTGGCCATGAACCAATTAAAGGGTGGATTTGGCCAAGAGCTAAAAAGGCTACGCGATGAACTTTTGCATCTCACTTCGCTGATAGAATTAGAACTTGACTTCTCCGATCATGAAGACCTCGAATTCGCTGACCGCAGCGAATTGCATACCCTGTCCAAAGAGATTGAAAAAGTAATAAACAAGCTCTGCAAATCCTTCCGCGTAGGAAACGCCATCAAGAACGGCACACCTGTTGCTATTGTCGGAGAGACAAACACAGGAAAATCTACACTACTCAATACGTTACTCAAAGAGGACAAAGCCATCGTTAGCGATATTCATGGTACAACCCGCGACGTAATCGAAGACACACTCAACATCAATGGACATCTGTTCCGCTTCATCGACACAGCAGGTATTCGCCAAACTGACGACATCATTGAGAACATTGGCATTGAAAAGACATTTGAAAAAATAGAACAAGCCGCTATCATTCTATGGCTCATTGATGCCACCCTACCCTATAGTCCGGAAAAGCTAAAGAAGGACATCTTATCGCGCTGCCAAGAAAAGCAAGTCATCGTACTACTCAACAAGTGCGATCTCCTCAGCACAGAGGAACGAGACTCCATCATCAAATCACTTCAAGCCTTGACTTTGCCAGTGCACTGTATCTCGGCAAAGGCAGCACAAAATATCAACGAGCTAGAAGAACTCCTCACCCAAGCCGCCGCTCTCCCCGAAATATCTTCCGGCGACATCATAGTTACCAATGCCCGCCACTATGAAGCACTTTGCCAAGCACATGACGCCATCACACGAGTCATTGAAGGCCTCCAATTAAATCTCTCTGGCGACTTCATCTCCCAAGATCTCCGCGAAACAATCCACCACCTCTCCGATATCATCGGCGAAGTTTCCACCGACTCCGTCCTCCAAAACATCTTCAAAAACTTCTGCATCGGGAAGTAAGTAACTGACTATCAAATAGTTAAATCAATCATAAATGATTAATATAGCACTCTTTACGGGTGCTATTTTTATTTGTGCAAGCATCGTTGTTAATCGTTGCTAAGCCTTTTTACGCCTGTTTTTGTACCTCCTGTGTACCTCGCCGCTTGAAATG
>JAZTXL010000007.1:0-36897 GCA_045636405.1 Alloprevotella sp.
TTATCATGATCCTGAACAAGACCTATGGCTTTACCAGCGGTGCATTAGCAGCTCCTCAAGCAAATGCCATGGCTGCAGTAATCGACCCATTAATGAACGGTGTAGGTGCTCCTTGGTTGCTTTACGGAATAGGTGCTGCATTGGCATTGGTTCTTACCTATTTTAATATACCAGCACTTGCCTTCGCTTTGGGTATGTTCATTCCATTGGAACTCAACCTTCCATTAATCGTGGGTGGAGCCATCAACTGGTATGTAACCACAAGAAGCAAAGATGAAAAGATAAACAACGAACGTGGCGAAAAAGGTACCCTCCTCGCCTCTGGCTTCATTGCCGGTGGTGCATTGATGGGTGTTGTCAGTGCTGCTATGCGATTCGGTGGTATCAACCTTGTTAATGATGCATGGTTGGCTAATCCAATGAGCGAACTTGCTTCGTTAGTGGCATATGCCCTATTGATTTTCTATCTGATTAAGGCAAGTATGAACATTCAGAAGAAATAATCTGAATAATGTTTTGATATACAAAAGAAAAGACGTACCTTTGCGCCCGCAAATACGGGATATTTGCATAAATTCAAATCATTAACTAAAAAAACATTAAAAGAAAATGGCAACTAAGATCAGATTGCAGAGAAGAGGTCGCAAAAGCTATGCGTTCTATTCTATCGTAATTGCAGATGCAAGAGCTCCACGTGATGGACGATTTACTGAAAAGATTGGTACTTACAATCCTAACACCAATCCTGCCACAGTAGATTTGAATTTCGAACGTGCTCTTTACTGGGTAGAATGTGGTGCACAACCAACAGACACAGTTCGCAACATCCTTTCTAAGGAAGGTGTTTATATGATGAAGCACTTGAAGGGTGGTGTAGCTAAGGGCGCATTCACTGAAGCTGACGCTGAAGCTAAGTTCAACGCTTGGAAGCAGAACAAGCAGACAGGTTTGGCTGCTTTGAAGGCTATGCAAGAAGTAGCTAAGAAGGCTGACGCTAAGGCTCGTTTGGAAGCTGAAAAGAAGGTAAACGAAGAAATCGCTAAGAAGGTAGCTGAAAAGAAGGCTGCTGCAGCTGCTGCAGAAGTTGAAGCTACTGCTGAAGAAGCAACAGAAGAAGCTGCTGAAGCTTAATTCTGAGTTTATCTCAAAAGAAATGAAGGTGTGGTTCCTGAGGGAACTGCACCTTTTATTTTTTAGCAAATTACTTCTTTGTCCAACCTAGATGATTAAAACCATAGAGAACACCCTAATAAAGGGAATAAATCATTTATTAACAAAAAAAAATATTTAAACTTTTAAAAGTTCAAAATAAACGCTACATTTGCACGTGATAATGTCCATACAAGACTCAATTGAAATTATAAATTATACAATCATGAAAAAAATATTAGTGCAATTACTGCTTGTCCTCATTGTCAGCAATGTCAATGCACAGGAATGGAGCAAAGGGCTCGAAAAAAGAGCTAAAAAGGGAGATATCGAAGCGGTGGTAGAAGTTGGAAATGCCTATTTCAAAGGAAATGGTGTTAAAAGAGATTTGGAAAAGGCAGCTAAGTGGTATTATGAGGCAATCCAACGTGGTAAGGATGAAGTGAAGGAAAACTTCTATTCATTCTACAGTAAACAATTGGAAAAATATGCCAAGTCAGGTGATGCGCAAGCTCAATATGAAGTGGGATGTGCTTACCAAAAAGGAGATGGTGTTGACAGAAATGTCAAGACCGCTGCAGAATGGTTTTTATTGGCCGGTGAACAAGGTCACGAAAAAGCAATGGACAAATTCCACTCATTTTATAGCAAGGAGTTGGAAAAGAGAGCCAAAAGCGGACAAGCAAGAGCACAATATGAATTGGGTAACTGCTATTTAAATGCCATTGAAATTGACCGTGATGCCGAAGAAGCAGCTGAATGGTACAAAAAAGCAATGATGCAAGGCCACGAACAAGCTAAGGAACAGTTCTATTCTTTCTATAGCAAGATGCTGGAAAAAACCGCAAAAGAAGGTGACGCACGTGCACAATACGAAACAGGTAATGCCTATCTTACTGGTAATGGTGTAAAAAAGGACAACGAAACCGCTGCTGAATGGTACTTAAAGGCTATCCAGTCAGGACACGAAGGAGCTAAAGAAAAATTCTACTCGTTCTACAGCAAGATTTTGGAAAAAAGAGCGAAAGCCGGTGATGCAGAAGCTCAATTCCAGACAGGTAACGGATATTTTGATGGATATGCCGTTAAAAAGGATAACAACACAGCTGCTAAGTGGTATCAAATGGCTATGAAGCAAGGCCATGAACAAGCTAAGGAAAAATTCTATTCTTTCTACAGCAAGCTTTTGGAAAAATCAGCTAAGGATGGTGACGCACGCGCCCAATTCGAAACTGGTAATTCATATTTGAACGCTAATGGAGTAGACAAGGACTCTGAAACTGCCGCTGAATGGTATCTCAAAGCGATGGAACAAGAATACGAAGGTGCAAAAGAAATGTTCTATTCATTCTATAGCAAAAAATTGGAAAAAAGAGCCAAGAGCGGTGATGCGGAAGCACAATATCGAATTGGTGAATGCTATTTCTTGGGCGGTCAAGTAAAGAGAGACATTGAAGAAGCAGCTGAATGGTTGGAAAAATCCATGCTTCAAGGACACGAGGCAGCAAAAGAAAGGTATTACTCATTCTATAGCAAGACGTTGGAAAAAAGAGCGAAGGGAGGAGATGCCGAAGCACAATTCCAAGTAGGTAACTTCTATTACAAAGGTGGATCTGTTGACAGAAACATTGAGACAGCCGCTCAATGGTACATGAAGTCTAAAGACCAAGGTCACGAAGGAGCTAAAGAAAGTTTCTATTCTTTCTATAGCAAGACATTGGAAAAGAGTGCTAAAACAGACATCGAATCCATGTACGTCATCGGATGCTTCTACATGGAAGGAAATCAAGTAGAGAAGAATATGAAGAAAGCGACCAAATATCTTGCAACTGCTGTCGAAAAAGGTCATGAACAAGCTTTCGAAAAACTGAGCGCTTCATACAACAAGGATTTGGAAAAATTGGCAAAGAAGGGCAACAAGCGTGCCCAACTCGCAGTGGGAAAATGTTATCTTGAAGGTATTGGAGTTAAAAAGGACAAGAAAAAGGCATCTAAGCTTCTTGTTAAGCTGAAAGAAGATCCGGAATTGGGTGAAGAAGTAAAGCTTCTGCTTGAAAAGCTTTAATGATCAACCCTTTCAAAATACAATTATAAAAGGAGAGTTTTTCAATAAGACTCTCCTTTTTTTTTGAAGAAAATCAAATACCATAAAAGCTTTGGATTGTTATGGATATCTTATTTTAGGCATCTTCTTTTCAATTTAATAACTCAAAGTTTTGTTTTTTTCAATAAAAGAACGTATATTTATCCTGTTTTATAGAATATAAAAAAAAATAATTATAAAGAAACTATGGAAATACCTTTTGCAGAATCGTGGAAAATCAAGATGGTAGAACCCATCCGTAAGAGTACTCGTGAAGAACGTGAACAATGGATTAAGGAAGCAAACTACAACCTCTTCCAGTTGAAATCAGAACAAGTGTACATAGACTGTCTGACTGACTCAGGCACCGGTGCTATGAGCGACCGTCAATGGGCTGCCATGATGATGGGCGATGAGAGCTATGCCGGCTCTTCTTCCTTCTTCCAACTGAAAGAAACCATTGCGCGCCTCACAGGCTTTGACTACGTTATTCCTACTCATCAGGGACGTGCCGCAGAGAATGTATTGTTCAGCCATCTTGTAGCTCCTGGAGCTGTGGTACCTGGCAACTCACATTTCGACACCACTAAGGGACACATTGAGAGCCGCAAGGCCTTCGCTCTTGACTGCACCATTGACGAAGCCAAGGATACACAACTCGAACTCCCCTTCAAGGGCAACGTAGATCCCGCAAAGCTGGAAAAAGCACTTCAGGAACATGGCGAAAAAGTGCCCTTCATTATTGTAACCATCACCAATAATACAGCCGGCGGCCAGCCTGTGTCAATGCAGAACCTCCGCGAAGTGCGCGCTTTGGCAGATAAGTATGGAAAGCGTGTCATTTTCGACTCAGCCCGCTTCGTAGAAAATGCCTACTTTATCAAGACCCGCGAAGAAGGCTATGCCGACAAGAGCATTAAGGAAATCGTACGTGAGACCTTCTCCCTGGCTGATGGTATGACCATGTCTTCCAAGAAAGACGGACTTGTAAATATGGGCGGTTTTATTGCGACCCGTCATGAGGACTGGTACGAAGGTGCTAAGAAATATTGCATCCCCTTTGAAGGCTACCTCACCTATGGCGGTATGAACGGCCGCGACATGGCTGCTTTGGCAGTGGGCCTTGAGGAGAACACCGAGCTCGACAACATCGAGACCCGCATCCGCCAAGTGCAATATCTTGCTGCCCGCCTCGACGAATATGGCATTCCTTATCAGCGCCCCGTTGGCGGCCATGCCCTCTTTATTGATGCTGACCGCGTGCTCTCCAATGTGCCTAAGGAAGAATTCCCCGCCCAGACATTGGCCATAGAGCTCTACCTCGAAGCCGGCATCCGCGGTTGCGAGATAGGCTATATCCTTGCAGACCGCGACCCCGTAACCCGCGAAAACCGCTTTGGAGGACTCGACCTCCTGCGCCTCTGCATCGCTCGCCGCGTCTATACCAACAACCACATGGACGTCATCGCCGCCGCCCTTAAGAACGTATACGACCGCCGCAATAGCATCAAGCACGGCGTGCGCATCACCTGGGAAACAGAACTTATGCGTCACTTCACCGTGAAACTTGAACGTATAGAAAACTAACTCTAAGAAAATGGGCCTTGTGCTGTGAGAAAATCTTGCAACCAAGGCCCATTGCTTATCAATAAAAAGACCATGAACATAGGAGACCGCATCCCCGAAATCCTGGGAACCGACCAGCACGGCCATGAAATAAAGAGTAGCCGGTTCCGTGGCCGCAAACTCATCCTTTACAGCTACCCCAAAGCCAATACCCCCGGTTGCACGGCCGAGGCTTGTTCTCTGCAAGCCCACAAGGCCCAACTCGAAGCCGCAGGCTATGCCATAGTGGGCGTAAGCAAGGACAAAGAAACCCTGCAAAAGAAGTTTGCCGACGCTCACGGCCTGGACTTCCCCCTGATAGCCGACACCGAGACCACCCTCCTGCAGCAACTCGGCTGCTGGGGCGAAAAGGTGGCCTGCGGGCGCCGTACTATCGGCATCCTCCGCACCACCTACCTTGTCAACGAAGAAGGCATCATCGAGAAAATCTTTACCCCAAAAGAAATTAAGACAAAGATTCACGCCGAGCAAATCCTGGATTATTTAGCTGAGCAAGGCAGAAGATAGAAAGCCGGAGAGCAGGGAGCCGGGGTGGTTGGCAGCCATAAGAGAGAGGGCAGCCTTAGAGGCTTCTTTACTTCAAGGCGCTAACGTACACAGACACTCTGTTAACCCCTACCTATCTGCTTCCTACCTCTCCGGCCCCATCGCCCTTATCTACAAGACTATGCAGATTCTTCTTGCCAATGCCAAAATAATGCGCCCGCCCCTCGCTGTGGCGCCAATCTCTGAGCCACGTTTCCAAAGCGAAGCCAATCTTCTTGCGTCCGCGATGGCCTCGCTCAATGTCGACACCCTCGCCCTCCAACTTGATTGCAGCCGTAAGCTCGCCGCCGAAAACTGGCAACGCTTTCAGCATTTCTTCAGCACGGAGCCCCGGGCCGCCCTCCTTGCCTATTTCGGACAGGCTTACAAGCACCTCAAGGCCGAAACCCTCTCGGCATCCGACCTTTCTTTCGCCCAATCCCATCTTTGGATCACCTCTTTCCTCTATGGCTTGCTGCGCCCCCTCGATGGCATCGTGCCCTATCGCATGGAGCACACCGTAAAGTTGGAGGCTACCGGACAAAAAAACATCGCCGCCTTCTGGAAAGAGCGCCTCACCGATTTTTTGATAGACTCCGCCAAGGCCGACGATGGCTGCCTGCTCCATCTTGCCACAGAGGAGTACGAGCACCTCTTCGACTGGAAGCGCGTCCGGCGCGAACTCACCGTCATTCAGCCCATCTTCTACGTAGAGAAAGCCGGCCGCCTCAAGGTGCAGTCAGTATGGGCCAAGAGCCTGCGCGGCGCTATGGCGCGCCATGTCATCACTCGCCGCCTTTCCAACCCCGCTTTGCTCGCCTTGTTCGCCTACGAGGGTTTTGCCTACGAGCCGCGCCTGGGCGAACCCGCTTTTCCCCATTTCGTAAGACGCGAAGCCATACTGTAAGATGCAGCATCTGTCAAGTGCCTGTGATAAAACCTAGATGCTTTACCCCCCCCCGTGCTGGAATGTCTTGTCAAGGCTTATTACTTCTTTTGTAACTATCTAAAATCAATACCTATTTCCCGCATTCCTTTGTAGCCTGCTAGGAAAAACTAGTAAGCTGCTAGGAATTTCTTGTAAGCTACGAGTTTTTCCTACTAGCTTACTAAGAAATGCCCCTGATCCGTACGTAAAGAGTAGATTGTTTGGGATGGTCGTTTAGGTCCTTGGATATTGGGCTTCGAGGCTCGATGTCCGGAAGGGCAGTTCCCCCAATAGCTCGTTGCTAGCTCCGTGTTGCTTTTTTTTGCCCTAAAAGTGGAAGTAGAGAGGGTTTTTATTCGGTCAATCCGCCGATTTTCCGTAAGTTTGTATCGAAATTTTAAGAAAACGGATGGCAGACACTACAAACCTTTCTTTACAGACGAAGCCATTGCTGGGGTGTTCGCTCGAAGAGCTGCGCACGCTGGCCAAGCGCCTGGGGCTGCCCGCCTTTGTGGGTAAGCAGATGGCCGAATGGCTCTACGGACGCTGCGTGCGCGACATCGGGGAGATGACCAACCTCTCGAAGGCGGCGCGGGCTGCCCTTGAGGCTGAGGGCTACGTCGCCGGCCGACGCGAGGCAATTGACTGCCAACGCTCGGCAGACGGCACGGTGAAGTATCTCTTCCCCACAGAGGGAGGACACCATGTGGAGACGGTGTTTATCCCCGATGGGGATAGGGGCACGATATGTGTGTCGTGCCAGGTGGGGTGTAAGATGGGCTGCGCCTTTTGCATGACAGGACGCCAGGGGTATGTGGCTTCGCTCTCGGTGGCCGACATCTTGAATCAGATATTCTCGCTGCCCGAGAGGGAGCGGCTGACGAACATTGTGTTTATGGGACAAGGCGAGCCTTTTGACAATCTGGACAGTGTGTTGCGTGCCACGGAAGTGCTTACTGCGGCGTGGGGATGGGCCTGGAGCCCGAAACGCATCACGGTGTCGAGCGTGGGGCTTCGGAAAGGGCTGGTGCGCTTTCTTGAAGAAAGTAAGTGTCACCTGGCCATCAGCCTGCACCACCCTCAGCCCATGGAGCGCGCGGCGCTGATGCCGGCGGAGCGTGCATTCTCTATCCGTGAGGTGGTGGACGTGTTGCGACGCTACGATTTCTGCCGCAAGGGAGCGCACGCCGCGGGAGAGTCGAAACAGCGGCGACTCTCGTTTGAATATATCGTGTTTGACGGCGTGAACGACACGGAGCGCCACGCTGCTGCCTTGGTGCGTTTGCTGGAGGGGTTGGATTGCCGTATCAATCTGATTCGTTTTCATGCCATCCCAGGGTCGCCCCTGAGAGGGGTGAGCGATGAGCGCATGGTGGCTCTGCGCGACTATCTGACGGCCCATGGCCTCTTTACTACCATACGCGCTTCGCGCGGAGAGGATATCTACGCTGCCTGCGGCTTGCTGACAACGGCCAAGAATGGTGCCCCCAATTCAATGCATTAAATTATATATAAATATATGGATAACACGAACCACATACGCGTAGGAATCACGCACGGCGACACGAACGGCGTGGGCTACGAACTTATTTTGAAAACCTTTGCAGAGGCGGCCATCCTGGAACTCTTCACCCCCATTATCTATGGTTCGCCCAAGGCAGCCACCTACCATCGTAAGGCCCTCGACCTTCAAGTGGACTGGCGCCTTGTGGACTCGGCGGCCGATGCGCAGCCGGGTAAGTTGAACATGGTGGCTTGCTTTGACGAAGAGGTGAACATAGAACTGGGCAAGCAGAGTGCCGAGGCCGGACATGCTGCAGTGCTCTCCATTGACAGGGCGTTGGAGGAATACCAAGACGGCTTGTTGGATGTACTAGTGACGGCGCCGGTGAACAAAGCTGCCATCCACAACAGTGGTTGCGGCTTTACGGGACATACGGAATATATCCAAGAAAAATTAGGTGGCGATGGCGAGGCTCTGATGATTTTGCTCAATGAGCATTTGCGCGTGGCGCTCACCACCACACACACACCTCTGAAGGAGGTGGCTGCTGCCATAACGAAGGAACATGTGGAAAAGAAAATCCGCCTTTTCTACGAGTCGCTGCGTCGCGACTTTCTAGTGTCGGCTCCGCGCATTGCAGTGCTGGCTTTGAACCCCCATTCCGGCGACGACGGAGTGCTCGGCTTGGAAGAGAAAGAGAGCATCCGTCCGGCTGTTGAAGCTGTCGTGGAGGATGGTATCCAATGTTTTGGACCCTATCCCGCCGATGGATTCTTTGGCGCTGGGATGTATGTGCATTTCGACGGTGTGTTGGCTATGTACCACGACCAGGGACTGGCCCCTTTCAAGGCATTGAGCAATGGCGACGGTGTGAATTTTACAGCCGGTCTTTCGCTGGTTCGTACTTCGCCCGACCATGGCACTGCCTATGATATAGCCGGGCAAGGAGTGGCACGTGAAAACTCTTTCCGTCAGGCTCTCTATACGGCAGTGGATATTTTCCGCAATCGCGAGCGTAACGACGAGGCTTATGCCAACCCTCTGCCCAAACTCTACCATGAACGACGCGAGGACGGTGATCGCAACCGCCATGTGGCGGTGAAACAGGTGCAGGAGGAAGCAGCCGAATGAAATACGCAATTATAGCAGCAGGCGAAGGGTCGCGTTTGGCAGAGGAGGGGATTGACGTCCCCAAACCCTTGGTGAAACTCTGCGGTGTGCCGATGATAGAGCGCCTCGTGAATATTTTCCGAAAGAACGGGGCTGATGAAATAGTGATTATTGTCAACACGCTAAACCGCCAGACGGAAGCCTATGTGAGGGAGATGATGGATAGCGAAGAGGGGAAGGACATTCGCCTCGTGGTAAAAACGACGCCCAGCTCCATGCACAGTTTCTTTGAATTGAGCCGCTATCTGGCAGATGCTCCCTTTTGTCTCACCACGGTGGATACCATCTTCCGCGAGTGCGAGTTTGCAGATTACATCAAGGCCTTCAAAGAAGGCAACGTGGATGGCATGATGGCCGTGACCGACTACGTGGACGACGAAAAGCCGCTCTACGTAGAAGTGGATGAAGGTATGGCCATTACCGGTTTTTTTGATACCCCCTCAGATTGTCGCTACATCTCAGGAGGTGTCTACTGCTTGCAGCCATCGGCGCTGAAAACATTGCGTCGATGTATGGAGGAGGGCAGGAGCCGCATGCGCAACTTTCAGCGTGCTTTGGTAGAAGACAACCTTAGCCTGAAGGCCTATCCTTTTCAGAAAATACTGGATGTGGACCATGCAGCCGATGTAGAAAAAGCAGAGGAATTTTTAGCTAATACCTAACCGATGAAAGTACTTGGTGTCAGTCGCTCACCACGTTTCTCTCCCAACTCTGTAGAACGTGATGCTGCTATCTTCGAGTTGGTAGGTAAACAACTATGTGAGCAGGGGCATGTGGTTGAGAATGTAAATGAAGACACCTTTAATGCAGCCCTCAGCGAGAAGTTGCACGAGTGCTACGACGCCGTGTTCAGCATGGCTCGCGATGAGCAGGTGTTGCGCAGCCTCAGCCGCGCAGAAGAGCAACAGTTACCCGTTTTCAATTCAGCCATAGCGCTACTCGGTGCTTCGCGTTCTGTGCTGACAACCCTTTTCGAACAGGCCGGTATTCCCATCCCTCGTTCAGCCTCTGCTTATGGTGAGCCAGCGGTATTGGAGCAGCTTCGCTTCCCTCTATGGTTGAAAAGAGGCGATGCCTGTGCACAGACGGCTGACGATGTTCATTTTCTGCAAAGTAAGGAGGAATTGCAAGCGGCTTTGCAGAAGTTCTCGCAGCGTCATATAGCAGAAGCCGTAGTTTGTGAACACGTAGAAGGCGACCTGGTAAAATTTTACGGCGTAGCCGATACCGAATTCTTCCACCATTACTACCCTACAAAGGGAAGCCATTTCAGTAAATTCGGATTGGAGAAAATCAATGGCGCCCCTTCTTTCTTTACCTTTGACAAAGAACAACTCAAGGCCTGTGCCGACCATGCAGCCCGCATAAGCGGCTTGCTTATCTATGGCGGCGACTGCATCGTGCGGGCTGACGGGACATTTGTTGTGATAGACTTCAACGACTGGCCCAGCTTTAGTGTGTGCGCAGAGCAAGCCGCAAAGGCTATCGCAGGAATGGTACTCAAGAGATTAGAAAAATAGGGACAACAACCGGGAGCTTGCTTCTTGCTCTCAATGAATACACAATAATATATCTACACCATGGCAGAAAATAATACATTGGCCGCTACATTCAAGTCGCAAGACACGGAAGAATGGCTGGACATCCACTTCACTCGCCCTTTGGGATTATTATGGGCCAAGTTCTTCAATTACTTCGGAATCCATCCCAATGTGGTGACCATCCTTTCTATATTTCTTGGCGTAGGAGCCGGCGCGATGTTCTATTTTGACGACATCACTTCCACCATTATCGGAATCCTGCTACTTGTTTGGGCAAATCTTTACGATAGCGCTGACGGCCAATTGGCCCGTATGACCGGCAAGAAAACCCGCTGGGGTCGCATTCTCGATGGCTTTGCCGGCGACGTGTGGTTCTTCTGTATCTATGCCGCTATTTGTCTGCGTCTCATGTACCAACCCATGCCCTTCCTTCCGGATACCGAATGGGGCATTTGGATTTGGCTTTTATGCGCACTGGCCGGATTAGTGCTCCATGCCAAGCAGTGTCAATTGGCAGACTATTATAGAAACATACACCTCTACTTCTTGAAAGGTGAGAGTGGTTCGGAGCTTGATAATTTCAAGAAGTTGCGAGAAGAGTTTCATTCGCTCTCCTGGCGAGAAGATGGGGTGTGGAAAGTGTTCCTCTACTTCTATGGAAACTACACTCGTTCGCAAGAAAAACAAACTCCCTGCTTTCAAGCCTTCAAGGCTGAGGTAGACAGACGCTTTGGAAAAAATCTTCCGGCAGCCTTGCAGAAAGACTTCCGCAGCGGCAGTTTGCCCTTGATGAAGTATGCAAACATTCTGACCTTCAACACGAGAGCCATTGTGCTTTATCTAAGCCTACTGGTAGGCGAGCCGTGGCTATACCCATTGTTTGAATGTACCGTGATGGTGGCACTTTGCGAATATATGCGCCACACCCACGAAGCACTATGCATTACCCTAAAAGAAAAGATTTCCCAATATGAAACCGTTAGTTAGAAATATCTTTTTGCTCTTTGGAATCGTAGCCATCATTATCATGCTCTGCACCTTTGAAGACGGCTATGAACAAATAAAGGACAATATTTTGCGCGCCGGTCTTTATTTGCCTGCTGTCATAGGTGTGTGGGTCTTTGTCTATGCTTTCAATGCGCTGGCGTTCCAAACGATAGTCAATAGTGGGACGCACGACAAGCATCTGGACTTTCGCCATTCTTACAAACTCACAGTCTCTGGCTTTGCTTTTAGCTATACCACTCCTTTTGGATTTGGTGGCGGTCCTTATCGGGTGATGGAGCTGGCAGGACACATTGGTACTCCGCGCGCCATGTCCTCCGTAGTGCTCTATTCCATGATGCACATACTTTCCCATTTTTGTCTGTGGACCACCTCCGTTTTTATCTTCATCCTTTTCTATTTTGATAAGATGACACCGGCTTTGTGGGTAGTCTTTGTAGTTTATCTGACAATCTTTTGTGCTGCCCTTTGGGTGTTCAACTATGGCTACAAGAACGGACTGATTGTAAAACTCTATAGCATCCTCTTGAAAATACCCTATGCCAAAAAACCCGCGCGTAAATTTTATGACAAGCATCTAGAGGCAATGCAGCAAGTAGACTGTAACATTTCCTATCTGCGCCAACAATGCAAAGCTTTTTGGAGCAGTTTGCTCTACGAATACGTAGGGCGCATAATCAATGCACTGGAGTACTATTTTATCCTTGTTGCTTTTGGGCTCAGTATATCCTTTGCCGATGCCGTATTGGTGTTGGCTTTCTCTTCGCTCATGGGTAATCTGCTCTTCTTCTTCCCCATGCAGCTCGGAGCGCGTGAAGGTGGTTTGGCGCTCATAGTTAAGATTTTGGGCATTGGTACCGGGGGGGTCGGAGTCTTCGCTAGTTTCTATACCCGCATCCGCGAACTCGTATGGATTTTTATAGGCGTAGGACTTGTAAAGGTAGGCAACAAAAAAATCATGAAGTAAATATCTGGGCGAAGAAACATGGGTGTGTGCATGAATTTCAGTATGCATAGCTCATGGGACAAGCTCTCAAAAAAATAATGGTTATGGCAATTCATACCCCCCTTACGGCAATCATATTTGACTATGGCGGCACGTTAGATACTAATGCCCGTCACTGGGCGCACGTTTTGTGGGAAGGATACCTCCATGTGGGTGTTCCGGTTAGCGAGACTCAGTTTCGCGACGCCTATGTCTTTGGCGAACGAGCCCTGGCAAAGGCTCCTATTGTGCAGCCCGAGGATAATTTTCATACAGTCTTGATTAAAAAGTTAGAGCAGGAAACTGCCGAGCTAGTAAGAATGGGAGCTTGGCAAACGACGGAGGATGATAGGCAGAACTGCGTGAAGGTTATAGCCAATTACTGCTATCAATATGTGTTGCGCAACCTGGAACAATCGCGTGCGGTGCTTGATGCGCTCAAAGGGAAATACAACCTGGTGCTTGTTTCCAATTTTTATGGAAATATAGAGGCCATTCTCCGTGACTTCCGCCTTGACCACTACTTTTCTGCCGTCGTAGAGAGTGCTGTTGTCGGCGTACGCAAACCCGATCCGGCCATCTATCGTCTTGGAGTGAAGGCAACTGGTGCTCCTGCTGGCGAGGTGTTGGTGGTAGGCGATAGCTATGATAAGGACATGGTGCCCGCAAAGGCCGTTGGTTGTCAAGCCGTATGGCTCAAGGGGGAAGGTTGGAAACCCGAAACGGTGGATGAAAGCCTGCCCGATGCCATCATAACCAGCATAGTAGAACTTCCCCAAATGTTGCGCTAATGAATAATAATCAGTATATTTGTCTATCGATATTATCTTTCAAAAAATAGTTGACAATATGAAAAAGCTTAATCTCCTGGCCTTGCTCTTTGCATGTAGCATAACTTTCTTCACTTCGTGCGAAGAAGATGACCCCCTAGTATTTTACACAGGTATAGGTACAGTGGTTGATGCAAATAGTTTGCCGGCCATAGACTTTGACAATGCGCCAGTACTTTTGCCAGCCGACCCCGAACTGCTTTACGCCTGCAATGCACATCATCCCGGACAGCGTGTGATTACTACCTTCAATTATGTGGGCAACGAAAAGGATTCTCGCAGCATTCTGCTCCGTATGGTGTATCGTGTGCTGACAAAACCCTTCTTCCCACAGCCTACAGCCCATCAAAGCGACAGCCTCGGACACGATGGTGTCAATCTTGACGCCGTTTGGATTGGCGGCGGGCATTTGAACTTGCGCTTTTACATCACTGGAAGTTTTATGAATTTAGTGCCCCACTTCATCAACATGGTTTGTGCCGACCCCCATCCAGATGCTGAAGGCTATGTGAATCTGGAATTCCGCCACAATGCCAATAATGACTTTCCCGAAGTGCTCAAACCGGGTTATGTAAGCTTTCCGCTCTCCTCCACCTCGAGCGGTGTGAAGTATCGCGTTAGCTATAAAGCACTCGATGGCACCCAGCGTATGCTTACCGTAGAGCCGGAGCAAACCGTAGAGCCGCGCTTCACAGAAAAAGAACTTGAAGGGGCTCTTGCCGATATGAAATAGTAAAAAGAGGACGATAAGTTTACTTGTCTGAATGGGCAAAAATGGCACTTTGTAACTTGCTGTAAATCAAAGGCTATTTTTGCCCATTTCTTCGTAGTTTACTAGGAAAAACTAGTAAGCTTCTAGAAATTTCTAGTAAACTACGAGTTTTTCCTAGGAGCCTACTAAGAAAACGTAGGCGGCCTGCAGTTGTTTAGCAAGCTGCCTGCGCTCTTTTTTATCTCAGTGAGAGATGTCAATTTTTTATGTAGAAAATACTAACCTGCATAGATAGCGAAGATGGTAGGTATCTTGGAAATCTGAGGAAGACCGTTCTTCTTCCAGTCGCGAATACTTTGTGAACGCACATATTCTTGCTCAGTTGTTAAGCCGGCAGCAATGCAGAGTTTGGTCTGCGGATTACACGTAGCCAAGAGGTCGGCCATCAATTTCTCGTTGCGATAGGGTGTTTCAATGAAGAGCTGTGTTTGGTGCTCAGCGGCAGAGCGGCTTTCCAACTGTTTCAAGCGCTTGGAGCGTGCGCCGGCATCAATAGGTAGATATCCGTGGAAGGCAAAACTCTGACCATTGAAGCCCGAGGCCATCACTGCTAAAAGGATAGATGAAGGACCTACGAGTGGTATGACACGCAATCCCTCGCGTTGTGCTATGGCCACTACATCGGCACCAGGATCGGCCACGGCGGGGCAACCGGCTTCGCTGATAACGCCCACGGGCAGTCCTTTGCGTAGTGGCTCGAGGTATTGGCTGAAGCGAGAAGCGTCGGCATGCTTCCCCATCTCGTAGAAGGTGAGGGCGTCGATGTCGATACTCTTCTCTACAGCTTTGAGAAAGCGGCGTGCTGTACGCAATTCCTCTACAATGAAATGGCGGATGCTTAGAATAATCTCTTTGTTATAGGTTGGTAACACATTGGATATAGGAGTGTCGCCCAAAGTGACGGGGATGAGGTAGAGAGCTGCTTCCATTTGTCGGGAGTGGGTTAAGGGGTGTTAAGCCTTGCGGTCAGTGAGGAGATGAGCCAGGGATGAGAAGGTCTTGCGACCGCAAAGATAATATTGAACGAGCAGGGAGATAGACATACGCTCGGGTATGTTGTGAGAAATAACCTTGCGTTGGTTCTCTTTGCGTATGTCGGCATACTCGTGTTTCATTTTTTTGAACTCACGGCGGGCCGCAAAGACAGCTTTGGCATTCTCCATCCCATCTGTCAGAAGAAATTTGGCAGCGGCTATCCAGTCGAGTAGGCAGCGGATGCGCATCACGGAAGACAATTCCTGCTCGGGTAAGTTCTTATAGAGCATCAAGAGGTTGTTGCGGAAATTCAAGAAGGTCTTGCGCGGGTTTTCCTTGGATAATGTGGCTCCGCCGACATGATACACGCTACTTTCTGAGATACAGACGATGGTCCGTTGGCGTAGGCGCAAACGCCAGCAGAGGTCTATCTCTTCCATGTGTGCAAAGAAACGTCCGTCGAGTCCGCCCACCTCGAGCCAGTCAGTACGGCGTACCATCAGGGCAGCGCCTGTGGCCCAAAAGAGAGGCACCACTTCGTCATATTGGGCATTGTCGGCCTCTATGTTGTTGAAAATACGACCGCGGCAGAAGGGATAGCCATAGCAGTCGATGAATCCACCAGCAGCACCGGCATATTCAAAATTTTCTTTCTGTTTCCAATCGAGCAACTTAGGTTGACAAGCTGCAGCCTCGGGATGTTGCTCCATATAGGAGAGCATAGGTTGTAGCCAATGGGGGGTGACTTCTATATCGGAGTTGAGCAGCAGGAAATATTCATACTTCAGTTCCTTCAAAGCCTGATTATATCCTTCTGCAAAACCGAAATTCTGGGTTAAGCGGATAAGGCGTACAGAGGGAAAGTTTTGCTTCACAACTTCGCAGGAGTTGTCAGTAGAACCATTGTCAGCAACAAAAACATCCGCCTCGGCCTCAGAATATTCCACTACGGAAGGCAAGAAGCGCATCAGCATGTCTGCGCCGTTCCAATTAAGTATGACGACTGCTATTTTCTTCATAATATATTATATAATGTGTGCCAAGAGCGCTTCACCATCTTTTGTGAAGTCTCCCAGGCGAACTCGTTGCAAGCAATTGTCGGCAGCTTCGGTTGCCACAATGCCTGCAGGTAATTCTACACGGATATAGTTGTCGGTAAAGCCGCGCAGGGGCTGTCCTTCCTTTGAATGCTCCCAAAGAACAATGCGTTCTTGTCCAATGTGAGCCGCATAGAAAGCACGACGCTTTTGCTCGGAGAGATCCAAAAGGCGTTTGCTGCGTTCGTGTTTGCTCTGTGGTGTAACTTTGTGAGGAATGTCCAAAGCCTTGGTGCCCGGGCGCTCGGAGTAGCTGAATACGTGTAGCTGAGAGATGTCCAAGTACTCAATGAAACGATAAGCATCTTCAAAATACTCGTCTGTTTCACCGCGTGTGCCTACTATTACGTCTACACCAATAAATGCGTCGGGCATGATTTGCTTTACTTTGGCAATCTTAGCGGCAAAGAGCGCAGTGTCATAGCGACGGCGCATCAAACGCAAAACGTCATCGCTTCCGCTTTGCAGGGGTATGTGGAAATGCGGCATGAAGGACCGCGAGGTGGCGCAGAAGTCTATCACCTCATCAGTTAATAAGTTGGGCTCAATGCTAGAGATGCGGTAGCGCTCTATTCCTTCAACTGCATCTAGTGCTTTTACCAAATCGAAAAATGTCTCGCCCGTGGAGCGACCAAAGTCGCCAATGTTTACGCCAGTGATAACAATCTCTTTACCTCCTTCGGCAGCTACAGCCTTTGCTTGTTCTACGAGCGAGGCTATGCTACCATTGCGGCTTTTACCTCGGGCCATAGGAATGGTACAGTATGTGCAATAGTAATTACATCCGTCCTGAACCTTCAAGAAGTAGCGTGTGCGGTCGCCTCTAGAGCAAGAAGGGACAAAGGTGCTGATTTCTCGGGTAGGCACGGAGATGGCTTCATGACAAGCGCCTTTCTCTAGAGAGGCTTTCTGAGAGATACGTTCCTTGATGTATCGTATTACATCACCCTTCTGTTCCATGCCAAGAACGAGGTCTACACCTTCAAAAGCAGCTACTTGCTCCGGTTGGAGTTGAGCATAGCATCCCATCACAACGACAAAGGCACAGGGGTGCTCTCGAGTTAAGCGGTTGATGGCCTGACGACATTTGTGGTCGGCCACGTCTGTGACAGAGCAGGTATTTACAATGCAGATATCAGCACGTTCGCCTTTTTCGGCTACGCGAACTCCTTGTCTGAGTAGTTCGTCACGTAGGGAAGAGGTCTCGGCAAAATTTAATTTGCAGCCTAGCGTGTGGTAGACTGCACACATATTATATATATTAGAAAGTTCTTTCATCCAATTATCTGTATAGAAAAAGCTTTAAAAAGTATACCATAAGACGCTACATCATCTTACGCAGCACAAAGGTAGCATATTTCATTCTTGTGTAGAAATTAGCAGAAATAAAAAATGTTTTAATGCGTAGTTTAAGCCTTTTAAGCCCATAAGAATGTTAAAAAACATATTTTCTTTAAAAAAATATTGTTATTTTCTTGTCAGTATAAAAAAAGTGCGTACCTTTGCACCGTTTTAATAAAGGCAATTGATTGTTTTACTTTAAAAATTTCAAAAAAATGAAGAAGTTAGTTTTCATGTTCGTAGCTTTCGCAGCTATCTCTTTCGCTTCTTGCGGTAACAAGGCTGAAACTGTAGCTGAAGCAACTGACAGCGTAGCTGTTGACTCTGTAGTAGCTGACTCTGTAGTAGCTGACTCTGCTGCTGCTGACTCTGTAGCTGCTGACTCTGTAGTAGCTTAATCTACGAGCATTAGAGAGAATTGAAACCTGCGGGAATTATCCTCAGGTTTTCTTTTTTTAGAAAAGAGATATGTCCGGTCAGTGTGGCCGGACTATTTTTTAATAGAATATTTCCTTCTGTTAATCTATTGAGGTATTAATAAAGTTCCAAAGCCACGGTTGTGCTTTGGAACTTTATTCCTATAGGAGTTGAACTCCGATTGTCTTATGGTAATAATGGGAGTTTTACTTCTTCACAGACTTATTGTCGTCGCTAAGTTCTACTGTATAACTTCTGTTGAGACCGCTTTGTGTCTTTGCTCTAATCCAGAGCACGCGGTCGCTGCTGAGGTTGGCTGCTTTGACAGCCTCTTCAAAGTCGGCTACTGAATTCAATTTGCGGTCGTTCACCTGCATAAGGATGATGCCTTTTGTCACGCCGGCTTCTTGTAGTTTACCTTGTTGCAGAGCTTTTACTACCAGTCCATAAGAGAGATTCAACTCGCGCTTCTCTTCTGTAGTTAAAGGACGAAGTGCGGCTCCGAGGTTGTTGTCTTCTACATCTTCTACCATAGTAGTAGTGCCTTGAACATTGCGTAGCACAACAGAGGTGTGGCGCTTTTGTTTGTCACGCAAGTATTCAATCTCTACTTTATCGCCCGGGTGATAGCCGGCAAGGGTTTCTTGCAACTCGCTCATCTTTTCGATTTTGTGGCCAGCGATGGAGGTGATAATGTCGCCTTCTTTTAATACTTCGGAAGCTGCACCGTCAGGAGTTACCTCATTTACATAGACGCCACTAACTGTGCCGAGGTCAGTTTCCTTACCTTTTTCTTTCTGTAAGTCAATCCAGTTGGATACGTCGGTTCCGGAAATTCCGAGCACAGCGCGTTGTACGGTACCATATTTCTTTAAGTCATCTACAACTTTGGTCATAATGCTTACGGGGATTGCAAAACCATAGCCGGAGAAACTTCCTGTCTGTGAGTAGAGCATGGCGTTGATTCCTACCAATTCGCCTCGTGCGTTGACGAGGGCACCACCTGAATTACCGGGGTTGATGGCTGCGTCGGTTTGGATAAAACTTTCAATGCCACCTGTTGATCCTAGACCGCGAGCTTTTGCGCTGACAATACCGGCGGTTACTGTTGAGGTGAGGCTGAATGGGTTTCCAATGGCCAAAACCCATTCACCTACTTTCAAATCATCGCTACTGCCAACTTTGATGGCGGGTAAGTTTTCTGCCTCTACTTTGATGAGGGCGAGGTCGGTGGTCTTGTCCAAGCCAATGATGCGAGCCTTGTATTCTCTGTTGTCATTCAACTTAACTTGTAGCTCGTCAGCGTTTTCTACTACGTGGTTGTTGGTCACGATATAACCATCAGATGTTAGGATAACGCCAGAGCCTGCACCTTGTCGTTTGGGCGTTTCAATGCGGCGTTGCTGGCGAGGTGTTGTTCCACGGCCGAAGAAGTCGCTGAAAAAATCTTCAAAGGGATTACTGTATTCCACCATTTGAGTCTTGCTGTGGGTGGTCACTTTGATGTATACTACAGAACCCGTGCAGCGTTCTGCTGCATAGGTTAGGTCTACATAGCCTCCTTGTTGTTGTGCACAAGAGATGTTGAGCGAGGCTATGCTCATTACGAAGAGAAACACAAAGGTTTTCCAAGAAATTTTACTCATAGCTTTTATGTTTTAAGATAGTTATAGTCTGTATCAAACAAAGAATTCTTATGCGAAAGTGCTATGCAAAGTTAGAAGATATATGTTAAAACACCCCTTGTGGGGTAAAAAAAATAGCATGTTGATAGTTTTCTTTAACAGAGAAGGCCTTGTGCTTAACAAGTGTTTAAGAATGCAACCCTAAGATTTTACTTTTCTTAAACCTATTTTGAGTAAAGGAAAGTGTATCTTTGTTGGCATATAAGAATACTAAGCAAATTATAAATGGAAAATTTCTTGCAACTATGTCAGCAACGCTTTTCGTTGCGTGCTTATAAGCCGGAAAAGGTTTCGGCAGAAGTGATAGATTACATTATGGAATGTGTGCGCATGGCTCCTTCTGCTGTAAATAAGCAGCCGTGGCGTTTTCGCCTTCTGACTTCTCCAGAGGATTTAAGCAAGGTGCAGCAGTGTTATAATCGTAGTTGGTTTGCTACAGCTCCGGCTTGCTTCCTTGTTTGTCGTCATCGTGATGAAGAGTGGGTGAGGAGCGCAGACGGAAAGCCTCATGGCGATATTGATGTTGCCATTGCCATCACACATCTGACTTTGGCTGCAACAGAGCAAGGCTTGGGTACGTGCTGGGTATGTAACTTCGATGTAGAGACTACTCGCCACCTTTTCAATTTGCCTTCAGAACTAGAACCTGTAGCTCTTGTTCCCCTTGGCTATCCTGCAGAAGGAGTTGTGGTGGCTGAGAAAAATAGAAAGCCAGTAGCTGAATTGCTTTTCTAAGGTGTAGTAGTAATATTTATTACCCCTTTTTGCGTGTGCTGAAAAGGGGTAAAATTTTCGGAGGCTCGCAGTTAAAACTAGATAGTACCTAGGAAAAACTGCGAGCCTCCGAATTTTTCTTGCGAGCCTCCGAAGAAAACACTTTATTGTGCCATTGAAATACAGAGGCTTATGAGAACTCTCTAAAAAGTATTTCTTTCTTAGAATTTGAGATCTACGCTGATACCAACTACGTCGTTCTTACGAGTGTAGAAATCTGACATGTTGGTGTACTTGTGGATTTCATGGTCTTCATAGAAGCTGTGCATGTAGCCGGCATTGATTTTCACCATGTCGTTAATGCGGAATGAAGCACCAAGGCAGAGAGCTGTAGAGCTGATGTTGAAGTTGGTGTCTTGCATGGTGTCGTCAAAGCCATACTTAGTGCGCTGTGTACCGGCGCTAACTGTGAGCCACTTGTTCACATCCCATTCAGCACCGAAAGTAATTTCCCAAGTGTTCTTATCAACGGCAGTGGCGCTACCCTTAGCGTCCTTGTCGAAGTAGTAGTGGAAACCAGCCATGGCACGTACGTTCTTTACGATGTCGTATTGTGCACCTACGGTCAAAAGGGCGGGGATGTCTGAGCGAACTTTGGCGCCGTCGGCAAAGGCTGCAACGGTGGGAACTTGTGCAGCAAGTGCAGCGAGGTTAGCGCTGTTTTTAGCCTCATTCTCCAACTCAATCTTGGTACGGAATTCGTACTTGGCAGCAAGATTCCATTTACCAACCTTTACATCTACACCGAGAATAGGAGTAACTCCGAAACCTTTCTGAGTGCAGTCGAGAACGTAGTCCTGTGTCATAAAGGCTGCAGTACCAGCGTCTTGAGCTAAGCCTGCGTAGTAAGCAGCTTGATCTGCTAAACCGGCAGCAGCAGCAGTTTCTGCAGCAGCTTTAGCTTGGGCAGACTGAGCAGCAAAAACTTCAGATGTAGCTCCGCCGATATTGATGTTGCGTATAGCACCTTCATAGCCGCAGCGAGCAATGACACCACGAGCACCTGCAAATACAGAGACGTTTTTATTGATCTTGTAAGTAGCACCTACTTGCACACCATAGAAGTATTGTTTGCCAGTAAGATTTTGGTTCAAAGAATAAGGTGAAAAAGTTCCCTTACCAATAGTTCCATTCAGTGTACCACCCACTAATTGCTCAAACATAGGCAGACCGTTTTCGAACTCACATTCGCCGCCGCCGCCGCCAACTGCAAACTGAGCAGACACGCTCCATTTGTCATTGAAAACATAAGCTGCTTGTACGGAAGGAATCACGGGAGCGACAGCTTTACCTTCGAAGTAGTGCTCAGGGTTGGGGTTGTTGGTGTTCAGAGCATAGAAAGGAGCGTAAGAAGTAATTTCTCTTTTCTGAGCAGCTGCTTGCCAACTGAGAGAGAGGTGGAGACCCTGGGGAAGGAATGCGATACCTGCGGGGTTGCTGTATACGCCGTCAATGCCGATGATCGCATCGCGAGCAGGGTTACGCAAGAATACAGCGTTCTGGTTTGTGTTTGTCAAAAGACCGCCTGCGAATGCAGAAGCTGAAACGGACAAAAGGAGAGCCGTTGTTAGTAAAACTTTTTTCATGTGTAATTGTATTTACTTAATAACGGGTGCAAAATTATGTATTTTTTGCACATTGGCCAAATATTTGTGCAATAAATTAGTAAACTCCCTACATTTGAAGGTTGAGAAGTAAACTACACATTATATAATATATATATATAGTGAGGCATTCTTTTCTACAGAGAAAAAGAATTATCCTCCATGCCATGTTTGAGAAAGTTGTGCTTAAATGAAAGCTATATGGCATTTTAAGATTCCGCTAAAATGTTGTATATTTGCAGCTCGAATTAAAATACTGAATAACAATGTTTGAGAATCTTAGTGAGAGATTAGAACGCTCGTTTAAAATACTTAAGGGCGAGGGGCGCATCACAGAAATCAACGTGGCTGAGACCCTTAAGGATGTGCGCCGTGCTTTGTTGGATGCCGACGTAAACTATAAGGTAGCAAAAACTTTTACCGATACTGTAAAGCAGAAGGCTATGGGTCAGAATGTGCTGACCAGCGTGAAACCCGGACAACTCATGGTGAAGATTGTACACGACGAGTTGGCTGCTTTGATGGGTGGTGAGGCTACAGAGTTGAACTTGAAGAGCCGCCCCTCTGTTATTTTGATGGCAGGTTTGAATGGTGCCGGTAAAACAACGCTCTCCGGAAAGCTGGCTCTTCTTCTTAAGAACAAAAAGCACCGCAAACCCTTGCTCGTTGCGTGCGACGTTTATCGTCCTGCTGCTATTGAGCAGCTCCGCGTCTTGGCTGAGCAAATAGAAGTGCCTATTTACATGAACCTGGAGTCGAAAGACCCCGTGCAGATAGCTTTGGAAGGTATCAAAGAGGCTAAAGCCAAGGCTTACGATACCGTTATCGTCGATACAGCAGGCCGTTTGGCCATTGACGAAGAGTTGATGCAAGAGATTGCCGCTATCAAGGAAGCAACTCAGCCCGATGAAACACTCTTCGTGGTTGATGCCATGACCGGACAGGATGCTGTGAATACCGCCAAGGAATTCAACGACCGTTTAGACTTTGACGGCGTGGTTTTGACAAAGCTCGATGGTGATACTCGTGGTGGTGCTGCGCTCTCTATACGTACTGTAGTGGACAAGCCTATTAAGTTTGTTGGTACAGGTGAAAAGATGGAAGCCTTGGATGTCTTCCATCCCGAGCGAATGGCCGATCGTATCCTCGGCATGGGCGACATTGTAAGTCTTGTAGAGCGTGCTCAGGAACAGTATGACGAAGAAGAGGCTCGCAAGTTACAGCGCAAGATTCAGAAAAACCAATTTGACTTCAACGATTTCTATGCCCAGATTCAGCAGATTAAGAAAATGGGTAATATCAAAGACTTGGCATCTATGATTCCTGGTGTGGGAAAAGCACTCAAGGATGTAGAGATAGATGACAATGCTTTCAAGAGTATAGAAGCTATCATCCTTTCTATGACTCCGAAGGAGCGTCAGCATCCCGAAATCTTGAATGCCAGTCGCAGAACACGCATCGCAAAAGGTTCTGGTACGACCGTGCAAGATGTGAACCGCTTGATTAAGCAGTTCGACCAGACTCGTAAGATGATGAAGATGATGACCGGCTCAAAGATGGGCAAAATGATGGGTCGCCTCCCAGGAATGCCTAAGCTTTAAGCGTTGGGATAGGAGAATATATAGTTTTTCTTGCACCTTACAATACACACCTGCATGAAGTTGATAGACGGAAAAGCCACTGCTGCAGAGATTAAGAAAGAGATAGCCGAGGAAGTAGAACGTATGGTTTCTGCCGGAGGCAAGCGTCCCCATTTGGCTGCTGTTTTGGTGGGTCACGATGGTGGTAGTGAGACGTATGTGCACAACAAAATGTTGGCTTGCGAGGCTTGTGGTTTCCGTTCTTCGCTCATCCGTTTTGAGTCTGATGTTACAGAAGAAACGCTTTTGCAATGCGTGGACCGCTTGAATAACGATGCAGATGTTGACGGATTTATTGTGCAGTTGCCTTTGCCTACGCACATCTCCGAGCAAAAGGTAATTGAGGCAATAGACTATCGTAAGGATGTTGATGGTTTTCATCCTGTCAATATTGGCCGTATGGCAATAGGTCTTCCTTGTTACATCTCGGCAACACCTAAGGGGATATTAGAACTCTTAAAGCGCTATGACGTAGAGACCAGCGGAAAGAAATGCGTAGTTCTTGGGCGCTCCAATATTGTAGGTAAGCCGATGGCTCAGCTCATGATGCAGAAAAACCATGGCGATGCTACAGTAACGGTGTGCCATAGCCGAAGCCGCAACCTCAAGAAAGAGTGTCAAGAAGCAGATATTCTCATCGCTGCGATAGGGAGTCCTGCTTTTGTTACAGCCGACATGGTAAAGGAGGGTGCTACGGTGATTGATGTAGGTACTACTCGCGTTCCCGATGCCACCCGTCCCAGTGGTTTCCGACTTTGTGGCGATGTAGATTTCGAATATGTAGCCCCCCGCTGTGCTGCTATCACACCGGTACCAGGCGGAGTCGGGCCGATGACCATTTGTATGTTGATGCAAAATACCCTCTCAGCAGCTAAGAAGGAGTTTTATTCATAATCAAGTCCTCTTTGAAAAAGCTTTTGGGCCTATTATTGCTAAAAAAGCAATGATTTTCTCTTCAAAAGTTTGGTGTGTAAGAAAAAAATCGTATCTTTGCACCGCTTTCAAGAGCGAAAGCAATGATGGTGACTATAGTTCAGTCGGTTAGAGCGTCAGATTGTGGTTCTGAATGTCGTGGGTTCGAATCCCACTAGTCACCCCAAAGAAGCAGGAATTTCTTAAAGAGATTCCTGCTTCTTTTTTATACTCGCAAAATGTCCTCAAGGCACTTTTGTAAGTGGCTTATTTTCAGTGGCGATTTTGTATCGTTTCTTAGCAAGCTTACTTGAAAATTACACCTTATCTGTACTGTTTTTCCTTGACCTGATGTGAGGGCATGATGCCCATTAAGGTGCAAGAATCTTGTATTCCAAATTATACAGAAAAGGCCGGACTCTATTCTAGAACCCGGCCTTTTTTCTTTATAAAGGATTTCAGTTGGTCTTACTTCTGCAATTCCATACCGATGAGTAATCCATCGTACGATTCAAGCAGTGAGCTGAGTGTGCTCATAGTGCTGTTGCCAGAGAGAGCAGAAACGGTGGTGAGAAGCTTGAGGAGCTTGTCGGCATTGAATAATAAACTGAGTTTGTTGCCACTCTTTACAATTTGAGGAGTCATTGTTCCCAAGCCGTTCAGGTATGTCATTGTGATTTTCTTATTCTCTGCATCAAGAACATAAGTACCTTGTATGGTACGACCACCGATGGTAGCAGAGTAAGTATTGTCATTGTTGAAAGTAAAGGCGCACTTGCCACTGCTGAGACCAAACTTGCCGAGGGTACTGTTTATCTTTTCTTCGATTTTGCTTGCTGCCACTTCGCCGCCGGCTTTCATCAAGAGGTTCTCTGTCTCAAAAACGCAGTCGGCGCTGGTGTAGTTCCATGTACCGAGGATATCAGCTTGTTTCAGAGTAGTGTTGCCTAAAACGGCACCGAGAAAGCTCTCGAGCATAGAGCCTACAGCGGTCCCGGTGTTGGTGGTGTTAGTAGTAGCTCCTGTGTTGGCTGTTCCCATAGTTGATCCGAGGATTGATTGAGTGGTTGCACCGCAGCCGGCTAAGAGAGTAGTGCCAACCAATAGGCAGATAGATAAGATGTTCTTTTTCATATTTATATTATTGTATAAAGTTTTTTATATCCAACAAAGTTGTTAAAATTTTTGGTATGAGCCAAACCTATTAGACGAGTGCTATGATTCTGTGGACGAATTGGATTTACAAACCAAGCAAGCGTTTCAATTCTCCGGCCCAAAGCACGATACTGGTTGCTCCGAGAATCACGGCCCAGTCAAGTACGGGCAATGGGCATACGCTGAACATCTGGCCGCCAAAGCTGGTGATGATAACTTGTCCTACAAGGATTACCATGGCAATGAGCAAGAAGCCGCTGCTGTTCTTGATGTCGAAGAATGCTGAGTGGCCGGTTTGGAAAGCACGCGCATTGAACATGTTCCAGAATTGCAGCATTACGAAAATTGTAAAGAAGATGCTGCTCTCATAGTTGGTAATCGCTCCATCGTTTACTGCGTTATTCAGCCAGCTGAAGTCTGTCAAGGAAGTAACATTGTAGCGTTGAAGTACAACGTAGAATCCTATGAGGAGAACTGCGAAGAGCACGCCCATGCCGATGATGCCGTAGCGCATAGGTACGTTGATGATAAAGTCGTTGCGGTGGCGGGGCTTGTGCTTCATCACCTCGTTAGAAGGAGGCAGTGAGGCCAGCGCCATAGCTGCGAAAGTGTCCATGATAAGATTTACCCAAAGCATTTGAGCCACGGTGAGTGGTGATTGCGAACCAAGGAATGCACCTACAAGTACAATGATGCAAGCCACCACATTGATGGTCATCTGGAAGAGGATGAAGCGCTGAATGTTGCGGTAGAGTGAGCGGCCCCACATCACGGCGCGTGTGATGCTGGCAAAGGAGTTGTCCATGATGGTTATGTCGCTGGCCTCCTTGGCTACGCTGGTTCCGTCGCCCATAGAAAGCCCCACGTGAGCGGCTTTCAGGGCCGGCGCATCGTTGGTTCCATCTCCGGTAACGGCTACCACCTGTTCTTTCTTCTGTAATGTTTCCACCAGACGTTTCTTGTCCATCGGACGGGCGCGTGAGATGATTTTCAAGTCGAGTATGCGCTCCTCGAGTTCCTCATCAGTGAGTGCGGCAAACTCAGGTCCGGTAATTTGGTTGCGGTCGCCGTCGCCCTCTTGCCAAAGTCCGATTTGGCGACCAATTTCGCGTGCGGTGCCCGGAGTGTCTCCTGTTACAATCTTCACACTGATGCCAGCAGAGATACAATCGCCAACAGCAGCTGGAACGTCTGAGCGAACAGGGTCAGAGATGGCGACGATGCCCAAGAAGGTAAGGCGCTCGGCAATGGCTTTGGTGTCGGTGATGGTAGCATCTCCTGCTTCCAAAATCTGATAGCCGAAGCCGAGGGTACGCATGGCTTGATTCTGATAAGTAAGCAGTTGGGCATCGAGGGCTTGGCGGGTTACGTCGCCAATACATTTTTGGCAGAGGCCATATACAATTTCCGGCGCACCCTTAATATATAATATGCGCTTGCCAGGGAGCAATGCCGATTCCACTACTGTGGCCATGTACTTGCGCTCTGTAGAGAACGTAAGCTGCTCTACTACTTTGGCACCATCGCGCAGTTGGGCGAAGTCCTTACCTTGTTCGTTGAGCCAAAGCAGCAGGGCGCCTTCGGTGGGATTGCCCATTACTTTCGGCTTTTCGCCACCGGCGAAGTCAAGGCAGGCGGTAGAGTTGACAGCAATGCCTTCTGCAATGAGCTTAGACATTTCGTCGTCGGCAAGTTGCTGTTCCTTCAGACCAAAGAACTTGGTCTCGTAGATACGCATTTGGTTTTGGGTAAGCGTACCTGTTTTGTCGGTGCAAATAACGGTAGTTGCGCCCATGGTCTCGCAGGCGTGCATCTTGCGTACCAGATTATTGGTTTGCAACATGCGGCGCATGCTCAAAGCCAGGGAGAGCGTCACACTCATAGGTAGACCTTCGGGTACTGTCACTACAATGAGTGTCACAGCTATCATAAATGTCTGCAAGAGGTGGGCTAAGAAGTCCATAAATACAAATTCTTCCACGCCTTGCAAGTAGGTGAAGGTGCGACCGATAAGGATGATGGCGGCTAATACGTAGCTCACCTTGGTGATTACTTTTCCGAGGCCGTCAAGCTGATGATTGAGCGGAGTCTTTACGGAGTTGTCTATTTGAGCGGCGGTGAACACCTTTCCGTTCTCTGTTTTGTCGCCCACGTGGAGCACGCGGAATACACCATGACCTTCTACAACGGTAGTGCCGCGCAGTACGTGGTTGGTGGGGTAGGTGGCTTCTTTGTCAAAATCTTCGGGGTTGGTAGACTTCTTAATAATGGGTTCGCCGGTCAGTGTCGATTCGTTTACCTGTAGCGCTACGGCTTCGATAAGTTCGCCGTCGGCGGGGATCTCGTTGCCGGTGTTCAGCATCACGATGTCGCCCACCACCACTTCGCGCTTGGCTATTTCTGTCACCTTTCCTTCGCGTACCACTTGCACCAGGTCTTCGTCATTCACTTGGTTGAGCACGTCGAAGGCGCGGTTGGCTTTCACCTCAAACCAGAAACCGATGCCGGTGGCCAAAATGATAGCTACGAAAATACCGATGGGCTCGAAGAACACATCGGCGCCTTTTCCTTCATGGCTGAATTCAAATACAGCAATGCCGATGGAGGCTGCCAGTGCAACCAGGAGGATGCGGATAATGGGATCCTCAAATTTTTCTAAAAACTGCTTCCATAGCGGTGTTTTTGCCGGAGGAGTCAGTACGTTCTCGCCGTGCTCAGCGCGGCTCTTTTCTACTTCTTGGAGGCTCAGGCCTGTAAGGAGTTGCTTTTCTTCCATAATTTTTTAGGGTAATACAGACCGTTGTAAAGGGTCTGCGGCAAATAGAGTTTCTATATATAACAATATGCAAAGATACAGAAAATCTTTCTAACTACTGAGTGGAAAAAGAAAAATCCCGCTTATCGCTAAGCAGGACTTTTCTGTATTTTAGAGTTGGCGGGTGATTACATCATACCACCCATGCCTCCCATGCCGGGAGCGCCCATCGGCATGTCGGCTTTCTCTTCTTTCTTGTCGCAGATTACGCACTCGGTGGTGAGGAACATACCGGCTACGCTGGCTGCATTTTCCAACGCTACGCGAGTTACCTTGGCGGGGTCAACCACGCCGGCAGCGCGCAAGTCGCAGAAGGTTTCGTTCTTGGCGTTGTAGCCGAAGTTGCCTTCGCCTTCGCGCACCTTGTTAACGATGACAGCACCTTCTACACCGGCGTTTTTACAAATCTGGCGAAGGGGTTCTTCGATGGCGCGACGGATGATGGCCACACCGGTTGTCTCGTCGGCATTGTCGCCGCAGAGGCCTTCGAGGGCTTTCTGTGCGCGGATGAAGGCCACACCACCGCCGGTTACGATACCTTCTTCGATGGCGGCACGAGTGGCGCAGAGTGCGTCGTCGCAGCGGTCTTTCTTCTCCTTCTGTTCTGTCTCGCTGGCAGCGCCCACTTCGAGTACGCAAACGCCTCCTGAGAGTTTTGCCAAGCGTTCCTGGAGTTTTTCCTTATCGTATGAGCTGGTGCTATTGGCCATCTCGTTCTTGATTTGCTGGATGCGCTGTTCGATTTGCTCTTTCTCGCCTGCGCCGTTCACGATGGTGGTGTTGTCCTTGGTGATGGTCACCTTTTCAGCAGTACCGAGCATTTCCACGGTAGCTTGTTCGAGCTTCAAACCCTTTTCTTCGCTGATGACTACACCGCCTGTGAGCACTGCGATGTCTTCGAGCATGGCTTTGCGGCGATCGCCAAAGCCAGGAGCCTTCACAGCACAAATCTTGAGCTGAGTCTGCAAGCGGTTTACCACCAATGTAGTCAATGCTTCGCTGTCTACGTCCTCGGCAATAACGAGCAAGGGACGGCCGGTTTGTACGGCGGGTTGCAGGATGGGCAAGAAGTCTTTGAGGTTGCTGATTTTCTTATCGTAGATGAGGATGTTGGGTTTCTCCATCACGCACTGCATCTTTTCTGTGTCGGTCACGAAGTAGGCAGAGAGATAACCGCGGTCGAACTGCATACCTTCTACAGTTTTGAGGGCGGTGTCGCGGCCTTTGGCATCTTCGATGGTGATGACGCCGTTCACGCTGACAGCACGCATACCGTCGGCGATGAGCTTACCGATTTCTTCGTCGTTGTTGGCAGAGATGGTGGCCACCTGTTGAATCTTGTCGTAGTTGTCGTCCACCTTTTCGCTCTGCTCTCTGAGGCTTTCCACTACCTTAGCTACGGCCTTGTCGATACCGCGCTTGAGGTCGAGAGGATTGGCACCGGCAGCTACGTTCTTCATACCTTCGCTCAAGATGGCTTGAGTGAGCACGGTAGCTGTTGTGGTTCCGTCGCCGGCGTCGTCGCCAGTCTTAGAGGCTACGCTCTTTACGAGTTGTGCACCTGCATTTTCAAATGCGTTGTCCAGCTCTATTTCTTTGGCTACACTCACACCGTCTTTGGTGATGCGGGGAGCACCGAACTTCTTGTCGATTACTACGTTGCGACCTTTAGGGCCGAGGGTTACTTTCACTGCGTCGGCCAGCGCATCGGCTCCTTTGCGGAGAAGTTCGCGGGCATCTACGTCGTATTTAATTTCTTTTGCCATAGTGTCTTATGTTGAAAAATTTGATTCTGTGTTGTTTGAAAAAAGATTTTATCCCAAAACTGCGAGTACATCGCCTTGGCGCATGATGAGATACTTCTCGCCTTCGAGTTCCACCTCTGTGCCGGCATATTTGCCATAGAGCACGGTGTCGCCTACCTTGAGCACCATCTCTTCGTCTTTAGTGCCGTTGCCTGTGGCAAGCACTTCGCCCTTCAAGGGCTTTTCTTTTGCTGTGTCGGGGATGATAATGCCGCCGATGGTCTTTTCTTCTGCAGGAGCAGGCTTTACAAGCACGCGGTCTGCTAAGGGTTTAATGTTCATAGTCTTACTTATTTTTGAGTGATTACTTTTATATATTTATTATATGTGTGGGCGCCTGCCCAAGCACGTACGCTTTTTATATTGCTAAAACTGTGCCAAACTCTTCGGCGTGCCTGATATTTTTTCTCTCTTTTCTTGGGTAGTGCCAATTTGTCAGTCACTGCTGTCAGTGTGCTTGGGGCGATAGAAGGGTTTTAAAGGCAGTGAAGCGGTGGTGGCTGATTTTACATTTGTCAAGTAAAAGGGGCGCTTTGCTTGACAAATGATATTCCTTAAACTTTCTTAAACTTTTAAGGCAATGTCTATTCTCCCATCTTTTTGATATAGAAAATCGTAGTAGGCGCGCAGTAAAAATTTCTCTTTACCAAAAAATGCGTAGCTTTTACCTAATTTTTCCTCGTAGTTTCCGAGTGATGCCCTTTGAAAGGGCCGAAAAAAGCGGGAACCTTGGAGGAGTTCCCGCTTTGCTATTACAAAGATAATATCATTTTGGAGGATTCCCAAATTGGCTTCGGAGGGCAAAAAAGTGCGTTTGTCAGAAAAATCAGCCTTTTGCTTTACATCTGTAAAGAATATCCCTTCTCTGTGGGAGGCTGTCCCTTATTGCTCTGCCGTAGTGGTCCAGCCCTGTGCTTTCAGTTCGAACTCCTCGGAGTCGCGTGCCACGAGCACGCAGCCCAACTCAGGCTTTGTGATGTGGCCGATGATTTTCACATCCTTCATCTGAGCCACCTTTTCGTGGTCGGTAAGGGGCACGGTGAACAGCAGTTCGTAGTCCTCGCCTCCGTTGAGTGCGCAGGTAGATACGTTCATGTTGAACTCCTCAGCGGTGACAGCCGTTTGATAGTCGAGGGGGATGCGCTCTTCGTAGACGCGGCAGCCGGTGTGGCTCTGCTTGCAGATGTGCAGCAGTTCGGAGGAAAGACCGTCGCTGATGTCCATCATGGAAGTGGGGCGTATACCGGTTTCTTTCAGTGCCTCCACAATGTCGTGGCGGGCTTCGGGTTTCAAGAAACGCTCCAACAGATATTCGCGTCCGCCAAAGTCGGGCTCGGCAGCCTCGGCTTGCTCGGCAGGGCGGGAGTAGAACACTTGCTTTTCGCGCTCCAGCAGTTGCAAGCCCATGTAGGCCGCGCCGAGGTTGCCGCTCACGCAGATAAGGTCAGTGTCCTTCGCTCCGTTGCGGTAGACGATGTCTTCCTCAGCAGCTTCGCCGATGCAAGTGAGGCTCAGCGCCAGTCCGGTGACGGAAGAAGAAGTGTCGCCGCCCACGATGTCTACGTGGTGTTTCTCGCAAGCCAAGCGAATGCCGGCGTAGAGGTCTTCAAGGTCCTCCACCGAACAACGCTTGCCCACGGCGATGTTCACAATGAGCTGGCGCGGCTGTCCGTTCATGGCGTAGATGTCGGAGAAGTTGACCATCGCGGCCTTGTAGCCGAGGTGTTTCAACGGGGTATATACCAAGTCGAAGTGGATGCCCTCCATCAGCATGTCGCTGCTTACGAGCATGCGGCTGTTGGGATAGTGGAGCACGGCGCAGTCATCGCCCACACCGTAAAGGCTGGAGGCATTTTCGAGCTTGATGTCTTTGGTGAGATGGTTGATAAGACCAAACTCTCCCAAGGTAGAGATTTCTGTTCGTTTCATAGTTGGCTGTTTTTGCAGATGCAAAGTTACGTATTTACTCCCAATATTCTGCGCTCTCTGCCCTAAAAACAAAGGAGACGCCCAACTGGGCGCCTCCCTTATGTGTTTATTTATCTAAGTGGTAGATTAGAGCACCACTTTCTTTGCGAATACATGGTTGCCGCTTTCTACGCGTACTACGTAGCTTCCTTTTTCCAAGGCGATGGCTTGGTTGCCATTCACTGCTTGCTTGAGGACGAGGCGACCATCGGTGGTGTAAACGTAGGCAGTAGCAGCTGTTGCATTTACTTGGATGCCGCTTTCGGTTACCATCACATCTGCTACTTGGTTGTTAGCAGCTACCTTTTCCAAACCAGTAACGCTGGCGATAGAAACATGCTCTGCATTAACAATCTCATTAGAGCCGTTGTCAATCAACAAGGCGATGAGGTGGCAGTTGTTGATGTTGTTGATATGGCTGGGCAAGTTAATTTCGTAAGTATGTTTCAGTACGTCGCCATTTTGGAAAGAAGCGGGAAGGCTTCCGGTGATACCGTATTCCTTATCGTAGAAACGAGCTACGTGGTTGAAGTCAGTTTCCCAATAGCTGGGTTTTGATACCAAGTGCTTGAGGTTGTGCTCGTTCTTATATGAGTTGTTGTTAGCAAAGTAGTTGCTCTGCAAATAGTTCTTGCGCTCTGAAGCTGGCAAGTTCTTGCCGTTCACTCCGTCTTCTGTGATTACATAGGCAAAGCTATAGGGGGCGTTGCTCATGTTGCAATCAATAAAGAACTGAGCAGAGGCTGTCACGTTAATCTTCTTGCCATCCTCGCTGAGGCTGACAGCTTCGATGCTAACTGTTGACTCTGTAGGACGATTGATCATAGGAAGAATCTGGTTGTCAATACCAAACGGAGTGTTAGTGTCATCGCCATAGTAGGGGTCTGTCTGCTTCACACGGTTGAGGATACAGCCGGGATAGCCGCCTTCATAGTTGCTGGTAAGGCCAGAGAACGATTCGTGTTGCATTGGGTCGCCGTAGTGAACACCGATGGGGATGAAATGGTCAGGGTATTCTTTTGTTAGCAACTCCATAGCTACCATACCGCGGGGGCACCAACCGCACCAAGTTCCGCCATATTCTTCCATTACTACTTTGCGCTCAACAGTCTTGTCGGGGTCGATAGCTGTAACACTACCTTCTGCAGAGATGTCCTCAGCAATAGCTTCCTTATTGATGCTCTTCACTCTTACGTTGATGGGAATTCTCTCAGCCTTTTCGTCTGTTGATACAGAGGCTTTGAAACTGCCGCTTCCGAGGAAAGGTACGGGCTTGTTGTGGTTGATGACACCACCATCTTCGCCTACAGTATATTCGAACACAACATTGCTAACAGGATTACAACCCATATTGATGAAGGAGGCATTGAGGTCTGCGTCCTCGCCAATGAGTACCTTTGAGTGGCTGATGCCATTGAACTGGAAGTCATTAGCCTTCAGTCCGTTGTCGCCTTCTGTTACACAGTAGAAAGGAAGACTGAAGTAGGTCTGCTTCTTTCCAAGGTATAGATAATAATTGGCATAGTTGTAAGTCATTCCTTGGTTAAAATCCTGCGATGTAGAGCTGATGAGGAATGTGTAGTCGCGGAAGCAAGGTACAACAGTTAAATTGAGCTCAGGAATTCCGGCAGGGAACTCAACTGTGTAGCCTATTTGCAAGTCCTTAGCTTTGTCTATAACATAGTCGCAAGGAACATCTACCATTACACCACCCATGTAGGAACCATCAACGTAGGTGCTCCAGTAAGGCTCGGTTTCAACTCCCCAGGGGTCGATGATCCAGAAAGTCAAGTTGTAACCTCCGGAGGGTAGAACAGTCTTGATGGTAGTAATCTTGTTACCTACAAATCTTTCTACCAAGTCGGCTTCAATCAGTGTACTGTAAGATGCAGAACAATTGTCAGAGAAACCATACATTTTGAAATTGTAGAACGCAGAGTCCATAGGAAGATTAGTCAACCATTTGGATTCTTGTTTCATGTCGGTGAGGTCGCGACTTTCGCGGCTCAATTTTTGAAAGTCGATAGCAGGCTTCAAATCGTTGCCTTGAAGCACGGTAGTTGCTTTAATTGGTTTGCCCATAATCTGCTGAGCAAAAAGTTGGCTGCTGAAACTCAAACAGAGTCCAACGGCAAGAAGGAGTAGTCCTTTCTTCATAGTCAAATAGTTATTAGTTTGAAATTATAGTTGTTTACGTATTTATATATGCCTAGTAGCAGTTCATCGGCAAATTTATTTATTTATTTTATTATCTTCTATAATTTTCTTTACAAAGAATATATAAAAGTGTTATTTTCTGTGCAAAATGCTATTGGCTCTTGGTGAAAAATTGCCATGAAGCAACTTCCGGAAACTCCTATCTGCGTTTTTGTAAGACAAAGGGAGTGGGGTTGCCTCAAAGACAAATGGGACGCTACGTCCCATTTGTAATTCTGTATTGATTATGTTGGTAAGGAAAAGAAGAGTCGGTAGCTACAGAAGATGCTATCTCCTTTTCTTTCTTTTATCGTAAGGCTTATAGTCGGCCCTGGCTCGGTTGTTGTTTTTAGGTGGTGCCTTGTCATAAAGACGATGGATCAAATCCTCGCGTCCAATGCGGCGTAACTCAGCTGTGATTTTAGCTCGCTCCTCGTTCTTGTACCAAAAGAAGAACATGCGTTGGCGCAACTTCTCTTCTGCTGTTTTGGCAGAATAGACCTCTTCCTTTGTGTAGGGATGAATGCCTGAGTACCAAGCCTCGGTGGAGACGGTCATAGGGGTGGGAGTGAAGTCCTGCACTTGTTCGAGTCGGAAATCCAAAGCCTTGGTCTCAGCAGCTAATTCTGCCATGTCGGCAGCAGTACAGCCGGGGTGTGAGGAGATGAAGTAGGGGATGATTTGTTGATTGAGCCCTGCTTCTTTGTTGATGCGCTCAAAGAAACGCTTGAAGGCATGGAAGTGCTCAAAAGAGGGCTTGCGCATGAGGCGCAATACTTTGTCGGAGGTGTGTTCCGGTGCCACTTTCAAGCGGCCGGATACGTGGCGCGTAATCAGTTCGCGGGTGTAGCTATCGGCGGCTTGGTCGATAGCCTTATTGCCGGAGCGGTGTAGCAGAAGGTCGTAGCGCACGCCGCTACCTATAAAACTTTTCTTAATATCAGGAAGGGCGTCGACCGCCTTGTAAATCTCCAGCAGAGGGCGGTGGTCTGTGTTCAGGTTGGGGCAAATGCTGGGGTGGATGCAAGAGGGACGCTTACAACGCTCGCAGAGCTTTTTGTCTTTGCCTTGCATCATGTACATATTGGCCGAGGGGCCGCCAAGGTCGGAGATATATCCTTTGAAGTCGGGCATGCGGCACACGCTTTTTGCTTCTCGCAGGATACTTTCTTTAGAGCGGCTCATGATGAACTTGCCTTGATGGGCGGAGATGGTACAGAATGCGCATCCACCAAAGCATCCGCGATGGATGTTGATGGAGTGCTTAATCATCTCGTAGGCAGGAATGCACTTTCCTTTGTATTTGGGGTGGGGAAGACGCGTGTAGGGCAAGTCAAAAGAACGGTCTATCTGCTCCGTTGTGAGTGGGGGAAAGGGAGGTTGTACAACAACGTAGCGACCTTGGGTAGGTTGCAACAAACGAGCTGGGTGTAAGCGATTGCTTTCCTCTTCAACATGGCGAAAATTTTCTGCCTGGCAACGGTGGTTGCGAAGGCAATCTTCATAGCTGTGCAGACAGATATCTTCATTGCTGATACCGCCTGGAATATCTTTTTCCTCCTCTAGGGTAACGGTTTGGCGTACGGGGTATTTGCGTAGAAGGGAAGTAAAGTCCTTGGTGCTGACACTGCGTTCTTCTACACTATGGAGCAGTTTCTCATTGAGCAGATTGCAAAGATGGGTGATGGGAAGTTCGCCCATACCATAGATTAGCAAGTCGGCTCCGCAGTCGCAAAGGATAGAGGGGCGCAGGCGGTTTTGCCAATAATCGTAGTGGCTTACTCGGCGCAGAGAGGCTTCAATGCCACCTACTACGACAGGGGTATCGGGGAAAAGCTGCTTGAGGATTTTAGTATAGACAATGGTTGGATATTCCGGGCGCATATCGTGGCGTCCGTCGGGACTATAGGCATCTTCTGAACGCAGGCGGCGATTGGCCGTGTATTTATTTACCATCGAATCCATACAGCCGGGAGCTACGGCGAAGAATAAACGTGGGCGTCCCAATTTCTTGAAGTCGCGGAAGTCACCATGCCAATCGGGCTGCGGAACTATGCAGACGCGCCAGCCCTCGGACTCAAGCAAGCGACCGAGAACTGCTGCTCCAAACGAAGGGTGGTCTACATAGGCATCAGCAGAAAAAAGAATGATGTCGGCTTGTTGCCAACCTCTAGCTTCCATCTCCTTACGTGTGGTAGGTAGAAAATCAGAGGGTAAAGGCATGGATGGCTGCGGCATAAGATTTACTCCTTATATATTATTATATTTGATGAAGTTTGATTTAGAATTTATGAATATCAAACCTTTAAGAAGAACTCACGTGAGAATTGGCAATGGATAAGAAAAAATACGATTGTCTGGCTGAGCCATATTCATCACGCTTTTCAAATAACTC
>JAZTXL010000008.1:0-29434 GCA_045636405.1 Alloprevotella sp.
AGCGTGGTTTATGCTACAACGCATACGCAACTGTTTCGGAATAGAAAATAACAACGACCTAACTAATACAGTAGAACTTGACGAAACGTATGTTGGCGGTAAGAACAAAAACCGACACGCCGATAAAAAGGTTGAGTTTTCACAAGGACGTAGCACAAAAGATAAAACACCTGTATTCGGTATGGTTAACGCAAGGGTAAACTAAACGCAAAGGTTGTAAAAGATACCACTTGCGAAACATTGACACGCGAAACGGTGCGTTATGTAAAAGATGCTCTTGTTTGCACTGATGAATGGTGGGGTTACAATTCCATAAAGAAACTATTTAAGCATAGTATAGTAAACCACAAATGCAAGGAGTATGTGCGTGGCGATATATACACCAATACTATCGAGGGCTTTTGGTCATTGCTCAAACGTGGTATTGTCGGTATATACCATTTTACCTCTAAACAACACTTGCAACGCTATGTTGATGAGTTTGTTTTTAGGTACAATACTCGCAACTATTCCGAATGTGGAAGATTTAATTTACTTTTGCAAAATACTGAACATCGTCTAACATATAAAGAATTGATATATGGATAACTATTTAGACAATCCTCAAAATTTCCTATTCTATTCGTCTAATGACGGAAAAATAAATGTGCAAGTAATCGTGGATAGTACTAAAGAAACTATCTGGACTACTCAAAAAGGTATGGCAGAAATATTTGGAGTTGGAGTTCCTGCTATTAGCAAACACCTATCTAATATTTTTGAGGAGAAAGAATTAGTCGAGAACTCAGTTATTTCCAAAATGGAAACAACTGCGACGGATGGGAAAAAATATTTAACAACATTCTATACTCTTGATGCAATCATCGCAGTTGGCTATCGTGTAAATAGTTATCAAGCGACACAATTTAGAATTTGGGCAACACGAATCCTTAAAGAGTACCTTGTCAAAGGTTTTGCCTTAGATGATGACAGGCTAAAACAAGGTAATAAACTTTTTGGAAAAGATTTTTTCAAAGAACTTGTTGAACGAATTCAAGAAATTCGCGCATCTGAAAGAATGTTCTATGAAAAAATTACGGATATTTTTAGAGATTGTAGTGTAGATTATGATAAGAACTCGCCATTGGCTTTGAAATTTTATGCTGCTATGCAAAATAAATTTCATTATGCATCCCATCTTCATACAGCACCAGAGGTTATATATGAAAGGGCAGATTCAACAAAACCTTTTATGGGATTGACAAGTTGGAAGAATCAAAAAAGTGGGGGCAAAATTTATAAATCAGATGTCGTAATTGCTAAAAACTATTTAACTGAAAACGAGATAAAAGCATTGAACAAACTCGTTAATATGTTTCTTGATTACGCGGAGCATTTAGCCGAATTAAAGAAAGGGACATATACTATGGCCGACTGGGCTAAAAGATTAGATATGTTTTTGGATTTTAACGAATATCCCATTTTAACTAATGCAGGGAAAGTAAAACGAGATGTGGCAAATCGTTTTGCAGAAACAGAATATAGCAAATTTAGAGTTATTCAAGACAAAGAATACAAATCCGATTTTAATATACTTGTTGACGCAAGTCATAATATTCTGCCAATAGAAGAAGGTGCAATTCAAGAAGAAATAAAACAAGAACAATACGAAATAGACCCATTTCTATCTCAAGCATTAAACTACAACCCCAAAGATAAAGAGCCGTCGAAATGACGGCTCTTTATTAACTACAAGTTGCTATACAGATGATAATAATTGCAATTACCGCAACAGTGCCTAATGCTATAGCGCAACCGTCATCTTCATTATTCTCATTACTTGATTTGTTTTTAGGTGGCAATGGCGTTGTTCTTAATTGTCCGGGTTCCCATTTGCTACCACATCTTAAACAAGTAACTTTTACTTTCCCACTCCCAATAAACCCAGCAAGCAAACCAATGCCACCAGTAAGTAATGCACCAGTTACAGCTTTTCCTGCGCCAAAACCTTTCTTATTTGCCACTAATTGCGAACTTCCACAATGAGGGCAATATAATTTATCTTCTTCCATAGCCATACGTTTTTAATCCCAACCGTGTTCATTAAAATATTCATCAATCATATCCAAATCTCTTTTTTGTTCTCGTGAACCTTGATAGTGTATTTGTTTACCTCCATCGGGCGAGGTGTAACCGCCACCACGCATATACTCTCTCCTTGCGTTTCTTTCCATATTAGCAGCACCATCAAGTCCTGCATCACGTAATTGTTGCTCTCGCCCTATTGAGTTCCAATAGTTGCTATCTTCTCGTCTATAACTGCTTGAATCGCCATCGCAACCAAAGCAAGAACTTAACGACAAACATATTGTCGTTACTACTAAAACATTAACTAACTTTTTCATTGTGTTTATATTAAAGGTTAAACATAAAGTATCATACTACTACGCTTAACCATAAAAAGAAAAGCGCAGACTTTCGTCATACGCTGTCTTGGCTCACCACAAGCCACATTCCTATACGAGAAAGCCTGCACTATTTGTGCATACTCTCAATAGGAATGTTATTTTGCTCGTTTTTGTTCCGAGGTGGTGATTCAGACAGCATTGAGCAAATATTTTCAAATGTCTTGACGGATTTATGCCGTCAGTGCAAAGTTAAGTAAAGTTTTTCATATTCAAAATAAAAGTGCTACATTTGCGTTAGCAAACATAGCACCTGTTTGGTGTAAAGTTGTATATAATTACCATAAATTTTATTCACTCCATGCGAAGAGTGGATAGTTTTTCATGGTTTCGTTAACTCTTGCTTTGACAGAAGCGATGACTGTTTCGTCAGTTGGACTATTAAGCACGGTTTCTATCATTTCTGCAATCTCCACCATAAGGTCTTCTTTGGCTCCGCGTGTGGTGATGGCAGGAGTTCCGAGACGGATTCCTGAAGTTTGGAAGGCAGAGCGGCTATCAAAGGGTACCATATTCTTGTTGACAGTGATGTCGGCTGCTACAAGAGCATTTTCTGCTACCTTTCCGGTGAGATCGGGGTATTTGCTACGTAAGTCAACGAGCATACTGTGGTTGTCTGTGCCCCCGCTAACAATGGTGAGACCTCGTTTGGTGAGTTCTGCTGCAAGGGTGGCCGCATTTTTCTTTACCTGCTTGGCATATTCTTTGAATTTCGGTTGGAGAGCTTCACCAAAGGCTACAGCTTTTGCTGCAATGACATGTTCGAGTGGTCCACCTTGTGTTCCAGGGAATACAGCAGAGTTGAGCAATTGGCTCATCATTTTTATTTCTCCCTTAGGCGTAGTGAGTCCCCAAGGGTTAGGGAAGTCTTTTCCCATAAGAATGATACCTCCACGTGGGCCACGAAGGGTCTTGTGTGTGGTAGAGGTAACAATGTGGGCATATTTCACCGGATTGTCGAGTTCGCCGGCAGCAATGAGTCCTGCGGGGTGCGCCATATCAACCATGAATATAGCTCCTACGGCATCTGCAATTTTTCGCATACGGGCATAATCCCATTCACGACTATAGGCAGAACCGCCACCGATGATGAGCTTGGGCTTGTGTTGTAGAGCTAGCTGTTCCATTTCGTCGTAGTCTACACGACCGGTGGCTTGATTTAGATTATATCCAACTGGGTTGTAGAGGATGCCGGATGTGTTCACTTTCGAACCATGAGAAAGATGGCCACCATGGTCAAGATTAAGCCCCATGAATGTGTCACCAGGTTGTAGTACTGCAAGGAATACAGCAGCATTTGCCTGGGCGCCGGAGTGGGGTTGAACATTGGCGTATTCTGCCTCAAATAGTTGGCAAATGCGCTCAATAGCGAGGTTTTCTACTTTATCTACAACCGCACAACCGCCATAGTAGCGTTTTCCAGGATAGCCTTCTGCGTATTTGTTAGTGAGGCATGACCCCATGGCTCTCATCACGTTGTCGCTTACAAAGTTTTCAGAAGCGATGAGTTCTATACCACACATCTGACGCTGGTGTTCAGCTTCAATTAGTTGGAAAAGTTGATTGTCTTGTTTCATAGTTTTGATGAACGTTTTAAAAAGATGAACGTTTAAGGTTGGATGTTGAATGTTTATTGCAACTCAAGCTTCATTCCTCATCAACTTAATTTTTTCAATACTTTGTTTTTTCTCGCAGTAATGGCACTGCAAAATGCCTGCCTCTTTGTCTGTAAGATGGAAGAGGGTGGGCATAGGTTCGGCATTGGTGATACACTTGGGGTTGGCACATTTTGCAATGCCATGAATATTTTCCGGTAGTGTCACTTCTCGTTTTTCAACAACTTCATAATCCTTAATGATGCACAATGATACATTGGGCGCAACAAGGGCGAGTTGGTTAAGTTCAGTATCGGTGAAAAATTTTTCTGACACTTTGATGATGCTTTTGTTGCCCATCTTCTTACTTTTGAGATTGCATCCAATCATAAACTGGGACGTGTGTAGGTCCTCAAGTCGTAAAAGGCGTACAATTTCGAAAAGTCGGTTATTGGGGATATGATCAATAACGGTTCCGTTTTGAATGGCGGCAACCATAAGTTCTTCTCTTTTCATAATGATGTGTTTTGGTATAGGAAACGTGATTTTAGTCAATGATAGTAGTATCGTTTCTTACTTCATCGAGCGTAATGCCAAGCACATCGCAAATAATTGCTTCGCGGGCAAAAAGACCATTGTGAGCCTGCTTAAAATAGTAGGCATATGGTTCATTGTCAACATCATAGGCTATTTCGTTGACGCGTGGCAGTGGGTGTAGGATTCTGAGGTTTTCTTTGGCATTCTTTAGCATGGATGCTTTCAGTATATATACGTCTTTCACACGCTCATACTCCATTAAATCTGTGAATCTTTCCCTTTGAACTCTTGTCATGTAGAGAATGTCTGCCTGCGAAATGGTAGCTTCGTTAAAATCGTGGTGTTCTTCAAAACGGATACCATACTCACGACAATAGGCTTTATATTCTTCGGGCATAGCAAGCTCTTTAGGAGCAATGAAATGGAATGTGGGGTTAAAGTGGCGCATGGCCATCAGTAGAGAATGAACGGTACGGCCATATTTCAAATCACCAACCAAACAAATATCAAGATTCTCTAAGGTCCCCTGTGTCTTATAAATAGAGTACAAGTCGAGCATGGTTTGGGTTGGGTGTTGATTGGCTCCATCGCCAGCGTTGACAACGGGTACTGGAGAAACCTCAGCCGCATAGCATGCCGCACCTTCCAGGAAATGTCGCATCACGATGACGTCTGCATAATTTCCTACCATCATGATGGTATCTTTTAATGTCTCACCTTTTGTGGAACTTGTAACTTTGGGGTCTGTGAATCCAATTACTTTGGCTCCAAGACGATTGGCTGCTGTCTCAAACGAAAGACGAGTACGGGTAGATGGCTCGAAGAAGAGGGTAGCAACTATCTTCCCGTCTAGAATTTTTCTGTTGGGGTGCTTTTCAAATTCGCCGGCCATTTCCAAAAGATACATGATTTTCTCTTTTGACAAATCGGCAATAGTAACAAGGCTCTTTTTTTGACGCATATGGCTATCTTTTTTAATCATATTTTCGAGTATCACACAATGATATACTTTGATAGAAAGTAATATTATGTGTGTTTCGGCTGTAAAATTATAAAAATATATTACATCCCCTCTGTGTCACTTGTAATTTTTGTGGGATTTAGAATAAATAGTTTTCAAATTATAAAAAAACGTGTGTAATTACACATTTAAATAGAACAAATTTAGGCCGTAAGAAAATATATCTATATCTTCGCAGCAGATTATATACACTTTTTATAAATATTTTATGAAAACAAAACACGCATTATTTTCGGCTGTGCTATTTGCTGCATCATCAGTAGCAGGTATGGCACAAAGCGTACCGACACACGAAATGTATGTGCAGTATGCTACACCGAGTAATTTGGTGGAGGCCCTAAAAAATTGGGAACCCGGCAAAAACTTTGGTGAAGGTAAGGACTACATGGACGAGAACTTCTTTATTTCTCGCGTTCCTTTGAAGGAAAGATTCATTCCCGGAGATTGGGCTAACGATGATTTGAACGACAGCAATGACAAGTACTTCTGCTGGTGTGCGCCTACTGGTGAAATGACCAAGAAGTGGGGCCCTCTGCCTCGTTACAACTTCGATGGCGACAACTTCAATATGTGGCAGTACGTCAATACACACTCTAACTGGTCAAACGGCTGGTGGCGTGTACCAGGTGCTTTCAATGACGTGGCTCACCGTAATGGTGTACGCACTGGATGTACTTACTTCATTGACTGGGCTACTCCTGTCAACTCGATGAATGACCCCGGTAAGACTTTGTATGAATTGGCAGAAACAGACTGGGACGGCAATTACCTTTACGCAGAGAAACTGATCAAATTCATGCGTTATTATGGTATCACAGGTTTGACATTTAATCCAGAAGGAAACTGGGCACCAAATGTAAATAATGCCGTAAAGGGCTTCCTCGCAGAATGTCACCGCGTGGCCAAGGAATTGAACTGGCCATTCCATGTAGATTGGTATGCATTTGTGAGTAACACAGGACAGTTGAGCGATAATGGTTGTAAGTTGACAGTTGGTGCTAATGACCAATGGTTCCATAACCAAGACATCAATCAACCTGTGACCGACGTCTTCTTCTTGAACTACAACTGGAGTGATGCTGGTTTGCAACAGTCTGTAAATGCAGCGAAGCAATTAGGTCGTAACACTTTCGACGTATATGCAGGTTTCGATATGCAAGGTCGTGGTTACGGTAAAAATGGTAATGCTGGTTGGTCTTCATTGATGAAGTACCCCGTTTCTGTTGTTGTATGGGGTGCGCATGACCGTTCTCAACTCTATGTATCTTCAACAGAAGGTGGTCAAAGTGACTACGCTGTACAGAACGAATACCAAAAGAAGCAAGAAATGCTCTTCTCTGGCGGTAACCGCAATGTCTTAAAATTGCCTGCTTTGACAGATGCCAATATCACTTCTTCTTTCTCAGATCTTGGAAAGTGGCATGGTTATGCTAAGGCTGTACGCGAACGCTCCACTCTTAATGAAGTTCCCTTTGTTACTCGTTTCAACTTAGGTAACGGTCGCTTCTTTAACAAAGAAGGAAAGACTACCTGGGCGCACAAATGGTACAATTGGGGTATGCAAGACCTCCTACCTACTTGGCGTTGGTGGATTGATAATGGTGATGGCAAAACCGTTCCTACTAAGTCACTTGAAGTCGACTTTACTTACGATGATGCTTGGTTCGCAGGCTCTTGTTTGAAACTTCATGGCCAAACAGATCGTTCAGATCTTCGCCTTTTTGCAACTCGTTGGACTGTTGAAAATGCAAATGATGAATTCCGCATTGTTTACAAGGTAAATAGTGGAACCGATAGCCATCTTAAGTTGATGGTTTCAAAAGATGGAGCAAAGGCTAACTTCAAGATGAAGGCTCTTCCTGCTGCTGCTAATCAAGGCGAGTGGACCACTGCTACATTTACTGCTGCAGACTTTGGTTTGGCTGCCGGTGATGTGATTGGTTATGTTGGTCTCTCTGCAGAGGGTACCAATGCAGCCTACGAAACCTTATTGGGCGAATTTGCTTTCGTTCCGGTTAGTTTCTCTACCACTCCCTCTACGCCTACAATCAAATATTCTGAGGTAATGGCTCGCTACTATAATCGTGCCGACTTCAAGGTAGTGTTTGATATGCCAGAGCCCGCTAGCCGTCCTGCCAAGTATGACGGATGCCCCGTATATAACGAAGAGGTTGGAACCTGGTATTATGAAGTATATGTAAAGCAAGGTGAAAAAGAAACGCTTGTTACTACTACTACTTCATGGGCAGCATACGTAGTTGATGCTCCGTTGGATCCCGCCCTCGGACAAACCTTCCAGATTGGTGTACGCGCTATTGGTCTTGATGGACAAGCTGCTAGCCCAATTGTGTGGACCTCAGAGATAGAGAAAGAACTCACCCTCATTGAAACGCTTACCATTGATAAGGGCGTCATCAAACCTAATGAGGAGTTCACTATCGGCTTTGAAGATCCCAACCATTCTGCTTGCGACTTCAAAATATACAATGCTTTGACTGGACAATTGGTTGCCTCAGCCCAAAATAAGTTGCAAATGACTACATCTCTGCCCGAAGAAGGCAGCTATGATGTAGAAGTCATTTCCAACGGAAATAGCTTAATGAACCGTTCCATCATCCTTATCTCTCCAGAAGAAACGGGTCGCTTGCCCCGTATTGGCGAGATTACAACTTCCACAACCTCTGTGACCGACATTCAAGGCGTTACTCTTGAGGCAGAAGTGGAAAAGGGTACTACCTATAATGACAACCCCTGTACCGTTTCGCAATCTCTCTATATGCAAGAGCCCTACCAATTCACTGTAGATGCTAACGTGATGAGCGAGTACAACAACAACTCGTACGCACTTTGGTTCAAGGTAGAAAAGTTTGAACATGCGTCACTCGGTACACTCCTCATGACAAAGGTTAACCGCAATTACGGTGGAACATGGGTAGAGTCTGTTTGGGGTGAAATGTGGACTGCTATCCGTCCTGCCGGTTATGCTGCTAAAAACAACATCCAGCGCAATAATGCAGCCAACGAAATTTCTGTAAGCTTCGATGGTCCGGCGGCTGGTACACCCAACTACGAGCACAACAACGACGTTGATGGTCTTTCAGACGGCTACTCACTTCAGCCCAATACTTGGTATCATATTTGCGTCGTGAAGAATGGTCGCAACGAAAAGGTTTACCTCAATGGTAAATTGATTATCGACTGCCAAGCCCGTGGTTGCGGTCCTAAGAACTGGCGTGGTGCTAAATTCTATGTGGGTGGTTCTATGACGAACTTGGCTTCATTTACTGGTTGGGTAGACGAAGTTCAAATCTGGAGCAAATCACTTACACAGGCTGAAGTATTGGAAGCAATGAAGGGATACAAGTTTGCGCCAGACGGATTGGAAGGTTACTTTAAGTTCGAACAAACTCGTACCGATGCAGAAGGTAAGATTTACTTCCCCAATATGGGTAAGGGTGTAGACCGAGTAGCAGGTGGATACATGACTATTGGTAAGAGTGAAAATAATGTAACTACAGACCACAAGCAAAACCAACTCACTACTGCCCTCGGTGTTCCTTCACTCACTGGTGTCTATGGCATCAACTACGAAAACACTAAATGGATGGTAGAAGGTGCTAGAGTACAAAACCTTGGCGATGGCACTGCCGAAGCTATCTTCCCTGCTAGCGGCGAATATGCAATTACAGTTGAAGCTACCAACTCATGGGGCTCTGCTTCTAAAACCATTACTGACTATATCGTAGTTACTCCTACAGCTATAGAAGGTATACAGTCTGATTCCGAAGCAGGATATGTTCTTTATCCCCGTGCTTTTGAAGGTAAGGCTGACGTCCTCTTCGCCAAAGGTGGCACCTACGTTGTGAATGTATACTCTGCAACTGGAGCTTGCCAAGCCAATACTGTACTCCAGGCCCGCGATGGCGAACTCCAAACCATTAGTTTGGGTCGTGCAACAGCTCCTGGTACCTATGTTGTCGTTATCTTTAAAGACGGAAAGGCAGTTCGCTCCTTCAAGATTAATAAGTAAAAACATTTTGCTTACCTCATTTTGAGGCGAAGTAAAGTACATCAAAAACCGGCGACCCTAAGTCGCCGGTTTTCTTTTTTCTTTCTATATAAAATTTTCGTATTGACTTTCTTAACTTAGGAATTCTAATTGAATTATTGTTGTGAAAAGTCCCTTGCACCTTGTTGTCACAATTTAAAAGAACTTACTTTACCTATAAAAACAAAGCTTGAAAATGCTTTCTTTTATGTTTAAGAAACACGATTATTTAGCATGCTAAAATATATGTATATGCTTGAAAATAGTTATTCTAGCGAGTAAAGTAAGTAGCCATTTTGCGAATAAGTCGCTGAAATCAGGCATCTTTTCAGATGAGATTGATTAAAAATATTGGTGTATGACGGGACAATTCCGACTTGGAATTAGCGGAATGTCTCATCTAAAATATATTATCTCTTCGGATAGTATTCACTCATATCATTCAGATACAGGTTTCCGTAGTAATCAGGGTTGTACATCATCACGTGTGAGCCATTGGTCTTGTCGAAGGCGTGGAGGTATAGGTCGTAGAGGACAGATTGTGGTTTGCGTTCCAATTGCGACAGGATGGACGATGTGAATGTGTTGGAGAGATACACCTGAAGTTCATTGTCGAAAGCATCCGCTTTGGAGGTTTCGTATGGATTGGCTGCCGTCATCATCAGTAAACCCGGGATTCCCGTACAACCTTGTGCCACTCCACCGGAATAGCAGGTCTCAATGATGGCAAACATCTTGCGGAATTTCATATCAGAGAACATCGAACGAGCAAAGTCGGCACTCACGTCCTCCGTATCTTTCCATTCCCAACCCATTTGTGTGCCATGGCCGCTCCAGAAGAAGAACACGTTGTCATTTGCACTACTACCCAAGGTCACCGGATAGTCATTCGTGGTTTCGCCGGTCAATATCTGTTTCAGATCGTTGAGGCTTAGGTTGCCCAACTTATAGTCTATCTGTACACCTTCATACAAGTTCTTTCCTGATAGTTCTCTACGAACCACTCCTTGCACCGGATTCCGTTCGTTATAGGCCAGATCATCCGCCATAATCAGGAGAATGTGGTCGTCGTCGTAGCCTTTCTCTTTCAGGAAGTGATACATGCCCAGCACATCCGCCTGGTGGCGATAGTTTTTCCACCCTTCGGAGGCTGCTACGAGCACTGCATAGTGGTCTTTCAGTTCCGGGTAATTGATGATCTTCCCATTGCCCTCCACATCCTGCATGTGTTGCTTCTTCCACTCCCATGCTGCCACCGGTGATGAAGAATGACCGCCACTATTGCGGCTATAGTAATCGATGACAACCATTTTTCCTTTGTACGTAATCCAGTGGGCATACGATGTGGAGCGAATGGTGGTATGATATTCTGAATTAAAATCCAGCGTACCCGTTGCGCCGCTCAATGCGGGTGTTCCGCCAGCCATGATTTCTTGATAAACATTGGAAATCATACCCGTGGTCCATCCGCCTCGTTGTTCTTTTCCGCCCAGAGGGTGGCAAGGGTTGTAATCAGCACCGCGTCGTATACCTCGGCCTCACCATTATACGGTAGTCTTCCGAAGCGTGCTTCGTAGGACACATTGAAGCCTGAGTTGGGATGGCTGGTAGGCGCCAGTCCGGAGATGAAATCTACCGGTTGGGTACCCTTCAAGATGGCTTTGTTATACGCCTTGTCCGAAAACATCAAGGCAATGGAGTAATCTGCATCTGTGTTTAAGTTCCAATGATTGATATAATTATATACCGGAATCACATCCTCCACGGTAGCCGGTACACACACTAAGGCTTCTGCGCCACTCTCGGTAATTTGCTTCAGGCAAGCGTCCAGTTCTTTGGCACTCTTATAGGTAACGATGCTGACCGGTTCCATATCAAGCTCCACCGCTTGGAAGGCAAACCAATCGACAAATGTCTGGCCATAGATGTCATCAGAGGCCAATAGTGCCACTTTCTTGACTTGCTCATACTCATTGGACAAACAGGAGAGCATAATTTCACTTTGTGAGATGTCCGTTTCGCACAAGCCCCAGAGGAAACCGCGATGTCCGAAGATTCGGGGTAGTTCCTGTGAGGTGGAGAAGGTGAACAAGGGTCGGATGTTTTCCCTTTTCCGAGCAAGGGCGAAGGCTAACTTCTGAGTATTGGCGGACTCATTGCAACCGATGATACTCCGAATGTCCTCGCGTTCGGAAAGCGCCACCCCCACTTTTGTGAGGTCCGATGATTCTTCATCCACCCATTCATAAACCACCTTCACACCGATGTCCGCCTTGCGGATGTTTTCTGCCGCCCAATTCAAGGCGTTATCCCAAATGGTTTTGCGGTCTTTTTCAGGAAGAACCACCGCTATTCTTATCTCCTTCAATCCTGTAGGATCTTCCTCTACTATCGTGGTGGATTCCTCACACGATAGAAGCGTACCCATGCATAGCAGGACAACCATAAGACTATTGATGAGTTTCTTCATAGCGCTGCTCTATTTCTACAATACTATTCCTGATACCTGATATATCCACAAAAAACCAATCATCCGTAATATCTTCTGAACAGACCAACTCCTCATATCCCGATGAATAGGTGAATTTCTGATGATAGGGAATAGGCCTATTCTTCAATAGGGCACCAAGCACATCCACAACGGCTCGGTCCATATGCTTCACGACCGATGTTGTAATCAGGGCTGAGAAGAGATTCATATCGTCGTCCATGCCCACCGCCAGTTCCATTTTTTCGCGCGAGAAGCGGTACAATCCTTTATTTGACGCCCCGGCCGCTGAGAAGTAGTAGAGGTAGTTTCCGGAGTTCTCCATACAGTAGTGATAGACTTCGTCTGGCATTCGGTAGCCCCCATCGGGTGCTTCGCTGAGGTAGTGCACATCGCATCCGTCACCACCTGCCGCCAGATAGCCGTCGTGGTATCCGTCCACCGCACGCTTCACCTGCGGGTCATGTGGATTGGCGGCAATCACCAGGGCTTTCTGCTCCTCGCCGTCATTATCCAGCACACTGGCGGCTCCAGCCAGATAGCTTGCGGCATAACACCCCACGCTAAAGGTATAGATACCCTCGCGCTTTCGGTCGGTTTCAAACATCAGCACATCCTTTCGCGAGTCCTCGGGGAGGGTAAGTTCCTCCAAAAGGTATTCGTATTCACTACCGGCAAACACGAACAGAGAACGATTACATTCTTCGTCCAACGGAGCGTTCAACCATTTTTCGTAAATGCCGATGCCCTGTTCCTTTGTTTCCGGGATATGAATAGCCAGCGTAAAGCCATACTGGATAGCTGCGCGCTGAAGTCCGCGTAGAATCTTGTCGTTATACCCTTGGTCGCCAACCCCTCCGGGCGAAAGAACGACTTCCACTTGTGCGGGGGTAGGAGCAAAAACAAGTTCCTCCTTCCCACATCCTGTAAGCAGGATGAGGAAGAAGGAAATCACGATACACGTATTTGTGAAACTCTGTTTCAATGTCATAAACTACTTTCCTGTTGAAGGAACAATCTGGATTTGCATATATCGGTATTTTGGGGTAAAAAAATTTGTTGCATTTACTTCACATATTTTACCTACATGGTCATCAAGGTCCAATATCTTGAGGTAATCAGCTGAGGGCGTTAGTCTTTCCTTCACACCCAACACAAATTCCGAGTTACCTGTGGTAGCATTAAAATTATCCCAAAAACCTTTGGCAGGGCTCCATTGATAGCCTCTTTCGTCCATTTCTACCAACATGTCTTTCCAGAAAGCTTGGTTCTTGTTGTAGAAATCAAGCACCTTCTGCGCTTCGGGTTCTGTCGGGAGATAATTTGTTGCCGCGTACTGGTATTTACCGATTAGCCCATCAAGATAAGCCACTAAATATGGATGGTGCAATTTATTATCATCATCAGGGCAGAGCCATACTAAAATGGCTTCCTCATGATCCACATTGCCTTGAATACAATAGAAGGGCAGAGAAGACAATTCGGGTTTGTTTAAATATGGACGATCAAATCCATCCTGACTCCACTCCAAACGATAACTATTGAGGTGATAAATCTGACCGGTTATATACGTGGGAATCGTTATATTTTCCGGCCACGAATCAGTATCAATAAAGTTCACCATGCTCACTTGCTTCAAGTCTGTACCTTCGCTCACCGTCATGCGGGCCACTACGCCTGCCTCGCCCTCTACGGCTCGAAACTCGGCACAACCTTGCGTCGCGCCTTCAGCATCGGTGAGGATATAGTCATAACCGCCCTCCACCTTCGTTGCCTCCTTGCCCGGTGCCACCCAGCTGAGGAAAATCTTCTCAGCTGTGCCATAGCCGGCAACAGGCGCTGAGAGCACGGTGGGTTCTGATTCATCGAGAGGCTTGCCATAGATTCTTCTAATGACTTTGCCATCGTTATCGACCACCACCAGGCTACCCTGCAACCATGACAATGCATCGTATGCCTCAATGGGGATTTGGTCTTCGTCCGACATGGGGTCGTATTGTCCTTCTCCAGGAGTATTGGGCCCATCGTCATCATCGTCGCACGAAGTCAAGGGAATCGTTGCGATGGCAACAGACAAGAGTATGTAAAACCAATTCTTTATCATACTTATCATGAATTATTGTCATTTTTAGCCCCAACTTGAGGGGGTGAGTTTCATTTTGCTATTCTATATTATCTGCTGGAAAATACAGCACACATCTCAATACCCTTCCTTGATTGGATGATTAGATCAACAACTCCCAACGTGATGCAGGAATGATGATAATGTGCATATACCTATATTTCATAGGCGTTTCTGCCATCACTTCGGTAATCTTACCCGGTCGGCTATCGAGGTCCAAACATTTGATGAGCGTACCCCAGAAACCACCATCACGATAGCTGTTGAGCAGGAACTCATCGTCACCAGTAGTGAAACCGCCCGATTGAGCACTCCACTGGAAACCTAATTTATCCATTCTTTCCAACATGTAATCCCAGCTGCGCTTGTCCATTTTATTGAAGACGTCAAGCACTTTTTGAGCTTCCGCCTCAGAGGGGAGGTATTGTGTTGCTTTGGTGTCGATATACGCCTGTCCAGTCACGTTTGTTAAATCAGCATTGTAATCCGGAGCCATCCAAATCAGAATACCTTCTTCTCCGGGGATATTGCCCTGAATGCAATAGAATATTTCTTCTTTTGTCTGAGCTTTAAGGTAATTTCTTCCATCTTGTGGTAAACGGCCCCAATATAAGTGCTTCGTTTCCATCAAGTACATTTCGCCCGTTTTGTAGCGGGGATATTCGGCATTTTCGGGCCAGAGTTCATAATGGATGAATTTCACTTCCGACACTTGCTTCAAGTCGGTACCTTCAGCCACCGTCATGCGAGCAATCACACCGTCTTCGCCTTCTACGGCACGAAGCGAAACGCTACCTTGATCGTTGCCTTTAGCATCGGTGAGGTGGTAGTCGTAACCGCCCTCCACCTTAGTGGCTTCCTTACCGGGCGCTACCCAGCCGAGGAAGATTTTTTCAGCATCTGCAAAGCTGCTGACTGAGATAGAGAGCACGGTGGGTTGAGATTCGTCGAGGGGCTTACCGTAAATTCGGCGAACCACTTCGCCATTTTCATCAACTACGGCTATACAGCTCTGCAACCATTCCAGCGCATCGTAGCCAGTAACCGGCACCTGGTCAGCGTCGGAGGTTGGGTCGAGCTGGTCAATTACTGGTTTTGTTACATCGTCATCATCGTTGTCGCACGAAGTCAAAGGCATCGCTATAAAAGCCATCGCCAGGATTAAATGCAACCAATTCTTTTTCATATTTCAATAATTTAATTTAGGTTCTCAATTACTTAGTTGCCGGAATGATACGAATGCGCAAGTAGCGGTATCTGTAATAGTCGTCTAATTTTACGTCACAGATTCTACCCAACTCGCCATCTCCATCGTTTTGGTCGAGGTCCAGGCATTTAATCAATTTCTTATCGGAATCATATTCGCCAAGCAGGAACTCATCGTTGCCAGTTGTCCAAATGCCCATTTTGCTGCTCCACAAGAGGTTTCTCTTATCCATCTCCTCCAACATCTTGTTCCAAGAGCGGACGTCGTCGTTGTAGATATCAAGCACCTTTTGCGCTTCGGCTACGGTGGGGAGGTATTGATAGGCCTCAGGCTCTACATAGTCTTTTACGTAAGGATGAGCGCCTACGTTATCCTTGTCGGGAGAAAGCCATATCAAGATGGCATCCTTGCCATACGTATTGCCCTGAATGCAATAGAAGGGCATAAGGTCGTAATCGCGGCCTCGGAAATCCCATTTGTTTTCAACACCAAAGAAATTGTCCCAAGCAGTTTGGTCCGTTGTCCATCTCAAGCTATAATCATTGAGGATGTAAACCTCGCCCTTAACGTATTTGGAATAGTTGAAATTTTCAGGCCAAGAGTCGCTATCAATGAAGCGCACTTCGCTCACTTGCTTAAGGTCTGTACCGGGCGCTACACTCATGATTGCCACCAAACCCTCTTCGCCCGTTGCGGCACGGAACGAAACGCTGCCTTGCGCATTGCCTTTGGCATCGGTGAGCTGGTAGTCGTAACCGCCCTCCACCTTGGTGGCTTTTTTACCGGGAGCTACCCAGCCGAGGAAGGTGGCTTCGGCCGCCGCATAGTCTATCGCCGGCACAGAAATCACCGTAGGCTGCGATTTGTCGAGCACCGAGCCGTAAACGTTGCGCACCACTTCGCCATTCTTGTCTACTACGACAAGGCAACCCTGCAGATATTCCAAGGCATCGAAGGTCTTGACGGCTACCTGGTCGGCATCAGACGTCGGATTGTGTGGGTCCTCTGCCGGAGGAGTTTCCTCTGGATCGTCATCATTGTCACATGAAGTCAATGGCATCGCTACGATGGCCATCAACATAAAAAAATACAACCAATTTTTTTTCATATCCTATTATTTTTTTAATGTAGTTTGTTTCCTGTAATTCATCCCGCCTAACAAATTCGCGTTTCAAACGAAGAGAATTTGTATATAGAAATAGATATTTTTGGATCAATTTTTCTGACTCTCGTTTCGCAAGTTTCACCTGCTCCGTAATCAAGATCTGATACAATCCTTTCCTATTCTATGACAAAATTATTTATTATAACAAGCATGGTCAAAAAATGACGTCCTACATCTTGGTATATATGTTGAGTTTAATAGCCTAAAATTGAAAATGTAAACCGAATTGTAAACACAAATCCTCTGTCTCTGTAAATAGAAAAGGAGGGATATACTACAAATTTTATTGTATGGATAGTGGTATAGTTTACGTTTTTCTTTAAAAAGAGATAGCGTCTTGATAAATCGTCTGCATTTTTGGATAGGCAATAATAGAGCCGTAGCCCCACGATTTTAGGGTCAAGATCTATATCGTTGCCAAAATTTCTTTGTGTGTTTACACACGGGGGGATGGTGATATAAAAATAAAACAACTGTAAAACTGTAAAGGTTGTTTTCTAAAAGGTTGATAATCATTGTTTTGGCGGCTCTTCGACTGCTTCCAGCCTTTACAATTACTTCAAAAAGGGGGTAAATTGTGCAGAAAAACGAGAGAAATGATGCTGAAAAACGAGTCAACTTGTGCCGAAAAGCGAGAAAATGATGCAGAAAACGAGAGAAAACGGATTGCGTACGAAAAACGGAACTGCTATATTTTAAAGTAAAAATAGGGTCAATCTCTTTATAAAAACACACGCACCCTTTACAGATTGACAGTTTTACAGATAATAAAAATGACCTCTCCGATGTGCGAAAAATAGCGCATGCACAAACACACTTTTTTCTTTGTTTACACACGGCGATGTAAAAAGATTCAACTATAAAGCGCTTAAGCGGGGAGCATCCCCCAAAGTCGGCATTCGTTTTCGGGGGGCGATCCTGCCGCCCGCCAGTTCTTAGAAACCTGCAGGCGCTCCCTTTGTTGCCCCAAAAGTGGCGGATTGATTGTCAGTACTGTCAAATTTTAAAAATTTTTTGAGCCTTCTAAAACATTGGAATACAAGTGCTTGGAGCGCAAAATTTCGCCCTTTTTCAAATGCTAAATGACAAAAAGTGACAAAAGGGGGTGGGGCGGGTTGTAACTTTGCAACAGACAACGGTCAACGGACAACGGTCAACAGACAACAGACAACGGAGGAGGCTACGCCTGTCAACAGACAACGGACAACGGACAACGGACAACGGACTTCCCTCTCTACCTCCCTAACCACTCTCCACTCTCTATACCCTCTCCACTCTCTATACCCTCTATACTCTCTCAACTCTCTCTCTCTCTTCATTCATTTTAACTCACTCTTATGTTCAATTAACTCCCAATTAGTAGCGTCGCGCTCTGCGCGGACGACAGACAACGGTCAACGGACAACGGACAACAGAGGAGGCTACGCCTGTCAACGGACAACAGACAACGGACAACGGAGGAGGCTACGCCTGTCAACGGACAACAGACAATGGTCGACGGTCAATTCTCTCCACTCTCCACTCTCAACTCTCCACTCTCCACTCTCCACTCTCCACTCTCAACCCATCCCTAATCCCTAACCTCTCATCTCTCATGTCTGTTGTCCGTTGTCCGTTGTCCGTTGACAGGCGTAGCCTCCTCCGTTCTCTCAACTCTCAACTCTCAACCCCTAACCGCTATAAATACTCACTTATCCCTCGCAAAAATCCTATTACAAGGGAAGTAGTTTGCCCTGCCAATTTATGCGCTATATAAAAAGAAATTCGGCGGTGAAATTACCGCCGAGAAAGGAAAACACTATATGGAGTGGGGTCTGTGTCTTAGAAGTCTGAAAAGTTTTCCTTAAACTTTTACTAGTTGTGCTAAATTGTAGAGAGCCTCTTTGTTGGCAGCAGTAATAGCCGCGTTGAGAGTTATCATCGGAGCTATGACTTCCATGTCTTTCATCTGATTTGCCAGTTCTTGCATGATACGTCCGGCGGTGGGGCTCCATGAACCATTCTCAATAAAAGCCAGTTTGCGGCCTCGTAATCCTTTAGCGTGGAGATGATGGAGGAAATGGTACATGGGTGGGAAGACAGAGGCGTCGTAGCTGGAAGCTGCAAGGACGATGCGGCTCATACGATAGGCCTGGCTGATAGCTTCTGAAATGGGGGTGCGGCAGAGGTCGAGCAGAACGACATCAGAAGCAGCCATTCCGTCTTCCACCAGGGTGTCGTAAATGAACTGAGCCGCCTGAGCTGTATGTCCATGAATGGAGGCATGGGCGATGAGGATTCCCTCGGTCTCGGGTTTGCAGAGACTCCATGAGTGGTAAAGGGAAAGATAGCGTTCAAGAGGTTGACTGAGCACAGGGCCGTGGAGAGGGCATATGTGGTGAATGTCTAGGTTGGCGACTTTTGCGAGTAGGGATTGCACAGGAGCACCATATTTCCCACAGATGTTGACGTAATAGCGGCGTGCCTCGTCGGTCCATGCCTCGGGGTGGAGTTGGGGCTCGGGCTCGTGGCAGAGAGCGCCAAATTTGCCAAATGCGTCGGCAGAGAAGAGAATATGCTCGCTTTCCTCGTAGACGGTCATCACTTCAGGCCAATGGACCATAGGGGCGAGAACGAAGCGTAGTGTCTTTTGGCCCAGGGAGAGAGTTTCGCCTTCGCCTACGGTAATGACACGGCTGGGGAGCGTTGTGTCATCGGGGAAGAAAAGAGGGAGCATTTTAGCCGCGCGGGCACTCATAACGAGGCGGAGCTGGGGATAGCGGGTACAGATGGCGGCAATTCCGGCAGAGTGGTCGGGCTCAAGGTGCTCAACAATTAAGTAGCTAGGGGTACGACCATCGAGCTGGGCCTCAAGGTTGGAGAGCCAGGTATCGATATAACGACGGTCTACGGTGTCAACAATGGCAACTGACTCATCCAAGAGAAGGTAGGAATTGTAGGACATGCCATTCGGGACGGGGTATTGATTCTCAAATAAGTCGATAGTGAGGTCGTCTACGCCTATGTAGCGGACGGTGGGGGTGATGTTGGTAATAGTCATATAGTTTTTTTGTTGATAACTGATAAATGGTTGTTGAAAATGAGCGATGAATGGTCGGTCTCATTCATCGCTCAAGGGAAATTGCTATTTTATAATTATCTTTTTGCCATTCTTAATGTAGATGCCTTGGGCTGGATTTTGTACGAGGCGGCCCTGCAGGTCATAGCACCCGGTTTGGGCGGAACTGGACTCTACGGGGGTGGAGAGAATACCGGTAGGGTAGGCTGCTACGTCAAGCTCGTAATTATCTAGGGTGATGGCCTCAAGGGTAAGCGGTACATAGACAATACTATAGCCTCCGGGCTCTTCTTCAAAGAGGAAACCGATACGGTGGTTGTGTTGCAATGTCATAGTAGAGTAGGCCGAACCAAGGTTGGATACCTGGAGACCTTTGGTCCATCCCGAAGCCAGTTTGGATACATTATTATACATGCTTGAAGATATTTCTTTGTAGAAAATACCAACATTGGCGCGTGATGAAGCAAAGGGAACAGACTGGAGGGCGAGGGTCACTTTGCTGCCTGTGCTTTTGCGAATAGCATTGAGAAGCAGAATCTCACCATTTGTGGAGTTGCCAACGGCGATACCGCCTGTGCTGGCATTTGAGGTGACAGCACCAAGCCATTTGCCGGTTCCGTTTTCTACGTTAGAATATTTATAGATGTTGAACACACGACCGCTAGTACGGCTACTGAGGATAACGCTACCATCGGGCATTTCTTCACATTTGGGCTCATCTCCACCCGTTGCAGGGCGATCATCAACAGTACCGAGAATATTCCAAGAACGGCCGAAGTCGTCAGAATAGATAACGCGGTTACCCTCGTTCTTGGTCCATACGGAGCAGTAAAGTCTGTAGTAGTCTTTTACCTTTACGAGGCGGCTTTGACAAATGCGCCCTGAACCGATAAAGAGGGATTGGACGGTGGGAGTTCCATTTTTAACGAAGAGAGGATAGATAGTTTCTGTTACTTCTTCTGGTTCGGTCCATTCCCACTGGCCTGTGGCTTCATTGAGCTTTCCATAGACGCGTGCCACGCGGTTGGGGTTGCTTTGTGAAGAGTTGGGGATGTAGTTGCCATTCCAGCAAACGGTATAGCCGCACACCATCATTACGAGGATTTCATTGCGCTCTGCATCTGCCACCACCGCGGCATCGCCAAAGCCGGTTTTCCAAACACCTTCTTTATTTCCTACTCCCAATCCGTCGGCAAGCATGAACTCGCGGCCCCAAGTTTCGCCTTGGTCGGTGGAAATACGGCATTTGATGTCTACTTCTCCATAACCAATGTCGCTACCGCAGGGGCGGTTGTCGGAGATGGCGATAATGTCGCCATTCTTGGCTTGCGCAATGGCGGGAATACGATAGGGCTTACCATTGGCATCAGGGGTGTGGTAGAGGTATTGGCCCGTTTCTGGGGCTACGTTGAAGATAGAGGCGATGTTCTTCATCTGACCTCCCACACTGATGTTTATTTTTTCAGCAGGTTGGCCGTCAACCGTGAAACCGCCGAGACTAAAGCCACGATAGGCATTCTCTTGAGTAAGTGTCACGTCGGCACCCTTGCGGAGATAATAGACAGCTTCGGTAGGCTCAATAGTTGCAGGTACACGGGTAGTAGCTTTCATTCCGTCGATGGAGAATCCGAGGTTACCAGCCCAGATGTTGTTTTCGGCATAGGGATTTTCACCTTGTACAACAATGCTCATCCTAAGACCTTCAACCACAACCTCAAAGTCCCACTTACTACCACCATCATCTGCATTATAAAGTTTGAGAGGGCAGTTCTCACCTCCATAAGAGTTAAGGCTCATATTGGTATTGCTGGATGGGGTGATGGCATAGGCACCATTTTTGTCAACGATTTTCCAAAGGCAAGCATTGCTATGGGCCACCATCTTTGCGGCAGTGCCTTCTGCGCTTCCTGATACGTGGAGGGCATATTGGTTGCCAGCAGCGCGGTTGTAGATTTTTACTCCTTCACTTTCGCTACCAACAAGACACCAAAGTTGTTCTTCCTCTGTCATGTCGATGTCCATAGAATAAGTGGTACGTTTGGTATAATCTGTTTCAGTAGAAACGGAGAATCCTGCGGCATCATTGTTGTTCTTGTCCCAAAGTATGCGTACCCATTTCTCACCATAGCTATTGCTATAAATGCTTTCTTTTACTTCTTCTTTTTCTTCAAAAGGAAGTACAAAGAAGTCGCTAGAGAAGGTCTGGTCATAATAGCCGGCTCTAGAAGATTGGTCAAAGCCACTGGCATTTTTGACAACTAAATAATTAGAACCCGAAATGGGGGCTTGCATCGTGAAGCATCCTTCGTTAATTACCATATTAGTGCCTACGGTAGAGTTGAGTGTCCAGCCATAGGCGGTAGTGGCTAATGCTTTCCAAACAAAGTATTTTCCAGTGGCTACATTAACGAAATCGTACTTGTTGTTTCCTTTGGCCACACATTTCCAACCATAAATGTTGTTTTTGGCAGCTTCTGAACCAAAACCTACATTACCACCATTGTCGTAGAAATAAACATTGCCTTGCATGTGCTTATTGCACAAATAGTAGGTCTTTCCCACTTGAGGTAGGGTGGTGTCTTCTTCGGGCTCAGCCACTTCCACGGCTTGTAGGCTATATTTGCAACCCGTGTCGGAGGTATTAGTGCCATCTCCCCAGTTGTAAACCTTCCATCCTAATTGGCTATTGTTGGTTTGGTTGAATTGAACTGTACCGCTAGTGATGATGAAATAACCTACTTCATCTGCCGGTTTTAATGTCCATCCCTTACTGGGAGCAGTAGACTGCGTTTTCAATGCGGTGTTATTTGAACTATTGGGAGAAACGTATGTTCCGTCCGCATAGTTAATGATATCGTAAGTGCCATCTGTGCGGCTAACGAATTTCCAGTAAGAAGCCGTTGAAGTATTTGTTTCACCAACCATGTCTGCGTTTGCTCCATAAGACGTGGCATAGCGATTGCCGCGAAGAGGAGTGCAAAGGGTGTAGAAGTAATTATCAGAATCAGTACTTACATTGGGTTGGGTGAGGGGAGCCGTAGCAAGTGAGGCATTGAATTTTTCTAACGCGGTGTTGAGCGTAGCAAGTTGTTGTGCTCTTTCAGCCTCGCTCATCTCTAGTGTGAGAGTTGCCTCAATGCTAGCTATTGTAGCGTCAAGTTCGGCCGCCGTCTCTTCAGCATAATATCCAGGTTGATTGCGTACTTTACTGTTACGAATATTTTTGATCTCAGAGATTTTGGTTGCTACATTCTCTGCCGCGGAGTCTAAGCATTTGTTGGGCGAATAAATGAGTCCATCTACGGCGGCAATACCTTCTAAATCGGTAAATACGCAGGTAAACATCCATTTGTCAAGACGGGTGGCCGCATTGATGTATGGTAGTTTCATAAATACCAAGTTCCAACCTTCCTTAAGATTGATTGAAATGGGTTTGCGGGCAGCAAAATTCTCATTCTTTAATGTTACTTCCTTGTTGTTGATGCTTACACCGGTATTTTGGTAGTTAGGAGCAGGAACTTCAACATTGTTAATCCAAATTCTAGAACCCATTACATCCCATTGTCCGGCTACAGGAGCAGGGTCTTGTTCGGAACGGCTGTAGTTTTGGAATTCTATTTGTGTACCAACTGTTTGTGCCTTAGGCGAATAGACGTAAGTCCAGGCATAAGCAGTTTGGTTGTAGGCGGGTGTGGAATAGTAGGCATTGATAATGCTTTCGCCCCAAGTGTGGCGGAGATAAATACCGGCACCAGTTGCCATACCTGTATTATAGGTAGTTCCTTTATAGGTAAAGGATTGGGGTAGTATATCATTGCTACCCATTTGTTCTTCAGGCGGGAAGATTGCTTTAGTGTCCCCACCATTAGGGAATGCATCCGTAATGCGCCAACGTACATTCGTTTGTTTTACGTAAGGGATGGGTTGTCCTTTCAACGAATGTGCTTTATGGAAAAGGAAACGAGTTTCCCAGTTTAAGAAATCATCATATTCTTCACCACTTGATGGGAGCATTACACCACCTCCATAGTTGGTTCCTCCTTTGGTTCCATTGTCGATGTATCTCTTTCCACCACCTTGCCAAGCACGACAAGTAGAGGCAATTACGTTGGCAAAAAAGTTGTTTTGAGCCACGATGTCATCTTGTGTCTCGAGCTTGCGGTCGTTCCACATACCGGAGATAGTACCGGAAATGGTTTCGTCACCTTTCTCTTTGTAGAAAATAGTACTTTTATAAATACCTACCAAGTCTGCAAAAACATCGAAGTGGTTGGTATAGTTGTATCGGCAATCAACATTGTGTTTCCCACTTACTGCAACCCCGCTTGTACTCCACAACTGGCAAAGATCGGCATTCGTATTGCTACCAGCCACACCTGAGATGGGATTCCATACCATACATCTTTTGCCAACATTGTTCTTTACATAACCAATCATTTCATTTACGTAAGCGGCAGTAGTGGCCTTTTCATCCGCACCAATGTGAATATAGGGGGCACGATTGAATACGGTTCCCACCTCGTCAAGAATCTTCTTAAGAATAACTTTTCCTGCTTCGCTTTGCATGTCTACACCCATGGCTCTTACAAATGCTTCAGAGTGACCTGGCATGTCAATCTCAGGAATGATGAACATACCTCTTTCGTAGGCATATTCTTGAATCTCTTTGCATTCTTCTTGTGTGTAGTATTTACCCTCGTGACGTGTCATATTTTTACTAAGGGTCAATTCGGGATACTCCTTAACCTCAAAACGCCAGCCTTGATTTTCTGTTAGGTGCCAATGGAATGTGTTTACCTTGAAACGTGCCAAAAGGTCAATGTGCTTTTTCAAAAGATCAACGTCAATATATGAACGACCTATGTCATGCATATAGCCGCGAAGTTTGAATGCCGGCCAGTCTGTAATTTTTACATATTCCAAATTTATGCCGCTTGTTTCATACCCTTCTGCTAATTGAGTTAAGGTCTGGGCGGCACGTGTTACGCCAATCTCTTCAATTGCCGTGATTTTAATGCCACTTTGTGAAACTTCAATAGTATAGGCTTCATTTCCGTAACCACCTAATGTGTGATTGTGTGCCCCAGAGATACTATTTACCATTTCGACTATCACATTGCCACTATTTCCTGTGGCATTAAAAGCGATATTCTTAACTCCAAACTCGTTGAAGAATCTAATAAGTGAGGCATTATTCTCAATACCCGCAACAACAACACTGCTGTTGGCAGGAATAGAATAAGTTCCCTCAGACATAGTCTCTACTTTTTGCGGAATGGGCAAAATGTGCTCTTTCTTGGCTGAAATAGGAGAGCATACTCCTACAAGGGCGGCAAGGAAAATAGAAAAGATACTCTTTCTCATATTTTATGATTTTTATTTAAATTATTTTTCGGTAGAAAAAGATGCGATATAAGAATGCAAATATAATTGTTTTTATCGAGATGGGAAAGAAAGAATGAATAAACCTCTGTTTGGTGTAAAAAATAAAAAGTAAATATGTGTGTTTGAATATTTTCTCTTAAATTTGCATGTTTAATATAAAAATGTATTACTAAAACATATTTGTAGATTATGGAATTTGATGTTTTGACGGCGGTATCGCCGATTGATGGACGTTATCGTAGCAAAACCGAGGGCTTAGCTCCTTATTTTTCAGAGTATGCTCTGATGAAGTATCGTGTCCAAGTTGAAGTAGAATACTTTATCTCTTTGTGTGAATTGCCATTGCCTCAACTTGTGGGTTTTGATGCTTCTCTTTTTGAACAACTAAGAGCTATCTATAAGAATTTTTCTATGGAGGATGCTCAACGTGTAAAAGATATAGAGAGCATTACCAATCACGATGTAAAAGCCATTGAATACTTCATCAAAGAAAAGTTTGACGCAATGGGTGGATTGGATTCTTACAAAGAATTTATTCACTTTGGTTTGACTTCACAGGATATTAACAATACTTCTTTCCCTTTGATGTTAAAGGAGGCTTTGGAAAATGTATATCTTCCTTTGCTTGAAGAATTGGTAGCCCAATTGGATGAATATGCTACTGAATGGGCCGAAATTCCGATGTTGGCAAAGACACATGGTCAGCCGGCTTCTCCTACAAAATTAGGTAAAGAAGTAAAAGTTTATGTATATCGTTTACAACGTCAAATAGAATTATTGAAACAAGTGCCCATGACCGCTAAGTTTGGTGGTGCAACCGGAAACTTGAATGCTCACAATGTAGCTTATCCTAATTTTAATTGGCCACAATTTGCGGCAAAATTTGTAGCAGAAAAATTAGGATTAGAAAGAGAAGAATATACTACTCAAATTAGCAACTATGATAATATGAGTGCTATGTTCGATGCCATGAAACGCATCCATACTATTGTGTTGGATTTGGATAGAGATTTCTGGCAGTATGTCTCAATGGAATACTTCAAACAGAAAATTAAGAAGGGTGAGGTTGGTTCAAGCGCCATGCCTCATAAAGTGAATCCTATTGACTTTGAAAATTCTGAAGGTAATTTAGGATTGGCTAATGCCATGTTAGAGTTCCTTAGCGGAAAATTGCCCGTATCTCGTTTGCAACGTGATTTGACGGACTCTACCGTAATCCGTAATATTGGTGTTCCTATGGGACATGCTGTAATTGCTTTTAGTAGTACGCTTAAAGGTTTGCGTAAACTCTTGTTGAATGGAGAGTGCATCCAAGCTGATTTGGAGAATTGTTGGGCTGTTGTGGCTGAAGCTATCCAAACAATACTGCGTCGCGAGGCTTATCCGCATCCTTATGAAGCTCTCAAAGCTTTGACCAGAACCAATGAGGCTATTACTGCTGACAGCATACATAACTTTATAGAAACATTGGATGTAAGCGAATCTGTTAAAGAAGAACTTAGAAAGATTACACCTTACAACTATACAGGTGTTTACTAAGAATAATTTTAACCTAGCCGTGAGGCTATAATTATAGAAAAAATGTACGAGTCATTTAAAGGAAAAAATGGTGGTCGCAGACATGAAGGTGGCCAAGGTGGCGATAAGTCACGCCAACGCTTTGAGCGTAGAGATTCAGGAATGAATAACAATCGTGGGGGCTATGTACCTCGCTCTAAAAATGGTGCTTTCGACAGAGAACAATCCTTTGAAAGAGGTAGCTATGGCGAAAGAGGCAATTCTTCTCGTTCAGGATTTGGTTCATTTAAAAGTGGAGGATTTTCTTCTGAACGTCGTTTTAATAAACCACGTGTAAATGAAGGATTTTCTTCAAATCGTGGTGATTTTAGAGGAGGAAATGATTTCGCTCATGGCGAGAATGGCCCAAAACCTTATCGTGAACATAAGCGTACTTCTAACTACGACCCACATGCAAAATACAGCCGTAAGAAGCGCTTGGAATACAAAGAAGTAAATTTAGATCCTAATCAGCCACTTCGTTTGAATAAATTCCTGGCGAATGCCGGAGTTTGTTCTCGTCGTGATGCAGATAAGTATATAGCAGCTGGCGTTGTTACCGTAAATGGCGAGATTGTCACCGAGTTGGGTACAAAGGTGCTTCGTACAGATGTTGTAAAATTTCATGACAATGCGATTAAACCGGAAAAGAAAGTTTACGTGTTGCTTAACAAGCCCAAAGGATATGTAACAACAAGCGAAGATCCTCAGAATAGGAAAACGGTTATGGACCTTGTTGTAGGGGCTTGTCCTGAGCGAATCTATCCGGTTGGACGTCTTGACCGTAACACCACTGGTGTATTGCTGCTTACAAACGACGGAGAATTGGCTTCAAAACTTACACATCCTAAATTCTTGAAGAAGAAAATTTACCATGTGCATACAGATCAAAATGTATCTGCCGCAGATATTCGTCGTATTGCAGAGGGTATTACTCTTGAGGATGGTGAAATCAAAGCAGATGCCATAGAATATGCTAGTCCAACAGATAAGAAACAGGTAGGAATAGAAATCCATAGTGGCAGAAATCGTATTGTACGCCGTATTTTTGAAAGTTTAGGTTATCATGTAGTGAAACTAGACCGTGTATACTTTGCTGGTTTGACAAAGAAGAACCTACAACGTGGTGATTGGCGTTTCCTTACAGAAAAGGAAGTGAATATGCTCCGCATGGGTGCATACGAGTAACATAGTATATTAAATCTTTTTACAAATAGGATGATATGGAAACAATCAAAAGAACAAGAATAATAGATGCGCTTGGTCGTACGGATTATGGTGCAAGTATTGTCGTAAAAGGATGGGTTCGTACCCGTCGTGGAAGTAAGGCTGTCAATTTTATTGCTCTTAATGATGGTTCTACAATTAAAAACATTCAAATTGTAGCTGATGTAGAAAAGTTTGATGCAGAAATGCTCAAGCAAATTACCACGGGAGCATGCTTGAGCGTACAGGGTGTTCTTGTGCAAAGTCAAGGTGCAGAGCAGAGTGTTGAAATTCAAGCTGAAGCTATTGAAGTACTTGGTACTTGTGGTTCAGACTATCCGATGCAGAAGAAAGGACAGACATTTGAATATATGCGCCAGCATGCGCACATGCGTTTACGTACTAATACATTTGGCGCAGTGTTCCGCATTCGTCACCAAATGGCGATGGCTATTCATAATTATTTCAATACACATGGCTTCTGCTATTTCCATACACCGATTATAACGGCCAGTGATTGTGAAGGTGCAGGACAAATGTTCCAAGTAACTACAAAAAGTTTAGACAATCCAACGCGTACTCCGGAAGGAGCTATTGACTATAGCGATGACTTCTTTGGTAAGCCTACATCACTTACGGTTAGTGGTCAGCTTGAAGGTGAACTTGGAGCAACAGCATTAGGTGCTATCTATACCTTTGGCCCCACATTCCGTGCAGAAAACTCAAATACTCCCCGTCACTTGGCAGAGTTTTGGATGATTGAACCGGAAGTGGCCTTTGCGGATATTACTGATAATATGGATCTTGCAGAGGATTTTATTAAGTATTGTGTGCGTCATGCTTTGGAACATTGTCAAGATGATTTGGCTTTCCTTAATAAAATGGTGGATCCCACACTTCTTGAAAGACTGCATTTTGTTGTAGACCATGATTTTGTACGTTTGACATATACTGAAGGTATTGAAATCCTTGAAAAGGCAATAGCTGCCGGCCGTAAGTTTGAGTTCCCTGTGCACTGGGGTACAGACTTGTCTGGTGAACATGAACGCTATCTTGTAGAGGAACATTTCAAAAAACCCGTTATATTGACAGATTATCCGAAAGAAATCAAAGCTTTCTATATGAAGCAGAATGAGGACGGAATGACTGTACGTGCAATGGACGTGTTGTTCCCACAAATAGGTGAAATCATTGGCGGTTCAGAGCGTGAAGAGAGTTATGAAAAATTAATGGCTCGCATCACTGAATTAGGTATCCCAATGAAGGATATGTGGTGGTATTTAGATACTCGCCGTTTTGGTACTTGCCCGCATAGTGGTTTTGGATTAGGATTTGAACGCCTTATCTTGTTTGTTACAGGTATGCAGAACATTCGTGATGTAATTCCTTTCCCACGCACTCCTAAGACTGCTGAATTTTAAAGTTACAAGTATAATAAAGAACAAGAGGGTGTGTCAAAACTGATGTGACCCCCAAAAGTTGGACGGTTTAACATTATTAAGAGGCCTTCTTAGATTGGAATAAAGCTCGGTATTGCACCGGGCTTTTTCCATTTAGCCTCAGTTTGATTCTATCATTATTGTAGTAGCGTATGTACTTGA
>JAZTXL010000009.1:0-69827 GCA_045636405.1 Alloprevotella sp.
AAGCGTGATGCGATATTCGATTATTTGAAAGAAGTCCTGCCGCAAAATAAGACACATGAGCAACAAGAACGAATGTTGGGTAACATTCTTTCAGAGATGAAAGAAAAAGGATTAATCACTCCTGAAGGTCGAACTTGGTTCCTGAAGTCGTAATCCATAAATTATGACTGAAATATGACCTATTACGACTATTTATAACTATAAAAGGGGATTATAACTGAAAAAGTAGCCCAATTCTTTGCTCAATCAAGGAATTTGGCTACTTTTGTATCAGAGTTGTTTGACAAAGCAGAATGCAGAAAATTCGTGCAATCTCAAAGTCGCCAAATCGTTACCAATAATTTTCTATCATAGCATTCACTATTTGTGTATCAATCAGATACGGAATAATTGATTATCCGCTACAAAGATAATATTAAGATTTTATACGATGTAATAAAGAGTAGCATTTTCGGACATACTTCATTTTGTTAAAATAGAGATTTAAACTATTTTTGCATAATATATGAGTATCGACCGTAAAATTCCGCAAATCAAAGAACTTTGCCAATTGGTTGAAAAACAATTCGGCAAAACAATGGAAGTTCATACAGACTTCGTAAAATTAGTAAAACAAATAGAGTTACAACAACGCGAACATATCTCCGAGTCAACATTAGAGCGCGTTTGGGGATACTCAACGCGAGGGTATGACTCTGTTTCACTTCGTACGCTTAATGTCTTAGCAGTGTATGCTGGTTATAATGGATGGCAAACATTCTGTCAATATTTGCAAACTACTAATTCCTGTGATTCTGAAATATTTAATTTTGAATATGTCAGCGCAGACGATTTGAAGCCTGGAGATCAACTAAGGATTGGTTGGCAACCTAACAGATTATGCGTCATAGAATACCTTGGCGAATATAAATTTAAGGCCATAGAATGTCAAAATTCAAAAATGCAGCCAGGTGATTCTTTTACATGTGCACAATTTGTATTAGGGAAAGTGCTTTATTTATACAATTTTACCAATAAAGGTGAAAGCCCAAGTACTCAGAGTTATGTAGTGGGAATGAATCATGGCTTGACAACTTTAGAGTTGTTGTCTGCCGAAGAAATAGTTTAATTCAAGCTATTTATTACTTATTGTTCAACGCTGATGTATATCGACCAACTTGTAATAAACGATCCTATATATGGATTCATGAAAATTCCACGAGGACTTCTTTGTGAAATTATTAGACATCCGTATTTTCAACGCCTAGAACGTATCCGTCAATTGGGAATGGCTGGGATTGTTTATCCCGGCGCTACGCATACCCGTAAGCATCATTCAATAGGTACGTGCCATTTAGCAGGAGAGGCATTTCGTACTTTGGCTGAAAAAGGTGTCTTTATTTTCGAATCTGAGATAGAGGCAACAGAGGCAGCCTTGTTGATGCATGATTTAGGACATTCGCCTTACTCGCACGTTCTTGAAGGCATACTCTTGCCTGACATGAGCCATGAAGAAATATCTCTATTGATGATGGAGCAAATCAATGAAAACTTGCGTGGTGATTTGACTCTTGCAATTAAAATATTTAAGGACGAATACCCCAAGCACTTCCTGCATGAAATGATTTGTTCCCAACTCGATATGGACCGGTTGGACTATCTATGTAGAGATAGCTTTTACACTGGTGTAAGAGAGGGAGCAATAGGAGTAGAGCGCCTTATAAAAATGCTGCATGTAGTGAATGACCATTTGGTGATAGAATCCAAAGGTATTTATACTGTTGAGAATTATCTCATGGCTAGAAGGCTAATGTATTGGCAGGTGTACCTACATAAAACCGCCGTTGCAGCTGAGGAGATTCTTCGTCTTGCATTGTTGCGAGCTAAGATACTCATCAAGAATGGAACAAAATTATTTGTATCGCCCTCATTGTTACATTTCCTAACACAAGATATTACAAAAGAATCTTTTTGCAATAATCCGATTCATTTAGAAAAATATGCGCAGCTGGATGATAGTGACATTTTGTGTTCCCTTAAGGCTTGGCAATACGCTGACGATAAAATATTGTCACTTCTTTCAAGCAACTTCATCAATCGACGCCTTTTTAAAGTAGAATTGTACAGCGGTAAAGTTGATGAAGAACTATTGCAACGTCTTAGAATGGAGACTGCGTCCTATTTAGATGTTCCTGTATCAGATGCCGACTATTTTGTTCGCACTATTGCCGTGAAGAAAGAGATGTATACTACTTCTGGAAATGGAATAAATATTATAGGTCCCGATGGCATCGTACAGGATGTATCAACCCTCTCGAATATTCTTCAAACAACGCCGTCTGATAATGTAGAAGAAAAATTTTATTTGCTGAAATATAGGTTAGAATAAACAAATAAGCGAAATATGGAAAATGCTAATTATATAGCTTCAGATACTCGCTATTCGCATCCAGAATTCTATCGTAGGTCTGGAAATAGTGGCATACTTTTACCCAAAATATCGCTTGGCTTGTGGAAGAATTTTGGACATACTACTGATTTTCTTCTAGCGCAAGAATTGTTGCATTACGCTTTTGATAATGGCATCACACATTTTGACCTTGCCAACAATTATGGTCCACCTCCTGGAGCAGCTGAGGTGTTGTTTGGACAAGTTCTTAACAGTTCTTTTTCTTCCTATCGAGATGAATTGTTTATTTCCACTAAAGCCGGTTACGAAATGTGGGCTGGTCCTTATGGAAATTGGGGGTCACGAAAATCACTTATCTCAAGTTTAGACCAAAGTTTAAAAAGAATGAGAACTGATTACGTTGATCTTTTCTATATTCATCGCTATGATCCGGCTACACCATTGGATGAAACCTTGCAGGCCTTGGTGGATATAGTTCGTAGTGGTAAGGCTCTATATGTTGGAATTTCGCGTTGGCCACTTCAGGCGACTATCTACGGTTTAGAATATTTGAAGAAAGAAAAGGTGCCTTGTCTGTGTTATCAGGGAAGGCTGAATCTTCTTGATCGTTCTCCCATAAATGAAGGTATACTCTCTTTTTTGCAAGATAATAATTGTGGATTTGTTTCTTTTTCTCCTCTTGCACAAGGATTACTCGCCGGGCGATATATGAATGGAATCCCTTCCAATTCAAGAATAAGGAAAGAGACTTCATTAGTAGCTGATACATTGACAGACGAACTGCATCATCAACTGCTAAAGCTAAAACATATATCAGAAGAACGCAATGAAACGATGGCACAAGTAGCGCTGAATTGGATATTACACCAGGATGGGGTGACATCTGTCATTGTTGGGGCAAGTACAAAAGAACAATTGGCAGATAGTATACAATCTGCATATTGCCCGAAATTGACCCAAGAAGAATTAGATGTTTTAAATAAGATTTATATTTAGCAAAAGAGAATTGTCTCTGTCTTCGTGAAACTTTGTCCGTGATGTAGAAATAAATTCTGGGGCTTGACCTTTCTTAAAAAACTTAATTAGTAGAATAGATTACAAAAAATATGGCAATTCTTTGTCCTGATAATAGTTGTCTAAATAGGTAAAGAGGAGAATCTTTGCTTTCCTCTAGTTTGATATTTATAGGAAAGTAGTCAGCTAAAACTATTAGCATACATATAGCTAAACATAGGGTATTTTTATGCAATCTTTGAAAGGCCGTTCAAAGGTTCTTTGAATGGTCATCCATAGAGCGTTTGAATGGCCTTTCATCACTCGCTTGAAAGGCCTTTCATAGATGCCATAAAGGTCGTTTAAATAATTATTGAACGAATATTGAACAAAACCTTGTTTTTTGTCGTTTTATCGAATAGTTTTTGAACGGATATTGAAGGGGTTTTAAATACAATTGAATGAATTTGGTAAGTAAGAAATCTTAATTAAAAAATCTCCACTTCAACGAAGGCTATTAAGAAGTTTCGAGGTAGTAGAGATTTCTATTAAATAAGCTTTAAAAGAACAGAAAGAACAGATTCCGTTTTTTATTAGCAGACATTTTTAGCTCATGTTCTTTTTGTTTTCCAATTTTAAGACAACAGCATTATATCCAGGGACTTCAACCGATGTATGTTGGTCACATTTAAACTGGAGTGTTTGTGACTCACCTGATATAAGATCGTGGCCGTGGCAAATACCTTCCGTCAAGCCCATAAATTGAAATGCGTGCGAAGGGATTCTAATACCAACATTTATCTTCTCACAATCAAAATTACATACTATAAGAAGTGTTTCGCTATCGCTCTTGCGAAGGAATGCAAATTGTTTAGCAGGATTAAAGCCTTCTTCGCTACCATAGTTTGCATACATTAAATCATAAAATTTACCATTACGAATGGCATCAGATTTTGTGCGCAGTTGCACTATTTTCTTATAATATTCGTATAGTTCTTTTTCAGAATCAGTATAACTTGAAATATCTTCGTAGCAAAGTTTGTGGAGGGTAGGGACATTCCAATAATCAAAAATTGTGGTTCGTCCGTCACATCCACTAAAACCCTCAGCGTCCATACCTCTTTCACCCAATTCCTGACCAGCATATATCATAAGTGGAGCTGTATTTAAGCATGCTGAAACCACTAAAGCCGGACGGGCCTTAACGGGATTAGTGGCGAAAAAATCAGAAGCAATTCGTTGCTCGTCATGATTCTCGAGGAAATTGAGCATGTGAGTTTGAATATCATCAACGCATTGCCAGCAACCTGTAATATTTGATGCAGATGTATAGCCACAAATCACACCACGAAGTGTATCATATAAGCCTACTTTATCATATAAATAATCAAAACCACCATGATGGATATAGTTTCTATACTCATTAGGGTTATATACTTCTGCTATAAAAATGATGTTCGGATATTTTTCTTTTACAATGTTGATGGCGTAGTTCCAAAATTCACAAGGCACCATTTCTGCCATATCACATCTAAACGCATCGACTCCCTTTTTGGCCCAAAAAAGAAGTATTTGTGTCATCTTTTTCCAAGTGTCAGGGGTTGGATGAAAGTGAACACCAGAATTGGTCATGTAATCAACGCCATAGTTGAGCTTAATAGTTTCATACCAATCATTTACACCTGGCCATGCGCCGAAATGATTATTTCCGGTAGCTTTAGCCGGCATTTCAACATAAGGAACTTCAGATTGGGCTGAAAAAGATTCTGTATGAAGTGTTTCACCTTGTATATAATAAAAGTTATTTTCTGGTGAAAAGGCTTTTGAAGTATCGTCAGTTGCACCAAGATCTTTTGTACGTGCAGGCTTTGCATCCGATTTATATTGTCTGGCAACATGATTCGGAACAAAGTCAATAACCATTTTAAGGCCAGCTCTGTGTGTGCGCTTTACCAAACTCTCGAATTCTTTCATTCGGAGTGTTACATCTTCTGCTAAATCGGGGTCAATATCATAATAATCCTTGATGGCATAAGGAGAGCCGGCTTTTCCCTTGACAACAGCGGGGTGATCTTTCGTGATTCCTAGTGAGCTATAGTCTGTCTGGGTGGCATGCTCTATTAAACCTGTGTACCAGATATGTGAATATCCATATTCCTTAATCCTATTTAATACGGCATCAGTAAAGTCATTCATTTTTCCGCATCCATTTTCAATGTGGGTGCCATTTTGAATATTCGCAGTCTTCTTGTTACCGAAAAGGCGAGGGAGTACTTGATAAATTGTTATCATATTGTAATTATAATTTTCTTCTTAATAGGGGCGTGGTTATGTTAATTAAAAAGTTCCAAGGCATGTTTATCCAAGCCTTGGAATTTTATTTACATTTATCTTAATATCTTTAGCTATAGAGCGAACAAAGCCAAATATCCTAAATTCCTAATCATTAACACCACTGATGCTCACAGATTCGTTTCCTTTGCAGATCTTAGCAATCATTCCTTGTAAGGTCTTTCCGGGACCGCATTCAGTAAAGTGAACACAACCATCACTAACCATATTGTTTACTTCTTTGGTCCAAAGAACACTTCCTGTAAGTTGTTGTATGAGGTTTTGTTTAATTTCCTCGGGATTAGTGTGTGGCATTCCATCCACATTCTGATAAATGGGGCAGATTGGTTTGTGGAATTCTGTTTGTGCGATAGCTGCTTCTAACTCTTCTTGTGCGGGTTGCATAAGTGGACTATGGAAAGCACCGCTTACAGGAAGTACTAAAGCGCGCTTTGCTCCTGCTTCTTTCAATTTGATACATGCAGTATCTACAGCTTCAGTTTCTCCACTAATTACAAGTTGTCCTGGGCAATTATAATTGGCAGGAATTACGACAGCACCATTTTCTGATACTTCTTTACAAATTACTTCAACTTGTTCGTCAGAGAGTCCTATGATTGCAGCCATTCCACCTGGTTTTGCCTCGCATGCCTTTTGCATAGCTATAGCACGGGCTGCTACAAGCTTTAAGCCATCTTCAAAACTTAAGCAACGAGCTGCTGTTAAAGCCGACAATTCACCTAAAGAATGACCGGCAACCATGTCGGGCGCAAAATTATCGCCTAAACATAATGCGCTTATAACGCTATGCAGAAAAACTGCCGGCTGGGTTACTTTGGTTTGTTTTAATTCCTCATCTGTTCCTGCGAACATGATGTCAGTAATGCGAAAACCTAATATTTCGTTTGCCTTTTCAAAAAACTGTTTTGCAATAGGATGCTTTTCGTAAAGGTCTTTGCCCATACCAACAAATTGGGCACCTTGTCCTGGAAATACAAATGCTTTCATCGTGATTCTATTTTATATTTTTATATTTCAATATTTTGTTGCTACAAATTTACGGAATTTCTACAAGTTAAAGAAGTATCGCATTGAAAAAGGTAGTCTGCAGCAACAATCTCTCTACTTGTTTTATATAGTATCTTTCCAATTCGTGGTTTTTTCCATGCAATTGGCAGAAAGCAAGTCTGAAACTTGAACTAATGTGACCAATGGACTTTTTCCCATCGCTGCCTGCATAGCATAACGAGATGAGCTACCCGGCTCTCCGGTATCAAACATTCCCATGTGCCAACGGATTGCCAATAGTTCGTCCTGCTTTAGGCGCATGAACCAATTGATTATTACACAAGACTTGTCGCCATGTCCAAAAGGAAATTCGTCATTTATTTCCCATCCCGGATATGAAATCCATTTGTTGTTTTCATCTTTCTTCCATTTCTCTACTTTATGATAGAGTTTCGTCTTACAAAGGTCGTGAAAGAGGGTGGAAATGGCAACACTTTCTAAAGACGGCTTTTCAGTAAATGGAGAAATATTGGAATCAATGGCGGGACTTAATATACTGTCATATAATTTCAAAGCTGTTTCAAAAACATTCAAAGAATGTCTGCAGAGCCCACCTTCTTCATTTAAATGGAAAGATACAGAACTTGGTGCAGTAAAGAAATCTGTTGTTTCTAAATATTTTAGTAAGTTGTCAATACCTTCACGATTGATATATTGCTTACAATAATCTATAAATGTATTTTTGTTCTGAGTAATTTGTTCCTGATTCATTTGTAAAATTTATTTTGTCAATGTTAGTTCTGGGAATTAGCAAAGTCATTAGATTCCAAAATAGCAATTGATATACGCAAAACAAGTTGTTTTTGTATGATTGTCTTTGGGAATTACTATGCGTGTATTGGGGGCTAATTTTACATATTTACATAGTTGGAATTCTGCTCCTGCTAATATTACTTGTTTGTCGTTATCAAGGTTCCATTCGTTTCTAGAGTATAGGTCGTCAAAACGAGCGAAAAGATTAGAGAATTTATTGAGTTTTAGAGAACCATAAACAGAATAGCCATATTGGTCAGCATTCTTTTGGTATGCAGAATTTAACATGTGATTGTATTCTGCGCCAATCATAAATCGCTCACACTTGTAACCTGCAAATGCGGACATATTTACCACATCTTTTTGATGCTTTTCGCCTGCCTCATTGATTCCACCATATAGACGAAGATAAAAATTACGGAATAGATTGAATGTGAATCCTAGTCCATAATTTAGACCATCGAATTTTTGAATCTTTTTATAGCCTTCGCCATTTACTACTATAGCATCTGCTGATACCCAATCGGTGAACTTATATGATACTGAAATACCTAAATCTGCACTACTTCCAAATTTATACTCATCTTGAAAAGACTTCATAATATAACGATTTCTCCAAAATTTCTCTTGAAAATTGAATTGGGTAGTAGAAATGAGACCGCCATTCAATGTAAATTTATTTTTCTTCCAGGTTATAAGTGCATTCTTAATATACGCTATACGTTGATAATCGTCAACATTGTTTGATTTTCCGACATCTAGAACTCCTCGAACAGAGAGTTCTTTAGTAAGTTTATAATCATAACCTATATAGCTACGATCCAAATAAAAGCCTCGAGCATCATTTTCTGCACCAAACCCTGTATAGAAATTACTAAATACCCTAACGATAGGCATTCCCTTCTTTTCTGCCTTTTCTTCTTGAGCAAAGACCAATAAAGGGCAAATAAAAAGTAAAAAACTTATGATATTCTTCATGTTCTTAAAGTTTTATTAAAGTTTTATTGCTCTTCACCTTTTAAAATAGGAAGGTGTAATTTGTATTTAACTGCAAGGAAACGCATTAACATCACCACAAATCCACAAATTAACCCAGAGACAATACTCTCAAGACCAAACTTATAGCAGATAAAATAAGCGATGCCTCCAATAACACAAGCTAAAGCATAAATTTCCTTTCTAAAAATCAAAGGTACCTCATTGATAAAAACATCTCGGAAAACACCACCACCTGCACCTGTAATGGTTCCCATAATTATTGCAGTCCAAAACGGGAATCCTGCAGTAATCGTTTTTTCAATACCGGTCACAGTAAATAGGGCCAAACCAATGGTGTCAAATAAAAACCAGGTATTGTTTTGTCGTACCAGCATACGGCGGAATGCCATTACCCACAGAAGAGCAATCGCAGAACAAACGAGATAAAAAGGATTTGTCATCCAAAAAGGTGATTGTCCCAGCATAAGATCACGAAGCGTACCACCACCAATTGCCGTTGTAACACCAACAACATACGCACCAAATAAATCGAATCTTTTTGCAGATGCTAATCGTATACCAGAAATGGCAAAAGCTAAAGTTCCAATAAAATCCAAAACCTGAACAAAAGTTATATCTATCATATTTTCGTTTTTGAATAGCTGTATTAACAAATTACATTTTGTGGTTTTCCTAAAAGGAATAATCTGATATTCTCAACCAATATATTAACTATACGTTTGCGCGCAGCTACTGTAGCCCATGCAATATGTGGAGTCAAATAACAATTAGGAGCATTCAGTAAAGGGTGGGTTGGAGTGGGGGGCTCTTGTGATAACACGTCTGCACAATAAGCACCTAATTGACCATTCTCTAATGCAGAACGAACATCATTGTCATTGACTAATAGTCCACGTGCTGTGTTAATGAGTATGAGTCCTTTTTTAGATTGTAATAATAAATCCTTGTTTACAAAATATTTGTTTTTTTCTGTAAGTGGGCAGTTCAAACTTATAACATCTAGTGTGCGAAAGGCTTCTTTTAATGAGATTGGTGTGATATCATTGGGTAATTCTTCTGACGATTTGCTTGTTACGGCATACAACTTTACGCCAAATGGACGAATCATTTCGGAGAAACACTTTCCTATATTTCCAAACCCAACGATGCCAACGCTCTTTCCATAAAGTTCAACTAATGGGCTTTCCCAATAGCAAAAATCAGAGCAACTACTCCAACGTCCTGTCTGATTAAGCATTTTATATTGTCCAACCTTGTTGGTAGCTTCTAGCAATAATGCCATTATCATTTGAGCAACCGAAAAAGTACTATATCCGGCAACATTACAAACTGTTATACCATATTGGCGTGCATCATCAATATTCACATTGTCGTATCCGGTTGCAGAGACACAAACTAACCGTAATTTTGGCAATTGTGAAAAATGCGATGCATTGAGTTTAACCTTATTAACAATAACTATATCTGCATCAATACTCCTCTCTATTATTTTATCAGGTGAGGTTCTATCATATGCTGTAAATGTTCCAAGTGTATTGAATTTATCAAGAGGAAGATCCCCTGGATTTAATGTGTGACTATCTAAAAAAACAATATTAGTCATAGGTGTTTATTGATTATTTAGGTCGGTATGAAAAATTGTAATAACCAATCAACTGGTCGTATCTTTCTCCTTTTTTTTGATAATATACTAAAATTGTATATTCATTTTCGGTTTGAAAAAAATTCCCTTCCAAAAGATTGCTTTCAAGAAGTGAATTCCGATTATTGACAGCAACATATTGATAATTGTAATATCCCATTTTCTGGAGAATGGATTTTTCATATGTTTTGCTTTCAAAATTGTATGTCATTTCTGTTTTCGGAGTGAATCCCTCTGTATTCCATAGTCCATCAATATAAACAGAACAATTTTCCAAATACTCGGATTCTAAATAATAATGCATCATTACGTATTCAGCCTCAGTATTGGGATCGTATCCATTTTCGCTTCGAATTACAGAAAGACCATTTTGGTCTTCATCGTAAATATAATTTTTTCTTGGGGAATCCTGATATAACGCAGCATGGTAGTAAGGAGGAATCCATCTGATTTTATCAATCCTATAACCGGGATAATGTGTACTTAACATTTCAAATTTTCGATATTCATTACCTGCAGGAAAGATTAATTCCTTACAATGTTCCCAAAGCAATCTGTTATTTGTAACAGTGGTTGGCTTGGGGCTAAACACTGCACAATCCCATCTGTTATTTTGAAGAACAATGACTTTTATTTCTTCAGATAGGTCGCGTATTTGCAAATTATTTGTGCTTATTTCTAAATCTAATTGCTGGTGTTTGTCGTTCCAATCTACGTCAGTGTTTGTGGTGGGGCGTGCTTTTATCGAAACAAGAGGTTCAACTACATAGAAGAAAGTTTCTGCAAGCAGTTTAGGCTCGTTATTATCTTCTTCTACAAAGATGGAGAGTTTGTAGTTTCCCGACAACAATATTTTTAAATCGGGATTGGGTAATTTAAGTTGATAGTGCGTATATTGGAGTGAAGTATTTAGACTTTGCTGATAATCATCTATGATGTCTTCATTACCTGCAGAAACCAAATATTCACTTTCGAATAAGTCACTTGTTACTTGCCAGTTATAGTCACAATGTTCTACTTTATATGTAAACCTATTATATTCGTGAGTTAGATAATCAAACGAAAAAATCAATTGATTATTCTGATGCAACTGCAATATAGGGAATTTACATAATGTGCCTTCCTTGTCTATGCGGAGAGTTTGAATTTTAGAGTTATAGAGTTTGTTATATTGTGCTTGCATATGACAAGACAATAATAGGAGACAACAAGCTATAGTCAAATATCTTATTCTCTGCATAGTGACAATCTTAAAGTTCTTCAATAAAGTAACTTTTGGGTAGCTCTCGGCAATTATATGTGGAAGACATTACTTCGCCATATGCACCAGCAGAATACAATGCAATTAAATCCCCACGTTTTGAAAGTGATAATAAAATATCTTTTCCAAACACATCACTACTTTCACATATTGGCCCTACAACATCATACTTCTCTTGATCTTCATTTTCTGACACAGAGATATTCTCTATTCTATGCACTGCCTGATACATGGCAGGTCTTATAAGTTCTGTAAAACCTGCATCTAAAATCAGAAACTGTTTGGAATGTCCTTTCTTAACATACAAGACTTTTGATATTAAATATCCACATTGACCAACAATAGAGCGTCCTAATTCAAAATGTAACTCTTGGTGATTACGTAATTTTAGATGTTGCTTAAATATAGAGAAATAGGCTTCAAACCGAGGTATTGGATTATCTTGAGGATTATTGTAATCAATACCTAATCCTCCCCCAACATTGATACTTTGTGTGATGATATTTTCTTTTTCTAACTCATCTTGTATGTCATTTATCTTTATACATAAATGCTTATACACATCAAGATTTGTTATTTGGCTACCAATATGAAAATGAAGTCCTACATAGTTTATATTACTTAATTGTGAACAGTATTCAATTGTAGGCATCAAGTCGTCAAGAGCTATTCCGAATTTATTCTCGTTTAAGCCTGTTGTTATTTTTTCGTGGGTGTGTGCATCTACATTGGGATTCACTCGAAGAGCAATATTTGCTATTTTGCCCTTTTCTTTTGCTAATTGATTGATAACCTCAAGTTCGGGTACACTTTCTACGTTAAAACTATGAATGCCATTATCTAATGCAATGTTAATCTCCCAATCTGATTTTCCCACGCCGGCAAAGACAATTTTTTCCGAATGGAAGCCATTTTCTAACCCAGCTAGGATTTCACCACCACTTACGCAGTCTATGCCCAAACCATATTTGGAAATTTCTTTCAAGATGTGCGGATTAGCATTTGCTTTCACTGCATAATGCACGTGCCAATTACTAAAATCTTTGATACACTCTTGGATTCTTTCTAAAGTGGATTGTAATAGAGTGATATTGTATAAATAAAATGGAGTATTTATTTTTTTTAATTTCTCAACAGGGAATATATTACTTGCCATTTTTATTTCTAATTTGAAAACAGTTTTTTGCTCAATGCTTGTAAAGCGGCTTGTTTGTCTTCTTCTTTAATAAGGAATGAAATATTGTGATTGCTACCGCCATATGAAATCATACGTATGGGGATGTTAGACATTGCTTCTGTGGCAAGAGTTTCAAAGCCTACATTCTCCCAACTAAGATCACCTACAACACAAATGATACACATATTTTCATCCACTTCAACGGTTCCGTATTTCTTTAGCTCTTCAAGAATGGGGACTAAGCGGCTCTTATTGTCAATACTCAAGGAAACACCAACTTCGGAGGTTGTAATCATATCAATGCTGGTCTTGTATGTCTCAAATATCTCAAATACTTTACGCAAAAAACCAGACGCAAGAAGCATTCTTCCTGATACTATCTTAATGGCGGTAATATTATCCTTTGCAGCTACTGCTTTAATTTGACCGGATTGCATTTCATTGTTAATCAATGTTCCTGGTGCTTGCGGATCCATTGTGTTTAACAATCTGACAGGAACTCCCGCATATCTGGCGGGCTGTATACATGTTGGATGAAGAATCTTGGCGCCAAAATATGCCAACTCTGCAGCTTCTTCAAAATGCAATTGACGAACAGGAGTTGTGTTTTCGACAAATCGTGGGTCATTATTGTGCATTCCATCAATATCTGTCCAAATCTGTATCTCTTGTGCACGCAAAGCTGCGCCTATAAGACAGGCCGTGTAATCAGAGCCTCCTCTTTGTAGATTATCAATATTTCCGGATTTATCTCTACAAATAAATCCTTGTGTGATATAGATAGTGTAATTGGGATTCTCTTGTAATGATTTTTTCAGATTCTCTTTGATGAAAATTGTATCGGGTTCGCCTTCATCATTGAGGCGCATGTAGTCTAATGCAGGTAATAAAACGGCATTGATGCCTTGCTCCTTCAAATAATTAGTCACCATATTAGTACTCATTATTTCTCCTTGAGCTAAGATTGTTTTTTCCACCGTCTCGTTATATTCTACACTCGCAAATGAATGTAAAAACATAAATACATCTTCAAGCAAATCTGTTGTCGTCTTTGTCATTTCTTCTGTTGAATACAACTCTTTGACATGCGACATATATTTACTACGCAATTTGTTGATAATATTTCCGGCAGCTTCTGGATTATGCTTATTGAAGTAATCAGCAATTTCAACCAATGAGTTGGTCGTTCCAGACATTGCTGACAATACTACGATTTTTGGGCTGCCATCATTTATTAAATTAGCTACGTCTTTCATTCTCTGTGGAGTTCCTACTGAGGTTCCACCAAACTTTAGTACTTTCATAGGTCTTGTTCTTGTGTGGTTATTTCTATATTTGTTTCTTCTTCAATTTCTATAGGATTATTGTATTCTTGCGTAACTTCTGTCAATTCTCCATCTTGACACCTGTACACAATTCCGGGATATTGTTGCAGGATGTTCAGATTATGAGTTATCATTACAATTGCAGTGCCTTTTTCACAAATGGAACGCAATATACCTACAATTCTATTTCCTGTTTCTTGATCAAGGTTTCCCGTAGGTTCATCTGCCAAAATAATTTGCGGGTTGTTAAGAAGTGCTCGTGCAATAGAAACGCGTTGCTGTTCACCACCTGAGAGCTCATGAGGAAAACAATTAGCTTTATTAGAGAGTTCTACAATATTCAGAACCTCATTTATTCTTTCTAGACGCTCTTTCTTTTTATTCCAACCTGTAGCTTGTAAAATAAAATCTAGATTGGCAGAAATAGTACGATCGTTCAATAATTGGAAATCCTGAAAAATAATCCCTATTTTTCTTCTTAAAGCCGGTACATATTTTCTCTTTAATTTTAAAAGATTATAATCTAGAATTTGTGCTTGAACTCCGTTGATTGGAATCTCAGCATATAAGGATTTTAACAAAGAGCTTTTACCAGAACCTACTTTTCCTATGATATATATGAATTCGCTTTCCTCAACATGGAAATTGACGTTCCGAAGAAGTTCTTTGTCAGCAACCGAAATGGCTACATCTTTAAGTTCTATCAACATAAATATCTGCTTTGACAATTGTTCTGCAAACTTACAGAATTTCTTCTAATATACGTCATAATTCATAGATAAAGTAATGATATTTAATACAGAAAATTCAATCGTGCACAAAGTGTAAGTAATCATTTTGTAAAGTGGAAAAGGTTTTTAAACATTTAAGGCCGATAGTTTCAATCTAATTCACTTATTTCTTATAAATTTGCAAAAAAATAAAAAGTATGCAAGAAGGACAAATGTTTGATAAGCCCATCATAGATTTTGTTACTACAAGTGTTGATTTTTGTAGGAAAGTTGAGCAATGCCAATCTGTTTCTCGTCAAGATTTTACGGATTCAATGCTGAATCTTCTTCCCGTATTGTACTTTAGAGCAAACCAAATACATCTTAGTGAATTAAGTGAAGAAGGATATAATGAGCCACACGTTACAGAAAGCGATTATGAATTTGTACGTAATTCTGTTGCATCTATAATGAAGGAATATGATGATTTCCTTGATGTTTTTGTGGAGGATTTTAAGTATTCTGATCAACCCATTTTGCAAACAGTAAGTGAAAATATTGCTGATATTTATCAAGCTTTACGAGACTTTATAGAAATTTTCCGTGCAGGATATTCTGATGCTATTGAAATTGCGATAACTGATGTCTGCAATGAGTTCAATTATTCATGGGGACAAAAATTGCTTAATACCTTACGTGCACTTCATTGTTGTAAATACGGAGGAACATTAGATGCTTGATATAAGAGAGTTACAAACATCTGTAGACAAAGATTTTATAGCAACATTACCTCGTTTGGTTTTTGAAGGTAAAATTGTTGTAGTACAATCATCTTTGGAAATTCAAAAAGCTGTTGATGCAATATATAAGAGTGCGCATATCGTTGGAATAGATACAGAAACCAGGCCAGCATTTAAAAAGGGTGTACGCCACAAAGTGGCACTTTTACAAATATCAACAGATGAAATTTGTTTCCTATTTCGTCTGTCTATGACTGGCTTAGTTCCTGAATTAGTGCGTTTATTGGAAGATAAAAATATTTTAAAAGTAGGATTATCTTTAAAAGATGACATCCCATTATTAAAAGAACGAAAGGATTTTATTCCTGCTGGTTTCGTTGACCTGCAACCCTATGTGAAAGAAATGGGAATTGAAGACATGAGCCTACGGAAATTATACGCAAATGTATTTCATAAAAAAATTTCAAAAACAGCACAATGCAGTAATTGGGAATCAGACGTATTAACTCCATCTCAGAAACTCTATGCTGCAACAGATGCATACGCATGCTTGCACCTTTATCAAGAACTCTCAGCATTGCGAAAAACAGGAAATTATATTATCATTGAATCAGAAAATAGACTATTAAATAGACAAAATGAAAATTAAAAACATTTACCTTAAGCGTGGAAAAACGGAAAGCCTTAGAAGATACCATCCTTGGATATTTTCCGGGGCAATAGCTAAAATAGAACCTGGAATTATAGAAGGTGATCTTGTAAATGTAATAGATGAAAATGGAAATATTGTGGCTGTCGGTCACTATCAAATTGGTTCTATCGCAGTTCGCATACTTTCATTTAAGCCATCTACAATAGATACAACATTCTGGGAGCAGAAAATAAGTGCTGCCTACGAAGTAAGAAAGCGCTTAGGGCTTGTAAATAAAGAAAAAAACAACATATTCAGACTGATACATGGCGAAGGAGATGGACTCCCCGGATTAATCGTCGATATTTATGGAAAAACAGCTGTAGTTCAAGCCCATTCCGTAGGTATGCACCATTGTAGAAATGTCATAGCAGAAGCACTTATGAAAATAGGAGACGGATTGTTGGAGAGTGTATATTACAAATCTGAAACAACACTTCCTTTTAAAGCGGCCCTTAATCCAAAAGATGGTTATTTGGTGGGAAACTCCAGTGATTCTGTTGCGATAGAAAATAGCTTGTCATTTTATATTGATTGGTTAGAAGGCCAAAAGACCGGTTTCTTTATTGACCAACGCGAGAATCGTGCATTGTTGGAAAAGTATGCAAAAGACAAAACAGTTCTAAACATGTTTTGTTATACAGGTGGTTTTTCGGTATATGCAATGCGTGGAGGTGCTCAGTTGGTTCACTCTGTTGATTGTAGTGCGAAAGCAATTGCCTTGACAGAGAGAAATATTGAATTAAACTACCCTAATGATACACGTCATGAGGCTTACACTGAGGACGCATTTAAATTCTTGGAAAAAGCAGGAAATCAATATAATCTAATTGTCTTAGATCCTCCAGCTTTCGCTAAGCACAAAGACGCTTTACAAAGTGCGCTGAAGGGGTACACTCGTTTAAATGCTATTGCCTTCGAAAAGATTCAACCCGGTGGAATCATTTTTACATTTAGTTGTTCACAGGCTGTAAGTCCGCAGCAATTTCGTCTAGCTGTTTTTACTGCGGCTGCAAAAAGTGGTCGACATGTACGTATCTTGCATCAACTTCACCAACCTGCAGACCATCCTATTTGTATATATCACCCTGAAGGTGAGTACTTAAAAGGCCTGGTTCTTTCTGTAGATTAAGATAGTACCAATAAAAAAAGAACAGATTCGTCTGTTCTTTTTTTATTGGTTAGTTTTGCTAAAGTTCTTTAATAAGAGTCTTACTCAAGAAGACCTTTTTAAGGGAATAAAAACTTTGTAAGAAAAATACTGTCAGGACAAAAACGAAAAAGGTAAGAAGGGTCATATATGGAGGTAAACCAGACGTATCTCCTGTAAGTATTCCCAAACAGTCATAATAATAAGTACATGATATTATAATGACTGGGAGGAGTGAAATGAGGGTATATGGTGCTAATATCGTCCAGGATATTATTTGTGCAGCAAAACTTTTCTTACTTACTCCTAATAAAATTAGATTGTGAATCGTAATTTTTCTAAGATTTCTCTTGTTTAGAACGTGCTCAATACTTCCCTGCTCATAGGCCATTATCCAATAAACGAGCATAAAGGAAAATAGTATGATAAACCATTGCGACAGGTAGATAATAAGTAATACACTAATAATTGTAAAAACTAATAATACAAGCAACTGACTAAAGAGGTTAGCGGCTGACAATTTTATATAAGCCCACATCAATTTGTTATTATACAAATATATCTTCGGTGCTTTTCCTTCTTTAATCACTGTTTCAGAGAATAATAGGGTAATTCCATGATAAACAATCTGTCCGATTAAAAGGGCTATAATAGACAATAATAGAATTACACAATCAGTCCAACCTGGTGATATGATAAATATCAAATCTCTAATAGGTAGATTCGTTTGGCCCTTTAATACATAGAGTGGTACAAGATAATTACTGCTGAAGTTGATAAGAACCACTGCAAAAAAAGCTATTCCTATGCCGTTTGTAAGCAATGCTGGCCATAAAGTGTGGAAGTAGGTAAGAGGGGACGACGAAAACACTTTCCATGTTCTTAATAGGTGCTGCTTGATTTCTTGCGTTAATTCTGCTTTTTCTATTATTTCATTTGTCATTTTAATGTCATTATTTATGAATTGCGACAAAGGTAATCAAAACAAATGAATGCTTATGAATGAATTATAAAAAGAATATTTTCTTTAGTATTCTTTTACTGCCTTTTGGAGATTTATACAGATAAAAAATATAGATTGTAAAAAGTAATATTGAATTCTTTATTTTTTATGAGACGTTTTCAATGTTTTGAAGCGAAATGTCTATCTTTGCTCTATGATGGAAGATATTAAGATTAAATGGGGTTTTATCGGGTGTGGAGAGGTTACGGAGAAAAAAAGTGGACCTGCATTTGCACTTGTGCCAAATTCAGAAGTGGTGGCAGTAATGAGTCGTAAAGCAGAAAAGGCAAAATCTTATGCAGCCCGGCATTCAATCAAGAGATGGTACACCGATGCACAAGAATTGGTCGACGATTCAGAAGTAAATGCCGTATATATTGCTACGCCCCCTTCAACGCATGCCACTTTTGCCATCATGGCAATGAAAGCAGGAAAGGCTGTTTATGTTGAAAAGCCAATGGCATCAAATTATGAGGATTGCCAACGCATCAACCATATCTCTGAAAAGAATGGAGTACCTTGTTTTGTGGCATATTATAGAAGATATTTGCCATATTTTAAAAAGGTAAAGGAACTTATAGACAATGGAGCAATAGGGAGAGTGCTGAATGTACAAATTCGTTTTGCTGTTCCTCCTCGCGACTTGGATTATAATAGTACTAATCTTCCTTGGAGAGTACAATCTGATATTGCTGGAGGTGGTTACTTCTACGATTTGGCCCCTCACCAAATTGACTTATTGCAAGAAATGTTTGGACCAATAATAGAAGCCGAAGGGTATAAGTCAAATAGAGGAGGATTATATGAAACAGAAGACACGGTAAGTGCGTGTTTTCGTTTTCAAGGAGGTCTACCTGGTTCTGGTTCTTGGTGTTTTGTTGCTCATGAATCCGCAAAAGAAGATAGAATTGAAATTATAGGAATAGATGGTTCATTGAGCTTTTCAGTTTTCACATATGAGCCCATTCGCATACATACACATGAAGGGGTAAAAGAATACAAAATAGAGAATCCGCAATATGTTCAGTTGCCTCTCATTAAGTTAGTAGTTGAGCATTTGCAAAATAAAGCTGTTTGCACATGTGATTGTGTAAGTGCTACCTCTGTAAATTGGGTGGTTGATAGAATATTAGGAAAATTTTAGCGCTAGTTTATAGTAAATGGCTCTTAAAAAATCAATAGGTATTTTTATCACGTTACTGCTATTCCCATTAAAGGGAATGGCTGAAACATTTATACCTAAAGAAGAGCAGGATAGCATTTCGGAGAATATTATTTCGCAAGCAGAAGCATTGTCTGACACATTGGATAATAAGAGTAAAGAAAAGAAGGGCAATTTTATATATAGGTTCTTCAAAAAGATGGATGAATATGATACAGCTTATATATCGCCCAACTACTATAATTACACAGCAATGCTTCAAAACACCAATTTTTACCAACAGTATAGATTGAGTGCTAAAAATGAAGAAGGGGCCAAACAAGTTCTAAATTTTTCACCTGCTCCTGCACTAAAAATAGGACCTTATGTAGGGTGGAGATGGATTTTTCTTGGGTACACGTTTGATATGAGCAGACCTCGAAGTGCAGGAAAATCAACAGAATTTAATCTAAGTCTATATAGTTCCATGTTAGGTTGCGACTTGATATATATTAAAAATACTGGCAACTTTACGATGAGGAACGTAAATGGTTTTGATGATATAGATAATGACCAATTTAGAGGGCGATCTTTCAAGGGACTGGATACTTATACATTGAGTTTTAATGCATATTATGTTTGCAACCACAAGAAATTCTCTTATCCTGCGGCATATGCTCAAAGCACAGTACAAAGAAAAAGTTGTGGTTCTTGGATATTTGGTTTTAGATTTGATAGACAAAAAATTAAATTTGACTATACAAAACTTCCTGAAGAGCTTGTAGGAAATATGGGGTCAGAAAGTAAAATTATTGAAGAACTAAAGTGGAAAAAAATTGATTATTACAACTATAGTTTAAGTACAGGCTATGCATATAATTGGGTATTTGCTAAGAATTTTCTTTTAGCCATATCATGCACACCGGCCATAGGTTTTAAAAAGGCTAAGGGAGAAAAATTACATGGAGAAGAATTTTTGTTGAATATTAGAAATCTAAGCTTTGATTTCATTTCAAGAGCCGGTATCGTCTGGAATAACACTCATTGGTTTGCTGGTGCTTCATTAATCAACCACCTTTATGATTATAGAAGGGACAAGATAACTTTAACTAATTCTATCAACTATCTAAATATCTATGTAGGATTTAATTTCCACCGCAAAAGTCAATACCGTAAAAATCCAAAATAAAGCTTATTTACAAATGGTAGAATATCATCCTTTAGAACCTTTTTGTCCGATAAATGCAAAAGTTTTGATGTTAGGGAGTTTCCCTCCTCCTAAAAAGAGATGGTCGATGGATTTCTTCTATCCTAATTTTCAGAATGACATGTGGAGAATAATTTCTTTCATCTTTACTGAGAAAAAAGATTCTTTTGTTGATGCTGAAAATAAAACATTCAAGAAGGAGGAAATTATATCATGCTTGAATAAACATGGTATTGCATTATATGATGCAGCAGTTTCTGTCATTCGATTGCAAGATAACGCCTCAGATAAATTTCTACAGATAATTGAGCCGTCAAATATTCAGAAAATAATTGACGAAATGCTACCACAATGCTATACTATCGTTTCAACTGGACAAAAATCGACAGAGATATTAAGTAGCGAGTTTAAGTTCCAGATTCCCAGGATGGGGGATTCTATTGAATTCACAATAGGGGATAGGCATTTTAAATTTTATAGAATGCCTAGTACAAGTAGAGCATATCCGCTTTCAATAGAGAAAAAAGCTGAATTTTATCGGACGATGTTTAAAGAAATAAACGTGATATAAATCAGGCGTTTATTTGTATACAGAACCACCACCTAACCAATACTTTTTCCAATATTTTTCATTGAGATTGGCAATTACCACTCCTTGACGTGTGCTTGCATGAATGAATTTATTGTCTTTAAGATATACACCCACATGTCCGCATTTTCGTCCTGAGGACGGGGTACGAAAAAATACTAAATCACCTTGTTTCAGTTTGGAGCGCTTTCGACTTCTTCTTGTACAATCTTTTTTATATTGGTCAACACTTCGACGTGATAAAGTAACTCCGTAGACTTCTTTATAAATAGCAGAGGTGAGTCCGGAACAATCTACGCCATTTTTAGTTGTACCTCCAGACCTGTAGCGCGTACCAATCCACGATGCAGCGTTAAGAAATAGTTTGTGATTGTCTTTGGCATCAATATCCATATTTAGACGCAACCCAGCTCTCGCTAAAGATGTATAATCCGCACTTGTATACTTCGTGGTAGTACATGATGTAAATATCATCAAAATTGCCACAAGATATAGAGCAATTCTATTCTTGCGGCAATTTATAATTTTAGTTATATATCTAAACATGTTTATAACCCATTTTCTGAAAGGTATTTTTCTGTTTCCATCGCAGCTTTACATCCACTGGCTGCTGCAGTAATGGCCTGACGATAGAGAGGGTCGGCCACATCACCGGCAGCAAAAACGCCAGGAACGTTTGTGCAAGGTGTCTGCCCTTTGGTTCTTATGTATCCAATTTCATCTGTTTCAATCCAGGGCTTGAAAAGATCACTATTGGGCTTATGACCAATTGCTAAAAAGAAACCATCTATAGCTATGTCAAAAGTTTTTTCTTCGGGGGTATTTACCTTTGAAACCAAACGAGCTCCTTCAACTCCATCTTCTCCAAACAAACCCACAGTATTTGTTTCAAATAGGACTTCAATCTTTGGGTTGTTGAGCACTCTCTCTTGCATCGCTTTAGATGCACGTAAGTAGGGTTTTCTTACAATGAGGTACACCTTGGCCGCTAATCCTGCCAGATAGGTTGCTTCCTCACATGCTGTGTCTCCACCTCCAACAACAGCTACATTTTTCTTGCGATAGAAGAAACCATCACAAGTGGCGCATGCACTTACGCCCATTCCTTTGAATTTTTCTTCATCAGGGATGCCAAGATATTTTGCTGTTGCTCCTGTTGCGATAATCAAACTATGGCATTTCACCACACTCTTGTCGTCAAATTCAATTGTGTAAGGTTTTTCGCTCAAATCTACCTTTGTAGCAATTGCAGATCGGATGGTTGCTCCAAAACGTAATGCCTGCTTTCTAATGTCATCCATCATTTCATTGGCATCAATTCCTTCTGGATATCCAGGGAAATTTTCAATTTCTGTTGTTGTAGTTAATTGACCACCTGGTTGTAAACCTTCATAAACAATAGGGGAGAGGCCTGCTCTGCCTGCGTATATTGCTGCAGTATATCCAGCGGGGCCAGAACCCAAAATCAAACATCTGATAGTTTCCATAATATGTTATTTTTATCTTAAATCAATAATATCAATATTGGGGTAGTTCTTAGGGTTGAAAGTAAAGAAAGAGTCTTTTAAATTTACATTGTTTTTCACTTGTCCGAGTTTAACCAAAGTTGTTACTTTTCGGTCATCAGTAAGTGATATATATAAAGGTAAAAAACTTTGTTGATCAATGTAGATATTGATTTGTTGCATCTTCTCTTGTGATTTATGCGCAATCAACTTAACATCATAACATTTCCTATTATTGTAAATTGTTGTCTTGTGCGAGGCTTTATACCCTTTCCTATATAAATATATAAATGTATATGGGTTGATACTTTGAATTTCCTCCTTCGTAGGAGTTGTTACATTTACTTCCCCGCTATTTTTCAGCATGAGCCATTGTGTGGTACCGTCAAACCAAGTCAATAAATCAGTATTTGCAATATGAAATTTATTTTTTTTAATATAAATATCACCTCTCGACTCACCTTGTGGCTGACTCCCTTTATTTATTGTTAATTCATATTTAGCTTGTAAACCACTACTTTTTTCAAAGATGGCTGCTGTTTTATCTAGTATTTTTATGGTATTCTCTTGTGCCAACCCTGAAAAGGAAAGACAAGAAAATAAGCATACAATAGACAATATTTTTTTCATAATTATCTTATACTACTTAATTTGTTCTCTAATTCTGTTTCATCTGCGCATAATACATCGCGAGGTTTACTACCTTGGGTTGGTCCAACTATACCTGCTCTTTCTAACTGATCCATTAGTCTACCTGCGCGGTTATAGCCAATAGAAAATTTACGTTGAATTAAGGAAGTAGAGCCTTGTTGATGTATTACAATAAGGCGAGCTGCCTCTTCAAACATGGGGTCTAGAGTCTTTGTATCCAATGGTCCGGAATTGCTTTCCATATCACCTTCTGGCAACACCTCTGGTAACTCAAATGCAGACAAATAACTCTGTTGTCGTGAAATATGACTATTTATTTGTTCAACTTCAGGGGTATCTACAAATGCACATTGTACGCGCACCGGATCATTAGCTTGAAGGTATAACATATCACCACGACCAATCAATTGGTTTGCACCATTCTTATCAAGAATCGTTCTACTATCAATTTGTGAAGACACCTTGAAAGCCATTCTTGCTGGGAAGTTGGCTTTAATGGTTCCTGTAATAATATTAGTTGTAGGACGCTGGGTGGCAATAACCATATGAATACCAACAGCACGAGCTAACTGGGCGATACGCGCAATGGGGAGTTCCACTTCCTTTCCTGCTGTCATTATCAAATCTCCAAACTCATCGATGATTACAACGATATAGGGCATAAACTCATGTCCGTTTTCAGGATTAAGTTTGCGCTCTTTGAATTTGGCATTATATTCTTTGATATTTCTAACTTTTGCTTTTTTCAATAAATCATAACGATGATCCATCAATTGACATAGGCTCTTCAAAGTCTGCACCACTTTTGTAACATCTGTAATGATAGGGTCATCTTCTGCCGGAATTTTTGCAAGGAAATGGTTTTCCAATGGCGAGTAGACACTGAATTCTACCTTTTTAGGATCTACCATGACAAACTTTAGTTCTGCCGGATGCTTTTTGTAAAGTAACGAAGTAATAATCGCATTTAAGCCTACAGATTTACCTTGACCAGTTGCACCAGCTACCAAGAGGTGGGGAGCTTTGGCTAAGTCCACCATAAACACCTCGTTTGTAATAGTCTTACCTAATGCAATAGGAAGATCAAATGTTGTTTCTTGGAATTTCTTAGAATTTAAAATACTTTCCATCGAAACAATTTTAGCGTTCTTATTGGGAACCTCTATACCGATTGTTCCTTTGCCTGGTATAGGAGCTATAATACGAATACCTAAAGCCGAAAGACTTAGTGCAATATCATCTTCCAAACTTCTAATTCTACTAATTCTTACTCCTTGAGCCGGAGTAATTTCGTAAAGAGTAATGGTAGGACCAATGGTTGCTTTGATGCTTGATATTTCAACTCCAAAGCTTTTTAATACAGCAATAATGCGGTCTTTATTCGCATTTTGCTCTTCCATGTCAACCGCAGGTGTATTGTCTGTATACTTTTTAAGTAAATCCAAATTAGGAAATTTGTAGTTTTCGAGGTCTTTACGTGGATCATAAGGCTCTTGATCTACTACTTCTTCTACAGTTTTTCCATCAGCCTTTATTTCTTCTGTTGTTTCTTCAATTGTTAAACCAGTTTCTACTTCATCTATTTCTAATTCCTGATTTACAATATCTAGCTCATTTAAGGTGTCCTCTAAAATCAGAGAGGGTTCTAAACCATCGCCAACCTCCTTACTCAAAGATACACTTACGGTATAATCTTCATGCGGAGTTGGGGCATTTATAACATCTTCAAATGTTTCCGTCTCTTGCTCTGTATTCTTTTCTAATTCTGTATTCTCAGATACAGTTTTAACTTCTTTCTTGGGCAGTTTACTCTTGATATAATCTTGAGGTTTAAGTATTTTTCTAACAACATTGATGGTTTCTTTGCTTACATATATCAAATAAAATATTGCTGTTACCAATAATATTACGAATGTTCCTACCGCCCCAAATTCAGCACACAAAAAGTCACGAATAAAATCACCATGCTTTCCCCCGGGATGAAATGAAAGCGTATTGTTAATCCACGTATTAGGAATGAAATATTTTGATATATAGCTTGTAGCAACAGAACCCCATATCATCAAAATTGTACAATAAATAAACCATTTCCATAGTCTGACTTTGTAGGCTTTCATCAGTTTCATACTGGCTAAAAGCAAGAAAATGGGGATAAAATAGGCACATATTCCGAAACAATCATTCATGAAGAAGTAAGCCAAATATGCACCCAGTCTGCCACCATAGTTCTGAGCCTGTTCCAAATTACTGGACTCTACGTGCGCTTGATCCACCGGACCGGTTATGAAATTGGAAGTAAAGGCCAATAACATAAGAATAGCGATAAGCAGAAGAACTGCACCTACCACAAAACGAATAGTATCTCCTTGTGGGAGCTCTTTTAATCCAGCTGCATTGATTACTGATTTGACGCTTGTTTTATCTTCAACTTTTTTCTTTTTAGCCATAACTACGTAATTAATCTCTGCAAAATTACTAAAAAAAGCGAAAGAATGGAGTTTAAAACAAGTTTGTTCAAAACAAATTTATCAATATTTTGAAAAACTCTCAAAACGTGGAAAGTATCGATTCCATCATTGATTACTATGCACGTAAAAAAGTTTTAGTAATTTTGCATAAGAATCTTTAAATAGCTTTTATATGTCCTATCAAAAAATTATTTTATTCTTCTCTTTGTATTTAACAAGCTATGTATGTTATTCGCAGCAAAATAGTGTCTATAACAGCTATATTCTTCAATACAAAGATGTTGCGATTGAGCAAATGAATAAGCACAAGATACCGGCAAGTATTACTCTGGCCCAAGGTTTATTAGAGAGTGCCGCCGGACAAAGTAAACTCGCTCGTAAGGCTAACAACCACTTTGGTATCAAATGCGGTTCTACATGGAAAGGAAAGTATGTACGCCATGATGACGATAAACGCGGCGAAAAATTTAGGGCGTACGATTCACCTATAGAATCATATGAAGACCATTCTGTATTCCTTACTACTCGTGCCCACTATGCTCCGCTTTTTTCATTAGAATTAACCGATTATAAAGGGTGGGCACATGGCTTAAAAAAAGCTGGATATGCCACGAATCCACGTTATGCCCATCAACTCATTAAAATCATTGAGGACTATAATTTGTACAAATACGACCAGGTTAAATCCTCTCAAACTATCTCGGTTGTACCGACCACGAAAAGTGTGTCAAAAAATACATCTAGTAAAACATCAAATAACGTAAATATAATTCTTGAAAATGAGCTCATTGTGAGAATAAGAAATAAGAATTATTATATCATTGCAAAGCATGGAGATACATTTAAATCCATATCGGAACAAACAGGCATATCCCAACGTAAATTAAGAAACTATAACGAAGTAGATAAGACTTACGAGTTATCAGAAGGTGACATTGTATATTTACAGAAAAAACGTTCAAAAGCAGAACGAAAATGGAAGGGTAAGTATCATATCGTAATGCATGGACAATCTATTTATACTATCGCACAAATTTATGGAGTTAAAATAAAAACTTTATATAAATTAAATGATTTACCTTATGATTATCGAGCTGAATTTGGGGACAAATTGAGAATCAGATAGACATATACAAAAGAATAGAACAAAATCTAAATATTGTAAAATTTCTACATCATTTGATTTGTTTAGCTATTTTTGTATTTGATAATATCAGTTGTTTATTAGAAAATTGGTAAATAATGAAAAGAATTACATGCTTTTTATTCCTAATCTTTTGTTTAAATGTATCTACATTTTCACAAGATGATGATTTGTATTTTGTTTCTTCAAAAAACAAAAAGGACAATGATAAACAAGTAGAAGAATCAAAAATACAAATCATTGAAAGCAACGAGTACTCATATAATAATTTTAGCGATGAAGATATAGATCGATATAATCGCAGAAATGACGTAGATTCTGTTGCTGAAGACCATGTGTCTTACGAAGAAGAAATAGGGACTTACACTTCTCGCTTAGTGAGATTTCACAGTCCTACTGTTGGAGTATATATTAGTAGTCCTTATTATATTGATTATTATGATTGGTTCTATCCACATTATCCTTGGAATTATAACATTTTTTATGACCCTTGGTATTATGGATACTACCCATCAAGTTATTGGTATTCGTGGAATTATTGGGGTGCATGGAATCCATGGTATTATGGTCCTGCTTGGGGATACCGTCCCTATCCAGGCTATATCCCATTGTATCCCATCAAGCCTTCCTATTCTTATCATGGACCAGGCAACCGTTATGGCGGTAGAGGAACCACAACTTCCATGAGGCCTTCCTCACGTTATTTTAGTAATGGACCTTCTAAGAATGACAAGCCGAATACACATCAACGCCCTGGAACTTCTAGATATTCTGATTCTAAAAGAGATAATAGTTCAATAAGGAATAACAACGGTTCTCGTCCTTCCAGAAATTTCTCAACAACAAACAAGGATACAACTCCAAAAGTAGAGAATAGAAGACCATCCTCCAATTATACCCCCTCCCGAAATTTCGGCAATAGCAGCAGATCTTATAGTACACCATCAGGATCAAGTCGGAGTCGTAGTTTTGGAACTGGAAGTAGCAGAGGTGGGCGTAGATAATTTAACCAAATTCCAATAAAAAGTCTTATGAATATTAGAAAAATATTATTCTTTTCTATACTCTCCATCACTCCTGCAGTCTATGGACAGGATATTTACAAAATGGAAAGTTTTGCAAATAGTGATTTAACTGGTACTTCCCGTTTTGTTGGTATGGGTGGTGCTATGGGTGCGCTAGGTGCTGATATTTCAGTTATGAACACCAATCCTGCCGGTATTGGTCTTTATCGACGTGCAGATGTGGCAATAACCGGAGGACTAAATATCCAGCCAAATGCTTCGGGTTTTTGTGGGATTGACAAGACAAGAGCTTCTTTTGATCAAGCAGGATTTGTTTATTCAGCACAATTAGGAAGTAAGGGCATTAAATATGTAAACTTTGGATTTAATTATAACAAACGCAAAAACTTTAAAAATTACATTGGCGTTAATGATTTCAGAACTGGCGGATTATCCCAAACTCTCGAAATGATGGATTTGGCCTATACCAACAGATGGTTGGATTTGGATGATTACGAAGACAGAGAGTGGACCACTCCAATGACATGCTTAGGATATGACACACAACTGTTAGAAAAGCAATATAATGGAGCGGACAAACTTGACGGATATAACCCGGTACAATCTGAGAAATATAATTATAGAAGAGTACAATGGGGAGGAATACAAGAATATGATTTCAACCTATCATTCAACTGGAATGACCAGATCTTTGCGGGATTAACTTTTGGCGTCTACAACGTGGATATGCATGCTGCTACAGATTACGAAGAAATGGTAATGGATGGGGTAGGAGGACTACATCCATACACCATGGAGAATGAAGAGGTATTAACTGGAAGTGGTTATGATTTTAAATTCGGATTAATTTTACGTCCCATTGAAGAAAGTCCTTTTCGAATTGGATTTGCGGTTCATACACCCACTTTCTATAATTTAAAATCTGATGCATGGTTGTATATGAAGTCACCATTTGAGTCAGTATTAGAGGACGGAACTAAATTGCCATATACCGAAGCATACTATTCACAGATGGAGTTCAATGAATATAAAATTAGAACACCTTGGAAAGTAAATCTCAGTCTTGGAACTACTGTCGGAAGTTTTTTAGCAATTAACGCTGAATATGAGTATCAAAATCTAGCCTCTTCAAAGATTTCCTATCCGGATTATGAATATAGCACTTGGGGAGATAATAAAGACCAGGCATTAAATGAAGAAGCAAAACGTTTCCTAAAATCACAAAGCACAGTACGCATAGGGGCAGAAGCGCGAATAACACCGAATATTTATACTCGTTTAGGCTATAATTTTGTATCTGCACCATTCAAAAAGGATGCATATTTAAATCTTTTTACAGAAAGTCCTTCCTATTACTACAATGTAAACACAGACTACGTCAATTTAGGCAACATCAATCGATATACTGCAGGATTGGGCTTTAGAGGTAAACACCTTTATGCAGATTTAACTTATCAGTATCAACAACAATCCGGCGACCTTTATACGTTCCATGTTCCATCTGCAACGAGTGAGGCGAATAGGTTAAATGCCGCAAAGGTAGACTTAAACAAACATCAACTGATGATGACATTAGGATACAAGTTCTAATTTTTATAATGTGGAGGTTCTAGAACTTCCACATTTTTTTATCCAAATATATAATTGATTGCTTAAATTTCAACGAATTGCCTTATACGTTGTTTTTTTTATATAATTTTGCATGATAAATATTAAATCATCAATCAAACAATAATGGAATTAGCGAGTAAATATAACCCGGAAGAGGTTGAAGGAAAATGGTATCAATATTGGATGGACCATCATTTGTTCAGTTCAAAGCCCGATGGTCGTGAGCCCTATACTGTTGTAATTCCTCCCCCCAATGTTACCGGAGTTCTTCACATGGGACACATGCTTAATAATACAATTCAGGATATTCTCGTACGACGCGCTAGAATGGAAGGTAAAAATGCATGTTGGGTTCCCGGTACAGACCACGCGTCAATTGCTACTGAGGCAAAGGTGGTTAATCGATTAGCAGAACGTGGTATTAAGAAAACAGACCTCACTCGTGAAAAATTCCTCAAACATGCATGGGAATGGACTGAAGAACACGGAGGTATCATTCTCAAACAACTTCGTCGCGTAGGTGCATCATGCGATTGGGATCGTACTGCATTTACTATGGACGAAGAGCGTTCGGAAAGTGTAATAAAGGTTTTTGTTGATTTGTATAACAAGGGGCTAATATATCGTGGAGTCAGAATGGTGAATTGGGACCCTAAAGCACAAACTGCCCTTTCTGACGAAGAAGTGATTTACAAGGAGGAAAACTCTAAATTGTATTACCTACGTTATTACGTAGAGGGCGATGCTGAAAAGAGATATGCTGTAGTAGCCACTACACGCCCTGAAACAATAATGGGTGATACCGCAATGTGTATCAATCCTAATGACCCGAAGAATGAATGGCTAAAAGGCAAAAGAGTGATTGTCCCACTTGTGGGTCGTTCTATTCCCGTCATAGAAGATGATTATGTAGATGTGGAGTTTGGTACAGGCTGCTTGAAAGTAACTCCGGCACACGACGTAAACGACTACATGCTTGGTGAAAAGCACAATCTTCAAAGTATCGACATCTTTAATGACAATGGCACATTGTCTGCAGAAGCGGGTTTGTATGTTGGCATGGACCGTTTTGAGGTACGTCGCAAAATTGAAGTTGACTTACAAGATGCCGGCTTAATGGAAAAAGTTGAACCATATACAAACAAAGTTGGATGCTCTGAGCGTACAGGTGTAGCTATTGAACCGAAACTATCTATGCAGTGGTTCCTCAAGATGCAGCATTTTGCAGACTTAGCTTTACCCCCTGTTATGAATGACGATATCAAGTTCTATCCATCAAAATATAAGAACACTTATCGCCATTGGTTAGAAAATATTAAGGATTGGTGTATCTCACGCCAGTTGTGGTGGGGACATCGTATTCCTGCATACTATCTACCAGAAGGTGGATATGTTGTTGCAGAGACTGCTGAAAAGGCTTTGGCTCTGGCAAAAGATAAAACTGGTAATTCCGAATTACAAATATCCGACTTACGTCAGGATGAGGATGCACTTGACACATGGTTCTCTTCTTGGTTGTGGCCTATTTCTCTTTTCAAGGGAATCAATGAGCCCAACAATGAAGAACTGAACTATTACTATCCTACAAGTGACTTAGTTACTGGTCCGGATATTATTTTCTTTTGGGTGGCTCGAATGATTATGGCCGGATACGAATATACCGGAAAAATGCCTTTCAAGAATGTTTATTTCACCGGTATCGTCCGCGACAAAATAGGTCGTAAGATGTCAAAATCATTAGGAAATTCACCTGACCCACTAGAACTCATTGATAAATTTGGAGCAGATGGTGTTCGTATGGGTATGATGATGGCAGCTCCTGCAGGAAATGACATTCTTTTTGATGAAGCACTTTGCGAGCAAGGTCGTAATTTCTGTAACAAGATATGGAATGCCTTCCGTTTAGTACAGGGTTGGCAAGTTGCAGAAATAGAACAACCTGAGACTGCACGTTTGGCTATTGATTGGTTTGGTGCTCAATTAAGAATTAGTGCTGCTGAGGTTGCTGATTTATTCAAGAAATACCGCTTGAGTGAGGCCTTGATGGAAGTATACCGTCTCTTTTGGGATGAATTCTCCGCATGGTTACTTGAAATGGTAAAACCCGCTTACGGACAGCCCATTGATGCCACCACCTATAAAGCTGTTATCGGCTATTTCGAAGATCTGCTTCATTTGTTGCATCCATTTATGCCTTTCATTACCGAAGAGCTTTGGCAACATATCTGCACTCGACAAGTGGGTGAAAGTATCATGGTCAGCAAACAAGAAATAGTGGCTCCTGAAGAGAAAGATACTATTCTTGTAAGCAAGGTTGACAAAGTAAAGGCTATTATTGCAGGTGTACGTGCTATCAGAAATTCTAAAAACATTGCACAAAAAGAAACTCTATCACTGCAAGTTGTAGGCGCTAATCCCGTAGAAGAATACAATTGCATTGTGGAAAAGATGGCCAATGTTGACGGAGTAGAAGTCGTTACAGAAAAAGGTAATGGCGCATCTTCCTTCATGGTAGAAACAACGGAATTCGCAGTGCTATTAGGTGGACTCATTGACGTTGAAGCAGAAATTGAAAAAGCAGAAAACGAACTAACCCGATTACAAGGATTCCTTGCCGGAATTGATAAGAAATTATCAAATGAACGTTTTGTCGCTGGAGCTCCTGCTGCTGTTGTTGAGCTAGAGAGAAAGAAAAAGGCCGATGCTGAAACAAAAATTGCTGTTTTGCAAGAGACCATTGCATCTTTGAAGAAATAATCATAAATAAAGTGACAGTGTGATAAACCACATTGTCACTTTTATTTTTTTATCAAACAATTATAACCTATTTAAAATCAATATACTATGACAATTTTTCAAAAACTTTTAAGTTTTTCTCTACTATTACTATTTTTTCCTACTTTTCTAAAGGCACAAAATTCGTATACTATTTATCCAATACCTCAGGAACAGATAGCAGGAAATGGTAAAGCTAAGTTCAGTTTAAGTCAAATAGAGGTAATTTGTGAACAAGGAATTGACCTTGTGACTCGCCAACGTTTGGCAGGAATACTTAATAGCTGGAACGAAACTCATTCAGAATTACAAGAAACTATCAATATTGACAACTGGCAAGCACAACCGACGAACACACCAAGTACAAAAATATTTCTCGGTTTAAATGGCTCCAATGGTGCAGCCGATTTGAAAGTCACCCAAAAGGCTCTTAGTAGAGATGTTTTTTATAAAGAAGGAAAGTTTGATCGCCATATTGTAGATATTTCATCTCTGAATGATTCACAATATGCAGAAATTATAATTTTAGGTGAACATACAGATGCTGTATTTTATGGTCTTGCATCATTGGAACAAATGCTTGACCAGAGCGAAGAATCTGAGCTTAATTTTGCCACATTATATGATTATGCAGACCAACAATCACGCGGTTTAGTAGAAGGTTATTATGGCTATCCTTATACTATTGCCGTAAAGAAAGATTTGATGAAGTTCATGATGCGTCATAAAATGAACACCTATATGTATGGCGTTAAAGGCGATCCCTATCATTCTGAACATTGGACTGAAGCATATCCAACATCAATAACAGCAGAACAAGAAAAGAATGGTTGGTTAACACAAGACATGATCAAGGATTTAACAAAGACTGCCACCGAAACAAAAGTCAACTTTGTTTGGGCCATTCATCCCGGTAATAGCTTTACTAACAGTTCTACCGTTATTTCAGATATTATGGGAAAATATGACAAAATGCACAAACTTGGTGTTCGCCAGTTTGCTGTCTTTGTTGATGATGTTGATGTTCCACAAGATGCATCTGTCCATAAGTTGAATGCAACCAGAGTAACAGAATTACAAAAAGCATTAGAGTCGAAATACAATACACCGGGTGCAATTGCTACAGATACAGTAAAACCCCTTCATTTTGTACCTCAGGTTTATGCTTCCAGTTTTGTTGGAGAATCTGTACGCCGTTCATTCTTCCAGGCATTATCAAATACCCCAAAGAATGTGACAATTTACACTACCGGTTGGGGGGTTTGGAGTGTACCTAACAGCAGTGACCTTAATGTGGTAAAAGAAGACTTAGGTCGTGACGTTGCCTGGTGGTGGAATTATCCCTGTAATGACAATGCCGATGGACAACTTTATACCATGGACACCTATTCCAATTTTTACGATATGCCGGCAGTAAGTAGTACGGCAACTTTACCATCAAATTTGCAACATGGTATTGGTATTGTAAGCAATCCTATGCAAGAAGGACAGGTCTCAAAAACGGCACTTTTCAGTGTAGCTGACTATGCATGGAACAATTCTGGATTTAACAATAAAAAAAGTTGGGAGTCTTCATTCAACTATATTGTAGATGGCGAAAACATAGCTGCATATAAGAAATTAGCTGAATATTTACGTTATAATGATCCAGCTTACCTAAACAAACTCATCACTAATTATAAGGCATCTCTAAAAGTTAATAATCCCGATTCCGATGAGTTAAGAAACGAAATGCAAGCGATTTACAAAGCATGTCAACAGTTAGCCACGCTTAAAGACTCAAAGCGAGAAAGCGATAGATTGCTCTATACTGACCTCTCTCCATGGCTGTTGAAACTCCAGCAGATGGCATCGTCAGTTTACAATTTGATGGATGTCGCTTCCATAAAAGATGATAAAGAGCAAAAATGGAATTTATATGCTCCAGAGGTAAATTTGGTGAATGGTTTAAATACAGAAGAGGCTTACAAAGCTTATGCTCTTGAGGGAATGGGTAGCTGGACTTCTGTTTCTGTTCGTCAGTCACAACCTTCAGAGTTATATCTGCGTCCATTTGTGGATTATCTCAAAGAGAATGTCCTAGGTGAAGATTTCTTTGGAGAAAAGATTTCAAAAACATCAGCGAGCATTATTACAAATATCAAAAGTAACACTTCAGTTGGTAACATACAGTCAAGCAAGGGTAATGTCAATCTCTTCATCCCTAAAGCTATAACACTCAATCCAGAAGAATATATAGGTATATCATTACCTGAAGCACAAATGTTAAGTGCCATTACAATGACGGATACACTTTTTGCTAACTATGAAGTAATTTATTCAGAAAATGGTAAACTCTGGTATCCGTTCAAGAGTACGACAGAAGTACCAGAAACCTTCGTTAAGCACATTTGCATCAAGAACTCATCTAATGCACCCCGATCATTGAAGGCTGTTAAGGCCACATTGCAAGTTTCTCTACCATATATTCCAGAAATCAGCAAAGCTACAGCTCCAGAAGGTGCCGTATACGAAAACAATGTTATTGGTAACTTAACCGATGGTGACTATTCTACGTTCTTCATACAAAATCGCCATCAGCAAAACGGAGATGTATATATGCTGACGCTTAAAGCTGCCACTCAGATTACGGATGTTCGTTTATGTATGGGAACTACCAACAGTGATTACATGCATAATGGTCGTGTGCAGGTTTCTTCAGACGGAAAGACATGGGAAAACCTAAGAGTTAAAGGAACTACACGTACAAGTTTCACAATGACGATGCAACAAGTTGTTAAGTATTCTGATAACATGTCCTATATTGATTTTGCCGGTGATAACATAGAAGCTCGCTATGTGCGTCTATATGTAGAAACTGCAAATACAAACAAATGGATGCGCATTGCAGAAATCGAAGTGAATAAACAAGGTTATAATGAAAGTATCATGCCTCTTTGCCAAGATAAAAAAGGTACCTCTGTTCCTACAATTACTGACAAATGCGGCTATACTTGCCAACCTACGAGTGTAAAGAGTCCGTTAATATATAATTTGCAACAGCCCGTTGGTGTATCTTCCATCATTCTTTATAGCGATGTTGCCCAACTAGGAAATAATATCAACGTGCAGGCCACCACTGATGGAGAAAATTGGCATCCCCTCACTACTTTATCACAGAATTATAATGTCATCGACATGCAAGAACTCCCATTGGCAACAGCGTTAAAAATAGAGTGGGAGGGAGAAGCACCTGCGATTTATGAAATTCAAGAGATTGCAAACCCAACCATTCTTCCAATTGTAAGTGATATCGAGGCGGTGTCCGAACAATTTTCTACTTCTGTGCAACTAAAGCCCGTACATGGAGGTATACATATGGAAAGTGCAATGATTATTAGACAAGTAAAAGTTTATAATATCGCCGGACAATTAGTAAATGTTTATCCTTCAATTGAATCAAATCAAATAACAATCCCCTTAAATAATCAAAAGCAAGTGATATTGAGCATAGACCTCATTGATGGACAAACTATTTCCTACAAGGTTCAAAACTTAAGATAAACACTTATTTGTTTCAAGAATTAAGCCTTTTCACCAATCTCTAAAAAATAGATGTGTGAAAAGGCTTTTCTATTTAAAAACAAAAATTCACTCAATAGCTTTTATTATGTTACTGCGCGTATTTAGAATGAATTGATAAACTTTCACAACAAATCTATTATTTATATTAATAATGTGTCTTTACATAAACTACAATTGAATTTTGTAGTTGACAATAAAGAAAAAGTCGTGTTCTTTTCATTATCTTTGCACAGACTAATCTAATTTTAGTATTTCATTTAAAACATATCAGCTTTGATTTCTGTAGAACAATTAGGAGTAGCATTTGGTGCAACACCTCTCTTTAACAACGCCTCCTTCGTAATAAATCCCAAAGAAAAAATTGCTTTAGTTGGTAAAAATGGTGCCGGTAAGTCTACATTATTAAAAATACTGGCTCATGAAGTTGTTCCCACTGAAGGAAGCGTCTCTATAAGAAGAGATTTAGTGGTTGATTATCTCCCTCAGGTAATGGTATTATCTGATGGAAAAACCGTCATTGAAGAAGCAGAGTCTGCTTTTCGTCATGTTAGAGAAATGGGGGAGCATGTTGAACGATTGGCTGCGGAATTAGCTGAAAGAACAGACTATGAATCCGAAGATTATTTAATGCTCGTCGAAACATTCACTAGTGAAAGCGAGCGCTTTAACCTCATTGGCGGAGATAATTATCGCGCAGAAATCGAACGCACTTTGTTAGGTTTGGGATTTGAACGAACAGACTTCAATCGTCCCACCAAAGAGTTCTCTGGTGGATGGCGTATGCGAATAGAATTAGCAAAAATGCTTTTGCGACGTCCCGATGTGCTATTATTAGATGAGCCAACAAACCATTTGGACATAGAGAGCATCAGATGGTTGGAGGACTACCTTAACAGAAGTGGCAGTGCCGTAGTGCTCGTAAGTCACGACCGTGCATTTGTCAATAATGTAACTAATCGCACATTAGAAATATCGTGTGGTAATATAGTAGATTATAAGGTAAAATATGACGAGTTTGTAAAGCTGCGAGCCGAACGACGTGAACAACAGATAAGAGCATACGAAAACCAGCAAAAGGAAATTGCAGATATCCGCGACTTTATCGAACGTTTTAGATACAAACCTACGAAAGCCGTACAGGTGCAAAGCCGAATTAAACAACTAGAGAAAATCGTACCCATTGAAATTGACGAAGTCGACAATAGCAGTCTACACCTTAAGTTTCCCCCTTGCTCCCGCTCAGGAGATTTTCCAGTAATCTGCGAAGAGCTCCGCAAAGATTATGGTGATTTGTGCGTCTTTAGTAAAGTGAATTTAACCATAAAGCGGGGAGAGAAAGTGGCCTTTGTAGGAAAAAATGGAGCAGGCAAATCTACACTGGTAAAATGTTTGATGGGCGAAATACCTTACTCAGGAACGTTAAAGCTAGGACATAATGTTGAAATTGGATATTATGCCCAAAACCAAGCTCAGATGTTAGATGGTGAACTAACAGTTTTTGACACCATTGACCATGTGGCACGCGGTGATGTACGTCTCAAAATTCGCGATATACTCGGTGCCTTCATGTTTGGTGGAGAAGCCTCAGACAAAAAGGTAAAAGTCCTCTCAGGAGGAGAACGTAGCAGATTGGCAATGATTAAACTATTATTGGAACCTGTTAATTTCCTAATTCTTGACGAACCGACCAACCACTTGGATATGCGCACCAAAGATGTCTTGAAAGAAGCGATTTCAGCATTTGATGGTACAGTTATCTTGGTATCACACGACCGTGAATTCTTGGATGGGCTAGTTGAACGAGTCTATGAATTCGGTGGAGGTGGAGTTAGAGAGCATATTGGAGGTATTTATGATTTTCTGAAAAAGAAAGACATTGATACGCTTGACCAACTTCATCTTAAAAATAATTCCACAACTACAAAATCATCCGAAGAACCCAATATCAGCAGTGGAAAACTTAGCTATGAGCAACAAAAAGAGCAAGCCAAACTCATTAGAAAGGCTGAAAAGAAAGTGGCAGATTGTGAGCAAGCTGTTTTAAAGATTGAAGAAGAGAAAGAACAATTAGAAATGGCATTATCAACTCCGGAAGGAGCCTCAGACACATCTTTGTTCACACAATATTCCGACTGCCAAAAACGCCTCGCTCTTGCAGAAGAGGAGTGGGCTACTGCACTCGAAGAATTAGAAGATATCCAGAAATAACGCTTTTATAGATTTAATAAAACAATGCTGATAGTCCCCAACGAATTGCCTATAGTTGACACCTTATTACAGGAAGGATATTGCGTAAGATACAAAAAGGAAATCACTTCAATAAACCCTTTACGCATCTTGCTACTAAACCTGATGCCCGAGAAACAACAAACAGAATTGGACATTTCCCGCATGCTGGCAGGATATAACAAAAATATAGAGCTGATTCTGGTAAAAATTTCCGGGCAAAAATATAAGACAACTCCCATAGAATACATGCAAACTCATTATGTGGATTTCGAAACAATTTCATCACAAAATTTCGATGGTCTGATTGTTACCGGTGCACCCGTAGAACAAATACCTTTTGAAGAAGTAAGGTATTGGCACCAACTTTGTGATATAATGGACTGGGCAGACCAACATGTCAAATCTACATTATATATATGTTGGGGCGCCCAAGCAGCATTATACCATTTCTATAACATAAATAAGTATCCACTTAATAATAAGATGTTTGGAATATTTAGCCATCATCTTAACAAGCCCTTGCCATCCACATTAGAAGCATTTAATAAAGTAGGAGAGCATACAGATGAATTTTCTGTGCCCGTCAGCCGTCATACAGAAATTTTGAAAGATGACATTATACCGCATCATTCACTGCGAATCATCGCAGAAAGCGAACTAAGTGGAGTAGGTATTGTTGCCGAAGAAAAAGGACACCGCATCTATATCACCGGACATTTGGAATATGCCACCCAACGACTGGATGTAGAATACCGCCGTGACTTACAAAAAGGATTGCCCATTCATGAGCCATACAACTATTATTCTACTTCAGAAGAGGGTAAACAACACATAGAAAACACATGGAAAGAAGCCGCAAAGGCATTCTATCACTCGTGGTTGCAACTTATTGATTAAACACCCAAGGAAAATAGCTTATTCGGCGGCTCGTATTTTTTACTACGAGCCGCCAACTTTTTTTCCGGCCTTTCCTAAAAAATCATGCGCGCCTGCAATTTTCAGACAAGCAAGTCAAAAGCCCAAAAGGGTAGGGAAATCACGTTTCAAACCGGGATTTTAAGTTTTTTAATAAATTCTATCCTAAAATTGAAAGTAGACATTGCAAAATAATATATACGTTTTTTGTTATATTAAAACAAATATTTAACTTTGCACAAAACTATACACTTTAATATATTTTATAAGCTATGAACAGCGTAAAAAGAGTTTATACGTTTGGTGCGGGCAAAGCAGAAGGCCGCGCCGATATGCGTAATGAATTGGGTGGTAAAGGTGCTAACCTTGCCGAAATGAACCTTATTGGAGTGCCTGTGCCTCCCGGTTTCACCATTACAACTGACACTTGCAATGACTACTATGCCATTGGTAAGGATAAGGTTGTTGAAATGTTGAAAGATGAAGTTGAACAAGCTATTCAACACGTAGAAAACTTGATGAACAGCAAGTTCGGTGATGTAGAAAATCCTCTTCTCGTTTCTGTACGTTCAGGTGCACGCGCTTCAATGCCCGGTATGATGGATACCATCCTCAACCTTGGTTTGAACGATGAAGTAGTAGAAGGTATTATCCGCAAGACCGGCAATGCTCGTTTTGCATGGGACTCTTACCGTCGCTTTGTTCAGATGTATGGTGATGTTGTTTTGGGTATGAAGCCAGTAAACAAAGAAGACATCGATCCATTTGAAGCCATCATCGAAGAAGTAAAAGAAGCTAAGGGTGTTAAATTAGATAACGAACTTGAAGTTGAAGACCTCAAGGAATTGGTTGCTAAGTTCAAAGCTGCTGTTAAAGCTCAAACTGGCAAAGAATTCCCCAATGATTCTTACGAACAATTGTGGGGTGCTATCTGCTCTGTATTTGACTCTTGGATGAACGACCGCGCTATTCTCTATCGTAAGATGGAAGGAATTCCCGCAGAGTGGGGTACAGCTGTTAACGTTCAGGCAATGGTATTCGGTAACATGGGTGATACCTCTGCAACTGGTGTTTGCTTCTCTCGTGACGCAGCAACTGGCGAAAACCTTTTCAACGGTGAGTGGTTAGTAAACGCACAAGGTGAAGACGTAGTAGCAGGTATCCGTACTCCTCAGCAGATTACACTCGAAGGTAGCCGTCGTTGGGCAGAATTGCAAGGTGTAAGCGAAGAAGATCGTAAGGCAAAATATCCTTCAATGGAAGAGGCAATGCCTGAAATCTACAAGCAATTGGATGCTTTGCAAAACAAACTTGAAGAACACTACCGCGATATGCAGGATATGGAGTTCACCGTACAGGAAGGCAAACTTTGGTTCCTCCAAACACGTAACGGTAAGCGTACCGGTGCTGCGATGGTAAAAATCGCAATGGACTTGGTACGTCAAGGCATGATTGATGAAAAGACAGCCATCAAGCGTTGCGAGCCTAACAAGTTGGACGAATTGCTCCACCCTGTATTTGACAAGGAAGCTTTGTCTAAAGCAAAAGAATTGACTCGCGGTCTTCCCGCCAGTCCCGGTGCTGCATGTGGTCAGATTGTATTCTTCGCAGACGATGCTGTTAAATGGCATGCTGATGGCCGTAAGGTTATCATGGTACGTATCGAAACTTCACCTGAAGACCTCGCAGGTATGGCTGAAGCAGAAGGTATCTTGACTGCACGTGGTGGTATGACTTCTCACGCCGCCGTTGTGGCTCGTGGTATGGGTAAGTGCTGCGTATCTGGTGCCGGCGCCATCAATGTTGACTACAAGAATAGAGTTGTTGAAATTGATGGAGTAGTTTTGAAAGAAGGCGATTATATCTCTTTGAACGGTACAAATGGTAGTGTTTACAAAGGCGAAATCAAGACTCAAGCTGCTGAACTTTCTGGCGACTTCGCTGCTTTGATGGACCTCTGCGCTAAATACACTCACTTGCAGGTACGTACTAATGCTGATACTCCTCACGATGCAGAAGTAGCTCGTAAGTTCGGTGCTGTAGGTATCGGTCTTTGCCGTACAGAGCATATGTTCTTCGATGCTGACAAGATTGTTGCAATGCGCGAAATGATTCTTTCTGAAAACGTAGAAGGACGTAAGAAGGCTTTGGCTAAATTGCTCCCCATCCAGAAAGAAGACTTCAAAGGTATCTTCCGTGCGATGAATGGTTATCCAGTAAACGTACGTTTGCTCGATCCCCCTCTCCACGAATTCGTACCCCACGATACTAAAGGCCAAGAAGAAATGGCACAAGCAATGGGTGTAACAGTAGAGTACATCAAACAACGTGTTGAAAGCCTCTGCGAACACAACCCGATGCTCGGTCACCGCGGTTGCCGTCTCGGAAATACTTATCCTTGCATCACTCAGATGCAAACACGTGCTATCTTGGGTGCTGCTCTCGAATTGAAACGTGAAGGCCTCGATACACATCCTGAAATCATGGTACCTCTTACTGGTATTCTTTATGAGTTCGAAGCACAAGAAAAGGTAATCCGTGATGAAGCTGCAGCTCTCTTTGCAGAAGAAGGTATGGAAATTCCATTCAAGGTAGGTACTATGATTGAAATTCCTCGTGCCGCTTTGACAGCCGATCGTATTGCCAGCCGTGCTGAGTACTTCAGCTTCGGTACCAACGACTTGACTCAGATGACCTTCGGTTACTCACGTGACGATATCGCTAGCTTCCTCCCCGTATACTTGGAGAAGAAGATTTTGAAGGTAGACCCATTCCAAGTACTCGACCAGAATGGTGTAGGTCAGTTGGTACAAATGGCCGTTGAAAAGGGTCGTTCACAACGTCCTGACCTCAAGTGCGGTATCTGCGGCGAACATGGTGGTGAACCTACTTCTGTTAAGTTCTGCCACAAGGTCGGCTTGAACTACGTTTCTTGCTCACCGTTCCGTGTTCCTATTGCACGCCTCGCTGCTGCTCAGGCTGCTGTCGAGGAATAAGCAGGAAGTGCTGAAAATCGGTAAATTAAGAGGTGGGTGCTTGGCAAACAGGCACCCACCTCGCTTTTATCTACGAGTTTTTACATTCAAAAAAGATCTGGTTTTATATGTAAAGACGTCTTGGGGCTGCGATTTATAATTATATTCCTTGAAATCTATAGCATGAAATACTTGTCAAAGTAAAAAATTATTCAACAAAAAAAATCATGACATTACAAGAACTCAAGAATAGGGTACGTCAAGAATTTGATAGGCGTAAGCTTAAAAGTAATGCAAGGTATAATGCCTTGGAAAAAGTGGTGGAGTATATTCTGAAGAAACATAATGGTAATTTGGAGGTTCTTTTTAATCCCAAAGATGATTTTAAAAATCTTTATGAGAGACATAAAGGTTCAGACATAAATAGTGCAGAGAGTAGTGCAATAAACGAGATGTATAATCAGTTAAACTCTAAAAGTTCTTATTCATCTACAAAGCCTTTAATAGAAAGCTTGATGTCTACAACAAAGAATCTGACGACAAATGACGAGATTTCAACGTCGAACACTGAAGAATTAATGATTGTAAACAATTTCATGAAAGTAAGCATTTTGACTGAATCCATAATACCAAATGAACCAGGATTGTATGCTATAAGGATAAAGGATGTAAACGATTTGCCTGCTCCGTTTTGCGATGAACTTATCAAGCGTAATCATGACCTTTTATATATTGGCATGGCATCTGAAAGCTTGAGGAAAAGGCTCTGGAAACAAGAACTCAACCATGAGAAACCTGCCACATTCTTTAGAAGCATCGGGGCGATATTAGGTTATAGACCAGTCAATGGTTCTTTAGTTGGTAAGAGTAACACAACGAACTATAAGTTCAACCAAGTAGATACTGATAAAATTAAGAAATGGATAAAGGAGCATCTTCTTGTGAATTGTGTTGTTGTGTCTGCTTGCCCAAAAACAGAAGATAATAAGAAGTTTATAGAAGATATAGAGAAACAACTGATTCAGACGTATCGACCAATAATCAATATCAAAGATAATCCTTACAAAATGGAGAAAATGTCTGAATTAAGAAATGAATGCCATAGGATTGCAAATGAGCAAATGTGTTTATGAAGACATGGTTCTTCTGAATATATGATGTATTTAGAGTTAAGGATTGTGAGACCAAAGTCGAGCAATTTATTGTAAAACAAAAATAGAAATAATAACATAAAAATGAAAATTCTGCTCCCAAAACACGTTGCGAGCGTGTAAAAACGCGCAGAATGTGTCGGATTTAAGGTGCCAGTACTTTACACTAAACCTGTAAGTAGCTGATTATCAACATCCGTTAGCCGCCGCTCAGGCTGCTGTTGAGGAGTAATTATCACACTGATATAAATTTAAGGGACCTGTCCGTTTGGGCAGGTCTCTTTTTTAGTATCTTCAAGTATGCTTTCGACGTATTGGAGATAAAAATGCTGCAGAATATGTGTCGTTTTGCATATTTATTTGGTGATTTGACAATATTTTAGTATTTTTTGTCGCAGAATTTTCGACATAAATACGATATTACGTTGCATAAAATGTCAAAAGCGTTATGCATATACACGAAAGAGAAAATTGGACAAACTTCCGTTGGGACGCTTCTGAGGTGTCTCTCCTTCAGGAGAAAGTATTCCGTATGCAAGGCTTGCTATACGGCAGGCTGAGTTCGTTGGGCTTTGACAGCAAACTACGTGCTATGGCCGAGAACCTGACTTATTTTCTAAAACCTCTGCCACAGTTTGGCGCATCTTTGTCTTACTTTTGCAGAAAAATAAAGAAATATGGACAACAATAGAGGACAAAGTTTGATAACCAAATACGTCTGGGTGATAGAGACCATCTATCGCAGACGTAAGATCTCGTTCAAAGAACTGAACGAGCTATGGCTCCGTGATGATATCAGCAGAGGTGTGGATATCCCCAAGCGCACCTTCGGCAACTGGCGTTATGTCATCTGGGATATGTTTGGCATCAACATTGCCAATGAAGGGCGTGGAGAATACTGTTACTACATCGAGAATGAAGAGGATATTAGTAAGAACGGACTCCGTTCCTGGCTATACAACACTTTCTGTGTTAGCAATGCATTGGCAAACAGTCAGAGCATCAAAGACCGCATCATCCTGGAATATGTGCCGTCTGGTCAGGACTTCCTTCAGCCCATCATTGAGGCAATGAAGGAAAATCGTGTGATAAACATGACCTATCACAGTTATTGGAAGGATGAGGAGAACAATTTCGATGTGCAGCCGTATTGTGTTAAACTATTCCGTCAGCGTTGGTATATGGTTGCTCGCAGCACCTATTCCTATTATTACGAAAAGGGCCCTCGTATCTATTCCCTGGATCGTATTAAATATCTTCATGCAACAGACGAGACTTTTGAAATGCCAAAGGACTGGTCGGCAGAGGATTTCTTTGACGGCTGTTTTGGCATCATTGCAGAACAGTCTGTCAAAATTCAACCTGTTAAGTTAAAGGTGTCAGCAGGACAGGCCAACTACATTCGTGACCTGAAGATGCACGATTCGCAGGAAGAGATTGAGCGTAACGAAGAGTACAGTGTTTTCACCTTCAATCTCCGTCCAGAGTTTGACTTCCAGCAAGAACTTCTCTGGAACGGTGAGGATATGGAAGTGCTGGAACCTCTCTGGCTCCGTAAAGAAATTGCCGGAAAGATTAAAAGAATGTGGAACAAATACAAGGAGGACAAATAAATGAAAGACTTTGTAGCAATAGATTTTGAGACAGCTAACAACGAGCGTTCTTCGGTTTGTTCCGTTGGAATAGTCATAGTCCGCAATGGAGAGATTGTAGATACTTTCTACTCGCTCATTCAACCAGAACCGAACTACTATAACTATTGGTGTTCTCAGGTGCATGGACTCTGCCAGGATGATACTGAGGATGCACCAGTATTCCCGAAAGTATGGGCGCAAATAGAACCTCTAATAGAGGGTTTACCGCTTGTCGCTCATAATAAACCTTTTGACGAAGGGTGTCTGAAGGCTGTGTTTCGAGTATATCAGATGGATTACCCAGATTACGAGTTTTACGACACTCTTTGTGTTTCAAGGCGTGTACTCCCTGATTTAGAAAATCACCAGCTTCACACTGTTGCTGCCGCTTGTGGCTATCAGTTAGAGAACCATCACCATGCACTTGCCGATGCCGAAGCATGTGCATGGATTGCGAGAGAAATATTATAACATTCTTTTTAACACTTTAAATCATTATAATTATGGCAATTATCGTAAGCAAAAACAAAGTTGTCAGCCTTATAGAAAGAATTGACAAAAAGAAGATTGAACTTAGACAACTGAAAAAGGATTTGCAAAAAGCATTTGAAAAAATTTCTGATATTTGGAAAAAAGAGTCTGCGTTGCAATTTCCTAAGTTCCCACCATGCAATTTAGGTGAATATGTTGGTGTGGATATAACCTTGAATGGACGTGTGTATAACATTTTTATTTCAGAACAGAAACAAAAGCTATATTGCATGTTTTGTCTTGACCGTAAAGATAAGAAAAACAGTACTCTCACTCTTAAACAGGCGATGGAACAAGCAGATTTCGACAAAGTGAGTAGAGTCGTCAATGATTATTTGAATCAAGATGATGAGAAAGCCAGTTCAACAGGGGATGGTTATTTTATATCATTCACCAAAGAGCAATATGAAGATGCTTTTCTCTTCTATTTAGAAATCGTTAAGGAATTTATTAAATGTCAGTCCAAATAATATACTTAAAAACGACCACATTGTTTTGGATGATACAGAAGTATGTGCATGATATACCAACCTATAATACATTAGTTATATGAAAGAACCTAAATTAGATTTTGTTCAAAATTTAGATAAAGAATTAAGGCCTGTGTTCACTGAGATGTATTCAAAAATAGAAGATATTGATAACTATTGGTTATTTTGTCCAACATGGGGAAAGCATTATCCTTCAGAGCAAAATACAGGTATACTCTTTTACGGGAGATCTCCTAATGGATGGAAAGATTACTCTGATTATTGTGGAGATGCAAACAAAGTTTTTGATTTTCTTTTTAACAGACCTGACCAAGTAGATTGGATGCTATCATATACGAGAAGTGCATTTGTGAGTTTAATAAGAGGAGTGGCTGAAACTTTTTATCCTAATGAATGGAACGAACATATAGCATGGAGTAACGTTTGTAAAATAGCACCTAACACAAAATGGGGAACTCCAAATGAGACATTGTGGAATTGTCAGTATTCATACATAAAAAAAATGATGGAAATTGAAATCGGAAATCTTTCTCCAGAAGTAATTGTTTTTGTTACAGGTATGACTGCTGGTGCAAGATGGGATGCCCCTTTGTTTGAAATAGACAAATTTAAAGGACTTCAACTTTCAGAATCAATAGAATGGGGAACAGATGCTAAGACCGGAAAGCCTCTAACTTCAAAAGCAGGTAAAATAAATAATACAACGATTATCATTACAGACAGGCCAGAAAGTCGTCACATTGCACCTCACGTTGAAGCCATCTTGAACTTAATTAAACGTTTTAAATGATGGGGCTGAACCAAATGCATGAGGATATAATGAATCGTATCGATTATGACTCAGAAATCGTGGAACAGGCGATGAACCAGTTTGATGAAGTATGGATAGGAAAGCATTGCAAGAAATGCAAGCGAAGAGAGTTCTGTCTTGACCCAATCGCATAATTTACATAGTATTTAGCATTTTTCTTTGACCTCTGCTACCAGTTGGCAGGGGCTTTTATTTTATTTGCACTCAGAATTAAACATTACACAGTGCAATATGAGAAAAATATTTAAGAATGTAGAAAAGAAACTTTGTTCCAAAAAATGAGGAACAAAGTTATATTAAAGTTGCTGAAAATGTCAGCAAAAAATAGAAGCATATATGGAAATATTGTAAATGACATTACTTGACATTGCGGTTACATCAACAGAAAGAAAAAATATCCTTGGATTTAATAAAATGTGGAGATGAATCAACAATATAATCAAACCATTTTTACGTATTGGGGGCGTCCTTCATATTTGAAGTCCTTTTTCTGGAATGGGCATGTCAAACACAAGATACCTCTTATCGTTCCCAACAGCGTTGAGTCCGATGTAAAACAAGTGGAAGATGGCTTTTATACAACATTTGAAATTCGAATATAAAACGAGGAACTATTGAACAAGGACTTGTTTTGTCTCAAAAATAATATCCTATGAATGAAATTATAAACATTTTTATATGAATAAGAAAATTTTGCATGTCGTATCATCAGATACTGTCAAAGAACGAGTTTTCCAGTTAATCAACTCGTCTAAAAATGAAGAGATAGTGGTTTGTCCGACTTCACTATTTTATGGTAAGCTACCAAAGAACTATACCAAGAAAGAATTAACTGCAATGGCTCTTTCTTTAGAAAAATACAGTTTTCAAGATAGCCTTTATGAGTTCACGCACAGAGATTATTTTGTTTATAACAAAGTAATAGTGTGGCATGGGAGGAATGCCGAAGAAATACTGCTGTTATACTGGATGGCAGACCTAACGAAAGACAATCTTTATGAAATTGATGTGGCTGATTGTGAAGAAGTGTTCGAGGAGTTCAAAAGAACATCCTTATATCATTTCCCTGTTATGTTTGTAGGGGCATTGGAGATTGAAGAAATGGAACGCCATGATTGGTTAGGTAAATACCTTAAAAAAGTGGGTGAAGAGCAGCATAGTCTATATAAGTCAAACTGGGAATATTGGAGAAATAAAAGGTCATTTCTTCGTGTTTGCAGAGACAACAACTGGGTTATTGATTCGGTTGATGAAGAACTGATTGTAAAAATGATGCATGATATTATGAATTCTGATTACTACCACAAACTCCCCGAATGGGTAAAATATGCAGTTCTGTTAAGTATAATTACCTATGATTTATATCGTGATTTTGGGTACTTCTCTATTTGCTCTAAAATAGCCGATTGGGTTTTGAGGAACAATAAAGAAATTAAAGAGAATGGAATTGCTGACTTATTTGATATAATTCAATGGAGAGAAGCTTATCATTTTGAGAATTTTAGGAGGTTCCGCAGGTTGCAACAAGTGAATAAACGACTTTAGGCCAGAATGGGTCGGCAGCCGGCTGTGTCGTTTAGTGTAGAAATGCATGTTCCTCTCTTACCTTGCCATCGGCGGCTTTGCTGTATTGCAAAACATCATGTTCTCCGCCTGGATAAGCCCCGCCTTGTCGTAAGGAGTCACCTTGACATTCTCCGAAATGCGATCGTACATCTATTTCGCCGCCTCGGAATTCCCGCCAAAGAGCGTCTTCATGTTAATCAGTTGCAACTCGACATTGGCTCCGGCATCTTCAAACAAACTTCCATTGCAAAGCCCTTCGGCAAATAGTTCTCCAATATCTACAAACTTTTCATTTACAAGTATAACAGCATTTCAGCTTTAATATACCTGAGCTTATATGCAAAAAGGGAATATTTTTGATAAAAACAGGCAGGTAGCTCAAAAAAATCTTCTAAAATAGCTTCACAAGCAAAGAGAATCAGTAATTTTGCTCTTGAAAAATAAGCATAAACTTTTTAACTAAAATAAGACAATGAAAGCTTTAGTCAAGAAAGAAGCCCAGAAGGGTATTTGGTTGGAAGAAGTTCCCATGCCCGAAGTAGGCGTAAACGACGTTCTCATCAAGATTAAGAAGACTGCCATTTGTGGTACAGACTTGCACATCTACAAGTGGGACGAATGGAGCCAGAAGACTATTAAGACTCCCATGACCATTGGTCACGAATACGTAGGCGTTGTTGCCGAAGTAGGTCCCGGAGTGCGTAATATTAAGGTGGGCGACCGCGTAACAGGTGAAGGTCACATCGCTTGTGGTCATTGCCGTAACTGCCGCCGTGGTTTGCAACACATTTGTGAAAACAGCATCGGCGTAGGTGTAAACCGCGATGGTGCGTTTGCAGAATACCTCTGCATCCCCGAAAGCAACGTGGTAAAGCTCGACGATCGTATCTCTGACGATATGGCAGCTATTATGGACCCCTTCGGTAATGCTACACACACAGCTCTTTCTTTCCCCCTTCTCGGTGAAGACGTATTGATTACAGGTGCTGGTCTTATCGGTACAATGGCTACAGCAATCGCTAAGTTTGCCGGTGCCAAGAATATCGTGGTAACTGACCTCAGCGACTATCGCCTTGAAATCGCGAAGAAGATGGGAGCTACTTGCACCGTTAACGCTTCAAAGGGTGAATCCGTTCAGGACGCGATGGATAAGCTTGGTATCCGTGGTTTCGACGTTGGTCTTGAAATGTCTGGAGCTCCTGTTGCTTTCCGTGAAATGGTAGCCAAAATGTATAACGGTTCAAAGATTGCACAGCTTGGAATCCTTCCTCCCACAACTACAGTTGACTGGAGCGAAATCATCTTCAAGGCACTCACAATTAAGGGTATCTATGGCCGCGAAATGTGGGAAACTTGGTACAAGATGGAGCAGATGCTCATCTCAGGCCTCGACCTCACTCCCGTTATCACACACAAGTTCCCCATTGCCGACTTCCAAAAGGGCTTCGACATCATGGAATCAGGTCAGTGTGGTAAGGTAATCCTCGAATGGGACTAAGAAAGATTATTTCAACCAAAGGTTATATTCGCAAAGGAGTTCGGTTACATGCCGAACTCCTTTTTTTCTGTTTTATCATTCAGAGCATTTATGTCTGTGATATTTATTGTTCCATTAAAATAAAATTTTGAATTGGATTTTACGATAAGTTTGCAATTTAAAAGAAGGAACCTATAAGTTGATATAGATTCCTTCTTTCCTTATTTTATAATTTCTCAATTCTTCTCAATCAGTACCACGGCATAGGCAGAAATACCTTCTTTTCGACCGGTAAACCCTAAACGCTCAGTGGTTGTGGCTTTGATGGAAACACATTCTTGTTCTATGTCCATTAAGGGAGCCAAAACTTCTTTCATTGCCGGAATATGTGGATTTAGTTTCGGTTGCTCAGCACAAACTGTTGCATCAACATTTCCAATCGTGTATCCCTTTTCTTTAAGTAGGTCTGTTGTACGTCGCAAGAGAATCTTACTATCAATTCCTGCAAATTCTTTTCCTGTATCCGGGAAATGAAATCCTATATCTCGTAAATTGGCAGCACCTAGTAAAGCATCGCAAATGGCATGAATGAGCACGTCGGCATCACTATGCCCCAATAAGCCATGGGTATGTTCAATACGTATACCACCTAACCAAAAATCGCGATTTTCCACCAGCTGGTGTACATCAAATCCTAATCCAACACGAATTTTCATAACTTGGAATTTAAAAGAGTGGGGGATGTGCTATCTTCTTCCAAAGAGATCTCGGATACCATCGAAGTCGAATGCCAAAGATACACGAAGTGTTTGGTCTAGCGGATTGCTAGGGGCCGTAGCTATTACATAACCGGCATCAATGGAAAGTACACTCATTCTGAAACCGGCACCTACAGTGAAATACTTACGATTTCCTTGCGCCTCACTCTCATGGTGATAACCTCCACGAAGTGTAAATTTATCATTGTATGTATATTCTGCACCTACGCTCCATTGTATTTCTTCCATTTCTCCTTTAAATCCTTTTTCTGAGTCTCCAAAACTCTTGAAAATACCGGATATTGAAGACATGTCATAATAGTCCTTACGGATACGCTCTTCATAGTCCTCGTTGGTTTCATCGGGCTTCTGAAGAGGTTTCGAGGGAACCAACAGTTTATTAATATCTGCACAAAAAGAAATGCGGTTATATTCGTTCAAAGGTATCATATAGTTGAAACCCAAACGTAAATTAGTAGGGATGAAATAGGAGTAATCATCACCATAATTGATTTTTGTACCAATGTTGCTGATATTTAAACCGAAAGCCAACTGGCATTCTCGATTTCCCATCATCAAGTAATTGTTGTAATAGCAAGCAATGTCAGCAGCAAATGCCGAACCAGGAGTAGTATTGTCGTCATAATGGCCGCTTAAATCGGAATACATATAACGCAGGGCTACTGCCGCTGAAAATTTTTCACTTAACATTCTTGAATATGCAACGTCCACACCTAATTCATAGGGTTTAACCGTCATGTTCTCATCATCAGTCATCACTTCGCCTAATGTGAAATATCTCAACGAAGCACTGATGGCTTGATAATCTCCAAGTCTGATATATCCGGCCACATTAGCCAGGGCTATTCCATCTGTCAATTGACGAAGCCAAGGTGTATAGTTGACAGCCAAGCCGGCCCTACTGATGGTAAAGGGATATTTTGCAGGATTCCAATTTTGTGAGTTTACATCTGGGTCGGTTGCTGCACCAATATCACCGATACCACCTGCACGGGCATCAGGGGCAATGCTTTGTGAGGTGACAGCTGTCATTACCGGATTGAATTGATCTTGCAAATCATTCTCGTCTGCAAAAACAGATAGAGACGATAACGATAGGAGGACTATGAGGATTACACCATATTTTTTCATCATATTACTGAATTAATATTATTATTTAGAGCAAAAAGCGTTATTTAAATAAACGTATACAAATGGGCTTTATTGTCTTATTACAATTATTTTTTTCGTCTTCGTGGTGGCATGATACTCGCTGGAGTCTACTTTTGAGCGATATAGATAGATACCGGCAGGGACGGGTGCTCCTTTACCATCAACCAATCTCCATTCTGACGAGCAATAGCTACTACCAGCCGGAAGTGTTTGGATATTTGCCCAGACCATTCTGCCGTTTATGTCATAGATTTCAGTTCTTACACTTGCTGAATTTTCTATTGGCTGCAAGGTCGTAATAAAGTGCGTTGTGGTACGAGCCGGATTTCGAGTAGCATTTACATCCAACTTGTTGTTTATATCTTCCTTGACTGTAAAGTTTAGCTGAGCTTGAGTTGAGTTGTTATTTACATCCCACACCCTGAACGACAACGTATGTTTTCCGGGGTTCAAACCTTGTAATTGGTATTTCACCCAACCATCCTTATAGCTTCCAAAGTTATAAGAGAAATATTCATTGAGCTTCAGAATATTGTGAATATCATTATCAATTACCAATTCCATGTCATGGCCAATTACATTGTCTATTGTGGTAATACCTTGATTATCTTTAATCTCTGCAAAGAACACAGGGTTAGCATCCGTAATTCCGCCATCGGGAAATTCAGGAGCATTTAGATAAACATATAATTCAGGGGATTCTTCATCCACTTCTGAATTTAGATAAGTACCATTCAAATAGAACTGTTCATTATGTCCATTTGCTTCTTTTGTTTTGTCAGCATTAACTGCATAAAAGCCTATATGAGCACAAGAGTTCGTATAACTAATGTCTCGAGGAATCAAAACATTCATCGCAAACTGACCATTTTTGATAGAATCTGAGCCTTCATAGATAATCTTCGGACGGTCTTTATACTCCATCGGTTTATCTGTGTAGGTATCATTCTTCTTACAAACAACAGTTTCTTCTTTATCAAATATTTTGATGGATAAGATTCCATTAAAATCTTTGTCTTTGACTACTCCGTTTCCAATAGAACCACAGAAACGTACCACCTGACCAGCTTTTAATTGTACATATGAATCAGAGGTCAACGCTTTTCCATCAATACTATCCAGTACTACGGTATATTGAGGAGCTGCCAGCCTTAGAGCCGGGTCGCCTATCAGTAAATATTTTAATTTATTCATTGTACGGTCGGCACCCATTGTCAGCATACTGACTTTGGCCAAACGCATGGCTTCTCCCATCGTGTATCGTTTCCCTTGTTCGTCATTACCCAACACATATTTAGAGAAGGACATATTCAACTGATTGTTCTGATCGGCATAAACAGCTCTTGCAGCACACATCACAGCAATGGCTCCTCCATTTTGATTATACATGGCAGCACGCCCAATATTATCTGTCTGCGTATCATAAGGAGTAATCTCGCAAGAAGCGAAGACCCACAGAGCCATATTTTCCGTAGGTGCCTTAAAGTCATTGGTCAAGAGAATCTTGGAATGCGAAATCTGGTCGGGTGAACCATGTCCGCTATAATTGAACATGAGTGCTCCCTTTTTCATTTGCGCTTTCACCATATCGTTCACTTGGGGATAGCTTGAGCCTGTAGCTGTCATTGTGCGAGGATACGCATCCCAATAGATTTTTTTAATATCCATATTCCCCTGCGTAACCGTATTGATTTGTTTCACAACATTCTCCGCATCTATCATGTGCTCATTATTGTCGCCATCGTCTCCCAACATACAAATGGTATTTTTCCAGTTACCGACCTCTTTGTTTTCGATGTAACGTATGGTTTTATCCACCAACACCTTTGCCTCTTCTGGGGTAGTACAAATAAATCTACCGATGGCCAAATCCAACTTCTCAATGGTTAGATTCTGGCCTTTTCCATCCTCTAACATACCATAATAGTCATCAGTCACATAGCAATGGATGGTTCCTATAGCACTTTCTGAATTATTACGCTCATAAGAAAGCAAGAGGTCATCTTGTGACAAAGACCATGATTTAGTGACTAATCTATTATCCCATAGACAGTCACCAAAGAGCAAAAGATATTTAGGCATATCCTTTTCTGAATCTGCTTTATCATAAAGCATCTTCAAATATCTTCTATATGCAGTGGCATCCGGAGTTCCTGAAGAAAATTCATTGTATAATTGATCTGTCGGAACGATTTTCACACGCAAACCATCCTTTTCTGCATGCACTTTTGCCAAGCGCTCAGCCTCGGATGTTAATTTACCGCTTGCCGGAACAATAATAACCATATCCAAAGCACTATCTTCATGCAGATTCTGATTCGCTATTGCACCAATAATTTCCGGTGCGGGGTAGGTAGCATCAACATCCACCAAGACAAAGCGATTGCTGGGAGCATCTGTATAAAACTTGAGATTACTTCCGGACAATTCTGCTTCTAACTCTTTTGTAGGGGTTATCGAATTCCCCAATTGCCATACGCGAGTGCTGTTCTTGGCTCCATCAACAGAAAAAGTAGCAGGCCGAGAACTATCGTGCGAGAATACAAATGGAGCATCTTGCGCATTTAGTTGTCTGGAATAAGAAACACGTATATAGTTCAATCTAGCAGAATGGCCGGAAGTGGTTGTGAACTTAAAGGCATTGTCTGACGTCAAGGATTTTGTTTGATACGTTTTTCTTACTTCACGGGCATTTTCTCTATCTGCATACGTCGGAACAGAAAAGGTAGCTAATGTTTTATTATTTGCACTTACATTGACGTTGGTGGCTTTACTGATGCTGGCGGCAGAAAAAGCAATGTCTACAGTAGCATTTTCATTTTCTACGATTCCTGGGGTAGATAACTTGAATGTATAGGTGTTACCTCTTTGAAAGTCATAATCATCATAGAACTCACGACCTCCTTCATACCAACTGAACTTATCATCATCTAATACAGCATTGTGAATCACGCTTTCTACAAGTTCACCTTCAGAAGCTTTTACATTAGACACTTTCTCCAGCAACAATGGGTCATTCCCCTCTGTTATAAAGTAATATGAATATTTCGAGTAGGGGTTGTTCTGATGCGTCCACTTCTTATTTGAAGTGTTCCATGTCCACCGTACAGTTCCTTCAGCAAAGAAAAGCATACTATTGCTTTTGCGGTACAAGGGCACTTCGTTCAAATCATCTATCACCTGATTTTTGCCTGTAAACTCTAAATTCTCCAGTTGTATCAATCCTCCATAACCATATAGTTTCACCTTGTCTGGATTTTTGAAGCCCATGGAAGAAAGGGCAGAATGTGTCAATTCATAAACACCTTCTTTGGATACTCTTATTTTCACCCATTTACCCGTTGATAAAACAGACTTCCGAGCATATCTTTCACCCTTATCCAAGGAAGAGGATTGCGTTTTAGCACTTTTGAGAGATTTATCTATTGGCTCTATAGCGACTTTGCAAGAAACGATTCGCTGCCATTTACCGCTAATTTTAGCTATTGGGCAGAAACGATATTCCATCCACACCTTTCCTCTACTGGTAGAAAAAGATGTTTCAACAGCAGGAATCCCTTCTGTAATGTCATCAGCAAACTTCTTGACAAGCTTTTTCTCTTCTTTTGTAAGGGGCACATATTCTGGATATAGAATCCTAACCTGATAATTTACAGACTCCAACTCTGTCTGTGCATGAAAATACGGCAGGCCTTGTTTTTCTGATATAAGAAAATGCTCCTTTTGCAGAGAAACGAAATTTTCGCCTGTTTTCACACCATCTCCCAACGCACCTACACTGATAGGAGACGAAAGAAACAGTATTAAACAAATTATTAAGTATACAAAAGATTTATATCTCATTCTTAATTATTTATACTATTTATCATTTCACATTTACGGAAAGCACTTCTTTCTCTTGTAGCATTCCCGTTAAACGTTTGTCAATATCCATCTCTAAGAAATATGGAGTCTGTACTAATAAGATGTCTCCTTGTCTGATGGTTTGGTATTTACTAACGAGTGACACCAAATTATTGGCCTTATTTCGCCAATTTTCTTCCTCAAATTCCGCAGTTAGGCAATCTAATGAAACTCGGCCTTTTATTGTTGTTAAGTGCTCAGTTTCTTCCCATTCACCAAGGCAGACTGCTCCGTCAAAACTTCGGGCAATAATATCAGACCCGCCCACTGCAAGCAGATCACTTCTGTATCCTTCAGCAACCATAGCAACTCCTATGGTTACTTTGTCATAATACCTATCTGCAAATCTTTCTGCTACACAACGCCCTAATCTGTCTATTCTGATAGCCCAAACCAAGTTTGCCTTAATAGGGCCACGCATATCGGGCAAGAACAAGGGACGTTTTGCTATCAACAATGAAGTTTCCGGCAAGATAGTGAGCGATGCCTCGGGATAGATTGATAACGGATTGCTTTGGACTTTATTGTGTACTTGACTACTGAAAGTATTATCGAATAATATGATTTTCATAAGGATATTCTCTTTATTATAAATAAAATTCTTTCGTTAATTCACGATAGCCACAGCTACGTTGGCCTGATTTATCTGCAAGAACCAAAGTGTCAACCTCCAGTCCACCGAAGTCTACCTCTTTATGAAACTCAAGTAGGCAGCGCTTGGGCATTTTTCCTAAACAGGTGATAACATTCGTCCTTCTCTGGAGGTATAATCTATAAGAGCAACAGATTCCTTCGAATTTTTCAGCGATGGAATGGGGGAGTACAACGGTAAAAACACCCCCTTTTTTCAATAATCTGTAAGCGTTCACTACTAATTCTTCCAGAGTGAGGCCACCAGCCTGTGTATGTCTGGCTTTAGACCTCACGGTATTGGGAGGAAGCAAGTCTTCTTCGTAAAACGGAGGATTTGATAAGATTGCATCAAAAGCAAAATCCGGTTTCCAGTGTTTTATATCACATTGGACGATTTTTATTCTTTGGGCAAATGGTGAAGCCTCAATATTTTCTTGCGCCTGAATAGTAGAATCCACATCAATATCAATGCCATAAACCGATGCCTGAGTATTACGCTGTGCAGCCATTAAAGCGATAAGGCCGGACCCTGTTCCTACATCTAAAATATTTTTGCACCAATCTATATCTGCCCAGCTTCCCAAGAGAACACCATCAGTTCCTACTTTCATGGAACTGCGGTCGTGGTACACTCTAAACTTCTTAAAATCGAAATAGGCAGAAGACATAATGATTATATAATTGAAATACAAAAATAGCAAGAACTCCCGTAAATGTAAAATAAGTGATTAGAAAATAATTTAAAACCTCAAAAGAACTACTACTTTTACGCACAAATTTGGCTTAAAATCCACCCACTTTTTCCACATTACATCTTTTTCTATTATCCAATAAATTCAATAAAATCCACCATGAAATTTACGTTTCAAAATACTCAATTCTCAGACCATTTGAATAAAATATACAAATCTCTGATAATCAATGGATAACATTTTTCAACAAAAAACCAAACTCATTTTTTCAGTCTATGAATGACTATTCATAGGTGCTTATAATGGCCTTTCATAGCTCTATGGATGGGCATCCAAGCAACCTATGGATGCCCATCCATAGAATTGCACAACGACTTTTCTATAAATTTCGCATTAAAACTGCCATTTTTATTCAATTTTTTCACGAAAATTAACTACTACTTTGAGCCCCCTGGAATGTCAATATTGTTCGCATAGTCTTACTACTTTTAAAAAAAATTAAAATCCATTTTGAACATATGGACAAAGATGCAGATTATTGCTTACTTCCTGCTATTGATGCTCGTTCTTATATTTATGAGCAATGCAAACTTGTAGATGGAGATACAAGCATAATACGATACCGGAGTTTATCCTATCAAAAGAGGACAACAATGAGTATCAAGGGATTAATTCTGAAGGAAGTGATGCTGAAATAAGTTGAAATAAAAATTATTCGTCAATTGATGCAGGAGGTGAAGAGATTAGGCTTGTAAATCATCTTTTCTACAAACCTCTATTTTGTGAGAAAACACGTCTATCTCCTTGCTACTCATGTCATACTGTGATAACGGGGAATGGCTTGATCTAACGGAATAAAACAAGAAAGAATCTCAAAATGAGATTCTTTCCTATTATTTTAATCTATATTGAGATTTCAGGACCTTAACGCATTTATTGAATAACAATTTTCTTTTCATTAACCACATAGCAGCCTGAGGGTAATGGCAAAGAGAGGGCATCATTGACAACTCCATTATAAATCGTTTTGCCGGTTATATCAACCACGCGCAAAGGAGTAGGAGAGAGCGCTTTAACATTAAGAACGCCTTGATCTACATTAAATGTAAGAGAAGATGATGTAGCAGTTGGCTCTACGGCAGTAGGCTTATCACAGTTTAACTTCATGCAGTCTATATCTGCCATCCAACCACTATCAGTATACAAACGAATGACATTATAACCTTTGTTTAACTGAATCTTGAATTCTTTGGTTGCAGACACACTCCAGCTATTGGAATTAAGAGTAGCTTCAATGGGATCGCCACCATTAACACTGATCTTCACCGGTCTGTTTTCTCCGCAGATAAAAGTGAGCTGCATCGTATATTCGCCTCCATTCATGCTATAGACATTTCGCCACTGGAGGTCATTCTCCGGTTTATTCCCTAGCCAACCGACCATTGCACCACCGGAACAATTGGCATTTTCTTGATAGATAGCAGTACCAACAGACTGATTGTTAAAAATTTCTTGGTATGCCGAAAGCCAAGCTGTTTCTGCTTCATATATAGTACGTTCCATACGCACATCTGCATCCAACGCATAGATGCGTGTTCCATGTGCCGGTACTGTAATGTCCATTGATTCAGAATAGATGCCTTTATCGCTACGTTCAAAAAGATCGCGCACACGAATATTGCCACCTAAATCAAACCATTCGAATTTTACGGTAACAGTTTTTTGCGAATTGGTAGGATTATATACAGCTATGGCACGTTTCTTACCATTGGCCTCTTCCATATCTTTGGTCAAGACATAGCAGTCTTTTGATTTTTGAACTACATATGCTTGTTGCCCCAATGTATTTTGATTGAGCGCTATCAATTCTTCATTCTGCATAAGGCTCAATGCATTTCCTTTAATATCATTCATATCACATCCGATGAGCAAAGGCGAACTCATCATACACCACATACCAAAGTGGGTTTTGTCTTCTTCCTCAGTAAGGCCACGACCTACTTCAAGCATGTCCATGTCATTATAATGGCCATAGCTGGTGTAAGCTGAAAGATAAAGACTTTGCCCAATGATGCTTTTGATAGATTCCCATCCAAGATAGATGTCTTCAGTAGTACGCCACGAATCGGCAATCTCACAGGCCCACGTACCAGGGAAAGCCCAGCGACAAATGTTCCAGGTAACATCCGTAGAACCTGTTTCTTTAATGGCTGCTGCTATTTCTTTATAACGTTTTTCTACATCCAAATCTAAGCCATCTGCATTGTTGCGGGCATCGGCTCCACAATAATCCACTTTAATGAAATCGAAATCTAAATCATTAAAATAAAGATTTAAGTCTTCAGCATCATGTTTATATAACCCTACACCTATACCAATGGTATCTTTGGGATTTCCCCAGTACGAAGCACATGTATTGGCTCCTGCATCAGAGTAAATACCGGCTTTAAGTCCTTTTGAGTGAATGTAATCTACCAATGGACGCAGTCCGTTTGGAAAGCGGGTAGGGTGTATCAGCAAATTGCCTTCTGAATCACGGCCGCCAAAGAAACCATCATCTATATTAATATGGTTATATCCTTTCTCCAAAAAGCCCAAATTTACCATCGCATCAGCTTGTACCTTAATGACCGAGTCATTAATCTGAAATCCGTAGGTATTCCAAGAACTCCATCCCATAAGTGGAGGATGATTAGCCATCATAACAGAGCAGGGGAGAAGTAAACTTGTACACCATGCAATAATCGTTTTTTTCATATTATAATATTTTTGATTTTGTAATTAAACATTTGGATCAACGTAGCAAATGTAGCATTTTATGTCCATCTATCTAATATTTACTATTTTAAAATAGCTAAATGGATTAGAAATAGATAACTACTTACTCGTTTCCAAAACTCCTTCATTTCCTATTAAAAGCATATTAAACACACAATCTGTTTAAAAATGTTTGAATTTATTTGCTCAATAAAAAAAATAGATTTAACTTTGCACTCGCAAACGAGAACAATGGTTCTTGATATCGCGGAGTGGAGCAGTTGGTAGCTCGCCAGGCTCATAACCTGGAGGTCATCCGTTCGAGTCGGGTCTCCGCAACTAAAACTTAGAGTACGATAAGGTAAAACCTTTTCGTACTCTTTTTCTTTTCTACTTCTGAGAGATTTGGAGGTAAGTGGGACAAATATGCAAAAAGTAGGCTGAAGCCTTTGTAATACCTACATCCTTGGTGAAACTCCCCTTTATTTTATCACAATATGCTCTACGGGTTGTTCCTTCACCTTGTCGAATGGGTGTACTTGATATTCTACTTTACCAAAGTCAATCTTTTCCAGTTCGATACACCGAATCGTATTGTTGTAGGCTGTTTTGAAATAAACTTTGCGGTGCGTCAAGTCAATAGCAGACGTCCAATGCGTGGCGCTTGGAATATCGGGGCAATTTCCTGGAAGATGTTCTGCGCCAATAGGAATATCAAAATTATTCAGAATGTGGAAGCATTGCTTTACTGTGCTGAATGCATCTGCCAATTGTGGTGCTGTGGCACGATAAAAAGCGGCACGCACAAAGCGCGAAGGGGGAGTGGCATCGCCAGGCAACCCAAGAAAACCACTATTCCCACCCATCGGGAAAAGTTCCTGCCGACCCAAAAGTTGGCGCTGGGCATCTCCGGGGAATAGATTTACGTAATTGTTTAGATTAGTAAGGTGCCACTGAAATCCTGGGGCATTGGTAAGCACGCCCACCGTATTTTCATAAAAATGGGGTACTCCGTCAATAATTTCAAGAACGACTTGACGTCCACTCGCATCGCCAATTCTCCAATGTACAACAGCCTCTTTGTCTAATCCCACAATCCGAAATTCATTAGACTTAATGGCTGAGATTACCTCCTCCACTGTTGCAAATTGTGTGAGCATCCATTGGTTCAGTTGTAGGTCTCCAATGGTTTTTTCGCTTAAGCGCTCTTCAAAAGGCTGGTAACTGCCATAATGCGGAAAGAAGAACAATCCTGTTGACAATCCTCTTTCGTTAATTCCTTCGGCTATAAATTCTTCGCGCACAACGGAAAGTCCAACTACACCATATTTCGCCACGAACTTCATGCCGTTAGCGTCAATAGGTGTGAACGATTGCAACTCCGCACCTCGAGGAATGATGACATACATACCAGGCAAATCCATTTGTGCACCCTCAATGGTGCGAGCTTGAATATAACTTCCATCTTTGGCAGTAAGCGAAATGCCTGTACATGCCATTCCGATAAGCGCATTGCTAGCAATGACTCCTAAAATAATCTTTTTCATAACGTGAGTTTTACATGTCTTTGATGATATTGCAAAGTTATGGACTATAAAAATGCGTTGCTAACGCTTTGTCATAAATAACATTAACTGGAGTTATAATAAAACTTAATGGAGATGATATAACCGTTGCTCCATAAGTCCATTACTTTTACTTTGCAATCTGAAGCATTGTGGAGCTCTGCAGGAGAGCAACTCCATGAGGAATAGGATTGTAATGCTAGTTACCACTCAATGCCAAGAAAAAGCATTCTATGAAATCTGTTTGAAATCCCACGACCTTTTGGGTGGTGTTTTGCTCAGCAATAGATTCATCACGCACCTCTGTTGCACGGGTCAAAATGTATGTAAGGTCTTTTGCCATAAACTCTTTTGTATTGGTTTATAGCAAAAGTAGAAGTAATAAGGGGGATAAGAAAAGACAAAAGTTCGCAAGAAAAATTTTATTTATTGATAAAATGTTGTATATTTGTGAATCCTCAAAAATAGAAACAAATAGAAAACCCGTGATAAAGTATTTCGAGAATAGATAAGTTTCGCAAAATAGTTTACATTTCTAGGTTAAGAATATATAATCAAATAAATTTTTAAAATTCCATGTTTAGAATAAGTCAATTATTTTATGTGTTAATAGTATTTGTCGCTATTTCATGCGGCAAAGAGGAAGGTGATAATGCAGGTGGAAATAACACTTCTCATTCGGAAGATTTATCTTATTTACGTGTAAAATCTTCTGAATATGAAAGTTATAGCAATGGATATTCAGATATTCAAAAAACAATTACTCAATACGATGGTAATAAACCAATTAGTGTTACCGTATATTCGAACGGGAAATTAACTCGAAAGTCAGAATATTCCTATAATGGGTTGTCTTGTACGGGAACTACTTATACATATGATATTAGCACGGGAAAACAAACATCCACGACGGAAGAAACATACGTTTATTTAGATGATACTTTTTTGCGTGTAAAATCATATGAAAATAGTAATTATCGGGCCATTACACAATATGAAGGTAAGAAACCAATTAGTGTTACTGCATATTCAAACGGGAAATTATCTCAAAAAGTAGAATATTCCTATAATGGGTTGTCTTGTACGGGAACTACTTATACATATGATATTAGCACGGGAAAACAAACATTCACGATGGAAGGAACATACGTTTATTTAGATGATACTTTTTTGCGTGTAAAATCATATGAAACCGTAACTCATAGTAATGGATATTCAAGTACTTATCGGGCCATTACACAATATGAAGGTAAGAAACCAATAAGTTATACAACCTATTCAAATGGGAAACTTTTTCAACAAGAAGATTATACTTATAACGGTTTAACCCGTACGGGAGTAGGTTATACATATGATGTCAATACAGGTAAGCAATTATATAAAGTTATTTCAAAAACTGTCTATCAATAATTATTTTTAATATGAAGGTTTAGGTTTCTAGGCCTTCTTTTTTGTATAAATTTCTTATAGTTTCCCAAGAGCAAGCAGGTCTTTTGTTAAAAATATACCTTTCTGTAACTTTAGTTTTTTAATAGAATTTGTGCAAATCTCGACAGAAACTCCTTCCTGTTGGATTATAGCAAAAGTAGAAGTTATAAGGGGGGGGGATAAGAAAAGACAAAAGAAAAGCGAACTTTTTCCGCCTGGGCAAGATGTTCAGCAAATGCGGATCATCTGGTGTGGTTGGGCAGGTTCGGGAAAAGTTCGCAAAGAAAATTAAAACCACAGACTGTGGTTTTAACTATTTATAAATCTTCAGGTTCATCATCGTCATCGTCTTTTTCCTCATTCTTATTAGGAATGAGGTAAATACATTCAAGAACGCAGATTCTTTGAAAAAGTAGTTTGTATCCTCTTCTAGTTTCTCCTTTATAAAATCGAAACCAAAATTAGCATATTGCTCCATCGTTTCAATAAGTTTATCTACGACACCACGAACTGTAATATCTCCTTTATCTAAAGCGAACCAGTCAATATCTGTTTTTGCAACTAATGCTGCAAACATTTATTGACGAATCTTCCCATAAGCTCTTCGTCCGGCTCTTTCTTCGATATTTCCCCAATACATAATAGGTTGACCTAGGACTTTCTTCTTAGAAGCATCTTCAATAAGAGGTTTCTTTTTATCATTATAAAGACCTATAAAGAATGCTATGATATAAACTTCATAACCTGCTCCAAAAATTTTTCCTCTAACATCTAAGTATTGGCTAACCCCTTTTCCATAATCAGTAAAAACAGATAGTATGGATTCTTAGTATTTTTTCTCAAAAGAAGGGTTTCGTTTAGCCCACAGTTCATATATCTTTTCCATTATTCTTTAATTCTTTCAACGGTTGTACGAATAGTAGCAAGGTTTGTTTGGTCAAAACCAGCTGCTTTTTTTAATACGATAAACAGGGCAATCGAGTTTTTCAATATCCTTCATGCGGACTTTACCCCTAGTCAAGAAGTCTTTTGTAACAATGATACACTATTTGTTTATTGAGTTGATGACATTATAAAAATCATCTTCTCTTATATCCCCAAACGATGAAGTTGCTGCATCAAAGATAAGTGGATAATCCTCGTCGCGTTTTTCCTGCGTAAAATCAGAAATAGCAAAGAGAATTGACATATACATGATTGTTTCTTGAGAACCTGACGGATTATTTATTTCAGTTCCGTTTGAACTGAACAATTTAATTTCCGTAGATTCATTCGCCGTTTGTACTAAACGAATTAAAAGTATGGAACATATATTGGAACAGAGAATACAAATTTTATACCTTTGCAGAAACTCTTTTTATTGGAGTATGTAATATGTTCACACTCGTTTTTTATAGTCAATCACTTTAATTTATGAAAATTCGATATATTGCATTTTGGTTATTGGAATTCGTTTTTTGTCAGGCAGGAGGACTTAAAGCTCAGGAATCTATCGCTTACGTTATTGACCAAAAGATTCAATATCAAGAAATAGACAATTTTAGCGCCTCCGATGCTTGGCGCATGGATTTTGTGGGTAAAAATTGGCCATTAGAAAAAAGGGAACATATTGCCGACTTGCTTTTCAAGCATGAATTTGACAAGGATGGCAATCCCAAGGGTATGGCGCTAACGAATTGGAGAGTGAATATTGGTGCTGGAAGTTATGAAAATAGGGAGAACAATGAGGTCACAAGTACATGGAACAGAACAGAATGTTTCCTCTCCCCCAATGGGACCTATGACTTCACAAAACAAGCCGGTCAGCAATGGTTTATGAATGCCGCAAGGGAGAGGGGGATGAATGATTTTCTCTTCTTTACCAACTCTGCGCCCTATTTTATGACCAGAACGGGTGCTACATTGTCCGCCGACAACAAGTGTATCAACCTCCAGCATGACAAGTTTGATGATTTCGCACGCTTCTTGGTTCGTTGTGTGAAGCACTTTAGGGACAACGGATATAACATCAAATATGTGAGTCCGCTGAATGAACCTAATGTGGAGTGGCACACGAATAGTTGGCAAGAAGGCACCTTCGCCACAAAGTCTGATATCTACAAGATGGTTGAAGAGTTAGACAAGGCTATATCGGAAAATGGGGTGGATACAAAAATCATTATCCCCGAACTTGGCGAGATGAAAATGCTCTTTGAGGTGGATGCCAACGAGAAAACGCCCGATGACATTATACGTTCGATGTTCTATGAGGATGGTGCCTATAGTGTCCTGTCATTCAAAAATCTTTATAATTGCGTTGCTGCTCATGACTATTGGACGGCCTACCCGCCAAGCCTCTTGGTCGATATACGAACTCAATTGAGAGACTCGCTTGCAGGCAACAATCATAAGACTAAATTTTGGGCCTCTGAATATTGCATTTTGGAGAAGAACGACGAAATCACCATGCCACCTTCGCCGGTAAAGAGCATCAATTTGGGCTTGTATGTGGCGCGTCTTATTCATACCAACCTGGCTATAGCAAATGCTTCAGCATGGCAATGGTGGACAGCTGTGTCATTAAATGAAGATGTCCCCATACAGTTGTTGCCGATAGAGGGAGCATCGGGCGAAAGTGTGAAATATGATGGCAGAGTCGCTCCAACAAAGATGTTCTGGGCAACAGCAAACTATAGTTTCTTTGTGCGCCCTGGTATGCGCAGAATCGATGTGCGTGCGTTAAATAACGACATAACACCGCTTGAGGCTGCCACTTCACTCATGCTTTCATCTTATACCGACGGGGCTCAGATTATAACAGTCATTGTTAATTATGCAGACACAGACAATACTATCTCTTTGACATATGATAAAGCTAGAAAAGGAAAATTGTATGTGACCTCTATAGACAAGGACTTGCAATACATCGGTAAACACTCTTTGAAGGCGTTGTCTATCCCCGCACGTTCAGTAGTAACTGTGGTAATTGATGGGCAATAATCTTTCCACACTCAAGGTCAGTCATGTATATTGAGTAATGTGGCTATGCAGAAATACGAGCAACAAACAGCAGAAATCAAAATAATGGAATACTGAAATGGGGTAATAAATTCCATTGAATGCAATACAAAAACCTTTTGAAAAGTCTTTATTTGTTTTGATTAAAAGCATATAAAAATGGCTGTATTAGAAAATTACAAATGTGCAAAATGTGGTTATAGTGTTTACGCAGATAAACATGGGCACTACACTCTTATGATGGGGGAGTGTTATTTATTCCGTTGCACGACGTGTAAAGAAGTTGTTGAGATCATGGCAAATACGTTAGACAATAAGCAACAATCTCCCTGTTGCCCAAATTGTGGTACCAATACCGAAGATGAACTATATACTTGGAATCCAGTGGAGGGACGCTGCCCTAAGTGTCATGGTAAAATGATAGAAGACTTAGATTCACCATCTATGTGTGCTGACTAGTAGGAATAGGATCTAGTGGAGGTTTTAGTACTAATTCTTGCAACTTCAAGATAATAGTGAAGAAGGGTAGGAGATTGCTCTCAACACTAAGCCAGGGTTTACGTCAACCATTTTTTGTAAAGATGTGTTTTTCTTATTCATAAAAAACGCAGAGAAGATTTCACAAGATTATTTTTTCTGTATATCTTTGTGCCAAACCTAAATATTCAAATATGAAAATCAAGTCTATTCTTTCTGCTATAGCATTGGCGGCTACGACTGCTGCTATGGCGCAACAAGTGACAATTTCGCCTATCCCACAGAGCGTGGCATGGGGCGACAAGGCGTATGATAGCGCCGGTGCGACCTACACCCTGCAAGGCGCCGACCAAGCCGATGCCGATGCCGTGAGAGCACTCAAGGCTAAGTGTCAGGTGACCGATGGCGCAGGTGTCGTGACCATCGTGATGGGTGAACGCGGCGATGCAGCAGTGGCTGAATATGCTGGCGAAATCCCAGAAAAGGCAGAAGGCTACTTGCTGAAGGTGGAACCGGGCAAGGTGGTGATCGCTGGACACGACGGCGCAGGTACATTTTACGGCGTGCAGTCGTTCCTGCAAGTGGCAGCACAGCCACAGGTGATGAGTGTCACCGTCAAGGACTGGCCCGACATCGTAGAGCGTGGCGTAGTAGAGGGATTCTATGGTAATAACTGGAGCCAAACGGACCGCATACGCCAATTCCAATTCTATGGCGCCAACAAGATGAATGTGTACATCTACGGCCCCAAGGACGACCCCTATCACCGTGGTCGCTGGCGTGAAAACTATCCCACAGCACAGGCTGAAAAGATGCGCGAATTGGCTCGCGTGGCGAAAGAAAACAAAGTAAAATTTGTCTGGGCAGTACACCCCGGTAACGATATCCAATGGAATGCTACCGACGAACAAAATGTGGTGAACAAACTCGAAAGCATGTACGCACTGGGCATCCGCTCGTTTGCCGTATTCTTCGACGATATCTCGGGCGAAGGCACCAGCGGTATCAAGCAAGCAGAATTGATGAACTATGTGACCGATAACTTTGTGCGCAAGCACGACGACGTAGACCCTCTGATCATCTGTCCTACTGAATACAACCGCGGTTGGAGCGGGGCGACCTATCACTTCGAATTGCGCGACAATATGTACGAAGAGGTGCGCATCATGTGGACCGGCAACAGCGTAGTCGACTTCATCAACAAATCAGACTTGCAATGGATCAACCCACGTATCGGTCGCAAGGCTTACATCTGGTTGAACTATCCCGTGACCGACTATTGCGGCCGTCACCTCCTGATGGGACCCACATTCGGCGACGACCTAGATATCGAGGATATGGTGTCGGGCTACACTTCCAACCCTATGGAATATGCCGAAGCATCAATGTTGTCACTCTACAGCGTGGCAGACTATACGTGGAACATGGGCGCCTACGACAGCGACGCTTCGTGGGAACGCGCTATCAAGTATCTGATGCCTGAGCGCGCCGAGGCCTTCCGCCTGTTCTGCCAGCACAACGTAGACCTGGGTGTCAACACACACGGCTTGCGCCGCACCAACGAATCGACCGAATTCAAGGGCGTAGCCACACGATTCAACAACGGCATAGCCAAGGGATACGACGCTTCGCTCGTGGCGGAAATGAAGGCACAGTTTGACCTGATGGTCGATGCTGCCGACGTGCTCCTGGCCAATACCGACCAACCTGAACTGACTGCCGAAATCACACCTTGGGTGCAAGTGATGCGCCACACCGGTGTGCGCGGACAAGCACTGATGGAGATGTACACCTGCCTGAACGACAAGAATCCCGAAGCCTTCGTCGAAGCCTACTTGACCTACTTGGAAAATACACGAGCACAGGACAAGGTGATGTCGCGCGACTTCGACGGCTCGATCATGCGCGTCAATCCTATCGTGGCAGAGGTCGTGGTGCAACCTTTCATCAAGCAACACTTGGGCAACCTGATCGCCGAATATCGCCAAAACTATGACTACCGCCTCGACGTATTCCCCGCCGAACTCTTGGAAAAGGGCGAATATTACATCAAATATCAAGGCAAGTATCTGACCAATACCAACGACGGCGGCACAGGGGGCAATCCTACCTTCCAAGCCAATATCGACGATGTGAACCCCACACGCCAGCACTGGACTATCCAAGTGGATATGGAAACTGGTCGCTACAAAATCGTCAACGCTAAGGATAGCCGTTATCTGAACGAAAAGGGTGACTTCACCGTAAATAATTCGACCAATCCTTACGAAGCAGCATGGCACACCTACAACCTGTATCGCCTGAATGGTAAGTATGCTATCCAAAACGGTGGTAGCGCAGGCAACAAGTTCTGGACTGCCAACTCTACACGCATATCAACTAGTACAGAGAACACACTCAACACTGACCGCTTCATCTTTGAAATCGTACCAGTGAGTGGTGCCATCGAATATCCTATGATAGAAACTAACAAGCAATATGTCATCCGCGACGAAAGCGGCAAATATCTGACCAATACCAACCCCAATGGTTCTGGCAGTTATCCTCAGTTCCGCGAACTTAACGTAGCGCAAAAACAAAATCAATTGTGGAAATTCGCCATTGACTCTACCAAGAAGCGTTACAAGCTTGTTTCAGCCAAGGACAACAGATACGTCAACGAATTGGGCGACTTTGGTGTCAATGCTTTCTACAACGATTGGAACACCTACAACCTGACAGAAATGGGCGGCCTCTTCTCTATCCAAAATGCCGAATCTGCAGGCACAAACTACTGGGTGGTAAACAATGGACGCATTGAGCCCAAGAATGTAGAACGTGCCGAATCCTTCCAGTTCAATATCACGACCTACGAGGAAGCGACAGACTTGCAACAAGTCCTGCGCGACAACGGCGACATCCACTGCTACATCGATGGCGACAACCTCTGCGTAGAATCTGCAGAACCCGTACAAAGCATCACTATCCGCAGCGTGGACGGCAAGACACTGCGCACCGTACAGTCAGCACCTCAAATCTCATTGTTCGGACTCCAGGGCAGCATCTACTTGGCTACCGTACAAACCGCTACGGCTACTGCAACCGTAAAGTTGGCGAAGTGATCCTGAGTAAAAGGTCTCACGCCTGAATAAAGTAGTCTCACGCAAATCTAAGAATCTAAGAATCTTTTTTAGAAGAATTTTTATAGATTCCCCAGATTTGCGTGAGATTTTTGTTTGCAAGGTGATAGTAGTCTCACGCCAATCCATAGAATCTAAGAATCTTTTTTTAGAAGAATTTTTATAGATTCAAACGTAAGGGAACGCATAGGATTATGGTTCCACTTTTAGGAGTTATCCGAGAGTTTCGGGATATTACGTTATTTGAGATCGATGGGATGATGGCTTTTTATAGAGAATATTTTGCGGATTCAAAACAAATGCATAACTTTGCAACGCAAGAACCCGCCAAGCCTCTTAACAATGCTCAAATGTGCGGGTCGTTTTTTTATATATACTATATGGCCCTAACAATACCATTTAAGGCAGGGTGGACAAAAAGTAGGATGGTTTTACTCTAAAAAACTCTTATTGGACAAAAAGTAGGATAAAATCCCTTGACTGAGCCGGCTCCGTCAAGGGATTTGGCTTTTAATAATGTCTCAGAATGTACTCATCTAGCAACTTTTTTCGATTGCCCTTACTTATTCCCCGATGAACCCTTAATTTACCCTTTAAATCAGAGAACAAAGCTTCGATGCCATTGTTTGTGTT
>JAZTXL010000010.1:0-34431 GCA_045636405.1 Alloprevotella sp.
TGCAAACCACATTTCCGCCACGCTCAAGCATACCCATTACAGGAACTTTATCAACGAATGCTCTGCCTTGGCATTTCTTTGCTTTCTTATTTGCGTGACGATTCTTATTCTTGCCACCAACGAAAGTTTCATCTAATTCAACTTCACCGTCAAGTTTGATTCTATGTACTCCACGATGCAATGTTCTGCGTACTTTCTGGAGAAGAAACCACGCAGTTTTTAAAGTAACACTTATATCCGAAGAAAGTTGGGTGGCTGATATACCTTTCTTGTGATTGCTTACAAGATATATAGCAAGAAACCATTTACGCAAAGGAATCTTGGTGTTCTCAAAGATTGTTCCAATACAGACATTGAAATTCTTACCAGTATTTTTACAGCGGTAATAACCATCGCCACGCTTGTACACTTTGGAACTTACATCATAAGGTGATACAACGCCATTAGGCCATAAGACCTTTTCAAGATAAGCGATACATGTTTCCTCATTTGGGAATGCTGTGTAGAAGTCATAAAGCGATTCAAATGCTCCAAAGTTTATATCTTTCATAAGCAAAACAGTAATCTGTTTGCTTACATAAACTTTGGTGAGAAAAATTGCTTGGCAAAATAAAGTCAGAGGACACTGGAACAAAGATTTAGTGATAAACTTTCTTGTAGAGTGATTCAAAGGCAAGTTGACCATTGATTATAGTAAGATAAGTCTTGACTTTTATCCACTCAAATGTTCTTGAATTCTCCATAATAACACCTCCTTTCTTCTTTTTTTCGATTCAGTGGAAAAGAATTTGGGGTTATAAAGAGTAGTTGCGTCCTCTGACTTTTCATATATAAACTTCGCAGAGTTTTATAGAAACAAAGAAAAACCACCTAAAATCTGTGGAGATTAGGTGGTTTGAGAGAGTAAATAATTGATTGGCAATAAATTGCATTCAAATGTTAAAAATCTATAACGAGTAGGGTAAACTCATATAAACTTACCATATAAAATTCATCCTAAAAGGACATCATCCATTAGCAATGGGCATCGCCCTAGTTAAACTTATAAATTTTTATTCCTAGTCTTTAGCTAAAAAGTTGTAACTTTGCCCGAATATAAATCACGACAAATATTCATGAATAATTCAGAGTTACCCAAAGATATTATGATGCTTTATAGTTACATCAACATGAAGCTACGCGATTACTATCCTTCTTTGGATTCTCTTTGTGAGGATTTAGATATAGAACGTCAATGGCTAGAAAAAGAACTGGGAGAAGCCGGCTTTGAATATAGCAGTGAACACAACAAATTTTGGTAATACCATGTTTATGAACAAGAGTTCTCGAATGTCCCTTTTAGCGCAGATTATCAAGTCATTCCCTATGACTCTCTGCTGCATTCTACTGATTTGGCTATTGTGCTTCTGTACACCTCCGTCTACAGGACTCAACCAAGTTATCGGCATTGACAAGTTAATTCATATTGTGATGTACTTAGGAACAGGCGGCATCTTTTGGATGGAATTTCTTCGTAGCAAACTCTTTTGCCGGGAGATAACAACTAAAAATTTTTATAGAAAAATTGCGTCCTTCTCTTTCCTCGCATTTACATCCATGAGCGCAATAATTGAGCTACTTCAAGAATTTGCAACAAACCATCGCGGCGGTGAGTGGATGGATTTAATCTCCAATGCATTCGGAGCAGCGCTGGCTTCCATTTTCGGGGCTTTCATTGCAATCAATAAATACGCTATAAAGAAGTAGCCAACCACCTTTTTGTTTCATTCTGATACGACATTATCACCCATGCAAGAGACCAACACCTTACTTTCGTCCATTCCTCAAGACCTCTATATGCGCCTTTCGCATCGCACGTTGAGTTTTGCTCGCCACGAGCTACGAAGGGAACCTTATTTTGACTTTTCCGTCTTTCACATACAACATAGAAGTTCTTTGCGTATCAATCTACAAGAAGCAGTAGCTACCTTACCCATTCTACAGTCTCCCATACGGCGAATACAAATACTTGTGGATGGAGGAAATCCCATACCCATTCCTTTGGCTGATTTCAATGAAGAAGATTGTAAGAAGATATACAATTATGCTGTTGACAATACAGAAAATCATGAAGTATTTTATGACGTGATTGCCACAGCTGGTATTGCTTTGCTATTCTCTGTAGATAAAAGCGTATGCAAAAGTATTGAAGACACTTTTAAGACTGAGGTACACTACTTATCTTCTCTAACCCCCGTCCTGAAACACTTCACAAACAGAAATGTTTCAACAGACCAACCACTTCACGTCTTCCTGTATTTACATGAAAGCAACATGGATGTAATTCTTCTGAATGAAAACAGGCTGATTGCGGTGAATTCATACTTTGTTCAGCGTGAAACAGACGTGGCTTATTATACATTGGGACTCTTACGGAATTTTGTAGCTGATATTGAAGAAACGGTAGTTCATATTGTTGCGGACGATGCTGCCCTACGTGAAGGCGCCAGTACAGAACTCAAGAAATACCTTTCTAAAATCTATACTATCCACCCTGCTGCAGAATTCAATAGACACCCCATCGCCGTAACAGAAGACATCACTTACGATTTCATCAATTTATTGCTCCCATAATTCTTCTAATCCACCATAATATGCGCATCATTACCGGAAAATATAAAGGCCGCCACTTTGAGGTGCCTCGCACTTTTAAAGCTCGTCCAACTACTGACTTTGCCAAAGAGAACTTGTTCAATGTACTGAGAGCTTATCTTGATTTTGAAGAAACAAAAGCGCTCGATTTATTTTCAGGAACAGGAAGTATTACTTTGGAATTGCTATCACGTGGCTGCACTTCGGTCGTTAGCGTAGAACGCGATCGTAAGCATTTTGCTTTCATAAGCAGTACCCTCAAGCAATTGGGAGATACGGCAGCAAACCCTATTTGCACAGATGCCCTACGATTCATTGAACGCTGCAAAGAGTCGTTCGACCTGGTATTTGCAGATCCTCCCTATGCATTACCGGAACTGCCGGAAATTCCCCAACGCATCTTATCGGGAACCTTAGTAAAACCCGGAGGTCTGTTGGTTCTAGAGCATGGAGGAAATCTAGATTTCTCTAACCACCCTTGTTTTGTAGAGCATCGCGCCTATGGCAGTGTCAACTTTTCGTTTTTCAGAAGCCCGGAAGACAAGAGGTCTGAGGAATAAGAATGTTTCCCTACTCACAGCAACATTGCTCACTATTCATAGCCCCGGCGCTCGAACCCATTTATCGATAATAAATTACGATTTGTCTATTATAGGACAAAAAAGGGATTAGAGAAAGCTATCTGACAGTACAAAAACATTACTTTTGCTTATGCATATAAATTTAAAAACGTATATGAGAAAAGTTTATATTCTGGTTGTCTGTATCGGTTTAATGATTCCATTACAAAATAATGCCCAGGGAGTACGCCAATGGACATTAAGAGAATGCATTGACCATGCATTGAGTCATCATATAGGTTTAAGGAAAGAAAGAGCTTCTTTAGAAACTGCCCATGTTAATATTAAAGAGGCAAAGGCCGGATGGCAACCTTCCCTTCATGCCAACATATCGCAAGGGCTTACTTATCGTCCTTTTCAAGAAAATGGCGGAAATCTAGTGAACGGAGGAATTGCGGTTTCTGCTTCAGACAAAGCTATACAAAACGGAAGCTATGGCATCAATGCAGCATGGACCATTTGGGATGGCCAAAAGAGAACGCTGAACATTAAAGACAGCCAATTGCAAAAGACTGCCACTGAATATGCCATTGAAACTGCAGAAAACAGCATTCAAGAAAGTATTGCTCAGTTATACATTCAGATTCTCTATACGAAGGAGGCTCTAAAAGTAAATCAGGCATTACTTCATCAAGACTCCATTGTTTTTGAACGCGGTAAAGAAATGTTCAGACAAGGTCAGATGTCGCGCGCTGATTTAGCGCAATTGGAAGCGCAATTCGCCAGTGGGAAGTACGATATCATCAACACACAAACCCAAGTGGAAAATTACAAGTTGCAACTCAAACAACTCTTGGAATTGGCACCTACTGAAGACCTCGATGTTGCAGACACACATATTGATGATGCTTCTGTCATGGCATTGGTCAATGACAAAATGGAAATATATCAGGCTGCCCTCAGCTTACGCCCGGAAATAAAGAGTAGTGAAACGGCCATCGAGCGAAGTGCTGTTGCCACAAAACTAGCTAAGGCCTCGTATATGCCAACAATCAGCCTTACCGGTAGTATCGGAGACAGTCACATTACCGGTTCGAACAATAGCTTTTTCAACCAAATAAAGAACAACTTTAACACCAACATCGGAGTGGGTATCTCTATCCCTATCTTAGACAACAGAAAAACAAAAAGTGCCGTACAACGTGCCCGCGTCAATGAATTTGTAAGCCAGTTGGATTTACAAGAAAAGCAAAAGCAATTGTACAGCGCCATAGAAAGCTATTGGCTCAATGCCACAAATAACAGGCAGAAATTCATTGCTGCACGTAGTAATGTTGAAAGTTTACAGACAAGCTACGATTTGATTCAAGAGCAATTTCGCCTTGGCCTAAAAAACATCGTGGAATTGATGGACAGCCGTAGTAAACTCTTAACGGCCAAACAAGATTTACTACAGAACAAATATACAACCGTTTTAAACAAAACTCTTCTTGAATTTTACGCAGGAAAAACAATCTCTTTATAAATTCAATTGTATTCATTAAAAACAACATAGACATGAAATTTAATAGCACCACAACAGCCCTTGGCTTCATATTTATGGCAGTGCTTGTCTTCACTGCTTGCGGAGAAAAGAAGAATGAGGTTTCCTACGAAAATGCACTCGTGACCAAAGGCGACATCATAAATAGCGTAACGGCAACAGGCACCATTGAGCCGGTCACAAAAGTAGAAGTCGGCACTCAGGTATCGGGTATTATCAGTAAAATTTATGTAGACTACAATTCTGAAGTCAAAAAAGGACAAGTCATTGCTGAGTTGGATCGTACCAACCTTATCAGCGAATTGAACAGCGCCGGTAGTAATTTGAATGCAGCAAAGAGCGAGTTGGACTACCAACGCTTGAACCATGAGCGTATGAAAACGCTATATGAAAAAGGTCTCATCAGTGCCAATGAATATGAAACTGCAAAACTTGGGCTGGATCAGGCACAAAGTACTTATAGTGCACGACAGGAAGCGGTACGTAAAGCACAGACTAACTTAGGCTATGCCACCATTACTTCCCCGATTGATGGTGTCATTCTTTCAAAATCTGTAGAAGAGGGACAAACTGTAGCAGCTTCGTTCAGCACCCCTACTCTCTTCACAATTGCGCAGGACCTTACCGACATGCGTGTGATAGCAAATGTGGACGAAGCTGACATAGGAGGTGTGCGTGAAGGACAACGTGTCAGTTTTACGGTAGATGCCTACCCTGGGGAAGCGTTCAACGGAGAAGTGACACAGGTGAGACAGGAAGGTACGGTGGAAAGCAACGTGGTTACCTACGAAGTTGTTATCTCTGCACCCAACAATGAGTTAAAACTCAAGCCAAGCCTTACGGCTAACGTAACTATATTTACTCTTGAAAAGCAGGATGTTCTTTATATCCCCACTAAAGCCATGCGCTTTACACCCAGCCCTGAGACTATCGCACCGGAGGACCAAATCATTGATTGTAACTCGCCGAAGAAAGTATGGGTTAAAGAAGGAAACTCTTTGAAAGCTATTGCCATTGAGACGGGCATTAGCAATGGTACACTTACTGAGGTTACCAATGGCATTGCCGAAGGCACAGAGATTATTGTGGATGCATCATTATTGAATGACGCATTCCCAATGAATCAGGAAAGAAGTCCATTTACACCCGGTCCACGCAAAAAAGACAAAAAATAACATCCAGCAGCAACTTTATGAACAAACCAGACAAAAAAACAGTCATTGAACTGCAAGATGTCAGGCGTGACTTTATCGTTGGAGAAGAAACAGTTCATGCCTTACGCGGGGTTTCTTTCAGCATCCAAGAAGGCGAATTCGTGACCATTATGGGAACATCCGGCTCTGGAAAATCCACATTGTTAAATCAACTGGGATGTTTGGATACGCCCACGAAAGGCGAATATCTCTTAGACGGAGTCAGTGTACGAAAAATGAAACGTAGCGAACGCGCTGTTTTGAGAAATCGAAAGATTGGTTTTGTTTTTCAGAACTACAATCTTCTACCCAAAACCACTGCTGTAGAAAATGTGGAACTGCCACTTATGTACAACTCTTCTGTCTCAGCAAAAGAACGCCGAGAACGTAGTATCAAAGCACTAGAAATGGTGGGATTAGGAGATAGACTTTATCACAAATCCAATCAGATGTCCGGTGGACAAATGCAACGTGTAGCCATCGCCCGGGCCCTGGTCAACAACCCGGCTGTAATTCTTGCTGATGAAGCCACCGGAAACCTGGACACACGTACCTCCTTTGAGATTCTTGTACTTTTTCAAAAACTACACCGCGAAGGACGTACTATTATTTTTGTCACTCATAATCCGGAAATTGCACAATACAGCAGCCGCAACATCATATTGCGAGATGGGAAAATAAAAGAAGACACCATCAACCACAATATCCTTCAGGCTGAAGAAATGCTAGCTTCATTGCCTAAAATGGAAGAATAATATTTTTCCAAAATCTGAAAGTCTATGAATTTTATAAATCTCTTCAAAATAGCCTTACGTGCCATCGCTGCCAACAAACTCCGCTCTTTCCTTACGATGCTCGGAATCATCATCGGTGTAGCCTCTGTTATCGCCATGTTGGCGATAGGTCAAGGCTCCAAGCAGAGCATTCAAAAAAACATCTCTGAGATGGGGTCGAACATGATTATGATTCAACCGGGACAAGACAGAGGACATGGTAGAGCCCAAAAAGACGCCAGCGAGATGCAGACACTCAAACTAACTGACTACGAGGCTTTATGCAAAGACACAAAATATCTGGCTGCCGTATCTCCAAATGTCAGTGCATCCGGACAGTTTGTCAATGGCAACAACAATACTCCGTCGACCATCTATGGCGTTTCACCCGATTATCTTAAAATCAGACAACTAAAAATAGCTGATGGCGAAATATTCACAGAAGAAGACATGCAAACCAGTGCGAAGGTTTGCGTTATTGGCAAGACTATTGCCGACAACCTTTTCCCTAATGGAGAAGACCCGATTGGTAAAGTAATACGCTACAAAAGCATACCTTTCCGCATCGTAGGAATATTAAAATCCAAGGGATACAACTCTTTTGGCATGGACCAGGATAATTTGGTACTTGCTCCTTACACCACTGTAATGAAACGTATTCTCTCAGTGACCTATCTGCAAGGAATCAACGCTTCTGCTATCAGCGAAGACCGAACAGACCAAGCTATCGAAGAAATCACAACCATATTGAGAGAACAGCATAAACTAATGGGAGATGCACAAAACAATTTCACCATTCGTTCACAACAAGAGATTGCTGAGATGATGAATTCTACAAGTGACACCATGACCATCCTACTACTCGTTGTAGCTTGTATCTCATTGATTGTCGGAGGTATTGGTATTATGAATATCATGTATGTCTCTGTTACAGAACGAACAAAAGAAATTGGCCTGCGAATGTCTGTTGGGGCGCGTGGATTTGATATTCTTAATCAGTTCCTCATAGAAGCGGTATTCCTGAGTGTTACAGGAGGTGTCATCGGTGTTTTAGTGGGTATTGGTATATCTGTAGGAATCAATACATTTGCGATGTGGCCTATTCTTATTCAACCTTGGAGTGTTTTACTCAGTTTTGTGGTTTGTACGGCTACAGGAATCTTTTTTGGGTGGTATCCTGCAAAAAAGGCAGCACAGCTTGACCCCATTGAAGCGCTGAGATATGAATAAGAAAACTCCAGAAGATAAGAAACAACGACAGAGGATTTACCGCAATATTGAAATTGGGGTACATATCCTGACATGGCTTTATATATTTATTTCTCCTTTTCTGTTTAAGTGGTCGGGGGAATCTGTTGAGTTGGCCCGGTACATCAAAGGCGTTATATTCCCACTATGTACTTGCTTAATGTTCTATCTCAACTACTTATGGTTGTTCCCTAAATATTTTTTAAAGAAACGATACAAGCAATTTATCTTATTCAACGTTTGTATTATAATTCTTATCACCATTGGTAGAGAAATTCTGATGGCCGCCATTACATTTAACCATCCCGTTCATCATGGGATTCGACAACTGCCCCACAAGGATAAATATGGATTTATTCCGCCACCATTATTTTTTACAATAAGAAACTTACTCAGCTATATTTTTGTGGCCGGATTAGCCGTCTTTATCGGTCTAAGTAAACGCTGGAAAGTAGCGGAAACTGCTCGAAAGGAAGCAGAATGGCAAAAGACTGAAGCCGAATTAAAGAATCTCAAAAACCAAATAAATCCGCATTTCCTGCTCAATACGCTCAACAACATTTACGCTTTGACGAGTTTTGACAAGGATAAAGCACAAGCAGCTATTCAAGAACTGAGTAAAATGCTCCGCTACATGCTTTATGAGAATCACTCTGAATTTGTCAGTCTAGAAAAGGAGGCTGATTTCATACGGAATTATATATCACTCATGAAGTTAAGACAGCCAAAGAATGTGGAACTAGTGGTGGATATAGATATTAAAGGACACGAAGAGCGACAAGTTGCGCCATTGATTTTCATTTCATTGATTGAAAATGCCTTTAAGCATGGAGTGAGTCCAACTCTTCCTAGTTTCATTAAAATCAGTCTAAAGGTAGAAGACAACACCATCATCTTTAATGAATCTAACACAAATTTCCCCAAAAGCAGTGAAGACAAAGCTCCCGGGGGGATTGGTTTACAACAAGTACATAGCAGACTAAATTTTTCATATCCCAACAGTCATAGTTGGGTATATGGATCTTCTGAAAACGGGAAAGAATATCATTCTTCCATCAAAATTTTTAACAATAAAAAGGATTCTACAACCCATAATCTTATTGCCCTATGATAACATGTGCTATTGTTGACGATGAGCCTCTTGCTGCAGATCTTCTTGAAAGCTATGTAATGAAGACACCATTCCTTAAATTAGAGGGTAAATATTCTAATGCCATTGATGCCATGGCCGGACTTAGGACTCAGCCGGTTGATTTGTTGATGCTGGACATTCAAATGCCGGAACTGAGCGGACTGGAATTTGCAAAAGTTATACCTCACAGCACACGCATCATTTTTACAACAGCATTCAATCAATACGCCATTGAGGGTTATAAAGTTAATGCACTTGATTATCTATTAAAACCCATTAGTTATATAGATTTCTTAAACTCTGCCACGAGGGCTGAAGCCATTATAAATGCCTCTTCTCTAGACGCAATCTCTCAGTCCGACTCTTTCTTTGTGAAAAGCGATTACAAATTAGTACGTATTTTTTACGACGACATCTTATACATTGAAGGTCTGAAAGATTATGTAAAAATATATTTAGAATCCTCTCAACGACCAGTTCTTTCACTCACTTCAATGCATGCTATTGAATCTCACCTGCCGACTGAAAAATTCCAGCGCATCCATCGCTCTTATATTGTCAATATGAATAAGATTAAAATACTTGAGCGCGGACATATCATTTTTGGAGAGAAGCGACTTCCTATATCTGATAGTTACAAAGAACAAGTTCAGAACTATATTCATAGCCGTACATTACAAGGCAGAAACTTATAAAATTGACTGGTGAACTTTAGATTGCGTATTTCTTTTACGTACTTTAGAATATTTTTGAAATAAACCCCTCTCTCTTTGCTCTCCATTTCCTATCTTTGCATAAGATAGGATGCGGCTCGGAATAATATTGAAGTAAACTCCATTTTCTTCGCTCGCCTTTCACTATCTTTACATAAGAATAGGATGCGGCTCGGAATAATATTGGAGTAAACTCCACATTCTTCGCTCGCCTTTCACTATCTTTGCATAAGAATAGGATGCGGCTCGGAATAATATTGGAGTAACTCCATATTCTTCGCTCGCCTTTCACTATCTTTGTAAACGAAAACATAAAACAAAAGAAATATGAATAAAGTGTTATCATTCATCGCGTGCATTTTGTTTCTGATTCTTGCACCAGTTTCTATAAAAGCACAAAACGACGAAACTAAATACCTGGAAGGTGCTGTAACATTGAAAAACGGATATGTTGAATTTGAGAAGTCATACAATGTACCCGGCAAATCACAAGAAGAAATTTTCGGCGCCCTGCAAAATTACATACAGAATTCACTCATTGATGGCCCGGAAAGTTTGAAGCAGTCAAGAATGGTTAAAGCCGACAGTACGAATTTTACCATCGTTGCTGACCTCGAAGAATGGCTCTATTTCAAGCGCAAAGCATGGGTAACCCATCGCACACGTTTCTACTATCAAATTATAGCCCAAGCAGAAGAAGGACGATTCAATATCATCATGCGTCGTATTCACTATCTTTACGATGAAGAAGAACGTCCCGGAATGGCAGAGCCTTATCATGCAGAAGAATGGATAACTGACGACATGGCCTTGAATAAGGAAAAGACAAAACTCACACGAATTGCCGGAAAGTTCCGTCGCTACACCATTGAGAGAAAAGATGAAATATTTACTAATGCTGCTCGAGCTGCAGGTGCAAAGGTAAAGGTGCTCAAAGTTATCGAAGTTGAAGAATAGCATACATCATATAGCATAAAGGACAAAAAGTCTTTCCCTTTGGAAAGACTTTTTTGTTGGAAAAGACTTGCAAAAAGATTTTTACCCCTAAAATCGCTTACCAGCCTTTACAAATCAGCATTCTAAAAGTTAAAAATAAAAAAAGAGAAAAAAATAGGTTACTTTATTGTTGCAATTGATTGAGAAAAGCCTCTACATTTGGCTTGTTCATTCCACACAAAACAAACAGACATGCGACAATTAAAAGTAACCTGCAGCATCACTCAACGTGACGGAGATGCACTAGAGCGCTATCTTCAAGAGATTAGCCGCGTAAAAGCAATCAGCCCCGACGAAGAAGAGGATTTGGCCACACGCATCAAAAAAGGCGACAAAGAAGCTTTAGAACGTTTAACACGAGCGAATTTACGCTTTGTTGTAAGTGTCGCCAAACAATATCAAGGGCAAGGGCTTAGTCTTTCTGACCTTATCAATGAAGGAAATATGGGGCTTATTACAGCTGCCAAAAGATTTGATGAAACACGTGGATTTAAATTCATATCATATGCAGTTTGGTGGATACGACAGAACATTCTACAAGCATTAGCAGAAAATAGCCGACTAATTCGACTCCCTCTAAACCAAGTAGGACATATTATACCTGTAAACAATTACGTGAATCGTTTTTATCAAGAAAACGAACGTTATCCTACGAAAAGCGAAATTGCAGAGGCGCTCAATCTGGAAGAAGAAAAAGTGCAATGTGCTTTGATGGCAATAAACAAGCACCAGTCTGCTGACGCGCCATTAAACGAAGACGACAACTCATCTCTTATTGACACTTTATGTGGAGAACAAGAAGAGGAAACAGATGCAATGATCAACTCCGAATCATTGAAAGAAGACGTTTGCAATGCCTTATCTGATTTGTCGGTCCGTGAACGTCGTGTAGTATGCATGTTCTTTGGTATAGATGGTCCAGCAAAAGGACTTGTAGAAATAGGAAAGACGATGAGACTAAGCAGGGAACGCGTACGACAAATCAAAGAAAACGCCATACACACACTCCAGCACAGTAAAAACGCCAACACACTACGAAACTACCTTGGATAAATTCTCATCTGTATATAGTGAGTATTATAATGAGTTGACATAATTGTGTCAACTTATTTTGTATATATAGTCACCATACGGTTTCTAATCTTAGAAAAAAGCCTTATAATTTTGCGGTTCAACAGGCATAACGTATCTTTGCAATGCAAAACTATATACAGACATTTCACATGAAATACCTTAAGATATTCTTTGTTCTACTATTCTGTTTCAATTTACTTCCCCAAAAAACATATGGACAAGAAGCAGAAAAGATTTATGTATTTGGTTACGGAATCAGTTTTAAAGATTCTGTAGCATATTTCACTGGAATTCAAGAAATAGAACAAGCCCTTTTACAAAAGAAGACCGGTTTCTTGACATATCGTGCCGAATTTTCCGACCAATTAAAGACCTATCTAAACACACAACTTGGTGTATTTCATCCTACCTGCGCCATTTTTTTCTCAGATAAAAAAAGTGTAGTAGAAAAGAAAGTGCTTAGGCTACGTAGACAAATCAATTACGAGAAAGAGCGCCGTATACAAGAAATCCCCCTTTCTGAATTCCAATTTTTCCAACCAATCCAGGGATTGGAAACAAATCCTTAAATTCGCCTTCCAACAATGGCCGAACATTTATCGACGAACGATTTGCTTTTTCGCGTAGCTGATGTCCCTTTTCGTATCATTTTTAAAGATATTGAAGACGGACGCCCATTCCTACCCTCTTTTGCGCCTTTTCACATGACAGAAATGCCCAATGAGCCACTACTCTTTACCCTTATTGTAGGAAATGGAGAGAGCAATAATGTGCCGGAAGGAGAAGAAGTAGGACAGTTTGATTGCGGAGGATGCAATCACGGAGTTTATCGCTTGGAGGAGGGATACAAAATGTTTGTGAGCAATCCTGAAGGACAACTCTGTTGTACATTTACAGCTCACAAGCAATTCAGTGAATGCAAAGCTACCTTGTATGGAACACCGGAGCAAGGCTCCTTTGGCTTGAATAATGCCATTATGATTATGTTTGCCTTTGCCGGTGCTATGCAAGGAATATTACTGATGCATGCTTCTGTGCCCATGCTAAACGACAAGGCTTATCTATGTCTTGGGAAAAGCGGAACCGGAAAAAGTACACATTGTAAGCTTTGGCTTAAGCATGTAGAAGGTACAGATTTATTAAACGATGATAATCCTGCAGTGAGATACCTGGATGGAAAAACCTATATTTACGGTACTCCGTGGAGTGGAAAAACGCCTTGTTATCGTAACTTGCGTAAGGAATGTGGAGCGTTCTTGCGACTACAGCAATATCCTGGGAATATCATTAAAAAGCACAACCCGCTACAGGGATTTGCGTCTATTCTTTCATCATGCTCTACAATGATATGGGACAAGCCCTCATACAATGCCATTTGCGACACGGTTTCAAAAATAGCATCCATCACTGCCTCCTATCATTTACGCTGCAAGCCTGACAAAGATGCGGCGCGCCTCAGCTACAATACCATAGCAAGATGAAGACTATAGCATTGCCCAATGCGCTCTTCATTCCGGAAATTAAAAGAGCCATTGACGAAGGACATACCGTTACTTTCCGAGTTAGAGGATATAGCATGCGCTTGTTCCTTGAAGATCGTCGCGATAAGGTTGTGCTCGCCCCTTGCAAAGAGGTCAAAGTTGGAGATGTTGTATTGGCTGAAATTCGCAAAGATATATACGTACTACATCGTATTATCAAAAAAGAAGGAGAGCAGCTTACTTTAATGGGAGATGGGAACATCTACGGAACAGAAACCTGTAGCACCTCTAACATCATCGGTATAGCCATTGGCTTTCTACGTAAAGGTAGAGAAGAAATGGAGTCAACAAATGGAAAGAAATGGAAAATCTACTCTTTCTTCTGGCTACATTTAAAACCTATAAGAAGATACATCTTGGCCTTTTACCGGCTTATTTACTTAAAGATATTTCCTATACACATTGAATCATAAATAACACTTAACAATATGAAGATTAAAACTGGATTTGAACTGCGCAACGTATGCGGCGAGAATGTCATCATTGCACAAGGTTTAGAAAACCTTGACTTCAGCAAGATGATAAACCTTAATGAGAGTGCTTCTCTACTATGGAAAGCCGCAGAAAACCGCGAGTTCCAAGCTACAGATTTGGCTGAAGTTCTTTGTAAAGAATATGAAGTTGAGATGGCGCAAGCCCTAACTGATGTAAACAAACTGCTTAGTGAATGGATTGAACTGGGAATTGTGGAAGAATAAGGTATAGCCACAAACGAATAAAACAAAAATAGGTTCACTTCTTCAATGCTTGTGAACCTATTTTTGCTATAATATAAATCCCAATGGTCAAACTGTCTGAAGCAATCGCTCGAATGCTGGGATTTCTATTTTTTCACGACCAAGTATTAGTTCACCTTTTCCTTCTAATGCACGCAACATTTGGGAAATACGTTGACGAGATATTTGTAACTCCTGAGCAAGTTCAAACATGCTGATATGCAATTCCTTTCGTCCTGCAGGATGAGCAATGCGGCAAGTCAAGAAGTGGATAAACTTAGCATTATCAGTCAATGGAATGGATTGCCAAAGTCTACGACCGGTCTGTTGTGCTTGTTTACTCAAAAGATTAAGATAATTAAAACGAAAAGTCGGATAATTAAATAGAATATCTCCAATTGAACGTTTATCTACTTCTATATAATAAACCGCAGTTACAGCCGTGAAAGTACGTGTATATCGCGTAGTTAGTCCAAAAAGACATTCTGGCTGTAACACAAAAGGAGCCTCAAACCATTCAAACAAGGAATAATTACGCTTGTCGCTGTATTGCTCTGAAAATACCGCACCATTTATAATAAAAAACAAGCTATTACATGAAGCTCCTTCTCTCACCAAGACCGTACGAGAAGGTGCTTTTTTCACCCCCAATCGAATACGAGCCATTATTTCTTCAAATTCACCTCGTCCTATACCTTGAAACAAGGGGAGTGATAACAATTTATCAAAAAGGGCCTGATCCATTAGTGGGTATTTTAAATCCAAACAAATAAAAAACTTACGAAGCCTGTTGTAATCCTTTGAATCCTTCAGTCATCCATTCTAGCAATGTTCCTTTTTCGTCCGCATAAATAAAATATGCTTCGAGATAAGGATGAGAAAGAACAAAATCTTTTGCCTTATCCAACCCCATCACCATAAAAGCAGTTGCATAGGCATCTGCTTCAGCACAACTACGTGCTAAAACAGTAGCAGAAAGCAGACTATGAGATACCGGATATCCAGTATGCGGATTGATGGTATGTGCAAACTTTTGATTTCCTTTATAATAGAAATTACGATAATTGCCACTCGTGGCCAAAGCGACATCGGAAAGTTGAAGAATTGTCTGCACAGACTCACCTTGTTCATTTTCTGTGGGGCTACTTACACCGATTCGCCATGCTTTCCCTTCCGGATTGCGTCCTTTTAGGACAACTTCACCACCAATCTCGACCATATAGTTTTTTATGCCTTTTGTCTGCAAAAGATGGGCCACAACATCTACTGCATAGCCCTTAGCTATAGCACCAAAATCCAGCATCAGGCGTGGGTCTGCTTTAACTACAAAAGAGTTTTCCAAATGCACCTTTTTATATCCGACAAACTCCATCAAACTATCTACTACGGTTTCGGTGACAGAGTCTGCACGCTCAAAACCAAATCCCCAAACATTAACCAAAGGTGCTACAGTTGTATCAAAAGCGCCATCTGTCGAATCTGCAACTTGCTGAGCCAAGAAAAAGACTTTCTGAAAGAATGCATCTGTTTCCATGCTCTCTCCTCTATTGATAAGAGATAGAGTACTAGCAGGACGAAACATTGAAAGAGAATTATTGAGGCTATCCAGTGTTGCATCAATTTCGATTTTTAATGATTGCGGATACTCATAATGAATGTGGTAACTTGTTCCAAAAATGGATCCTTCCGTTTTTTGGAAGACAGTATCTGTTGAATGGTGCTTACGAATAATAAGTACTGTTGCTACAAGCAAAAATATAAAGAACAAAAGATTGACAGTTTTCTTCAAATTCATTGTATTAGACTATTAAATGTTCACACAATACTTTTATACCTATTCCTATCAAGATTATACCTCCCAATATCTCTACCGGCCAATTAAAATGCTGACCTAAACGTACGCCTATATATTTTCCGCAAACGCTAAAAAGGAAAGAAACTATGCCTATTACAACAATGGCTTCGATGATATCAGAAAAGTCAAGCAGCCCCATTCCCACAAATGAAACACCAACAGCCATCGCGTCAATACTGGTTGCCACAGAAAGGGTGAGTAAGACTAAAGGGTGAGATGGATTCAATACTTTATCATCTTTTGAAGAGTGACAACCATCTATAACCATTTTGATTCCCAGAACCGATAATAGGCCAAAAGCTATCCAATGATCAAATGTTGATATATAAGTAGAAAACAAAGAAAAAGCCTTCCAACCAACAAGTGGCATTAGTGCCTGAAAAAGGCCAAACAAGAATGCCATCACCCAAACTTGCCCCCCCATCCTACGCTGCAGTATTCCACAAGTAATACTCACCGTAAAGCAATCCATTGCCAGAGCAACAGCTAAAAAGATAATGGCAGTTATTCCCATATCTAAAGATCAAAGATTATATTAAATGTACCGCCTAGAGCAGAGCCGCCATTTTTACCATAACCAGGAATAAACCAAGGATGACCGAGTGCTGTTTTTTTCTCATGCAAACGAACTTTGTAACGAAAGCTCCATCCCAAATGAAAAAACTTCCAGATTTTTGCCTCTAAGCCAAAAACCAATTCACCCCATCCCATAGAAGATTTTATGCCATTAAAGGAATACGGCGTAGTTGTTCCCCAAACCGGATCCACAATAGGAGGACCATCCAAATCATAACAAAATGATGTAAATGCATAACGCACGCCAGCAAATATTCGATTTCCTGACGTACGATTTTTGTAGAAATTATAATCACACCCTATACGATAATAAGGCGCATTCATTTTATAATGTAATCCGGTAGAATATTCACGATGGTCACACATTCCCCAACCTACTTCCGCTATTGGGAAATATTTATTCTTTAGATTCAATCGTAAAGCAGCTTCTGCTTGACCATGAGACGAGGCCGCCATCGTCACCAATCCAACTAAATCTACCGACAAGGAAGCACCAGAAAACAATGTATTTTCTGGAGAATTGACTGTAAATTCTTTGTTCTGCGATGCATATTGTATACCTCGCACCATTGTTGAATCAGAAACAGACTTTGCTGCAACCACAATCGGGCTGCTAAAGAGTAGTAGAGCGCAAATACACCTTAAGATTCTCAACATCATCATAATTTACCTTTGTACGTACAACAGCTACACTATCTATGGTCAACGGCATTTGCGACAAGGCATGAGAGGTCCATGCCACCGACTGAATAGTATGAAAAACTGCAGGAGGGCAATCGACCGATTCAAAATGTGGTTCATTTGTATGAGCAACAAAAATGGTATCAATGGCTTTCTGCATCTTTGAATTCGAGAAACACAATAAAAGAGTATCTTTTGTTGAAGTTTGCCGAACAGGTAACAAAAAAGAAGAAAGTCCCATTGCCCTATTCAATAATATAGAATCTGTTCCTACAGCCTTAACGGTTAATGTATCTGCTAAAGTTAATGACTGAGAATTTTCCGCTTGATAAAGTCCTACCGTCATCGCAACAACATTATCCAACGGACATTCTATTTCCTTACATGACTGAAACAACATCCCTATGGACAACAATAATATCCATAAAGAATTATGCATTTTATAGTTTTTCATCATGCAATTAAATGGCCTTTTCTATTTGGTAATTATTTCGTTCTTGAGCATTACGGCTAATAAGTTCGCCAAGGAAACCTGCAACAAACAGTTGAGTTCCTAGAATCATCATGGTCAAAGCGATGAAAAAGTAAGGAGACTCTGTCACTAAATGAGCTGGCGTGTTGCTCCATAAAGCCAATAATTTATTTACACCGACAACTATCACTGCAACAAAACCAACAAAGAACATTACACTGCCCAAAAATCCAAATACATGCATGGGCTTAAGACCAAAGCTATTTAAGAACCAAAGAGACAATAGGTCCAAATAACCATTTACGAAACGATTTAGTCCTCCAAATTTGGTTTTTCCAAATTTACGTGCCTGATGTTGTACAACCTTCTCACCAATTTTTGCAAAACCGGCATTCTTTGCCAAGAAAGGTATATAACGGTGCATTTCACCATATACTTCTATATTCTTTACAACTTCATTACGGTAAGCTTTCAAGCCGCAATTGAAATCATGTAAATTGTGGATGCCTGTTACTTTTCTTGCTGTTGCATTGAACAACTTAGTCGGTAATGTTTTAGAGAGGGGGTCGTATCGCTTTTGTTTATAACCGGAAACCAAATCATAACCATCCTCTGTTATCATACGATAAAGTTCGGGAATTTCATCCGGAGAATCCTGTAAATCGGCATCCATCGTTATTACCACACGGCCTTCAGCCGCACGAAAACCACAGAACAATGCTGGTGATTTACCATAATTACGTCTGAACTTGATACCATGTACATGAGCATCTGTGGCAGATAATTTTTCTATTACACTCCATGACTCATCGGTAGAACCATCATTTACAAAAATGATTTCATAGGTAAAGCCATGCTGCGCCATCACGCGGGTGATCCATGCATGTAACTCGGGCAAACTTTCTGCCTCATTGAAAAGTGGAACAACCACTGATATGTCTATCTTTGTTTCCATCTGTTTGATATTTTTTCAGAACTACCTCACTTCCCTTTTTCTTCGCTTTAACGTCAATGCAACGAAAGCGGAGAGAACGGGAGCTATTATAAAATTAAAATAGATTATTACTGCAGTATAAGTTGCCGGAGTAATCATACGTAAGCCATCTACCAAAGATTCGATGCCACCTCCGTTCGTTATTTCCATAATTTGCGGCATTATTCCACTACGCTCCAGCTCTTCCTTTACCTCAGGACGTTCCAGTGAAGCTTGAAAGCTATCAAAAACAAACCCGTTATCAATATACGCTAAATAGATAAATACAGCTAAGGCCTGCCATACACACGCATATAAAGACGTTAAGAACGCAAAGGAGAAACCTTTATTAAAAGAAAATTCCCCTTCAACAAGAGAGCGGAATCGAGCAGTCAGTAAAGCTATTAAAAATGGAATTGACAAGAACAGAAAAAAACAGAAAGAAGAGAGTATAGGCATAGCAAAAGAACCCACATAGGCAGCACTTACTAATATGTACCATACCCCTAAAAATAGGCCATATTGCATTGCGTATCCATTCAAATAACGAAAAGTATTATTCATACACTTTACTCTTTCTATTCTTCCTATATAAATAATGAGTGCAAATTTAGTTTTTTTTCGTAAATCACAAAAAACTTTTCCACGGCAAAGCTATTTAATTAAGACTGATTGGAAATGACTGCAATCGTAATTTTTGTAAAAATAGAGATTTTTTTCACTCTCACCTTCAATAAAAACGTACTTCTTCACTCGTTTTTACTATATTTGCAGCGATTATGCAGAAACGAAAAATAAAGAATTGGCGCATTCCTGTAGGACATCAACTTACAGAAATGGACAAACGCATACTGAACTTACAGGAAAAAGGACATTTAGTTCCCTTCCGTGAGTTAATAAAAACACCGGAACAAATAGAAGGAATTCGTCGCTCCGGAAAGATTAACACAGGTGTGCTTGACCTGATAGCTCAGGAAATACATGCAGGAATGAGTACTGCAGAAATAGACAAAATGGTATATGAATACACTGTAAGTCATGGAGCCACACCTGCCCCTCTTGGGTATGAAGGATTTCCCAATAGTGTATGCACTAGTATAAACGAAGTGGTCTGCCACGGAATACCATCTGATGACGAAATTCTGGAGGAGGGTGATATTATCAACATTGATGTATCAACAATCCTTGATGGATATTACAGCGATGCATCGCGCATGTTCGTAATTGGAAAAACAACCCAAGAGAAACAACGGCTTGTAGACATAGCCAAAGAATGTCTAGAGGTGGGGGCTGCAGCAGCTAAACCTTGGGGATACATGGGACGTATAGGAAAAGCCATCGCTGCACATGCACACAAAAATGGTTATAGTGTAGTACGTGATTTATGTGGACATGGGGTTGGACTTGCTTTCCATGAAGACCCAGAAGTAGATCACTATGACACTCGAAAAGAAGGTATGTTATTAGTCCCCGGAATGGTTTTCACCATTGAGCCTATGATAAACATGGGTACGCGCCACGTTTTTGTGGATGAGGCTGATGGATGGACTGTTGTTACAGAAGATGAATTACCTTCTGCACAATGGGAACATACTTTTTTAGTAACAGAAGAAGGATTAGAAATCCTTACATATTGATAGATAGACAATAATTTCCATAAAAACAGAAGATGCCTATTTCTGAAAAGAATATTACGATTTTGGCCATTGAGTCAAGCTGTGACGACACCTCTGCTGCCGTTCTTCGTGATGGCATTTTGCTTAGCAATGTCACAGCAGGACAGGCTGTCCATGAGGCATACGGAGGAGTAGTTCCGGAGTTAGCTTCTAGAGCACACCAACAAAACATAGTGCCAGTGGTAGATTTAGCTCTCAAAAAAGCAGGAATCACAAAAGAAGAACTATCAGCTATTGCCGTAACATTAGGACCGGGCTTGATGGGATCTTTATTAGTGGGCGTTTCTTTTGCTAAAGGACTGGCTTTGTCTCTTAATATTCCGTTAATAGAAGCCAATCACCTGCAAGGACATATCCTGGCACATTTCATTCAAGAGGAAGGCGAAAACCACACACCTCCACCTTTTCCATTCTTATGCTTGTTAGTAAGTGGTGGTAATTCACAGATTGTTAAGGTAGAAGCATTCAATCGTCTTGAAATACTTGGTCAAACCATTGACGATGCCGCAGGAGAAGCTATGGATAAATGTTCAAAAGTCATGGGGCTAGGCTACCCCGGTGGGCCTATTATCGATAAATTAGCAAGACAAGGCAATCCTGAGGCTTTTAAATTCAACAAGCCCAATATTGCCGGACTTGATTATAGCTTTAGTGGACTAAAGACATCATTCCTTTACTTCTTACGTGACCAAATTAAAGAAAATCCAAATTTTATAGAAGAGCGTAAATGCGATCTTGCAGCATCTCTAGAAAAGACGATTGTTGACATCCTCATCAAAAAACTAAAACTGGCAGTTAAAGAAACCGGTATCAACCATGTTGCCCTTTCCGGAGGTGTATCAGCTAACACTGCTTTACGACAAGCCTTCAAAACACGAGGTGATTCTAAACAATGGAATATTTATATTCCTAAATTCAGTTTCACTACAGACAATGCGGCAATGATTGCGATTACAGGCTATTATAAATATTTAGACAAAGACTTTTGTCCAATAGAAAAGCCTGCATATTCACGCACTACGATATAATATAATAAAAATCAAATATAAAACAACTATGGAATTAGACCTCAAACTTGTCAGCAAAGACATCAACGAGATGCTATGGCGCAATCACAAATCCCTTAGCACGGCCGAAAGTTGTACTGCAGGACGTATTGCCAGTGTTATCACTGCTGTTCCTGGTAGTTCAAACTACTTTAAAGGAGGACTTATTTGCTACACTGATGAAACCAAAACGGAACTTTTAAAAGTCAATAGCAAAACAATAGAAGAAAAAACAGCTGTTTGTGAGGAAGTTGTAAAACAAATGGTGATTGGAGCTAATAAACTATTCCAAACGGATTATGCTGTCGCTATTAGTGGATACGCAGGTCCCGGAGGCCCTGATGGCCGTAGCGGAGTCATAGTAGGTACTATTTGGATTGCTGTGGGACATGCAGACAGAATCATTACCCAGAAAATAGAAGAAGACAATGGTCGCGACAAAAACCTTTCTTCTGCCACTAGTGTAGCCATGCACATGCTACGCGATTTCTTAAAAGAAGAAGCACAAAATATAGAAGAAATTTAAAAAAAGCAGAAAAAGTTTTGCCCGTCTAAAAAGTAAATACTAATTTTGCACCCCGTAAGTGGAATAATATTGTTTAGCGAGTAGGAAACCACCCCAAGATTACGCAACAACAACTCCCGAAAGCAAACAAAAAGACCACTCCACAAAAACATAATCCAAAACAACAGATAGCAATGTCTAAGATTTGTCAAATTACAGGAAAAAAAGCCATGGTTGGCAATAATGTTTCGCACTCGAAGCGCCGCACAAAGCGCACGTTTGACGTAAACTTGTTTACTAAGAAATTCTACTATGTTGAGCAAGAATGCTGGATTTCTTTGAAAATCAGTGCAGCGGGCTTGCGCATGATTAACAAAGTAGGTCTTGATGCTGCGTTGAACAACGCGGTAGCCAAGGGATATTGCGATTGGAAAAACATTAAAGTAATCGGCTAAACATTATAACTATGGCATCTAAGAAAGCTAAAGGCAACCGCATTCAGGTAATCCTCGAATGCACAGAAATGAAAGAAAGTGGTCTGCCCGGAACTTCACGTTATATTACTACAAAGAACCGCAAGAACACTCCCGAGCGTTTGGAGTTGAAGAAATACAACCCCATCCTTAGAAGAATGACTATTCACAAAGAAATTAAATAATTATAAGCCATGGCAAAGAAAGCAGTTGCAACACTCCAAACTGGTAAAACAGACGGACGTGCCTATACCAAAGTTATCAAGATGGTTAAGAGCCCTAAAACCGGTGCTTATATTTTCGACGAAAAGATGGTTCGTAACGAAGATGTTAAAGATTTCTTCAACAACTAATACGAATCTACTACAGATAGAAGAGGCTGAATCTTTTTTGATTCAGCCTCTTTGTTTTTTACTACAAATAAACTCTTTCTGTTAGTAGATTCGCAAATTATTTGTATTTTTGCGAAAAATTAAAACCATGAAAACAGTATCGGTAAGAGATAAGAATTTCTCTATTTCTATTTCCGAAAGAGAAATAAAACAAAGAGTAAAAGAAATAGCTACTCATATCAGCCAGGACTTAAAGGATTGCAAACCCATATTCTTAGCTGTATTAAATGGCTCATTTATATTTGCAGCAGACTTACTTAGAGAAATTGACATCCCCTGCGAAATTTCTTTTATCAAGATGTCATCATATGCTGGAACTGAATCTACAGGCATGGTAAAAGAAGTGATTGGAATCAATGATAATCTACAAGGACGCACTATTGTAATTGTAGAGGACATCATTGACTCCGGGTTAACCATAAAAGAACTTCTTGCTTCACTAGAGAAACATCAGCCTGCAGAAATCCGTATTGCTTCATTACTGGTAAAACCCAACAATTTAAAAGTAGAGCTAGACATCCCTTATTGTTGTTTCAAAATCCCCAATGACTTTATAGTAGGTTACGGATTAGATTATGACGGAGAAGGTCGCAATCTCAAAGGCATCTATACGGTCATTGAATAAATAATTCTATCTGAACAATTATCTTACCTCCTCAAAACAAGATGAAGAACATAGTAATATTTGGTGCTCCCGGTTCAGGTAAAGGCACACAAAGTGACATACTGGTTAGCAAATATGGTTTCAAGCACATCTCTACAGGCGATGTATTGCGTGCTGAAATCAAAAAAGGCACTGAGCTCGGAAAGACAGCCCAAAGTTTTATTGACCACGGACAGTTGATTCCCGACTCACTAATGATTGACATTCTAGCAAATGTATATGACAGTCTTTGTCCTTGCGAAGGTGTAATTTTCGATGGTTTCCCGCGCACCATTCCACAGGCCGAGGCTCTAAAAGCTATGTTAACAGAGCGCGGTAGCGAAGTTTCCGGAATGTTGGAATTAGCAGTTCCCGACGAGATGCTTATGGAGCGACTCATCAATCGCGGAAAGACTTCCGGACGCGCCGACGACAATGAAGAAACTATTAAGAAGCGCTTGGAGATATACAAAACTCAGACTTCACCTCTTATTGAATGGTATGAAAAAGAGGGTAAGCGCCACACAGTAAAAGGACACGGCTCACTTGAAGAAATCAATGCAGCCCTCTGCGCTGTTATTGACAACTTTTAAATAGCGTAATTTACAATATGTGTCAGGAAGCCCCACAGGTTTTCTTGGCACATTTTTTTAGAGTTACATGATAATAAATATAAGTGCGCAAAAAGAGTGCGTACAACACTTGTAACTTTGCACAGAAAATTATTAAAGAATCATCCTTCAACCCTCCAACTATGGCAGAGAGCAACTTTGTAGATTATGTAAAAATATTTTGCCGCTCAGGAAAAGGCGGCCGTGGATCAATGCACCTTCACAGAGCTAAATACCAACCTAACGGAGGCCCGGACGGAGGAGACGGTGGACGCGGAGGAAACATTTACCTGCGCGGCAATCACAATTATTGGACACTGCTCCACCTTAGATACGAGCGCCACGTATTTGCCGGACACGGAGGGAATGGCTCTAAATGTTGCTCACATGGACAGGACGGAGAAGATAAGTACATTGATGTACCCTGTGGTACGGTAGCTTATGATGCAGAGACTGGAAAATATCTTTGCGACGTTACTGAAGACGGACAGGTTGTTATGCTTCTGAAAGGAGGACGTGGCGGATTAGGTAACTGGCAATTCAGAACTTCCACCAACCAAACTCCTCGCTATGCACAACCCGGAGAGCCGATGCAGGAGCAAATGGTTATCCTAGAGTTGAAGTTGCTGGCCGACGTAGGTTTGGTAGGCTTTCCCAATGCCGGTAAATCTACGCTCCTATCTTCGCTCTCTTCTGCCCGACCTAAGATTGCGAACTACCCCTTCACCACACTTGAGCCCAGTCTGGGTATTGTCTCTTACCGCGACAACAAATCGTTCGTCATGGCAGACATCCCGGGAATCATAGAAGGCGCCAGCGAAGGAAGAGGATTGGGCATCAGATTCTTGAGACACATTGAGCGTAACTCTCTATTGCTCTTTATGGTGCCTGGAGACACAGACAATATTAAGAAGGAATATGAGATTCTCCTTGGAGAATTACGCCAGTTCAACCCGGGTATGCTGGAGAAGCACCGCATTTTGGCCATCACTAAGAGCGACCTTCTCGACGAAGAACTGATGGAAATGCTACGCGAAGATTTGCCTGACGACCTTCCCGTTATTTTTATCTCAGCAGTCACAGGTTTCGGATTGACCGCCCTTAAGGACAAGCTATGGGAAGAACTGAATAGCGAAAGTAACAAGTTGCAAGCCATTACAGAAGGTGGCTCCATCGTTCACCGAGACAAAGAGATTGGATATTTTGACAACGACTTTGCTGATTGGGAAGATGAAGAGCTGAAAGAGGACGACTTGGAAGACGATGATATATATGACCTAGAAGAGTTGGAAGACTATGACTAATGAAGACCTACTTCCTGTCTTTTTAGAATATCATTTAGGCGAGGAGATAATAGCTTTTAGCACTATGCGCGAAGGCGGTGTCAGCGAAGGGGCTTATTCGCATTTTAATATTACACACTACTGCGGAGATGCCCCAGAGTCTGTAGAACAAAACCGCCAATTGTTGTGTCAGAAATTAGGTATACACAACAATTGTCTGCACCTCCCCCGCCAAACACATAGCGATGTGGTTTATCGCATAGAGGATGATTTTCTGAAAAGAAATTCTGAAGAGCGACAAGCCCTTCTTGAAGGAGTAGATGCCCTCATCACCAACCTTCGCGGGCAGTGCATCGGCATATCTACCGCCGACTGCATCCCCATTCTCTTGTACGACCCCATCCATCAAGCCATTGCCGCCATTCATGCCGGTTGGCGAGGCACGGTAGCTCGCATTGTCCAAAAGACCATAGCTGCTATGACTAAGGCCTTTGACACTGAGGCAGAAAATCTAAAGGCTATCATTGGGCCGGGAATTTCGCAAGCCGCTTTCGAGGTGGGCAACGAAGTCTACGAAGCTTTCCAACAAGCCGGATTCCCTATGGCTGAAATTGCCACCCAATACAAAACGCCCCAAAGCAGCAAGTGGCATATAGACCTATGGGCAGCCAATTTTATGCAGCTAGAAGAAGTAGGTCTGCCTTTGGCTTCTATACAAGTGAGTGGCATCTGCACCTTCACAGAGCATGAGCGTTTCTTTTCTGCGCGCCGTCTAGGCATAGAGTCGGGTCGCATTTTCAACGGCATTATGCTTCGCTAATTTTTTCAACTCCACAAGATGAAACGGCGGTGGTGGTTTCTTTGGCTCTGCCTTTTCTGCCCATTATGGGGGCTGGCACAGATGGAAGAGACTCCACATCTGTCTTGGTCGGATTTTGTAGAAGAATATTTTTCCGACATATCCGAGAACGAAGAGAACACAGCCGCACAAAGCGAGTTGTACGAATCTCTTGAAGCCCTTTACCTCTCGCCCATCAACATCAACACAGCTTCGCGCGAAGCGCTATTGAGCATTCCCTTTCTGAACGAAGAACAAACCGACTCTATCCTCTCCTACCGCCAGCGCAAGCACCGGTTTTTCTCATTGGGCGAGTTGATGTTCGTACGCAACTTAAGTTACACTACCCGCCGCCACCTTTCTCTATTTCTATATTGCGGCGAACAGCCCAAGCAAGAGATTCCCATTTCACAACGATTCTATAAAGGAACGCATTCACTGGAAAGCCGACTCGACATTCCGTTGTACCAAAGAGAGGGCTACAAGGAAAAGAGCAAGCAAGAAATAGCCGCACACCCCAATTCCATCTACCTGGGCAATGCGCTCCATCACCAAGTGCGCTACAGATATAAATGGAAGCAAGATGTAGCCTACGGATTTACATTGGAGAAAGACCCCGGAGAGCCTTTTGGAAAATACAACTCCTATCCCTACGACTACAACACTTTCTATTTTCACTTTCGCCACTCACCCCAATGGGAATTCTTTGCCGGCGATTTCGGAGTACGCGCCGGACATGGTTTGCTCTTTGGTAAAACGTTTTTCACCAGTCGCATAGCTGCCGTTGAGCAGGGTGTCCGCTCGCACTTTGCCATCAAGTCGCACACCTCGACCGAAGAGAGCAACTTCCTGCGTGGTGCTGCCGCCATCCATAGGCGAGGCAGTTGGGAATACTCCCTCTTCGCCTCGTACCGCCAACTTGACGCGCGTATCAAAGATGGGAAAGTAACCTCCCTGCCCACCAATGGCTACCACCGCACATATAGCGAGTATGACCTGCGCCGCCAATTGGGCAACTACTTGGTGGGCGGGCGAATCTCCTACAACAAATCCTCTTGGCACATCGGGCTGAATGGATTTTACAGCCATTACGACAAAGAGATTGCACCGCCCATCTATGACTACAATCGCTACTATCTACGCGGAAAGAACGCTGCCGGACTTTCCGCCGACTACCAATACCGCACACAACGGTGGAACATATCGGGTGAGGTGGCTTTCGACAAGCGGTTCCACATAGCCAGCAGCCACTCTTTTTCTTACCTTTTTGCCAATCGTAGCAAACTGTTTGTCCACCAGCGCAGCTACACTCATCGCTTTGTTTCGCCCTTCGGAAACTCCCTACAGCAAGGTTCCAAAGTGGCCAACGAAATTGGCCTGACCATTGGTGGAGAAATCTCGCCCACCCGCCGTTGGAAAGCACTTAGCTACATCGACCTGTTCCGCTTCCCCGCTCCCACTTACACCACCGACAAGGCAGCCAACGGCTTAGAGTTTCACGTTCAAGGAGAATATGCGCTGAACAAGAAGTTATCTTTCCATGCACGCTATAAGTTAAAGGCACGGCAGTATAATGTAAGCGGCTACGACAATTTGCTGGAGGCACGACTCACCCACCGCCTGCGCTTTCAGTTGGGTATTGACCAGGCCGCCTACAATGTGAAGGTAACTGCCGACTTCACCGCGGCCTGTAGCCAAACCAAAGCCCCTTCCCTGGGCTGGATGCTCTCCGGAAGAAGCAGCATCAAGTTCCCCAAGGATTGGCAGATTGGCTGCTTTGGTGGTTTGTTTTTCACTGACGACTACTCCTCCGCCATCTATGCCTACGAGCCGCAACTGCGCCATGCCTTTTCGTTCCCCCGCTTCTACCATCACGGATGCCGCCTATTAGGCCAAGTGGGGTGGCAAGGCTACAAACACGTTGAACTAGCCCTGCGCTATGGATGGCTCTACTACTTCAATCAGCACACCATTGGCAGCGGCCTGCAAAAGATAGAGGCGCCCTCCACCAACGACCTCTCTATCTACCTTCGCTTTATATTATAATAAGGAGTGCGCCAAAGTTGTTTTCTTCAGCCTGAAATATCTTACATAAATCACCTGCGTTTTCTTAGTAGCTTTCTAGGAAAAACTAGCTAAGACTTAGGAAAAATTTTCTAAGACCTAGGAAAAACTAGTTAAGACCTAGGAAACGCCCGTAAATGACTACTGATTTCCAAATAGTTACAAAGTCGATTTTCCACCTCCTGAGCCTCAGCATTGCAAAGTTTCAAAAAAAACAACAACGGGCATGTCTTTCTCGACATGCCCGTTGCTTGAGATTAGTAAATTTATTTATTCTTATGCCTATTGGCGCGGCGCGTGCGGATGTCAGCCTTTTTCTTGGCCGAAGCCGAGCCATGCGCACCGGTGATGTAGGACTTTTTCTTAGCCTTTGTTTTTACCTTCTCGGTTTGGGGCGCTGCTTTCAACTTGGCTCCTTTGAAAACGATGCCGCCCATGATGGCTTGGGTAACCTCTTCGTCGCCTGCCTTTCTCATAGTCCGAGATTAATGGTGGAACAAACGGATTCCGGTGAAGGCCATGGCGATGCCATACTTATCGCAAGTGGCAATAACATGGTCATCGCGCACGCTGCCGCCGGCTTGTGCCACATATTCCACACCACTCTTATGAGCACGCTCAATGTTGTCGCCGAAGGGGAAGAAGGCATCCGAACCGAGGCTCACACCTGTGTTCTGCGCAATCCATTCTTTTTTCTCCTCGCGGGTCAACACTTCCGGACGCTCAGTAAAGAATTGTTGCCATACGCCTTCGGCCAATACGTCTTCGTAGTCGTCGGAGATGTAAATGTCAATGGTATTGTCGCGGTCGGCACGGCGGATTTTCTCCACCCAAGGCAGATTCATCACTTTGGGATGCTGACGCAACCACCAGATGTCTGCTTTGTTACCGGCAAGGCGGGTGCAGTGGATACGGCTTTGCTGACCGGCACCGATACCGATGGCCTGTCCGTCTTTCACATAGCAAACAGAGTTGCTCTGTGTATACTTCAGCGTGATGAGGGCAATCATCAAGTCGCGCTTAGCCTCAGCGGGGAAGTTCTTATTCACGGTGGGGATATTCTCAAAGAGGTTATCGCCGGTAAGGTCTATCTCGTTGCGGCCTTGCTCGAAGGTAACGCCGTAAACCTGCTTGCGCTCCAAAGGAGCCGGGCAGTAGTTGGGGTCTACCTTTAATATATTATAGGTGCCCTTACGCTTCTCCAGCAAAATCTCCAAAGCCTCGGGAGTATAGTCGGGGGCAATTACGCCGTCACTCACTTCGCGCTTGATAAGGAGGGCTGTCGCCTTGTCGCAAGTATCAGAAAGCGCAATAAAATCTCCGTAGCTGGACATACGGTCTGCTCCGCGAGCGCGAGCGTAGGCAGTTGCGATAGGAGTAAGCGGCTCTTCGATGTCATCTACGAAGTAAATTTTCTTCAGTGTGTCGCTCATCGGAGCACCTACTGCTGCACCGGCAGGCGATACGTGCTTGAAGGAAGTAGCTGCGGGAAGGCCTGTGGCAGCCTTCAGTTCCTTCACAAGTTGCCAGCCGTTGAGCGCATCCAGGAAATTGATGTAACCGGGACGACCACCTAGCACTTCAATGGGCAATTCTCCCTCCTCCATGTAAATGCGAGAAGGTTTTTGGTTGGGATTACAACCATACTTTAAAGCCAATTCTTTCATATATCTTACTTAATTGTTTTGCTATATTTTCAAGATGCAAAGATACTTATTTTTTCAGAACGCAGAACACTTTTTCCTAGCTTATATAAAGGCTCAATCGCTGCGACCGCTTCGCAAAATCAAGGCGCGAAGCTTCTCATTGAAATTTGTAGCTGCTATCAGCGTCTCTATGCTGATGTGCATACGATAGCGCCAGTACTGCTCGGGGTTGGAAGGCACATTGATTTGTTCGGCCCAAGGATTAGGATGACGCAGAGTAGGCTCTATGGCCAGGAGGTCTTGCAATGCCAGAAGGCAGAACATGGATGGGCTCTCCAAGTGCATTGACACCACCTTCTCGCAAATCTCCGGCGTTGCTTCGGCAGGCGCTTCGCCACATCCGGCCAACACTTCGCTCCAGAAGGCTTGTGTCTGATCTCGCTGCTCATGCCACCAAAGACGGAACGGAGGCATGTCGTGAGTGGCAATGGTTGATACGCTCAACCAGGGATTTTGGCTGAGGTTGTCAAAACGCAACCCGTAGCGCTTAGGCATTCTCTGAATTTCAAGAGAGAGGACATCCAAGGCCTCTAGCACGCCTTTCACACTCGAGGGCACCATACCCAAGTCTTCCGCACAAGGCAAAAGGGAGGACTCTGTGGCTTCGGCTTTATACAAATCGCTGCTGCCTATTATTTCCGGCAGTTTCTTCATGGCCTCGGCAGCCCAGAATTCATTGTGGCGCACATAGAAGAAGTCGTCGTAAAGGCGATTGTAAGCATTCTGCTCTTCTGCGGTGAGGGTGGAGAATCTCCAGGTTTCCTGCGAAGCTATACGTGGGTGATAGGTTTGTGGGCAATCGGTATCTTCTATAAACAGCACCTCGGCCACAACATCCATCACCACCTGGCGCAAACGCTCATCGGCGATGGCCGCATAAAGGTTGCGCTGCGAGGTATATGCTGCTTTCAAAGCATAGCCTTGCTGGCCATTGGCCATTACTATTTCTTCGAAGTAAGCACCCAGTTTTTTGCCATCCAAAGTAGATTCCAACTCGGCCAAACGCTGTGCCGTCAGAATAGGACGAGCCAGTTCTTCTACATTACCTTCAAAGCCCCAGTTCTTTATTTCCTCTTTCTTTAGAGGTAGCGCCGGACGGAAATAGCCTAGCAGACCATAAATATGTTGATAGGGAATTTCCCAGATGCGGAAGAAGCCCAGCACGTGGTCTATGCGGTAAGCATCGAAGTACCTTCCCATGTGGCGGAAGCGCTCTTTCCACCAAGCATAGCCATCCTTGCGCATCTCCTCCCAGTTGTAGGTAGGAAAGCCCCAATTCTGTCCGTGCTTGGCAAAAGCATCGGGGGGAGCACCGGCTTGTCCGTCAAAGTGGAACAAGCGTGTGTCGGCCCATGCTGGCACACTGTCTCGGCAGATGCCTATAGGGATGTCTCCCTTCAGCACTACGCCACAAGTCTGGGCCTTGCGGTGAACGGCCTCCAATTGTCGATGAAGAAGGAACTGCACAAAGCAGTGGAAGTTCTCCGTATCTTGTTGCTCCACTGTAAGGCAGAGCATATCGTCGGCATTTTCTTTCCAATCTCTGAAGTTAGCAGTGTCATACTCATCGCGCAGACGACAGAAGCGGGCATAGGCAGAGAGCCAACGGTTGTTTTCTTTACAGAAATTCTTATAGGCCACACTGCGCAAGGTCTTCTTTCCTATCTGCACAAAGAGTTCGCGCAAGAAGACCATCTTCTCTTTGTAGACCGACTCATAGTCCAGTTCCGGCAAGGAGTTGAGATATTCGCCCTTCTCCTTTCTGCTCTGATAGATGGGCAAGTGTTCCCACTCGCGCAGGTCGAGATAGAGCGGATGGAGAGCGAATACGGAAATGCCGCTATAGGGATAGGAGTCGCGCCAAGTGCCTGTGGTGGTTGTATCGTTGATGGGTAAAAGTTGTACAGCTCGCAAGCCGGCAATAAAGGCCCACTCTATGAAATAGGCCAAATCGCCAAAGTCGCCAACGCCGAAACTTCCCTCACTACGCAAAGAGAACACCGGCACCACCACTCCTGCGCCGCGCCAAGGAGCCATGTCTATGCGCGGACGGATATCTGTATGCACCGCGGCCTCGTTTTGTTCCAAGGCAGTGGGCATCAGCACTCTGTTGCCTCCTTGCTCCCACTTCACCTGACTGGAGTCAGCGTCATTCACCAATACATATTTATACTCCGTACCCTCTGTAAAATCGGTAGAGCTTAAAGCTATGCCCCATTCATAGACTCCGGTGCGTAGCAGACGCTTTGCCGCGGCCACATTCCATTCGCCAAGTTTCTTAGAAGCTCCCACTACTGCCCAATGCCAACCTTTGGGTGCAGGCAGTGCCTTGAGCAGGAGGCGATAGGAACTGGTCAGCGCGTCCAGAGAGCTAGGACGGAAGATACACTCTTCGAAAGCCTTACGACGCAGGGCCGGATGTATGCTATCGTCCTCCCAGCAGTCGTCTAGCAAGAGATGGGTGCGCTTTTGCAAATCCAAATATCGACAGCAGCGTTCCTCACGGAAAGGAACATCCGTATCGCGTACCACACAATATTTATAATATAAGGATTCCGTACCCGTAGGCAATTCCAGACTACCAGTCCACAAATAGCCATCGACCGTAGACATTTGCAGATGCAAAGACTTTCCTTTCGCCGTTGTAAGATTCAAGCACAGACGCTCGCCCCACTCCGTACGATAAAGAATATGAAAGCGTAATGAAGCCATATTTATATAAAGTTGTAAGGTTATGAATAAGAGCACCGCGATGGTTTGCATGGGCCATCTACTTCAACGTAGCTCTTACAAACATACAAATATACAGAAAATTTCTAGAGCGCTGCTATTAAGTATTAAAAAAGGATAACAAACTTTTTTAAATATTATATCCTAAAAAAAATCACACCGAATATTTGGAAGGGATTTGGGAAGTCCGTATATTTGCCCATAGAAAATGGCTGTACCGGACTGATCGGGGATCTCATCAATTAAACCTGAACACCGAGAAAGCTGTTTCGCTGACGGCGGGCCGTTACGCTTTGCGGGATCGGATTACGGAGGCGGAATTAGCGCTCAAATCTTATTCTTTTTCGGAGTTCCATCACATCAACGGTACAGTCTTTTTTATGTCTAAAAAAATAAACAGGCTACAAGGCCCATATAGGAAGTCTCGCCATTCCCCACCCGGAATGGGAGACTTTTCGCTTTTAGGGCCCGGCGAATTGCCTATCCTGCAGCGCTCTGCAAGTATTCTTTTCTGAGCGATTGGCTTTCTATATTTTGTAACAAGGCTTGTTACGTTTAGTAACATGGGAAGTTACTTGTGGTAACATGGCTTGTTACGATTAGTAACATGGGAAGTTACTCATAGTAACATAGCTTGTTAGAAAATCTTGTAGCCTCTGCCGAACACAGAAGCGCCCATAGCACACTTTTGCCACACACTCAGCAAAGAACAATTTTGCTATTATGAAATTTTAATAATTGGGGGGGGTAAATTAGTAGGCTTTTCGTAACTTTGCATCGGGTCATCACTTTTGCATTTAAGGTCCGACAAAACATTCAGTAGCTCGCAAGCTATATGCAGTCTAATATTTAACTCACTTACTATGAAAGCAAAAATCTTCACACTCCTCTTATCACTTCTTGCATTGGTCGCACAGGCACAAACGCCCAACGAAATTTGGAAGAAGCCGGTAAGCGGTTACAATTCGCACAGCCACGTGTTCAGCATAGCCCAAGTGGCATTGGGCAACGACCGCACGGAGGTTACTTTCCATGTCAGCTTTCGGCCCAACCATTGGATCAGGATGGCATCGACGTCCTATCTGCAAGTGGGCGACCGGCGTTTTGCCATGCGAAAGGAGATGCCTCAGTGGCCGGCTGAGGGCAGCACGCTCATCATGCCCGATGAGCAGTTCTTCATGCCCGAAAGCGGAGAAGTGAAATTCACGATGGTGTTCGAAGCACTGCCGAGAGAAACCACGCACTTCGACTTGATAGAACCCGCCGGTTGGCAGATTTTTAATATCCGTCCCGGCGACGTTCTGCCCATCGGCATCACGGATACCTATTGGCGCAACGAAGCAACGGGCGAGTGGTTGATAGGATTTGCCGAACACCATATTATATATAATAATTGTGTGTGGGAGATTCTTTCGCAGACGGAGAAGAAAGACAGCTATACCTTCGTAGCTAGCAAGGGTAAGGAAAAACTCTCCGTGAGCGTGAGCAAGATGAAGAAAGGCATGCGCAAAATCGGCATTGGGGAGAACAGAGCCATTGCATGCAGCCCCATCACCACCGAAACACTGCCCGATTATCCCACACGCGACTTGCGCCGCGACTTCAAGGACAACGCTTATTGCGAGAACGACAGTGCCACCATCATCGGCTGGATTAAAGACATTCCTGCATCGGTAAAAGGAAACGGAGGCAACAATTCCCTCGAGGTATTCATCGAAAACTTCATCTCCGACGAGCAGGAAACCTTCAATACATCGTTGGACTCTTTGGGCCGCTTCTGCATAAAA
>JAZTXL010000011.1:0-2507 GCA_045636405.1 Alloprevotella sp.
TCCTTGATGTGCTTCTCCACGGCCTCAATGTCGGCATTTGCTGCAGTGCGCACATAGCAATGCTTCATATACCCTGTATGCTCTCTTACGCAGAAGGCAAAGGCCGAACTTTCATATTGCAGGGAGCGGAACTTGAAGTCCTTGCAGAAACCGACGGCAGTGGCTCCATGCAGATCTTCATTGACCTTTAGACCAAATTCTTTCTGTGCCTTCTCGTTGAAGATGTAGAGTTGCTTGTCATCCTGTAGCTCATCTTCGGGCATATAGTCGCGTCCCTCAATCAGTTCGATACCCATAACGCGAAGGAAGTTGTGCGACACGGAATAGGCTTGGAAGAAGATGTTTTCGCCCTTCTCCGTCACTCTGTTATGCGTCGAGCGGGTGTCTGCGATAAAGTTTTCAGAACCAAAGGCTGCATCTACAATCATCGGATTGGTCTTCAGCTCATTGGTGAACTGTTGTCGTGCATTGAAGTCCCACCGCGATTTGCTGGCACTGCCGAGATTTACCCCAAGCACGTTCTCTTTATTGAAGCCCATATCGTAACGCAGCATATAGGTGTGCTGCAAGCGAATAAACAACGTGCAGGTGATGAGGGCGATGGAGATGGCAAACTGTATGCCCAAGAGCACGTAGCGCATACGACGCCCTGAAGCAGTGTTGCCGAACGTGCCTTTCAGCGCAAAGGCTGGCGGCACGGAGGTGATATAGTAGGCCGGATGGATGCTGCTGACAACGGCAAGCAGGAGGCCCGACACTACGATGCACAGAGCTATCATCGGGTTGTCGCCCAGCAGAGCCGATGTAGAGAGCAACCCCGTCAGCTCTGGCGCTACCATGAAGACGATGTAGGCAGCCAATAGAAGGCCAATCGCTACCAGGCCTACAGCTTCGAGCACGAAGCCTATGCGCAGGCGGCGTGTGGAGCAGCCAAACACCTTCTCCGTATTCACTCGACGAATGCGGCGCGGCACCATCGCCATAAAGAAGTTCACGAAGTTGATGAACGCGATGGCCAGTATCAGCACCGCGATGCTCAGCAGTGTGTAGGTGGTATATCGGTTTCCAATCTCGTGTCCGATAATTCCCTCCACATCATTGGCAAAGTAGATGTCATAGACCGACGTCAGTCGCATATACTCCTTGCCGAGCTTCATCCATTGCTCTTGGCTGGCACCTTCCGCCGCCTTTCTCAGCTCCTCGTATGCTTCGCCGTACTTCGGTGCTATCAGGCGGAGACCATTGGCAAGCACCATATCATTCTGCCCGGCATCGTGCACCTTATAATAATAGGAGTAGCAAAACTCATCCTTGCCCGGCATAATCTCCTTGTCGGTCAGCTGCAATATCACGGTGCATGCAAATTCGCAGTTGTCGGGAAAGTCCGGATAGATACCCCGTATCGTCTGCACGTTCATATTGGATGCTTTCTCGCTACCTGTCATCACGGCATCGCCCACCTTGAGGTTGTGCGTCTGGGCAAACGACTCGCTTATCACAATAGAGTTGGGATGCACCAATTCCTCGTAGCTGCCGTCGATGAGCGGTATGTCGAACAACTGAGGCAGATTGTATGAGCAGATGCGAGCTTCAGCGTGGAAATACTCTTTAATCTCTTCCTGAGGGAGAATAACAAAAAGGTTCGTCTGAGGATAAGGGAATGCCCAAGCATACTCCTCCACATTGGCATTGTTGTCGCCCACAGCCTCACCCACATAGTGCGACACGTGTGGCATCTTCTTGGTAGCGTCACCCATTACAGATCTGAATTCCAATCGGTACAATTTGTCCGCATCCTTGAAGCAGCGGTTGTACCCAAGGTCAAAGTTCACCTGCACCAAGATGATATAAGCCGCCGCAAAGGCGATGCCGAGCCCAAGGATGTTGAGCACAGACGACACCTTATAGCGTCCGAGGTTCTTGAAAAATTCTTTCATTGTCTTATGGTTTTATTTTGTTTCGGTTTCTTCGTTTTTCCTCTGCGAAGTTAATCGTTCGCGCAAGCACCTTTGCAAGAAAAAATGCAGAAAATACTTTTTCGAGTGAAAAGTGTCCAATTTTTTGACACTTTTGGGCGAGGAAGGAGTTAAATTCTGCTACAATAACCTCATTCAAATATAAAATGTCCGTACGCAGGGGGATTGCAAAATATTAAATGATGAAAGAAAAAGAATATTTTCTTTGTTATTTTTCCTATAATCATTACTTTTGCGTTAGTAAAACATACAATTGGAGGGTTGGCCATGAAGTCAAAAACGGAGATATTGTATCTGCTCAGTCAGTACAAACCTACGGCGATAAGCAAGTATGGACTGACACGCATCGGCATATTCGGATCCGTAGCACGTGGTGAGCAGACCGCAAACAGTGATGTCGATATCTGCTATGAGGGTAAGGCCCCATCGCTCCTCACGCTCGACCTCATGCAGAATGAATTGGAAAAACTCTTTGGCTGTCCCGTCGATATGGTGCGCGTGCGTGACAATATGAATGGTTTGCTCAAACAA
>JAZTXL010000012.1:0-44793 GCA_045636405.1 Alloprevotella sp.
TGGCGATGGATATACTCTCTACTATATCCATTTTCAAGCATATGCATATACTTCAATCTTTCTGCATAGCCATGTTTCTTTAATTTTTTAGACATAACAAAACCCCGAAAGTTTTTTGTCTAACTTTCGGGGTTCATGTCACGTGTCCCTCGTTTCTTTATATTCTGTAAAAAAGAAGCAGCCAGGCACTATAAGCCGGGTTCTGTAGTCTGTTAACAGACTGCTTGTCATTTATCCGGACTTGCCGTCACCGACAAGTTCTATCGTCCTACCCTCCAACGATAATCGGACGGGTCGCCCTAATGACGCTGGTTTACGCGGACTTTCAGTCTCCGAAGTACACAGCCCACAATGTCACCATTGTGGCGGTGGGCTCTTACCCCACCTTCTCACCCTTACCTCGTAAAAGGCGGTTATTTTCTTCTGCACTATTCTGTCCTTACGAACACCTTCCAATTGGGAAGCGGAGCACCCTATACTGCCCGGACTTTCCTCCTGCACCACATTTAATGAATGCACGCGACAAGCCGTCCCAACTGCTTCATGCTGCAAAGTTACAATTTTCCATGAGGAACAACCATCCTTATGCAGTCTTTTTTGTATTTTTGTACCTATTAATATATACACTGACCCTAACATTACCCTAAAGAAAAAACATGAAAAAGATTTATCTATTTATTGCTCTCTTATTTTGCTCCATTCAAGTAAGTTTTGGACAGACTTATCAGCCTACGCAGGAAATACTGCAAGCTCGTGAAAAATTTAATGACTACCGCTTTGGAATCTTCTTGCATTGGGGAATATATAGCATGTTTGCACAAGGTGAATGGTATATGACTAATAAGCAACTGGATTGTGAAGAATATGCAAAGGTGGCCAACGCTTTCTATCCACATCAATTTAATGCCAACGAATGGGTGGAGGCCATCAAAGGGTCAGGAGCTCGCTATATATGCTTTACGTCAAGACATCACGATGGCTTTTCTATGTGGAACACGCAAGTATCGGACTATAACATAATGAATACTCCTTTCAAACGCGACGTAATCAAAGAATTGGCAGAAGCATGCCATAACCAGGATATGGCTCTTCATTTGTACTATTCTCATATTGATTGGACTCGTCCTGACTATCCACGCGGAAGAACCGGACAAAGAACCTGCAAAAATCTCCAACCTGACTGGAACAACTACTATCGTTTTATGAATGAACAGCTAACTGAACTACTTACCAATTATGGAAAGATTGGTGCCATTTGGTTTGATGGCTGGTGGGATCATGACGAAGATTCTATTCCGTTTGATTGGCAACTAGACAAACAATACGCTTTGATTCATCAATTACAACCGAGTTGCCTCGTAGGGAACAATCACCACCAAACACCATTTGAGGGAGAAGACATTCAGATATTTGAACGTGATGTTCCCGGAGAAAACAAAGCTGGACTTTCCGGACAATCTATCAGCCGCCTTCCATTAGAAACCTGTCAAACAATGAATGGCATGTGGGGTTACAAAGTAGAAGACCAAAACTATAAAAGTACTAATGAACTCATACGTTTATTAGCAAGAACTGCTGGAAAAGGTGCTAATCTGCTGCTCAACATTGGTCCCCAGCCAGACGGTCAATTACCGGAAACAGCATTGAATAGACTGTCTGAAATCGGACAATGGCTGAAACTACATGGAGAGAGTATATACGGAACGGATGCCGGTAATTTTAAACAAGGTGAAGAAATAGTTACTACTCAAAAAGACAATTTGGTATATGTACACATATTGACGGATACTATTAAGGAAGTAAAAATCCCAATGAAAGACAAAGTAAAGAATGTATACAAATTGGTTGATAAATCTGCTCTCCAATATATACAAAAAGATGATACACTCACTTTCTCAACAGATATTCCTTCTGGAACAGCAGATCAAGTGATTGTCATTGAACTCAAAAAGAAAAAGTAAGTTATTCCGCCTCCTTCACGGGAGGCGGATGCACAATAAAACAATATGTTCTTCGTTTATTTAAAGAATAAACAGGCAATTAACTATGATAGAATACATCAAAGGAAAGATAGACGAACTAAATCCGACGCAAGCTATTATCGAAGCAAACGGAGTAGGATACCAATTATTTATATCTCTTAATACCTATTCTGCTATTCAAGGAAGTGCTGAAGCAAAGCTCTATACTTACGAAGCCATACGAGAGGATGCACATTTATTATATGGATTCAAGACAAAAAGTGAACGAGAAATTTTCTTGTTACTTATTTCTGTTTCTGGCATAGGCTGCCAAACTGCTAGAATGATTTTGTCGGCATTTACACCTTCTGAATTATCCGGTATTATCCAAAGCGAAGACCTCAGATCTCTAAAAAGCATTAAAGGTATCGGTCCAAAAGCAGCCCAACGAATTATTGTAGAGTTAAAAGACAAAGTTCTATCAGTTGATGCTAGCCAACAAACGACGAACAATGCACCCAATGAGTTGAATTACCCCAAAAACATCGTGGATGAGGCTGTAGCAGCATTGACCATGCTTGGATTCCCTCCTGCTCCCACTCATAAAGTTGTTGTTCAAATAGTAAAAGCAGACACCACATTACCTGTAGAAATGGTAGTTAAACAGGCATTAAAAATGCTATAATACCATTCTTTAATCAAAAATATCCATCCTTTTAGTTTCTCCCTGTGTTTAAAAAGAAATACATCATTTGCATACTGATGACACTGACATCTTTGATGTCGGTGGCTATTTCTTTACCACTAAGCACATCAAAACAAAAGTCAATTAACTTAAAAGAGGAGAAAAAGGATAGCGTTCAGCCCAGGTTTAAAGTAAAGCCTACAACTGTACAGAATGAAAAAGATGTCTTACACCGGTCCGGAGATTTAAAAGACCCGGAAAATTTAAAATCCGAGGTTTTCTATGATGAGAAAACCGGTACATATCGTTTAGGAACCAAATTAGGAGATTCTTTTTTAGAAGCACCATTTTATATGTCGGAAGAAGACTATCAAAAGTGGAGTGCTCAACGTTCTATTCGCGAATTCTACAAAAATAAAAATGCAGAAGAATTTAAGAATAAAGGGAAAGAAAAATTTGACTTCACTGATATGAAGTTTGATTTGGGACCAGCCAGTAAAATATTTGGTCCTGGTGGTGTTCGTATCAAAACACAAGGTTCTGCAGAACTTAAAATTGGAGCAAACACGCGCTTTGTAGATAACCCGTCTTTATCTGAGCGAAACAGAAAAGTTTTTGGATTCGACTTTGAAGAAAAAATAAACTTAAGCGTAAATGGAAAGGTTGGCGATAAAGTTAATATGGACTTCAATTACAATTCTGAAGCCACATTTAACTTTGACACACAGAATATCAAATTACGATACGAAGGAAAAGAAGACGAAATTATCAAACTGATTGAGGCTGGAAATATCTCCATGCCAACAAACTCATCACTTATAAGGGGAGCCTCTTCCCTCTTCGGTGTAAGAGCAGACATGCAATTTGGAAAATTGAAATTGCAAACTGTTGTTTCACAAAAAAAATCAAGCAGCCAAAATGTTAGTTCTAAAGGGGGCGTTCAATTAACTGATTATGAATTTTCTGCAGATGGCTACGATGAGAATAGGCATTTCTTTCTAGCTCATTTCTTTAGAAACAACTACGATGAGAATATGAAGCAATTGCCGAATATTCTATCCGGCATCACAATTGAACGAATAGAAGTTTGGGTAACCAACAAAACGGGCGCCACCACAAATACACGTAACATTATAGGATTCACCGATTTAGGAGAGCAAGAAATGATTAGCAATCCAATATGGGGTATGGGGGGCAATCAAAATCCGAGCAATAGTTCCAATACATTATATGAGACTTTAGTATCTCAACTAGTCGCAGCTCGAGATATATCACAAACAACACAAGTGTTGGATGGAGCCGGTTTAATAGGTGGTAGCGATTATGAGAAATTAGAATCAGCCAGATTGCTTAATTCATCCGAATATAAACTCAACAACGCATTGGGTTATATTTCTTTGAAAACAACCTTACAAACAGATCAAGTATTGGCTGTTGCCTTTGAATATACTTATCGCGGAAACAGATATCAAGTTGGAGAATTTTCAACGGACAGGAAAGACAATAAAGAAGCTTTGTTTGTAAAAACCCTTAAAAATACGGCATGCAATCCACAGATGGGCAACTGGGATTTGATGATGAAAAACGTATACGCTTTGGGAGCAACTTCTATTCAGAAAGAGAAATTCAGACTTGACATTAAATTACTCAGTGACACTACCGGAGTTTATTTATCATATATCCCTGAACCTGCACTCAAAAGCCAAAAAATTCTTTCTTTGATGGGATTGGATAGATTGGATAACAACAACAAAAGAAATCCAAACGGCTATTTTGATTATGTAGAAGGATACACCATTGATGCATCAAGCGGTCGCATTTACTTTCCTGTTGTAGAACCTTTCGGTTCCAATCTTGAAAAAATTATTGGTGATAAAGAATTGGCACAAAAGTATGTTTACCAAGAACTTTATGACTCAACTAAAACCATAGCCAAACAGATTGCAGAAAAAAACAAATACTTAATTACCGGACAATATAAAGCAACCAAAAGAGATGAAATACAACTAGGTGCCATGAACATCCCTCATGGTTCAGTTGTCGTAACGGCAGGTGGGCAAACTCTTATGGAAGGCTCTGACTACACCGTTGATTACAACTCTGGTATTGTCAAAATTTTAAATAAAAGCATTCTTGATGCAGGAACAGCCATTAATGTAAGTTTGGAAAGTAATACAGACTATGGGATGCAACGTAAAACGATGTTTGGATTTAATTTGCAATATGATTTCAGCAAAAATTTCCAGATAGGAGGTACGTTCATGCACATCGGTGAGAAGCCACTCACAACAAAAGTAGCCATGGGTAGTGAGCCTTTAAACAATACAATTTGGGGGCTCAACATGTCTTGGAAAAAACAAAGCCAATGGCTCACCGACATGCTTGACAAACTTCCACTTTTACATTGTACGGCTCCTTCCAGTATCAATTTCCAAGCAGAATTTGCACAACTCATTGCGGGTAAGAATAAAGGTGCACAAGGAAATGCCTCTTACGTTGACGATTTTGAGAATGCAAAAAGCAATATAGATATATCTACACCCTCAGAATGGACCATCAGTTCATGTCCGTCTTTCTTCCCTGAATCAAAATACATTAATGACATTCGTTATGGTTTCAATCGTGCTCTTTTGGCATGGTATTATATTGATCCCTTATTTACAAGACGTTCTTCGTCACTCACTCCTGGTCATATAAAAGGGGATTTAGCACAATTATCGGACCCTGATGTAATGGAAGTATATAAGCGCGATTTATTCCCCAATCAACAGATTAACTATCAAGAATCGGCCACGCTTAACGTTCTAAACTTAGCCTACTACCCCAACGAACGCGGTCCTTACAACCTTGACCCCAATCTAGATGCAAATGGACATTTAAATAATCCCCAAAAACGATGGGGTGGAATGATGCGTAGGCTCGAAACCAGTGATTTTGAAACAGCAAATATTGAGTACATCGAGTTTTGGTTGATGGACCCATTTATCAAATCAAGAGAAAATGGCACGGACATTTCCGGTGATTTATACTTTAACTTGGGAGAAGTTAGTGAAGATATCCTCAAGGATGGAAAGAAATTCTATGAAAGTGGAATGCCAACAGATGGCGACCCGGCACAATATACAGAAAACACATGGGGAAGAATTCCGACTCAGAATAGTATTACGTATGCATTTAACACCTCCAGTAACTCTAGACAGAAGCAAGACGTTGGTTATAACGGATTGACGAGTGAAGAAGAGGCTACGTTCCCCACCTATCAAAACTATCTCAACCAGATTAAAGGTATTGTCCGCCCCGAGGTATACGACTCCATGTTAAAGAGTCCTTCCGGCGATAAATACCACTATTTCAGAGGTACTGACTATGACGACAATCAAACATCCATCCTCAACAGATATAAATACATCAACAATCCTAATGGTAACTCTGTAGATGCCGATCATTCTCCGGAAAGTTACAGTACTGCATATAAAACTACTCCAGATGTAGAAGATATCAATCAAGACTATACCCTCAATGAATATGAAAAATATTATCAGTATCGCGTACGCATCTCTCCGGAAGCAATGAACATCGGACAGAATTTCATTGTTGATCAAAGAAATACACGAATCAAAACACGTGATGGTAATTGGAAAGATGTCACATGGTACTTATTCCGTATTCCCGTTGACCAATACGAAAAACGTGAAGGTGGAATAAATGATTTCAGTAGTATTCGCTTTATGCGAATGTTTATGACCGGTTTTGAAAATCCTGTCGTATTGCGTTTGGCTACTCTTGATCTTGTTCATGGAGAATGGCGAGGATATGAACAAGCTCTTTATGCAGGAAAAGTTCCTGACATTAGTGGCTCTATGAGTATATCAGCCGTCAATTTTGAGGAAAACAATGAGAAACTGCCTGTCAACTATGTTATTCCTCCAGGTATCAGTCGTGTTATCGACCCTGGCCAAAGCCAAGTATTACAAAATAATGAACAAGCCCTGTCCATTACTGTTAAAAACCTTGCTTCTGGAGATGCTCGTGCCGTTTACAAAAATACATCCTTGGACTTACGACGCTACAAACACCTTCAAATGTTTGCTCACGCCAATAGCTTACCTGAAGACAACACTCTAGAAGACGGACAAACCAGTTTGTTCATACGTTTAGGTTCTGACTATAAGAACAACTTCTATGAATACGAAATACCTTTAACCATCACCCCCGAAGGTAAATATGCTCAATCTGACGCCGGAGCGAGAGCAGTATGGCCGGAAAAGAACATGCTTGATATTGACTTATCCCTACTGACAGCAACCAAAAAGAATAGAAATAAACAAAAAGCTCTGGGATTGGCCAATTATGCCGAACTATATTCTGAATATGATCCGGACAAACCAACGAACAAAATCAGCGTAATGGGTAATCCCTCTTTGGGTGAGATACGCACCATCATGATTGGTGTTCGTAACAATTCCCGTTCTGTAAAGAGCGTAGAAGTATGGGCCAATGAATTACGCCTCCAACAATTTTCAAACAAAGGAGGATGGGCAGCAAAGAGTAGCTTAAACATTCAAATGTCTGACGTTGCCACAGTGAACCTCTCCGGACACATTGAAACTGATGGATTTGGCGGTTTGGAAGAGAGTGTTTCCCAACGCCGCGATGACAACCTATACCAATACAGCATCACCACAAACCTTGAACTCGGTAAATTTTTACCTGAGAAGGCTAAATTGCAAGCTCCCATTTATTATTCATATAGCAAAGAGAGGACGACACCGCGTTATAATCCTTTGGACACAGACATGGAGTTGAGTGAAGCCTTAGATGCCATGGCTAACGAGAATGAACGTGACTCATTACGCAACATTGCAGAAAAGGTAGTCATCAATAAAAATTTCAGTATCAGTAATGCCCGTTTTAATATTGCCACCAAACGCACACCTATGCCTTATGACCCTGCCAATTTTACAATTGGATATGCATCTAGCAGCCGCCATACTACCGGTGAAACAACGGCATGGGAGAAAGATCAAAATTGGAAATGGACATTCAATTATAACTATACTCCAAATTTCAAGCCTTTTGAGCCTTTCAAAAAAGTAATAAAGAGCAAGAGTAAATGGCTTAAAATAATAAAAGAGCAGAACTTTAACTATGCTCCACAAAATATCGGGTTCAACTCTGACATCGTACGCAATTATTATGAATTGCAAGAAAGAGATATGGAAAATCTCAATAACGAGAATATACCTCTCACATGGTCTAGTGACTTCCTTTGGAACAGAAGCTTTACGCTTAGATGGGACTTCACCAAAAACTTACACATGAACTTTAGTTCCGGCACGAATGCCGAAATTGAGCAGCCATATACAGCAGTTAATAAGGATTTATACCCCAATCAATATGACGCATGGAAAGACTCGATTTGGAATAGTATCAAACATCTTGGAGAACCGTTGACTTATCAACAAAATTTTGATGCTTCTTGGAAATTACCACTCAATAAGATACCTCTTTTTGATTGGTTGACCGGTGATATCAAATATTCTGCTACGTATAATTGGACCAGAGGAGCAGAATTAGATAATGGATCCTCAATGGGAAATACCATTGCTAATTCTAGAACTATCAATGGAAATGCCCGCTTTAACCTGGAAACATTATACAATCATTCCCCCTTCCTTAAAAAGGTAAACCGAAAATTTGCAACCAACTCTTCTAGCTCTTCCAAGAAAAAGGAAAACAAAAACTTTACAAAGGAAATTCAGTTAAAGTCGGATACTACGATAAAAATTACCCACAACCAGAAGAGTAAGAAAATTAAGGTAACCGCCATTAGAGAAAACGGACAACGCTACCCTATTCGTTTTAAAGTAATTGACAATAACAACATTCTTATTCTAACCCAAGACACAGCTAAAGTAAAACTCACTGTGTCTCCTAAAAAGCGTAAAGAAGAACAAGGATGGTATAAAGCAATGGAGTACACTGCACGTGGACTCATGATGGTACGTAACATTAGTGTTTCATATAGGAACTCAAACAATATGTCGATTCCGGGTTTCCTTCCGAATATTGGCGACTATTTTGGACAACGCAGTAGTGGTGGATTACAACCGGGACTTGATTTTGCCTTCGGTTTTGCAGGGGAAGATTATATCAACAAAGCTGCAGAAAGAGGATGGCTCCTTCAAAGTGATAGTGTTATCACTCCTGCTACTATAAATATGACAGAAGAACTGCAGATAAAAGCAACTATTGAGCCTCTCAAAAATTTCAAAATAGACTTATCTGCCAGTAGGAATGTAAATAAGGCAAAGAGCATTCAATATATGTTTGAAGGTATGCCTACGACACAGAATGGTAGTTTTACGATGACAACAATCAGTATAGGAACTGCATTTGAAAAGGGAGGTACAGCAGATAATGGATACCGAAGTAAGAATTTCCAACGCTTTGTCAATTCTTTGGATAAATATCAACAAAAGATAGAAAAATTATATGCCGGTGCCACTTATCCTGCCGGAAGTACTTTAAGCGGCCAAGAATTTGACCCCGCCAATGGTACTGTCAACAAATATTCGGCCGAAGTCATGATTCCTGCGTTTTTAGATACCTATTGTGTGGGTGGGGGCTCACTGGATATATTCCCAGCGCTCACTCGATTACTCCCCAATTGGAATATATCTTATAGCGGTCTTTCCAAACTGAAAAGGATGAAGAAAATTTTTAAGAGTTTTAATATCAACCACGGATATAAGAGCATCTACTCCATTGGTTCATATAACACATTCAATAGTTACCAAGAATACATGAATGGTTTTGGTTTCGTACAAGATGTGGCTACCGGAAATCCAGTTCCTAGTTGTATGTACGATATTTCTACTGTGAGTATCAATGAGTCATTCTCTCCTCTGATTGGAATTGATATGACTTTCAATAACAATCTTACTGCAAAAGTGGAATTCCGCAAGACTCGCGTGCTCACATTGAGTATGACCTCTCAACAAATTAATGAGACCCGTTCCGATGATATTGTATTTGGAGTAGGATATAAGATAAATGATTTGAATTTGTTTGCCCCCAAGAAAAAAGTGAAGAAGTCACAAAAGGGAAATGATTCCTCAAATAAGGCAAAAACGACAAACAGCCGTGGTTTCAGTAACGACTTGAACATGCGTTTGGACTTTTCTATACGCAACCAAAGTGCGTTGAATCGTGATATCCTTACAACAATCACCCAAGCCACCAGTGGAAATAAAGCTGTTCAGGTTTCCTTCTCTGCAGATTATACGCTCAGCAAGTACCTGACAATTACAGCCTACTATGACAGACAGATGAATAAGCCTTTGCTTACATCTAGTTCTTACCCTATTACCACACAAGATTTTGGTATCAGTCTTAAATTTATGCTTAACAGATAACCCTATATGAATACACATCACCTTATCCGCAAAGGAATTTCTATCGTGCGCCATTATATTCTCCCCCAACCTCTTGGACACGATGAATCTCAACAATGTATTGCCCAGTTCCTATCCTCTCCCAATCCCTGTATGATTGGTCGCTTTGGAAGTTCTGAAATTCAAGCTGTGGTCAACAGCATTTTACCCCCCCCATTTTCACATTTATTAAGAAAAAGAACCTGGAATAATATAAAGAACTGTAGTGGTTTCTTCCCTGTAAATAGCCAAACACTATCTCAGTTTAAGGACTTGATGATTGCTTCCATGAAACAATGCGATGTTTTGGCTTCTTGGCGCATTGAAGAATGTTTATTCTGTAAACAACTTAAACAGTCCATACGTATACCTTTATCCGAACTTGGCCCTATTGATGAAAATGGTAGTTGGCACCATGTTCTTGAAGGTAAGAAAGTTTTAGTGGTCAGCCCATTTGCCGAACTCATCAAGGAACAATATGACAATAAGCGTACGCTCATTTGGCAAAATGGGCATGTCCTTCCTCCCTTTGAAAAACTCCTGACACTCAAAGCCGTAAACAGCATTGGTGGCCATTGCGAATTTTCCTCATGGTTTGAAGCGCTCGACTGGATGAAGCAGGAAATCAACAAAATGGATTTCGACATTGCCATTCTTGGCTGTGGAGCTTATGGTTTTCCACTTGCCGCCCACATCAAACAAATAGGAAAGAAAGCCATCCACATAGGAGGAGCCACTCAACTATTCTTTGGAATCAAAGGTAAGCGTTGGGAAAATGCTACTTTTATAAACGAGCATTGGGTTTCTCCCAGAATTGAAGATAGGCCCAAAGGCTGGGAAAATGTAGAAGGGGGATGCTATTGGTAAAAAAGAAAAGAATTTATTATTTATCTTAATCTTTAAGAATTTGATAAGTGAGTGATACATGAAAAGAAAAATTGAACTTTTATCTCCGGCACGCAATTTAGAGTGCGGCATTGAAGCTATTCGCCATGGTGCTGATGCCGTCTATATTGGTGGACCGGCATTTGGAGCAAGAGCAGCTGCCGGAAATTCAACGGAAGATATTGCTTCATTGTGCCAATATGCCCATTTGTTTGGAGCTAAGGTTTATGTCACTTTCAACACGATTCTCAAAGACTCTGAATTAGAAAATGCCAGGGATTTGGTGTGGAAACTTTATGAAGTGGGTATAGATGCGCTCATTGTCCAAGACTTGGCTTTCATGAAAATGGACCTTCCCCCCATTCCTCTCCACGCTTCTACACAGATGGACAACAGAAGCATTGAAAAGGTACAATTTCTTGAAAATATTGGTTTTTCACAAATCGTGCTCGCAAGAGAGCTTTCTTTGAAGGAAATCCAAGATATTTGTCATGCTGCAACCGCCCCTATCGAAGTGTTTATACATGGAGCATTATGTGTTAGTTATAGCGGCCGATGCTATGCTTCACAATATTGTTTTAATCGGTCTGCCAATCGAGGAGACTGCGCTCAATTTTGCCGATTGGCATTTAATCTCCTAGATAGCAACGGCTCTGTACTAATAGAAAACAAGCACTTACTTTCTCTACGCGATATGAATCGCACGCCATCTTTGGAAGACTTGATGGATGCCGGAGTATACTCTTTCAAGATTGAAGGGCGCTTAAAAGATGTAAGCTATGTAAAAAACATTACAGCCCATTATAGACAACAAATTGATAAGATTATAGCTGATAGGCCCAACGAATATGAGCGGAGTTCGTTTGGAGTAAGCCATATCAATTTTAAGCCTAATCCTTCTAAAAGTTTTAATCGCGGATTTACTGAATATTTTCTTCATGGCCGCACACAAGATGTTCACTCCTTCCTTACTCCCAAATCCCTGGGTGAAGAAGTTGGCGTGGTGGAAAGGATTTCACCTCGGTCAATCAACGTAAAAACCCCTCGTCAACAAGAAGTCATTACCTTTGCCAATGGTGACGGCTTATGTTATTTTGACCAGCAGCAGCGCTTATGTGGTTTTCGCGTGAACAAAGCAGAAGGAACCACCCTCTACCCTGCCGAACGACTTTCTATCCCAGTTGGGACTCGCCTTTATAGGAACCACAGTGCTGAATTCGAAAAAATACTCACACGCCCCTCTGCCGTACGCACACTTTTAGTAGATATTATTTTGGAAGAAGTAGCAAACGGCTACACTTTATGCTTTACTGATGAAGCAGGAAGAAAAGCAAAACAGACTTTTCAGATAGAGAAGCAACAAGCAGAAAAGCCTCAACGAGAAAAAATCTCCCAACAACTTCGTAAACTTGGTGCCACCCACTTTTCTGCAAGGAATGTAGAGATTCGAGTAGACTCAGAGCCTTTCATCCCTCTTTCTATCCTCTCTCAATGGCAAAAAGCATGCATTGAAATGCTTACGTCGCAACCTTTTCCTGCATCCCCAACTTTGATTCCTACTAAAAATGGTAAAATAGAGGTTCCTCAAAAGATTGATTATACGGGAAATGTATACAACCATCTGGCTCACTCTTTCTATGAAGAAAATGGTGCAAAAGAAATCAGTCCGGCATTCGAAACCCAAGCTACTGCGAATGCCGAACTGATGCGAACACGCCATTGTATTTTATATGCGTTAGGATATTGTAAACTTAATGGAAAAAAATTGAAGACGGAAGGTATTAAAGAACCTCTTTCGTTACAACTTCCCGACGGGCGTCAGTTTCCACTTTCATTTGACTGCAAGCATTGTCAAATGGTGGTGCATACTCCCAATCCCTTTAATAAAAAAGCGTAATACCCGTAGTGAGGCCACTGAATTGGGGGCCGAAACCTTCGCGTATAACCTTGAACGGGCTATATTTCACGTAGGCACCCAGACATTTCCAACGCACAGAGCCTCTAAAGTCAATTGTAAATCGGTTCTGGTGAAGGTTCTTATTAAAATCTTTATGTGGCTCACCATTCAAAAGATAACGGGTTTCAAGACTTGCATAAGTATTGAAGTTTAAAATAGCCGCAACGGCTACATTCCAGTCCTTATTTAACTTACGCGCATACTCCAAGGGAAAATTTAAACTAAACACTTTGATTCTGGAGTAATCAGGATTGGCACCCGCAGGATATGTCCCAATTGCAGTTGTGCCATCCTCCTTCATATAGAAATGTTGGTGTCCTATAAGTCTATAGTTGGTCCAATTAAAACCCAGGGCAACTCGAAATACATCTTTACCCCAACGCTGTTGGTATCCGATGGCACTGAAGCCAATCTCATAAGATGATCCCATATCCACATTCATACCTTTCGGTGCACCAATTGCGGTAACAAAACCAAAGTGTATTCCACCTATAAACATACAGGAAGATTTATCGGTGCCTTTATTTTTCAGTGGTAAACCAAAATCCCAACTTAAAGCTCGCTGATCTATGGAAGCATCATCGGCAGACATTCGCAAATAGCTATAATGATAGTCCGGGTTTCCGGCCTTGCCATGAATATTTACAGTGAAAGCCGAATCGCACTTTGTAAGAATCACGCGGTCGGGATGACGAACATCTACCAATGTGTCGGGATTGGCTGCAAAGCCTAGAGACACAACAAACAAAAGGAGAGTGAAAAGACTGATACGTTTCATATTATTTATAGGGTTTTAAAAAGTTATTAATTCTATTCAGATGTTTATTTAGAAAATTGCTTTCGCAGGTCGGCCATCGTAACAGTGCCTTCTATATATATAATGGTAGTGATGGGAGCTGCACCTTTTCGAAGGGCATCATTGCGATAGAAAATATAGCGATGAAGCCCTTTTTTCGTATTCGGCAGTCGCATAAAGGCATAATAGATGCGACCATTCTTTGTACCTTGTTCTGTATCCAGCGCTATTTTCTCATCAGCAAGCACCCATTGTTCAAAACTTTCGCTCTCAGAGGCAGCCAAAGGTATTGTGAGACTTTTAAAGAGCGTCATCTTCGCCTTTCCCACAGCAACATTTACGGCTACAACTTCTTTAGCTCCGTTACGCCTCGTATATTGCGTATCGAAAGCTGCATTGATGCTTAGTCCCTCCTGCGCCCACAAAGGAGTAAGGACGGAAAAGAATACACATATTATCAGGATGTAACGCTTCATAATTTCAAAATATATCATTCATTGATTATTGTAAACATTTCCAGAAGTTGAGCTTCGGCATCGGACTCGGCCTCTCCTATCCCAACTTCTGCAAAGGATTCTTGCATCAGTTGGGAAACGATGGCACGGTCCGTTATTTTGTTCCCATCAACATAGGCCACATAAGACTCGCGTTCACTAATAAGATCAGACCAATAGGATGACACGAAGCCTATCATCAGTGCCAACGATGCTGCCACTCCGATATGACGCATCGTACGAATCATACGAGAAGGACGACGTGCCATCTTCTTCTTATTCAAAGAACGCCCCACAGCCAAATATCCCATTACCGCCCGCACTTCGTCATAGCGAGAGTCAAGGCCCGGGGATGTAGAGAGGAAGCTACGCAGTTCATTCTCCTCTGCCTCCGTTGTTTCTGCCTCGAAGTAGCGTTGTATGAGCATTTCCCAATATTGGTCAGTGTACTTTTCCGGTTTCATAGGTCATTGTTTTTGTAACATTCTCTTATGGTCTTTCTTGCGCGCGACAACTGCGTCCTGATGGCAGATTGTTGCATCTTCATATCTGCAGCTATTTGTTCATAAGCTTCTCCCAATATCTCGCGGCGATGTAATATTTCACGTTGCAAAGGTGTCAGTTTTATTTCTACCAGTCTTTTTACTCGGCGATACTGCTCTTCGCGACATTCTTGCAAGTTCTCTTCCAGGTCAGGGACAGCATCTCGCTCTTCATCCAGCGTCACAGCCTTCCGCGTCTGTCTTTGTCGCAACAGGTCAACACTGAGGTGTTTTACTGTAGTAGTGAGCAATTTGGCTGCTTCCTCCTCGCTTTTTATCTTCTCTCGGCGGGGCCAGAGACGACAAAAGGCTTCTTGCAAAGCATCGTCAGCATCATCTGCATTGCCCATCAGCGTACGAGCCATACGATGCAAAGCCGTGCCCAGCCGCTGAAATGCCAGGGGGAGCACTTCTGCTTTTTCTTCTACAACCTCGTATTTATCGGATGAACGCATCTTTTGTTTTATCTTCTGACACCAGCGATACATTCGCTATCTGCCTTTCTGAAAGGATTAACGAAGAGCACCTTGTTTTGTTACATGAATAAAAAGTTTTTTTCTATACTCCACCGTTTCCCTAGCCATTGGTTAAGAACTTACCTCTTTATTGGCCTGCTTTTGTTTAGGATGAAAGAGGATTTCATCTGTTTTTTAAGTACACCTCAGTTGCTCAGTTTTTGTATTACAAAATTTTCCTCTGCCTTTTTGGAAACAACCTAAACAAAAAGAAGCTGAAGTGGGCATTTTACTCAAAAAAACAAGAAGGGGCAATGCCTGTAACTGGCACTGCCCCTTCCCTTTCCTATCTTTTAGCTTTAATTGGCTGACATGAATTCTTCAAGGAAGCGCACATCGTTCTCAGAGAAGAGGCGAAGGTCTTTCACTTGGTACTTCAAGTTTGTGATACGTTCTACACCCATACCGAAGGCATATCCTTTGTACACGGATGAGTCTATGCCGTTAGCTTCTAGGACATTGGGGTCTACCATACCACAACCTAGGATTTCCACCCAACCGGTATGTTTGCAAAATCCACAGCCTTGGCCACCACAAATATTACATGATATGTCCATCTCTGCACTAGGCTCTGTAAAGGGGAAGTAGGAAGGACGCAAACGAATCTTTGTAGAAGCACCGAACATCTCGCGTGCAAAAGTAAGCAACACTTGCTTCAGGTCTGTAAAAGATACATCCTTATCAATATAAAGGCCTTCTACCTGGTGGAAGAAACAGTGTGCACGGGCAGAAATAGCTTCGTTACGATACACACGTCCCGGACAAATCACACGAATGGGAGGCTGATTTTGCTCCATCACACGGCTCTGTACCGAACTGGTGTGAGTGCGCAATACGATGTCGGGGCGCTGCTCTATAAAGAAAGTATCTTGCATATCGCGCGCCGGATGGTCGTCGGCAAAGTTCATTGAACCAAATACATGCCAATCATCTTCCACCTCCGGGCCATCAGCCATGGAGAAGCCTAAGCGTGAGAAGATCGAGATAATCTCATTCTTTACGATAGACAAAGGATGGCGGGTACCGAGCTTGATGGGATAAGGAGTGCGAGTCAAGTCCAAATCGCTATAATCATCCTCCTGTGTAGCAAGATTCTGACGAATAGAATTAAGTTTCTCCTGCAAGGCATTCTTAAGTTCATTCAACTTCATTCCCACCTCACGCTTCTGCTCCGCCGGAACATTACGGAAGTCGTTCATCAAATCGTTGACGATGCCTTTCTTGCTCAAGTATTTAATGCGAAGAGCTTCAAGTTCTTTTTCATTTGCTGCTTGCAAAGTTTCCACTTCGCTCATCAGCATTTGGATTTGCTGTATCATGGTTTTATTGTCGTTATTCTAAAATCGGTGCAAAGATACAGTTTTCTTATCAAATAAATCTGCTCGTCTCATAGAAAAGGTGTAATTTTGCCTTTGCGAAAGAGATGAATACCAATATGAAGAAAATTATTCTTGCTATTTTTTTGCTAGTTTTCCTTATGGCATGTGGAAGCCGCAAAGAAAGCACTTCTATTCAAGAAGAGGCTCCTACTGATAGCCTCATTACAGAAGGGGCAGACACGACAGCAGCAGTTGGCGGGACGGAAGAGGAAGAGGAGACTCCCCCTCGTGCAGTTGATGAACTTTTTGATGATTTTATTTATGCCTTTATGGAGAAGCAGCAGTTTCAGAAGGCCCGCATCAAATTCCCCCTTCAATATATTATAGGTGGAAAAGACTCTTTAATACAAAAAAAAGATTGGACTTTCAACCGCTTGTATGCCGACCTGGATATTTATACAATGATTTTCTACAATGCCAATGAGGCAGGTATAGAAAAAGATACATCTGTAAACCAAGTTATTGTTGATTGCATCGACTTGACAAACGAAACTATCAAACAATATACATTCAAGCGGAGCAACACACTTTGGCAACTGGCTCTACTCAAAGAACATAATATAGAGATGAGTGTGGATAGCAATTTCTATCATTTCTATAAAGAATTTGTTACTGATTCTTTATTCCAAAGAAAGCACATTGCCGAAAGCATAGAATTTGAGACTTACGATGAAGATATGGGCGAAGACATTGAAGGAACCCTAGATATTGAACAATGGTATGAATTTAAGCCTTCTCTGCCTTCCGACATGATTACGAACATCACCTATGGTAAGAAGCCCTCAGACTCCTCAGAAAGAGTATTGGTGCTCAGCAGCCTTTCCGGAGGTATGAATTGTAAACTCTATTTCCTTCGCGAAGCAGAACACTGGAAACTGGTAAGATTTGAGAATTAACAAGATGAAAGATATATCCCACTACTCCCTACTCCCACATAATACATTTGGCATTGATGTAAAGTGTAAGAGATTCATTGAATACAATAGCATAGAAGAATTACGCAGTTGCCTGCCATCCATTATAAAAGAACCATTGTTACATATTGGTAGTGGAAGCAATCTGCTCTTCACTAAGGACTTTGAAGGTACGATACTTCATTCTGGCATTAAAGGGAAAGAAATTTTATCCGCCCAAGACGGCAGTGTCACTCTCAAAGTTGGTGCAGGCGAAGAATGGGATAGCTTTATTGGTTGGTGCGTCAATGAAGGCCACTATGGACTAGAGAACCTATCTTATATCCCTGGCGAGGTGGGCGCTTCAGCCATTCAAAACATTGGAGCTTACGGAACTGAAGTGGAACAATACATTGAAGCCGTAGAAACTATAGAAATTGCTACTGGAAAAGAACGTATTTTTTCCCATGATGAATGCCAATATGGTTATCGAAAAAGCATTTTCAAAGCAGAATTAAAAAACCGCTTCATTATCACCTATGTACATTATAAACTCTCTAGTTCTTTTGTTCCTAATTTAACATATGGGGCTTTACAAAAAGATATATTCAATAAGGACATTACAGCCAAAGAACTCAGAGACTCCATCATCAACATTCGCCGAAATAAACTTCCGGAGCCCAAAGAAATAGGAAGCGCCGGGTCTTTCTTTATGAACCCTATCGTTTCACGAGAGGTATTCAACCCAATACTTGCTCATTATCCGGAAATGCCCTATTATGAAGTAGACAACAAGATAAAAATTCCTGCCGGATGGATGATAGAACAATGCGGTTGGAAAGGGAAGCAAGTGGGAAACGCCGGAGTATATGCCAAACAAGCTTTAGTTCTCGTCAATCATGGTGGAGCAAGCGGTCAAGAGATTGTAAAGCTATCCGAAAAAATTCAAGAAGACGTCAAGGAGAAATTTGGCATTGAAATTCATCCCGAGGTGATTTTTATTTAGATTGATAAAAGAATTTAAGGTAATAAAGCAATTAGAACTATTAGATGGTGTCCTAATGTGCAAAAAGCCCTCAGGACGTTCTTGGCAAAATGCGCACTTCAGACAAGGTGATCTAGACGGAGCTTGTGGAGTCTATTCCACCGCCATGGTTTTAAATATCTTAGGAGCAGTAACTCAAAAAATCTAAAAGGGCTGACTTACCAATTGGTAGGACAGCCTTTTTCACATTGATATTACCAAGCGGCATCAAAATCCATTCAAAGCTATTCAATAACTATTCAATAACCATTCTATAAAACCATAGAAACGCAAGGTTTCGTTCAATATTTGTTCAAAGACTGTTAAAACAGCCTTTATGGCATCTATGAAAGGCCTTTCAAGCGAGCTATGGATGGTCATTCATGCACTCTATGGATGACCATTCAAAGACCCTTTGAACGGCCGTTCATAGAAATTGAGAATTAGGCTTTCTTCTAACTAAAAAATTACAATAGTCGTCAAACTAACAATCATTAGTTATACTTCTAAGCTTTTCAAGACTATCCCTCATTTTAACAAAATATTTTGTTTTGGGAAAAGTAAGTCTTAATGGTTTATCAATGTTATACTCTTTCACGAAGCCAAGTTATCCCATTTCGTAATACCTTTGCTGGAATACCACCAATTATAACATTTGCGGGAAAGGATTTAGTTACTAGTGAGTTTGATGCAATCACAGAATTATCCTCAATGCGAACTCCTTTGTTAATCGTTACACGTGTACCAATCCAACAGTGGTCACCAATGATTATGCTTTTGGCAGGATTGATTCGTTTTCGGTCAATAAGATTTAAAATGGAGTGAGAATCAGATGTTGTAATTCGGATATTAGTAGACAACATACAATCTTTTCCAATAACGATTTCAGTACCCTCTTCACTTACAGCCAAATGTGCTTCTTCTATTGTTGTCCCTGCTTTAACCATTATCTTATTATTTAGTTCTTCTAACTTAAAATGAGCTATTTTAATAATACACCCCTCCTCAATAAGAAGCTCATTATTATTTCCAATTATTGAAATTTTTACTCCTCGTCCCAATTTTGATTTACAAATAATAGAATTATTATTTCCTATAATCAAAACTCTATGCCGAGAGCAACCTCTTATAGTATTATTTTTGCCCCGAACCGGCAATAACATATGATATAACCTTACAAGAAATTGTTTCATAAAAATCGAGTCTAATTTACTGATTCTGCTTATAGTAGCAAATTTACATCATTTTATCCACATGCGAAGAAAAACGCTCTTTTTTATCGAACTTTTGTTTCGGAGTTAAAACAAGTAACAGATTAGGCTAAACGGCAAACTCTTCAAAATAACTCACGAATCATTTTACTTTAAATACTAAGAAGTAAAAAATGCTACGATAGCATACTACTTTTTGTCCACCCTACCTAAAACTAGAATTCATACAAAACTATATTTGCAAAATTTACGGTGACAACATCACTACGTTGTCACCGTAAACCAACACAAAAACTAAACTAGACTTAACTAAACTATTTATTGTTATCATCACGACAACTTGATAGGGCAAATATATAGCTTATAGTATAAAATTCCAAATAAATATCAAAAAAAGTTCAATAGTCACAACAATTTTAACATTTGGAAGATTGTGCCAACAATATATAATCCAAAATTGTCATAGCCGCCATTGCCTCAACAATAGGGACAGCGCGGGGAAGAACACAAGCATCATGCCGGCCTCTTGCCGTCAACGTAGTAGGATTCCCGTCAACTTTTACTGTATCCTGCTCTTTTAACAGGGTTGCAACCGGTTTAAAAGCTACGCGAAAATAAATATCTTCACCATTGCTAATGCCTCCTTGAATACCTCCACTGCGGTTGGTACGTGTACGAATATTACCTTGTTTATCTAAGACAAATGCATCATTTTGTTGACTGCCTCGTTCTGATACTCCGGAAAATCCCGAACCATACTCAAAACCCTTTACTGCATTTATGCTTAACATCGCTGCTCCAAGAGCTGCATGCAACTTTCCAAAAACCGGTTCACCCAAGCCAACAGGACACCCCTGAATCACACAGGTTATAACTCCCCCTATGGTATCTCCTTCGGCTTTTACTTCTTGAATCAGTGAAATAAACTCCTCTGCCTTAACGGCATCCGGGCATCTGACAGGATTTTTTTCTATTTCAGAAAAGTCATATTCCAAATAATTTCTATCTAGTGACAAATGGCCAACTTGAGAAGTATAGGCCGTCACCACAATGCCCTTACTTCTAAGTACCATTTTAGCAAAAGCGCCACCTACACAACGAGTTATTGTCTCTCTTGCCGATGAACGGCCTCCGCCACGATGGTCACGAATTCCATATTTTTTATAATATGTATAATCGGCATGAGAAGGACGGAACAATTGAGCTATATTATCATAATCTGAAGAATGCTGATTTTCATTTCGCACTAAGAACCCAATGGGACAGCCGGTTGACACCCCATTATAAACTCCTGAAAGAATCTCAACTTTATCTAATTCTTTCCGAGGAGTTGTCAGAAGACTTTGCCCCGGTCGCCGACGATTCAACTCTTGTTGCAAAAAGTCAAAGTCAATTTTCACTCCTGCTGGAAAGCCATCAATGACTCCTCCTACACCAAGACCATGGCTTTCTCCAAATGAAGTTAAACGAAAAAGATTACCAAATGTATTCATCAGAATATATACAATATTGTTTAGTGGCAATGACCACCACCGCAGCAACCACCTTCTTTATGACCATGGCCGCCACAACATCCTCCTTCGTGATCGCCATGTCCACCACATTCTCCTCCACAATCTCCACAGCAACAGCCTTCACCGCTCATCATATTTATCATCCCTTGAATCTCTTCAGCAGTAGCTTCGCGAGATACTACAACTTCACCAACAAAATGAAGAGCCTTTCCAGAAAGAGGATGATTGAGATCTACCACAACTTTATCAGTCTTGACTTCAAGAACCAATCCTTGAAAACGATTTCCATCTGCATTCACCAAAGGAATTACATTGCCCGGATAGATTGTATTAGAATCAAAACGTCCATCAATGCAGAAAATTTGTTTGTCTAATTCTATTACATGTTCATCAACATAGGGGCCATAAGCCTCATCTACGGAAAGTGTAAAATCGAATTTTTCACCTTGAGCTAATTTTACAATATTCTCTTCAAAGGCGTCAAGAGCTACACCCATACCTGAGATAAACTGAAAAGGATGCTCTACGGGAGCTTTCTCAATCATTTCATGAATACCTTGAGCATTGTCTGCATACAGTTCGTACGCAACGGTTACATACTTGTGATTTGTTTGTTCCATATCTTTAATATTTAATTTATCAAATGGGTTCTTATGTTAATTCTAATCCTAACACTTCTTTCAGTTTATTTAACGCAGGACAAGAAGATTGCATCACTTCAAATTGTTCCTTTTTGGAATATACTTTTTTTAGTTCTGCTCTTTCCATTGTTCTAAACTTCAACGTCAGCTGAGAGTTTTCCAACTTCTCACATAAATATGAAGTCATTTCAGACTTCATATTCTCAAAAATCTCTTTAACCAGATCATTTTCTACTAATACTTCAACCATGAAATTTTCACCTAATTGAGGCTTCATGTTTTTCATTCGAGCTGCATTAGCATTTTGTTCTGCAGGTAAAGAAGAAGCATAACAACGCCAATAATATTGTAGTTTTTCTTCATCAAAAACTTTATTATCAATGATGCCTAATTGTTTCTCAGACTTAATATCATTTGTCGGTGCTTGTTCTGCTACAGGTTGAGAAATACGAAGAGATATTGTTTGAGGTCTTTTGACAGAAGTATTTACTTTTGTGGAGGACTGTTGAGCAACAGAAGCGGAATATTGTTGACTACCAGCTATCGTTTTACTCTCTACTGTTGCTGTAGAAACAACTGAAGCTGTTACATTCACTTTTGATTTTTCCGGCTGCATATTTTGTGCAACCGTATCAAATATTGGTTTTAAAACTTTCTTAGGGCTACGCCCGGAACCTGGCACATCGTCTGCTGACGCTTGTGCCACTTCTATCAGTGTTAATTCAACAAGTAATCTTTTGTTCCGACTAGTACGATAATTTATATCGCAATCATTACACAATTTTAATGCGCGATAAAGGAACTCCTGCTTGCATTTGGCGGTTTGTTCCAAATAACGTTTTCTTACAGAATCTGCAACTTCCAACAGAGGAAGTGTCGACGCATCTTTACTTACCAACAGATCTCTGAAATGACTAGCCAAACCTCCCATAAAGAAGTTTGCTTCAAATCCACGTTTAAGTATTTCATTGAACGTCAATAGTGCACCAGGGATATCAACACTAAGTAACTGGTCGGTCAACTTAAAATAATAATCATAATCTAAAACATTTAAGTTTTCGATTACAACCCGATAGGTGATATTGCCACCTGAAAAACTTGCCACCTGATCAAAGATTGACAAAGCATCGCGCATACCTCCATCGGCTTTTTGAGCAATAACTCCCAACGCCTCATCTTCAACAGAATAGCCTTCTTTTGCAGCAACCCCCCTCAAATGGTTCACAATGTCCGACACCTCCATTCTATTAAAATCATAAATTTGGCAACGGCTTAAAATCGTTGGCAATATTTTATGTTTTTCGGTTGTTGCTAGAATAAAGATTGCATGCGCAGGTGGTTCCTCTAAAGTTTTAAGAAAAGCATTGAAAGCCGCCACAGAAAGCATGTGAACCTCATCTATAATGAAAACTTTATACTTTCCAACCTGAGGCGGGATTCGCACCTGTTCTATTAAGGAACGAATATCTTCTACAGAATTATTGGAAGCCGCATCCAATTCATGAATGCTATAACTCCTTTGTTCATTAAAAGCTCTACAACTTTCACATTCACCACATGCTTCTCCGTCTTTTGTTGGCGAAGAGCAATTTATGGTTCTTGCAAATATACGGGCACAAGTAGTCTTTCCAACTCCACGCGGTCCACAAAACAAATAGGCATGCGCCAATTTACCTGTAGAAATAGCATTCTTCAATGTAGTTGTTAATGCTGATTGCCCCACTACGGAATCAAATGTTGCCGGACGATATTTTCTTGCTGATACAATATAATTCTCCATAACTCCGATAATTCAAATTATTGCAGCATAATATCTATGCTTAAAGTCTGAGATTCTGCAAAGATACATTTTTTCTCTTATTTGCAATTTGATAATAGACAAAATCGTATCCTTTCATAATAAAGATGTGGCCTTAAAAGAAACTTTCAAGGCCACTATAAACAATCAAAAGTATTATACGCAGAATTTCTTAGATGCACGTAATAAATGACGAGTCATGGACACTAGTTCTTGCGTTTCTTGCAATGTACTTAAATACAACAGAGAAATTTTAATATTACTATCTTCATGTTGGATGCGCTCTTGTTGTAAGTGTCTGATTTCTGAAATACGAGCCTTTATTGCATTTCCCTCTACCAAAATTTCATCTGACTTACTAAAATCACCTGAAAGAATAACCTTTTCTGTCTTCTCCAGCAAATCACTCACATCCTTACAAACGGGTTCAAGTTCACGAATATACTCTACCGGTAAAGGATTAAAATTATTGTCGACATGTTCCAAACATGGCTCTAACATACGTTTTAAGCTATAAAGTAATTGAGAAGCACTATTACAACCTAAATGGAACCATGTATTTTTTTCTACCGCAATTAAATAGTCGATTTTTCTCATACCGATAATTTCTTTGCGACGATAACGCTTCCACATTGAGCGCTCGTTCTCTATATCACTCTCTGCCTGATGCAGAATCTTAACATCTTCATACATAAAGCCATTGGTGATATTATTAAAAGTCTCACGAGCAAAATGCAATAATCCGGATTGCGTCTGCGAAACATGTTGTACCAACATTTTCCACGTTTCTTGTTTGTCATTACATCTAACCAATTGACGGAACAAGGTATCAACATTTTCTTCCTCTTTCTTTTTCTTGAATTTTTTATTATTACTAACCAAGACAAAGACCAACACACCTATCACCAAAATCATTGCGATGATTCCACCCAAATGGTTTAATGTGGCAATAACAAAACTCAAGATGAAAGCTGCACCTGCTGTGATAAACCATCCACCAATAACCGTAATAACACCGGTAATTCTATATACAGCGGTTTCACGCCCCCAAGCTCTATCTGCCAAACTAGTACCCATTGCAACCATAAATGCTACATAAGTAGTAGAAAGCGGTAATTGGAATGAAGTACCAATCACAATCAAGAGACCAGCTAACACCAAATTAACAGAAGCACGAACTTGGTCAAAAGCAACACCTTCTTCCAATACTACACCTTCAGAATCAAATCTTCTATTCACCCAATTTTTCACGGATTCCGGTACATGCTTACTTACAATTGAAGTAGTGTTTAAAACATTTCTTACAGTTTTACGCGCAATTTTTGAAGAAGAGAAAACCTCTTCACCATCATCTTGTCGTGAGAGATTCACTGTTGTCTCCACAACTTTTTGTGCTTTCTTAGAAGTACATATTGCAATGGTCATGATTAATCCTGCAGCAACCAAGAACCACTGCTTACCCGGCAGATTACTTTCTCCGGCTAAAACATTCATTTTGTAGTCAACGGCAGACTGCCCCATAGAATTGGCCGTAAAATCAAGATATGACTCCAAACCAGCCAAAGGAGTTCCGATGAAATTCACCAAGTCATTACCTGCAAAAGCCATCGCTAATGAGAAGGTACCAAATAGGACTATTATTTTAAAAATATTTACTCGGAACAGATGAAGAACCTCCATCAATATGGTAAACACAATAAAACTAATCAATAATATCCAAAAACTATTTGCTGCAATAAAATCCGGAGTCCAACCAATTTCGGTCATTAATCTAGAATTTTTCAGACCACTGACTAACAGAAAATAGAAAATTGAAGTAACAGAGATTCCGCCAAATATTGCAATAGAATACCTAAGATGCTTCTTATAGTTAAATGTAAATACGACACGAGTAATCCACATAACTATCAAACCAAAGACAAAAGCAATTGCGACCGACAAGAAAATAGCAATAATCACTGACAAAGCCTTATCGGTATTTATTAAATCGGCATAAGTCAGTCCATCATTGATAATCTTAGACATAGCAAGCGCCGTTGAGCCACCCAACAATCCAAATACCATAGAAACAGTGGTAGAAGTCGGCATGCCTAAAGTGTTAAATATATCCAACAGGATTACATCGGTAGCTGCAACCCCCAAAAAGATACACATGACATCGTCAAAAGAATAATAAGTAGGGCTTAGAATGCCATGGCGAGCGATGTCCATCATTCCAGAGCTGGTAGAAGCCCCAACAAAAATACCTATAGCTGCAACCGTCAAAATAACTTTAAATTTTGCAGTTCTAGCACCAACTGCCGGGGACAAGAAGTTAACAGCATCATTAGCAACACCAACAGAAAGATCAAATGTTGCTAACACGAATAAAAAGACGAGAATTCCTAAATAAATAAAATCCATAAGGACAATTGTTTGATTATTTGGTTGCAAAGATAAGAGATTCTTATTAGTACCAAATAAATTTCTTTAAAATATTTTTACATTTTCATTACATGTATCTTTTTGCACTTTTAAGTTCAAGCGTACAGCATGTAAATCTTTAAATTATAAAAGATAAAAGACCAAAGTTTTACATAGAAATATTAAACAAATTGGCAATTGGATTCTAATTATTTTTGTTCAAACACAACAAAATATTATCTTTGCAGTGAAAAAATTACACAAACATGGGATTATTATCAAAAATATTTAAGAAAAGCACTTCAAGCGATGAAAAAGTGGGCGGCATGGAAGACTTCATGTCTCTTATACGTGTTTATTACCAAGCTGTCATGGCTTCAAATTTAGGTATTAGCAATATCAATGCGCTCCCCGACCTTCGCGTATTTAAACAAACACTCCATGTCCCTACCGTTAATAACAAATTGGGAATAGGAGAAAAGAACCGCTGTAAAAAAATGCTAATAGAAATTTATGGCATCAGCGACGATTTTTTCAAAGAGATAGACAATAGCATCAAGAAGAATTGCCGCAATGTCAATGATGTGCGCAATTACCTATTCCTTTTCCAGGGATTCTCGCAAGATTTAATGATGTTAGTAGGCAATCTTATGAAATGGAAATTTAGAACTCCTAGTTTTCTACGTAGCGCCTTAAAGACATTTACAGAAAAAACCATCCATGACATCCTGAATAAGAACAGTTGGAAAGATGAAGGTGTTTGGAAAGCATGTCTTTCTATTAGAAAATATCAACAAACATTAGGCTATACAGCCCCATGGATGAGCGAATATGTTTATAACATCATTCTACTTGCCAAGAAGGAGCCTAAGCAAAAACCATCTGACGAAAAGAAATAACATGCAGAAAGTTTTGGCATAATAAAAAATGTCTTTAACTTTGTTTGCAATTAAAACATGACAAGATGACCTCTGAGGAGCAAACCACCTTACAGAACTTTGAAACAAGAGTCAGACAACTGATTCTAAAGCATAAAGAACTCGAACAAAAGAATCGAGAGCTAAGGAGTTTGGTGGAAGAAAAAGAAATGGCCCTCATAGCTATTTCAGAAGAGAATAAGACTCTACGCTCCGAATATGCCAATCTCAAATTGGCCAAAATGATAGAAATTGGAGACGATGAATTAAAAGACGCCAAAACACGTCTACACAAACTCATCAAAGAGGTAGACAAGTGCATCGCTCTGTTAAATGTTTAATCACATAGGCCACAATGAAAGAAAGCAACGGAATGAGCGAAAAGTTTGTCATCCAATTGTTGATTGGGAATCAAATGCACCCATTTACTGTGCACAGAGACAAAGAGGAAATTTTCCGAAAAGCAGCTGCACAGATTAATGATAAACTCAGCAAATATCAATCAACATATCCCAATCAAGGATATGAAAAATATATGTCTGTCGCATTGTTGGATTTTGCCGTAAAAGTGCTTCAATTAGAAGAGAAGCATGATACAGCCCCTTTCAACCAATCATTGGAACAACTGACAAAAGAAATAGAAGATGTGTTAAATGAGAACAAATAACACATTATTCCATTTTTCCTTTTCTGCTTAAATTTTGTTTGCTTTAAAATCAAGCTAAAAGAAAGTTGGATTTGTAATTAGTACAATCTGACACAGAATATTTTACAAACAAAATTTACAAACATGTTATTAGGAAGTATATTATTAGTAGTAGGACTTATCGTAGGTGGAGCTATCGGCTACACAATCTTTAGATTTGTCCTTAACAGCAAGTTCAAAAAAACACTAGAGGTTGCGGCACAAGAAGCCGAAGTAATCAAAGAGAAGAAACTACTTGAAGTTAAAGAAAAGTTCTTGAACAAAAAGGTAGAGTTGGAAAAAGAGGTTCAACAACGCAACCAAAAAATTTTACAAGTAGAGAACAAGTTAAAACAGAGAGAACTAAGTTTAAATCAGAAACAAGAAGATTTAAACAAACGTAGGACAGAATTAGAGCACACACAAAATAGTTTAGAGAATCAAGCACAAATGCTTGCGGTCAAAGAAGAAGAACTTAGCCGCATGCAGATGAAGGAGAGAGAGAAGTTAGAAGAGCTAAGTGGCCTTTCTGCCGAAGAAGCTAAAAAACGCCTTATTGAATCTCTTAAAGATGAAGCAAAGAGTGATGCTCAGTCCTACATCAATGAAATCATGGATGATGCCAAAATGACTGCTAGCAAAGAAGCCAAGCGCATTGTCATTCAAAGCATCCAACGAGTTGCGACAGAAACAGCAATAGAAAATAGCGTTACCGTTTTCCATATTGATAACGAAGAGGTAAAAGGTAGGATCATCGGTAGAGAAGGACGTAACATCAGAGCATTAGAAGCCGCAACCGGTGTAGAAATTGTAGTTGATGATACTCCTGAAGCTATTGTAATCTCTGCATTTGACCCTGTACGCCGTGAAATCTGCCGATTAGCACTTCACCAACTTATTGCGGATGGAAGAATTCACCCGGCTAGAATTGAAGAGGTGGTAGCTAAAGTGAAAAAACAGGTAGACGAAGAAGTCATCGAAACAGGTAAGCGCACAGCTATTGACCTGGGTATTCATGGTTTGCACCCTGAGTTGATTAGAATCGTAGGTAAGATGAAATATCGTTCCAGCTACGGTCAGAACCTACTGCAACATGCTAGAGAAACAGCTAATTTGTGCTCTGTTATGGCAGCAGAACTTGGTTTAAATCCTAAAAAGGCTAAACGTGCCGGTCTCTTACACGACATTGGAAAAGTTCCTGATGAAGAATCTGAATTGCCACACGCATTATATGGTGCGAAGCTTGCAGAAAAATATAAGGAAAAGCCTGAAATTTGCAATGCCATCGGTGCACACCACGATGAAATGGAAATGTCAACTTTACTTTCACCCATTGTACAAGTATGTGACGCGATCAGTGGAGCCAGACCTGGTGCACGCAGAGAGATTGCAGAAGCATACATCAAGCGCCTTAACGATTTGGAAAATATCGCAATGAGCTATCCCGGCGTAACTAAGACCTACGCAATACAAGCAGGACGAGAGCTTCGTGTAATTGTTGGAGCAGACAAAATTGACGACAGACAAACAGAAAGCCTCAGCAACGAAATTGCGAAACGCATTCAAGACGAAATGACCTATCCTGGACAAGTAAAGATTACCGTTATCAGAGAAACCAGGTCGGTAAGTTACGCAAAATAAAAGACAACACATTTGAGAAGGCAGCTCCGGCTGCCTTCTTTATTATCACATCTATATTCCACAATAATGACTGGATTTGCATAATTTGTGACTTTTCAGTTCGCCATGTAGACTTTTTTTACGATATTTGCGAAACAAGTAAATTTCACCTATTAAGATACTGCAACATGAAAAGACTATTCATTTTCTTAACTGCCACTTTTATTCTATCGTTTACAGCAAAGGCGATGGATTATGAAAGCGCAAGGGGCAATGCTTTATTCCTCACAGACAAAATGGCCTATGAGTTGAATCTTACTCCTGAACAGTATGACCGCGTCTATCAGATCAACCTCGACTATTTCATGAGCCTACGCACTGTTGCTGATTGTGATGGGATTTATTGGAGATTTAGAAACACAGATTTACGTTATATCCTTTTTGACTGGCAATATACCCTCTACACAACAATTGATTACTTTTTCCGCCCTATCCGTTGGATTCACTCTTCATGGTATTTCCCCGTCTTCAACCATTATAGAAGGGGATACTACTATTTCAAGAAACCAATTATCTATCATTCTTATCGCGGAGTGGACTGGCGCCGCCGAGGACACAATGACAGAAGTCCCTACCATGGACACACATTTACACCAGGCCGCGGAATGAGAGACAACTATCATGGGCACACAGGTAGCCACCCTATGAAAAAAACGAATTTTGGTCGTACCGGTCATAACAAAAATGGAAACAGAATTAGCCCGAACAAGAATGACCATTCGGGCAAAGTTCCTCCCAGACAATCAAATAGACCATCTACTTCACAGAGAGAAAAAGAGCCCAACAAAATTCAGTCGCCCAATAATAGAAACAAAGAGAGCGAAAAGAACAGGCCGCAAAGAAACTTCTCAGCAGATAGGAATTTTTCAAGAAATAAAGTTGGAGATTCTTCCCAACCTACAAGAAACAATACACAAAGACCATCGAGAACCTTTGGTAGATAAGTAGTTTTAGAACATAAAATTTAAATTGCATAATATGGCAACGGTAGACGATAAAAAAATCATTTTCTCAATGGTAGGCTTGACAAAAACCATCAAGCAGACCAACAAAACCATTTTGAAAGACATTTACCTATCTTTCTTCTATGGAGCTAAAATTGGTATCATTGGTCTCAATGGTGCCGGAAAATCAACCCTTATGAAAATCATTGCCGGATTAGACAACGATTATCAAGGCAATGTTGTTTTTTCTCCGGGATACACTGTAGGCTATCTTCCACAAGAGCCACAATTAGACAACTCAAAAACCGTAAAAGAGATTGTTCAGGAGGGAGTGCAACACATTGTTGATGCATTAGCGGAATACGAAGAAATCAACCAAAAGTTCGGCTTGCCTGAATACTATGAAGACGCAGACAAGATGAATGAGCTCTTTGTCAGACAAGGAGAATTACAAGATATTATCGACTCTACTGATGCATGGAATTTAGATAGTCGTTTAGATAGAGCTATGGCCGCTTTACGATGCCCGCCCGCCAATCAAAGCGTTGAGCATCTCTCTGGAGGAGAAAGGCGCAGAGTGGCTCTTTGCCGATTGCTTTTACAGAAGCCCGATGTTCTCTTGTTGGATGAGCCAACCAACCACTTAGATGCAGAAAGTATAGATTGGCTGGAGCAGCATCTCAATCAATATGAGGGAACAGTTATCGCTGTGACACACGATAGATACTTCTTAGACGATGTTGCAGGATGGATACTAGAGCTTGATCGTGGCGAAGGTATTCCATGGAAAGGCAACTATTCTTCATGGCTAGAACAGAAGAGTAAGCGCATGGAGATGGAAGAGAAAGTGGCCAGTAAACGCCGCAAAACTCTAGAAAGAGAATTAGAATGGGTAAGAATGGCTCCGAAGGCCAGACAAGCAAAGGGAAAAGCCCGACTTAACTCATATGACAAGTTACTGAATGAAGACCAAAAGGAGAAAGAACAACACTTGGAAATATTCATTCCCAATGGTCCTCGTCTAGGAAACAAAGTAATAGAAGCTATTCATGTAGCTAAAAGCTTTGGTGAAAAGACCCTATTCTCCGATTTAAACTTTATGCTTCCTCCTAATGGTATCATCGGCGTAATCGGTCCTAATGGAGCAGGAAAGACCACTTTATTCCGACTGATTATGGAATTGGAAAAAGTGGATAAGGGTGATTTTGAAGTTGGAGAAACCGTTAAGATTTCTTATGTGGACCAACAGCATAGCGATATTGATCCGAACAAGTCAGTATATGAGGTTATTAGTCAAGGAAACGAATTGATACGAATGGGAGGACGCGACGTTAATGCTCGTGCCTACTTGAGCAGATTTAATTTTTCTGGCGGTGACCAAGAGAAAAAATGTGGGGTTCTTTCAGGAGGTGAGCGCAATCGTCTACACTTAGCTATGGCCCTAAAGCAAGAAGGAAATGTTCTTTTGCTTGATGAGCCAACCAATGACATTGACGTGAATACATTGCGTGCACTTGAAGAAGGCCTTGAGCAATTTGCTGGTTGTGCCGTTGTCATCAGTCACGACCGTTGGTTCCTTGACCGCATTTGTACTCACATCTTGGCTTTTGAAGGGGATGGTAATGTATTCTATTTTGAAGGAAGCTATACGGAGTACGAAGCAAACAAAGCCAAACGTCTTGGTCTCGAAGAGCCAAAACGTGGTCGCTATCGCAAGCTAGAAGAATAACAAAGTCACATACAGAAGAAAAGGCTAATGCAAAAATTCATTGCTATTGGCCTTTTCTTGTTCTACACCAATGATATTTCTAAAATGAAAATATTATTTACATTTGCTATTGAAGAAGAAGTTATTGACATCTGTCTTTCCGGACATGATACATCTCACATCATAACCGGCATTGGAAAATCCAATGCAGCTTTGCAGCTAACAAAGGCTGTTATTACGCAAAAACCAGACTATGTCATCAATATAGGAACTGCAGGAACACTGTCACATCACATCGGCGACATATTTGTTTGTAAAAATTTTTGTGATCGTGATTTAGAAAGCACCCAAATTCCTGGAATAGACTTTATTATCAACGAACACTCTCCCCTACCTCCGATAGCTTGTTTTAAAAAAGCAACAAAAAGAGGCATGGTCAACACCGGAGATCAATTTATTACGGAAACCAGCCATCTCACTGGTGATGTTATTGACATGGAAGCTTATGCAGAAGCCCTAGTATGTAAAGAGTTTAACGTCCCATTCATTGCCATTAAATACATCAGTGACATTGTTGGGAAAAACTCAATATCAGATTGGCAAGCGGCATTGGCTGATGCAAGAAAAGCACTTTCCTCATTCTTTCATAACTGACAACTATGGCAAACAACGATTGGAAAAAACGTTTGGGGCTTGTATATTCTACAAATCCCGACATACGATTTGAAACAGAAACAGAAGAAGAACTGGAAACTCTCCCTAAAAATCAACAAAAACTTCGTGTTAGAATTGAGCGAAGCGGCAGGAATGGTAAAACGGTAACACTCATCAGTGGGTTCATTGGAAAATCTGAAGATTTAAAAGATTTAAGTCGTGCTATAAAGACTAAATTAAGCACAGGCGGAAGTATGAAGGACAATGATATAATTATTCAAGGGGATGTTAAAAACAAAGTGATTGACTTCCTTAAATCTGAAGGATATAATAATACCAAATAATCCTTGATGAAACTAAATAACAAACTATTTGTATCACGGGCAGACCGTCGCGGTTTTATTCTGCTACTTATTGTTATTCTCATATGTATTGGGATAACAAGTTTGTGGAAATTCCATTACAATCAGAAGGTAAAAGTTCTTTCTGAATCAGAAATTCAAGAATTAACAAATTTCGATTCTGCCACTCATACGAAAGAACAATATTTCTCGCCAATTAGCTTTGATCCCAATACAGCTGATTCTGTCACACTAATTAAATGCGGCTTGACACCTCAGCAAGCCCATAATACATTACAATATCGTAGAAAGGGCGGAACTTGGCGAGACAAAGAGCATTTTTCACATCTATATGGACTCAGTTCTAAAGATTTTAAACGTATTGAGCCCTACATTGAGATAGTTCCACAATATACAAGAAAATCTAAATTCAAGAAAAATTCAACTCAAATAGTACTCCCATATACAGAAAAATTGGCTGTAGGGAGTAAAATCGACATTAACAATGCCGATACCACTTGTCTAAAAAAAATCCCTGGTATAGGGAGCTACTACGCATCCAAGATATTCAAATATAGAGAAAGGCTTGGTGGTTTTGTAAATATAAAACAAGTTAAAGAGATTGAAGGTATTCCTGAAGATATCGAAAACTGGATTTACATTACAGAAGACCCACACATCAAAACAATTAAGATAAACAAAGCCTCGTTTAAAGAATTAATACGACACCCATATCTGAATTATGAACAAGTTAAAGCCATTACACAACACATTCATAATTATGGAAAAATCAATAGTTGGAACGAGCTAAAATTTTATAAAGAGTTTAACGAAGAAGATTTTCTAAAATTATCACCCTATTTTATTTTCTAACAAGATTGCAATGTCGTTTATTAAGGGTATAAAAGCTTTGTACATCACTTTGCAAAACGTAACTTTGCATTTGTAATTAAATGCTTCAATGAAATTATCAGAACTACATACTGGCGAGCGCGGTGTTATTGTAAAAGTTTCCGGCCACGGAGGCTTTAGGAAACGCATTGTAGAAATGGGGTTTATTAAAGGAAAAACTGTAAAAGTAATACTCAATGCCCCACTTCGCGATCCCATTGAATATGAATTGATGGGATATAAAATCACGTTAAGACGTGAAGAAGCCAGACTGGTAGAAATCATCAGTGAATCAGAAGCACGTGAAATTGAATTGTCTCAGCCGGCAAAAGACCTAAAAGCCCTTGTACCATCAGAACGGGATAAACAAGAAATTGAGAACTCTCTTGAAGTACGCATGAAAAACATGGCCGCACAAAAAGGTAGGGTTATCAATGTAGCTTTGGTAGGTAACCCTAATTGCGGTAAAACCTCCTTGTTCAATATTGCTTCAGGAAGTCATGAACATGTTGGAAATTATAGTGGCGTAACCGTCGATGCTAAAGAGGGATTTTTTACATTTAAATATCGGGCAGAAAAGGATTCGAATGTAAACAACTACAAAGAATACAGTTTCAGAATCATTGATTTACCTGGCACCTATTCATTATCTTCCTATAGCCCGGAAGAACGATTTGTCAGACACACGTTAATCAACGACACTCCTGATGTCGTTATTAATGTAACCGATGCAACAAATTTAGAGCGTAATCTATATTTGACCACTCAATTGATTGACATGAATCTATGTATGGTCATGGCGCTCAATATGTACGACGAACTACAAAACAGAAAGGACCAACTGGATCACAAAACTTTGGGACAACTCCTCGGAATTCCCATTATTCCTACGATATGCAGAACAGAAAGTGGGATTGACGAACTTTTTGAGACCATCGTAAAGGTCTATGAAAGCAATGACCCTAATTTAGCCAGACACATCCATGTCAATCATGGACCGGAATTAGAAGAAAGCATTGACCGTATAAAAATTGCTTTTCAAAAAAACCAACACATCAGATACAAATACTCTACTCGATATCTTGCTGTCAAATTCTTAGAAAAAGACAGTGAAGTAGAAGACATTGTAGAAGGACTACCCAATCATGATGAATTGATAGCCATACGATATGCCGAACAAAACAGAATCCAAAAGGAATTACATGACAATACAGAGGCTGCCATCATTGATGCTAAATATGGTTTTATACAAGGTGCCTTAAAAGAGACCTACCAACCACAAGAAAGACGACAGAAGAAACAACGAGTAACTGAAAAAATAGATACCATAGTAACCCATAAATGGTTAGGGTTCCCACTATTTTTTCTACTCTTATTCCTTATGTTTGAAGGTACGTTCTTCCTTGGCGAATATCCTATGCAAGGTATTGAATGGCTCATTGAACAATTTGGAAATTTTGTGGCGGCCAATATGGCCAATGGTCCATTAAAAGACCTTGTTGTATCAGGCATAATCGGTGGAGTAGGAAGTGTCATCGTTTTCCTCCCCAATATATTGATATTATACCTTTTCATTTCGCTTTTGGAGGACTCAGGATACATGGCACGAACTGCGTTCATCATGGACAAAGTAATGCACAGAATGGGGCTTCATGGAAAATCTTTTATCCCTATGATTATGGGATTTGGATGTAACGTTCCGGCTGTCATGGCCACACGTACGATAGAAAACCACAAAAGCCGACTAATTACAATGTTGGTATTGCCTTTTATGTCCTGCTCAGCCAGATTACCTATCTATATAATACTTGTAGGCGCCTTTTTCCCAAAATATGAAAGCCTGGTAATGTTAGGTCTTTATGCCTTTGGCATCATCACGGCGGTGATTACGGCGCGTATTCTCAGTAAATTCATAATGAAAGGGAAAGATCTACCTTTTGTAATGGAACTCCCCCCCTATCGTTTACCGAATGTAAAATCTGTCATCAGACATACCTGGGAAAAGGGAAAACAATACCTTCAAAAAATGGCCGGAATCATACTAGCCTTCTCAATCGTTATTTGGTTTTTAGGCTATTATCCACGACCTAATAATGAAGGGGCCATTCAAATTGAACAAAAAGAATTACAAAATAACCATTCCTACCTTGAGCAAATAGGACAAGCCATCTCCCCTATCATGTCCCCGTTGGGATTTGATTGGAAAATGAGCGTGGGTATTATAAGCGGCATAGGAGCAAAAGAATTGGTTGTAAGTACACTTGGAGTAATGTACACTGAAGAGGCTGGTACTAATACAGAAATAGAAGAAACACGACTACAAAATGCACTACAAAAAGCTATGACTCCACAAACAGCGATGGCATATATGGTATTTATTCTACTCTATTTTCCTTGCATCGCTACCATCATCGCGATAAAAAACGAAAGTGGAAAATGGAAATGGGCATTATTCTCGGCTATCTACACAACCTTAATAGCATACTTATTCTCCTTCATCGTATATAGAATAGGACTAATTTGGGTGTAAATATAATTGATAAGGTTCACCTACTTTTAAGCTAGGAAATCACTATAGTAACTTTTAGTATCATTCATATCTCACTATACTTAAAGAAATTTCTAGTCCTAGAATGTTGCTAAAAAGTTCAAGCGAGAATCTATTATGATAAAACACAATTATGAAAAATAAAATCGCTCAAAAGATTAAAGAAAAGTTAGAACTTTACGGATTTCAAGAAGATGAATTGACTTCTGATGAAATGCTAGAATTAAGACAAGAAGCACAGGCAGAACTTAATGGATACATTATTCTTGATGGGGTTCTTTTTCACAAGCCAAAATACAAAAATAAAATAGAACATTAAAAATGTAGGGGGAATACAAATAAGAAATTCATACAACACTCATTTTCTACATATACAAAATAAGTTCTACTAGAATAGATGTGTTATCGTTAAACAATATTAAATTATTGTTTTTGTAATATTATTTATTGTTTTACGATAATTTATTCTTACATTTGCAGTATTACAAACCCCTAAAACATTTTTTATGAAATCTAGTAATTGTAAAAGTTTGCTGGGAATAACGATTGTTATCTTCCTACTATCATTAATTAGTATTTGCATACTAATTGTTCAAAGTATAGATGTATATGCTAATGGCTGTAATTTTACATGGCGAGAAGATATACTTCAAATACAGATGATTATTTTCATTGGGCGATTGCTATTCAAGACTGCATTTTATATTCTAATTTTCTTTTTTCTAATCAAGCAATATAAGGCCATAAAGAATGGAGTTTTGTTTCCACACGCCAATGTTTCTATCATTTACCTAATGGCATCATTTTATTTTTTGGGAAATTTTTGCCAAGAAAACATAAAGACTTTTATGACTGCTGAAACCCCACATATTGTGTTAAACTTTGACACTACAATATGTACATTGTTACTTATTATCTTTGCTCTGATGTATAAAGTTGCAGCGAAGGTAAGCGAAGAAAATAATTTGACTATTTAAAAAATACAACTATGTCAATAATTATAAATGTAGATGTCATGCTTGCTAAACGAAAAATGACATCGGGAGAACTTGCTGAAAAAACAGGTATCACACCGGCAAACCTATCCATACTTAAAACAGGGAAAGCAAAAGCTATACGTTTCAGCACACTCAATGCCATATGCAAAATACTTGACTGCCAGCCTGGAGATATACTTGAATACAAAGAGATTTGAGTTAATTGCTTAGAATAGCTTTTCTGCTATTAAGTAAAAAATGAATAAAGCCTAAGAATAATTCTTCTTAGGCTTTTTCAGTCTAAATTAGACATACAAAGTTTGTCCTTTTTGTAAGCAATTAAATCCTTTAAACTGCGTCTATAAGTGGGCTACACACCTATAGACTGGCACTATTGGATGTCTACAGGATATTTAGAATAACAGCTATGTTTCAAATCAATAATGTTTATATAAAAAATAGGGTAACCAAAGTTACCCTATTTAAAATAAGAATATTTTAAAGCTATTATGCTTGTTCCATCTTTGCTTTCAACTCAGCCAAAGCATCGATATCACCGAGGCTAGTAGAAGCAGCTTGGTTTTGAATAGCAGGAGTTTCTTCCTTCTTTGCAGCTGCCTTCTTAGCAGCAGTTGCAGCCTTCTTCTCAGCACGAGCTTCTGCACGTTGTACATCTTCGTATGTACGGCTGTGACTCAAGATGATGCGCTTGCTGTCCTTGTTGAACTCAATAACTTTGAAAGTAAGTTTCTCGTTCAATTGAGCTTGGCTACCATCTTCTTTTACGAGGTGCTTAGGAGTAGCGAAACCTTCTACACCATATTCGAGCTGAACTACAGCACCTTTATCGAGCAATTCGATGATTGTACCTTCGTGTGCGCTACCTTCAGTGAATACTGTTTCAAATACATCCCAAGGATTTTCCTCGAGTTGCTTGTGACCAAGACTCAAACGACGATTTTCCTTATCGATTTCAAGAACTACTACTTCTACAGTTGCACCGATTTGAGTAAATTCTGAAGGATGCTTAATCTTCTTAGTCCAAGAGAGGTCTGAAATGTGAATCAAACCATCTACACCTTCTTCCAACTCAACGAATACGCCGAAGTTAGTAAAGTTGCGCACCTTAGCTGTGTGCTTAGAACCTACTGGATACTTACCTTCGATATCCATCCAAGGATCTGCCTTGAGTTGCTTGATACCGAGAGACATCTTGCGCTCTGTACGATCGAGAGTAAGGATAACAGCTTCTACATCGTCGCCAACCTTCAAGAAATCTTGAGCGCTGCGCAGATGCTGACTCCAACTCATTTCGCTTACGTGGATAAGGCCTTCTACACCAGTAGCAATTTCTACGAATGCTCCGTAATCAGCCATAACAACTACTTTACCAGTAACTTTGTCGCCAACCTTGAGCTCTGCATCAAGAGCATCCCAAGGATGAGGAGTAAGTTGCTTCAAGCCGAGAGCAATACGCTTCTTCTCTTCATCGAAATCAAGGATAACAACATTGAGTTTCTGATCGAGTTCAACAATTTCATGAGGATCATTAACACGGCCCCAAGAGAGGTCTGTGATGTGGATAAGACCATCAACACCACCCAAGTCAATGAACACACCATAAGTTGTGATATTCTTAACAGTACCTTCGAGCACTTGACCTTTCTCGAGCTTAGAGATAATCTCTTGCTTTTGAGCTTCGAGTTCTGCTTCAATAAGTGCCTTGTGAGAAACAACTACATTTTTGAATTCTTGGTTGATCTTAACAACCTGGAATTCCATAGTCTTGCCCACAAATACGTCATAGTCACGGATAGGCTTCACATCAATTTGTGAACCAGGAAGGAATGCTTCGATACCGAATACATCAACAATCATACCACCCTTAGTGCGGCACTTGATGTAACCCTTAACGATTTCCTTAGCTTCAAGAGCTTGATTTACACGTTCCCAAGACTTGCTTGCACGTGCTTTCTTGTGAGAAAGAACCAATTGACCTTTCTTGTCTTCTTGGTTTTCAATGTAGACTTCAACAACGTCACCTACAGTCAATTCAGGATTGTAACGGAATTCGCTTACGGGAATGATACCGTCGCTCTTGTAACCAATGTTTACAACAACTTCACGCTTGTTGATAGAGATAACTGTACCTTCTACAACTTCGTTGTTGTTAACACGACCTAAAGTTTGGTCGTAAGCTTTTTCAAGTTCTTCTTGGCTCTGCAAATTAGCAGTTCCGTGTTCAAATGCATTCCAGTCAAAATCTGACAGAGGTGCAATGTTTTTTAAATTCTCCATTTAAAAATGTTAGTAAATAAGTTAATTAATAATGTTAGACTTTATATTGCTAAAATCGGCCACAAAGTTACTTCTTTTTCTTCTAACACACAATATTTTAAATAAAAAAGCATATCGCCAACAAAAAATATTACGTATCTTCGCCAACAAATAATAATGTAACACAAACAACAGCCAGTTTTTCTATAATCAAAGCTATGAAAAAGCACATATTAAGCATTGCATCCTTTATCTTTTTAATAGGTATCATGTCATGCGAATCTAAATCTGGATCACAGCCAAAAGTTCAGACAAATGAAGATTCCTTAAAAACTGAAACCAACGAGAGAGATAGCACGATATATGGCATCAGTGATGAATTTGGTATGTCTACCTTTACATTAATAACCAATGAAGGTGATACAGTCTGCGTCACTCGCACCTCAGAAGATGGCATCGATGGAAACATCTACGGGGAACTTAAAGAAGGTAAAAAATATGCATTAACAACTAGTGACAATAACCAATCAATCTCTACCCTCATTAATCTTTCACAATTAGAGTTGTACACAACTAACTACACTATTTGCAATGGCAAATTGGTACTTCAAGACCAAGAGGGAGATGCTGACACGGTAAAGATTCTAGAACTTAGCAGGAATTCATTCAAGGCACAAGGAAAAAAGGAGTACAATTTTTACAGATAATATAAAGTCAAATACCAAGCAACAAAAAACCGCTAATCTAGATTAGCGGTTTTTATATATTTCAACATCAGACATTTACATCACTTTCTAATAAGAGTTACAATAGCCGTTAACATAGTAGAGGTCATTACACCCAAACTAATAATTTCTGCTAAAGAAACAGAGTGGTTCTTTTTCTTAACTGGTACTACGATTTCGCATCCAGGCTGAATATCTTTTGAACTTTTCACCCGTGTAACCGTTCCGTTCATATTTACAGCAAAAACTCTTCTTTTCTTTGCTTTAAGGCTATAGCCACCAGCCATATTCACATAATAATCCAAATCAGCTCCTGGCTTATATGCAACAGTATTAGGATACATTACTTCTCCATTTATAGACACTGTATTAGATACTGAAGGTATTGAAAGTTTGTCACCTTCTTCCAATACTATATCCCACTCGTCATTTCCTGGATTTTGCAGAGCCTTATCCAAGTTGATTCCGACATAACGAGTCTCTCCAACATCTAATTTTCTAACATCTGTACTATCGCCGAAAGTGGCCAACTTAAGCAACTGCTTTGTTTTAATTTTTTCCATCGTGGTCAAAGTACGCTCCAAACGTGCCCCTTGTGGATAAGCTTCAAGGGTCAACCCACCAGCACTCTTAACCAAATCGCTCAATCGCATCTTTTTCTGGGTCATCACGTATTTTCCACCAAAGACAATTTCTCCTTCAATAGAAACATGCTTTTGCTCTACATAACCCGGTGATTTTCTTACAAATACTTCATCAAAGGGCTCTAATTCAAATCCTGGAGTTCCGTCTATCACAAAACCATCTTTTATTGAAAAAGTATAGGATTTAGCCATCTGATTTCCAGACTCCATTGCCTTTCCATCTCGAAGACGACGCGAAACATCTATTTTCACAAGCGAAGCCCCATCTTTAAGGCCTCCCGCCTGAAGTATAAAATCCTCCAAAGTAGTCTTCTCTGCAAATTGGTAGACTCCCGGATCATTTACCTCACCAAAAATAGAAAGTGTACGCTCTTCTTGAACATCCTTAAGACTTGGGATAAATAGAACATCTTCATTTCGCAATGTAACATCTGGCACATTTTGCGACATCAATCCTTCAATATCAATAGACAATACCTCTAGTGTACGATCGGCTTTTCTTCTATGCATTACAGCACGTGTTATGAATGCATCTTCCGTTACACCGCCTACCACCTCTAATAATTGACGCACGGTATTAATATTACCGTCCATTTGATACATACCAGGACGATATACTGCACCCTTAACCTCTACCATATTACGGAAACGAGGCAATACAGAGTCTATAGATAACGAGTCACCATCTTCCAATTGGAATGTGCCACGCTCAAACTCATCTAAACTATATATAGACATTTCGCCACCGCGCTTTCTAATCAGACGCACATTTCCTTCATATGCATCCCCTGTAAATCCACCGGCATACTTAATCAAGGTAGCAACACTCTCTTTCTTCGTCATTTCATAATACATCGGACGCTTAACTTTGCCGGTAATGTTAACCAAGCAATCATAGGGGCCCACAATAATTACGTCTTCCGAAGCCAAGCGTACATTGCCAGAGAGATTACCATTCAAGATATAGTCGTAAATATCAATCGTAGATATCAAGCGACCTTTCCTATACACTTTTATATCACGCAGCGTACCAATTTCATTTACGCCACCAGCCATATAAAGAGCATGAAAAACTGTGGCGAAAGCAGAAAGAGTATAAGTGCCGGGGGCCACAACTTCACCCATCACATTTACACCGATAGTCCTCGTTTGACCTACAGACAATTTAATTTGTGAACCGCCATATCTCTGCCCTACAGTAGAACGTAGCTTTGCGTTAGCAGCACTTACAGTCAAACCATTCACAGAAAACGGACCATATCCTTCGATTTCAATTTCTCCCTCTGGCGACACTGTGGAAGAAAGAGTTTTCTGTGAAGCTCCCCAAATATCAACAAAGACCACATCTCCAGGACCTAAACAATAATCAGCCGGAGTAGCGATATTCATATTAGGCTCAAAAGATAAATTCTGTTGATTAAAAATATTATGTCCAAATACTTTTTTCTTTGGAGTAGTCTCGTCCTCATATTGCCAAAAAGCCAATGAATCGGGAAGAATATAATCCAATTCGCTTAGCATCTCATATGAATTTTCGTCTTCAATGCGCTGTCTTTCTCTCTCTGTCATTGAAGCGTAGTCGCCCTTTTGTCTATCCTTATCTGAACGATGCTTAAAATTCTGATCTATTGTTTTTTTCTTGTCACCATTATTTTCTCTCAATCGAGATTGGCTTCCGGTTAAGTCCTTTGCCCCCATAACAGCCCCATTCTTTTCTTTTTCATATTGACTACGAATGCGTTGAAGCTGCTGCATTGAGACACCGCGTTGAGCCAATTTAGTCACGATCTCCTCACGCGATGTTCCTTTCTCATTTTCTTTAATAACAAAATCCATGACTTGTTCATCTGTCATGGTTGTTTGGGCGAATATAGTTACTTGCATTAACAAAACGCCCAATATAAAAATGATGATTCTTTTATTCAACATAACACTAGTTACTCTTATCACCTAAAATAATTACCCGGAATGTTTTAAAGATAATCATTATGTCTTTGGCTACAGTTGCAGTTTCTAGATATCTTAAATCCATATTTAAGCGTTCCAACATCTTTTCCATTGTATTGGTATAACCATTATACAAAGTAGCTTCTGATGTGACTCCGGGCTTAATCTGAAATAAACATTTATATCTGCTATCTTCAGCCATTATCTGATCAATAAAATATTTTCTCTCAGGCCTATAACCTACCATAGACATATCTCCAATGAAAACATTCCAAAATTGAGGTAATTCATCCAAATGATGCTCACGTAAAAATTTACCAATACGCGTTAATCTAACATCATTTTTAATTGCCAACTGCGGACCATCATTTTCTGCATTTACATGCATTGTCCTAAACTTATACATGTAAAAAGGTTTCCCTTGATAACCTATTCTCTCTTGTTTAAAAATAACAGATCCTTCTCCTTGCCATTTTAAAGCCAAATAGGTGATTAAAAATATCGGAGATAGTAAAACTAAACCCAAAAAGGAACACACTATATCCAAAATGCGTTTTACAAACTTCCCTACGGCCGTCATATTATCTTCGACTTCAAAACATTCATTTCGTCGATTCACAGACATATATAACATATCTTCCTTAGCTGATTTTATCATGAATTTCTATTATCTAAACGGATTTTTCATAAAATATTGCAAAGTTAATATTTTTTTTTACCTTAACTCATAGTTCCCTTTATATTATTCTACATTTTAGATACAACTGAAGCAATAAAACAAGTAAAGAAAGCATCGAGTGGCAAAGCCCAGAAGTGAATTATAGTCAACTTTATATAAAATCAATAAAAAAGAGAGATTCTATTACAGAAAGCTCAAAAAACTTTGGCAGTTTAAAATAATATTGTAACTTTGCACTCGCAAATAAAGGAAGGCTCCTTAGCTCAACTGAATAGAGCATCTGACTACGGATCAGAAGGTTGCAGGTTTGAATCCTGCAGGAGTCACAAATAGAGGAAGGCTCCTTAGCTCAACTGAATAGAGCATCTGACTACGGATCAGAAGGTTGCAGGTTTGAATCCTGCAGGAGTCACAAATAAAGGAAGGCTCCTTAGCTCAACTGAATAGAGCATCTGACTACGGATCAGAAGGTTGCAGGTTTGAATCCTGCAGGAGTCACAACGAGGATGAATAAACTCATCCTCGTTTTATTTTTAAGGCTACGTGAACAAAATGAGAATGTATGGCTTAATAGCTAAAAAAGAACGAAATTGATTGCGTAACTCTATTCTATGTAAATCTACTCATTTATTTACAGAAGTGTTCATCCTAGAGGCTCATACATTTTTAGTAAACACTAATAATCCTCACTTAAACAGAAAGCGATGTATTTCAAAGGGTTACAACATAATTTCACATATGTATCCCTTTTATTCTATTTTATAAAAAACAAGAAAAGATAGGTTTCTATACCACTTATAGCAAAATCTACTGCCATATTTCAAATCCCTACTAAACGTCTATGGGCTTTCCATATCTTCCCTCGCCGATATCATTTCCTTAAAGACCTTAGAGACCCTGGAGATCTAAAATCTTTTTCTTCGCCCAGAGCTGTTTCTCCGTTTCTCTCCCTCTTGGCAACAACAAAAAAAGAGAGAGGTTTCAGGATGTTACTCCAAAACCTCTCTCTCAAATAAAAATGGCGGCGACCTACTCTCCCACT
>JAZTXL010000013.1:0-41586 GCA_045636405.1 Alloprevotella sp.
GTAGGTTCTGGTCAGATTACTGAAATCCTCGACTAATAATTTAGTTGACAATAAAATAATAGGTCCTCGTTGAAAGGCGAGGCCTATTTTTACGGGAATAGCTCAGTCGGTAGAGCACCGGTCTCCAAAACCGGGTGTCGGGAGTTCGAGCCTCTCTTCCCGTGCTAAAACTGAAAAATATATGTTGAAGAAATTTATCACATATTGTAAAGATTCTTACGGAGAATTAGCTCATAAAACTACGTGGCCAACACGTGCTGAGTTGACACACAATGCAATTGTTGTACTAGTTGCTTCCATCATCATTGCGATTGCTGTGTTCTTGGTTGACACTGGCTTTGAGAAATTCTTGGAGTTTATCTACAGCTTATAATTTGTTACGATGGCTGAAGTTGAAATGTCTTGGTACGTATTGCGTGCTGTAAGTGGAAAAGAAGCCAAAGTAAAGGAGTACATAGACGCCGAAATTAAAAACGGACGTCTAGGTGGTCTGGTTTCTCAAGTGTTGATTCCGACAGAGAAAGTTTATCAAGTTCGCGCCGGTAAAAGGGTTGTGAAAGAGAGAAACTATCTGCCGGGATATGTCTTGGTAGAAGCAAAATTGGTAGGTGAGATTGCTCATGAGTTGCGTTTTACGCCTAACGTATTGGGCTTCTTGGGTGGATTAGATAATCCAACTCCTTTGCGTCAAAGTGAGGTCAACAGAATTTTGGGTAAGGTAGATGAACTCGCCGAAGTGGCTGAGGATACCGTAATTCCATATTCTGTAGGCGAAGCAGTGAAGGTTACAGAAGGTCCGTTCAGTGGATTCTCAGGCGTTGTTGAAGAAGTAAACAACGAGAAGAAGAAACTGACAGTGACTGTAAAAGTCTTTGGACGTAGCACGCCCTTGGCTTTAAGTTTTATGCAGGTAGAGAAAGAATAAGGTAGTGTTACGTACCGAGGTTCTTTCATAATTTTTAAAACAATAATAACAATGGCTAAAGAAGTTGCTGGATTAATCAAATTACAGATTAAAGGTGGCGCTGCAAATCCATCACCTCCCGTAGGTCCTGCTTTGGGTTCCAAGGGTATTAATATCATGGATTTTTGCAAGCAGTTCAATGCCAGAACTCAGGAGAAGGCAGGAAAGGTTCTGCCTGTTGTCATCACTTACTACAATGACAAGTCTTTTTCATTTATTGTAAAGACTCCTCCTGTAGCAATTCAATTGCTTGAGGCAGCCAAGAAGAAGAGTGGTTCCGCTCAGCCTAACCGTTCTAAGATTGCTGAAATTACTTGGGATCAAGTAAAGGCTATCGCAGAAGATAAGATGCCGGACCTCAACTGCTTCACGGTAGAAGCTGCTATGAAATTGGTTGCCGGAACGGCTCGTAGTATGGGTATCACAATTAAGGGTGACTTCCCGGTATAATTTTTAACTTCAATTTTTCACAACAATGGGTAAACTGACAAAAAATCAGAAGTTGGTAGCTGACAAGATTGAAGCAGGGAAGGCATACTCTCTGAAAGAAGCTGCAGTGTTGGTAAAAGAAATTACTACCACTAAGTTTGACGCTTCTCTCGATATAGACGTACGTTTGGGTGTAGACCCTCGCAAAGCAAACCAAATGGTTCGTGGTGTAGTATCACTTCCTAATGGTACTGGTAAAACAGTTCGTGTGCTCTGCCTCTGTACGCCTGATGCCGAAGCTGCTGCAAAAGAAGCTGGCGCTGACTATGTAGGTCTCGACGAATACATCGAGAAGATTAAAGGTGGTTGGACAGATATTGATGTGATCATCACAATGCCTGCCATCATGGGTAAGATTGGTGCCCTGGGTCGTGTGCTCGGTCCTCGTGGATTGATGCCTAACCCCAAGAGTGGTACTGTAACTATGGATGTTGCCAAGGCTGTACGTGAAGTAAAGCAAGGTAAGATTGACTTCAAAGTAGACAAGACTGGTATCGTTCACACTTCTGTAGGTAAAGTGTCTTTCACTCCCGAACAGATGATTGGTAACGTTAAAGAGTTTATTGCAACTATCAACAAGTTAAAACCTGCTGCAGCTAAGGGAACCTATATTAAGAGTATTTATCTTTCCTCAACAATGAGTAAGGGTATTAAGATTGACCCCAAATCTATTGAAGAAGCTTAATTGAATTGAATCATGAGAAAGGAAGATAAAGCTATTATCATCGAGAAAATCGGTGAATCTCTTAAAGAATATGCACATCTTTATTTAGTAGATGTAACAGGTCTGAACGCTGAAACTACTAGCAACTTGCGTCGTAAGTGTTTCGGTACAGATGTTAAGATGATTGTTGTTAAGAACACTCTTCTTGAAAAAGCATTTGCTAATGCTGATGTTGATTATACTCCCCTCCTTCCCTGTCTTAAAGGAACAACCGCAATGTTTCTTTCAAACGTTGCCAACGCTCCTGCAAAATTGATTAAGGAATTTGGTAAGGATGGTATTCCTGCATTAAAAGGTGCTTATGCAGAAGAAGGATTCTACGTTGGTGCTGAACATCTCTCTACTCTTTGCGCAATCAAGAGCAAGAACGAGGTTATCGCCGAAATCGTTGGCCTTCTTCAGTCTCCGCTCCGCAATATTCTTTCCGGCCTCGAGGCTCGCTTCGACAAAGAAGAAACTCCTGCGGCAGAATAATAAAGCCCACAATAAAGCTACTTGTTGCATTGATATAGGAAAAGCAGCGTAGCTTACAAATAAAAGATTAATAACAATAAATACTTATAAAAATGGCAGATATCAAAGCTATTGCAGAAGAATTGGTAAATTTGACTGTAAAAGAAGTAAATGAATTGGCTACTTTCCTTAAGGAAGAATACGGAATTGAACCTGCTGCTGCAGCTGTAGTTGTTGCTGCAGACGGTGGTGGCGCTGCTGCTGCTGAAGAAAAGACTTCTTTCGATGTAATTCTTAAGAACGCAGGTGCAGCTAAGCTCCAAGTTGTTAAGGCTGTTAAGGAAGCTTGCGGCGTAGGTCTTAAGGAAGCTAAGGATCTCGTTGACGGTGCTCCTAGCAAGTTGAAAGAAGGTGTTGCTAAGGAAGAAGCTGAAGCACTCAAGAAGGCTCTCGAAGAGGCTGGTGCTGAGGTTGAAATCGCTTAATACCTCATTATAACACCGAAGGTGGTGGTTAAGAATCCTCTGGTAGAGGGTTCTTAACCTTTTTGTGTCTATAAATTTGTAAAGATTGGCAGTATCGCCTATATGCCTTTCTGCTACTTACAAAGTCAAAAATAGAATAGCCAAATAAAATAAAGAATGTCTTCAAGAGTAATTAACCAACGTGTGAATTTTGCATCCGTAAAGAATCCGATGCCTTATCCGGATTTCTTGGATGTGCAATTAAAATCTTTCAAAGATTTTTTGCAGCTCGACACTCCTTCTGAATTACGTAAGAATGATGGTCTGTATAAAGTTTTTGCTGAGAATTTTCCAATAGCAGATACTCGCAACAACTTTGTACTTGAATTCCTTGACTATTATATTGATTCACCTCGCTATAGTATTCAGGAATGTTTAGAAAGAGGTCTTACATATAGTGTGCCTTTGAAAGCCAAATTGAAACTCTATTGCACTGACCCAGAGCATGAGGATTTCGATACGGTTGTGCAAGATGTTTTCTTGGGCCCAATTCCATACATGACGGACAATGGTACCTTTATTATTAATGGTGCAGAACGTGTAGTCGTTTCTCAGCTTCACCGTTCACCTGGTGTGTTCTTTGGTTCAAATGTACATGCCAATGGTACACAATTGTATTCTGCTCGTATCATTCCGTTCAAGGGTTCTTGGATTGAGTTTGCTTCAGACATTAACAATGTGATGTATGCATACATTGATCGTAAGAAAAAGTTACCTGTAACAACACTTCTTAGAGCTATCGGCTTTGAGAATGATAAGGACATTCTTCAAATATTTAATCTTGCCGAAGAGGTAAAGGTTAATAAGACAAATCTGAAGAAAGCAGTAGGAAAGAAACTTGCTGCGAGAGTTTTGAAAAGTTGGGTAGAAGACTTCGTAGATGAAGATACCGGAGAAGTTGTTTCTATCGAACGTAACGAGGTTATTCTTGACCGTGAAACTGTCATAGAAACTGAGCACATTGAAGAGATTATCAGTAGTGGTGCGCAATCTATCTTGATTCACCAAGAAACTAACTCTTCTTCAGACTATTCTATTATATTTAATACATTACAGAAAGACCCAAGTAACTCTGAAAAAGAAGCTGTACTTTACATCTATCGTCAATTGAGAAATGCAGATCCTGCAGATGATGCAAGTGCGCGTGAAGTTATTAACAACTTGTTCTTCTCAGAGAAGCGTTATGACTTGGGTGAAGTAGGTCGTTACAGAATCAACAAAAAGTTGAATCTCACGACTGATATGGATGTACGTGTTCTTACAAAAGAAGACATCATTGAGATTATCAAATATCTCATCGAGTTGATTAACTCAAAGGCCGCTGTAGACGATATCGACCACTTGAGCAACCGTCGTGTGCGCACAGTAGGTGAGCAATTGTCAAATCAGTTTGCTATTGGTTTGGCACGTATGAGCCGTACTATCCGTGAACGTATGAACGTACGCGATAACGAAGTGTTTACTCCAATTGAATTGATCAATGCCAAGACCACTTCGTCTGTAATTAATTCCTTCTTTGGAACTAACGCCTTGTCACAGTTCATGGACCAAACTAATCCATTGGCTGAGGTAACTCACAAGCGTCGTCTTTCTGCCCTTGGTCCTGGTGGTCTTTCTCGTGAGCGTGCAGGTTTCGAAGTGCGTGACGTACACTATACACACTATGGTCGTCTATGTCCTATCGAATCTCCTGAAGGACCAAACATTGGTCTTATTTCTTCTCTCTGTGTATATGCAAAAATCAATGACTTAGGTTTTATTGAAACTCCCTATAGAAAGGTGGAAGGTTCAATGGTTGACCTTAACAATGATAATGTTGTTTATTTGACTGCGGAAGAAGAAGAAGGAAAGATTATCGGTCAGGGTAATGCTCCTTTGAATGACGATGGTAGCTTTATTCTTAAGAAGGTAAAGTGTCGTCAGGATGCTGATTATCCTGTAGTTCCTCCCGCTAATGTAGAATTGATGGACGTTGCTCCTCAGCAGATTGCCTCAATCGCAGCCTCTTTGATTCCTTTCTTGGAGCACGACGATGCTCACCGTGCATTGATGGGATCTAACATGATGCGCCAGGCAGTTCCTTTGATTCGTTCTGAAGCTCCTATCGTAGGTACAGGTATCGAAAAACAAGTGTGTGAGGATTCTCGTACAATGATTACTGCAGAAGGTGAAGGAGTTATTGACTACGTTGACGCTACCACTATTCGAGTAACATACGATCGTACAAGCGATGAAGAATTTGTAAGTTTTGATTCTGCTACAAAAGAATATAGTATACCTAAGTTCCGTCGTACCAACCAAAATATGACCATTGACCTTCGTCCTATTTGTGAGAAGGGCCAGCGTGTAAAAGCCGGTGATATTTTGACAGAAGGTTATGCTACCGAAAATGGTGAGTTGGCTCTTGGTCGTAACCTCTTGGTGGCTTACATGCCTTGGAAGGGTTACAACTATGAGGATGCTATCGTTCTCAACGAACGCTTGGTGAGCGAAGATATCCTTACCTCTGTTCACGTAGACGAGTTCGCATTGGAAGTACGCGAGACTAAGCGTGGTATGGAAGAACTTACCAACGACATACCTAACGTAAGTGAAGATGCTACCAAAGACTTGGATGAAAATGGTATCATTCGTATTGGTGCCCGTGTCGTTCCCGGTGACTTGTTGATTGGTAAGATTACTCCTAAGGGAGAAAGTGATCCTTCTCCAGAAGAGAAATTGTTGCGTGCTATCTTTGGTGACAAGGCTGGTGATGTAAAGGATGCATCTTTGAAAGCCAACCCCTCACTCTCAGGTGTGATTATTGATAAGCGCTTGTTCTCTAAGGCTATTAAGAATCGTGCTTCTAAGGCAGCAGACAAGGTAACCTTGCAAAAGATTGATGATGATTTTGCTAAGGAAACTGCAGCTCTCAAGAAATTGATGATTGAGAAGTTGGTTAAGTTGACTAAGAACTACACATCTCTTGGAGTTAAGGATAACATCGGTACTGAAGTTATTGCTAAGGATGCTAAGTTTACTGCCTCATTGCTTGCTGAGTTAGACTTTATGTCTGTACAATTGAGCAACTGGACTTCTGATGAACATACAAATGGCTTAATCCGTAAGTTGGTTATCAACTATCTGAAGAAGCACAATATTATGGATGCTGTCTTGAAGCGTAAGAAGTTTGCCATTACCATTGGTGATGAGCTTCCTTCAGGAATTATCCAGATGGCTAAGGTTTATGTTGCCAAGAAGCGTAAGATTGGCGTAGGTGACAAGATGGCCGGTCGTCACGGTAATAAGGGTATTGTGTCAAAGATTGTTCGTCAGGAGGATATGCCGTTCTTGGCTGATGGTACTCCGGTAGATATTGTATTGAACCCATTGGGTGTGCCTTCTCGTATGAACTTGGGTCAGATTTTCGAGGCTGTTCTCGGTGCTGCCGGTAAGAATCTTGGTGTTAAGTTTGCTACTCCAATTTTCGACGGTGCTAAGTTAGACGACCTTTGCGAATGGACCGACAAAGCAGGCTTACCCCGCTATGGTTCAACACAGCTCTACGATGGTGGTACAGGTGAACCATTCGACCAAAAAGCTACAGTAGGTGTTACCTATATGTTGAAGCTCGGTCACATGGTAGAAGATAAGATGCACGCCCGTTCAATTGGTCCATACTCATTGATTACGCAACAGCCTCTTGGTGGTAAAGCACAGTTTGGTGGTCAGCGTTTCGGAGAAATGGAAGTTTGGGCTATCGAAGCATTCGGTGCATCCCATGTATTGCAAGAGATCTTGACTATTAAGTCTGACGATGTAGTGGGCCGTTCTAAGGCTTACGAAGCCATCGTTAAGGGCGAGCCTATGCCAACTCCTGGTATTCCAGAGTCACTCAACGTATTGCTCCATGAGCTCCGTGGCCTTGGCTTAAATGTAACCCTCGATTAATCAACACAAACTCTTTGTAAAAGAATCTATAAATATGGCATTTAAAAGAGAAAGTAAAATAAAGAGTAACTTCACAAAGATTACTATAGGTCTGGCTTCTCCTGAAGAAATCCAGTCAAACTCCTATGGTGAAGTGTTGAAGCCGGAGACCATCAACTACCGCACCTATAAGCCCGAGCGCGATGGTCTGTTCTGCGAGCGCATTTTTGGTCCTACAAAGGACTATGAGTGCCATTGTGGAAAGTACAAGCGCATCCGCTATAAGGGCATTGTCTGCGACCGTTGTGGTGTAGAAGTTACAGAGAAGAAAGTACGTCGTGAGCGTGCCGGCCACATTCAGTTGGTCGTACCCGTTGCTCATATTTGGTATTTCCGCTCTCTCCCTAACAAGATGGGTTATCTGCTTGGTCTTCCTACCAAGAAGTTAGACTCTATTATATATTATGAGCGCTATGTGGTAATTCAGCCAGGTGTACTTTCAGAAGAAGTGTTGGTTAACGACCTGCTCACTGAAGATGAGTACCTCGATTTGCTGAAGAAGTTGCCAAAGGACAATCAGTATTTGGAGGACAGCGATCCTAATAAGTTTATTGCCAAGATGGGTGCCGAGGCTGTTTACGACCTCCTCGCTCGTTTGGATTTGGATAGCCTTTCATATGAGTTGCGCGACCGTGCTAACTCAGACTCTTCTATGCAACGTAAGAATGAGGCATTGAAGCGTTTGCAAGTGGTGGAATCTTTCCGCGCCAGCAAGGACCGTAACCGTCCTGAGTGGATGATCATGAAGATTATCCCTGTGACACCTCCCGAACTCCGTCCGCTTGTTCCCCTGGATGGTGGCCGTTTCGCTACCTCCGACCTCAACGACCTCTATCGCCGTGTCTTGATTCGCAACAATCGTCTGAAGCGTTTGCTTGAGATTAAGGCTCCTGAGGTAATTCTGCGTAATGAGAAGCGTATGTTGCAGGAAGCTGTAGATAGCCTCTTCGACAACTCTCGCAAGAGTAGTGCTGTGAAGAGCGACAGCAATCGCCCCTTGAAGTCTTTGTCAGACTCTTTGAAGGGTAAGCAAGGTCGTTTCCGTCAGAACCTCCTCGGTAAGCGTGTTGACTACTCAGCTCGTTCGGTAATCGTCGTAGGTCCTGAGTTGAAGATGGGTGAGTGCGGTTTGCCTAAATTGATGGCTGCTGAGCTCTACAAACCATTTATCATCCGTAAACTTATTGAGCGCGGCATTGTGAAGACAGTGAAGAGCGCTAAGAAGATAGTAGACCGCCGTGAGCCGGTTATTTGGGATATCCTCGAACTCGTTATGAAGGGTCACCCCGTATTGCTCAACCGTGCGCCGACACTTCACCGTCTTGGTATCCAGGCATTCCAACCCAAGATGATCGAAGGTAAAGCTATCCAGCTCCACCCCCTTGCATGTACAGCGTTCAACGCCGACTTCGATGGTGACCAGATGGCGGTACACCTTCCTTTGGGCAACAATGCAATCCTCGAGGCTCAGATGTTGATGCTCCAAAGCCACAACATCCTCAACCCCGCCAACGGTGCGCCTATCACAGTGCCTTCACAGGATATGGTGCTTGGTCTTTACTACATCACCAAGTTGCGTCCCGGAGCAAAGGGCGAAGGACTCACTTTCTACGGTGCTGAAGAAGCCATCATTGCTTACAACGAGAAGCGAGTTGATGTACACGCCCCTGTTAAGGTTGTTGTAGACGACGTAGATGAGATGGGCAATGTAGTGAAGCGTTTGGTAGAAACTTCTGTAGGTCGTGTAATCGTAAATGAGATTATCCCCGTAGAAGTAGGCTATGTCAACACCATTATATCTAAGAAGTCTCTTCGCGACATCATTACCCGCGTAATCAAGACTGTGGGTATGGCTCGTGCCTGCGAATTCCTCGATGGTATCAAGAACCTCGGTTATCGTATGGCCTACGAAGGCGGCCTCTCCTTCAACCTCGACGATATCATTATCCCTGCAGAGAAGGTAGACATTGTGAAGCGCGGTAACGAAGAGATTGACCAGATCACCATGAACTATAACATGGGTTTCATCACCGACAACGAGCGCTACAACCAAGTTATCGATACATGGACCCACGTTAATACCGACCTGAAGAAGACCCTCATGAAGCAGATGACAGAGGCCGACCAAGGCTTCAACGCTGTGTTCATGATGCTCGACTCTGGAGCCCGTGGTTCTGCCGACCAGATTGCACAGCTCGCAGGTATGCGTGGTTTGATGGCCAAGCCCCAGAAGGCAGGTGCCGAGGGTGCGCAGATTATTGAGAACCCCATCCTCTCTAACTTCAAGGAAGGTATGTCCGTGTTGGAGTACTTTATCTCTACCCACGGTGCCCGTAAGGGTCTTGCGGATACCGCTTTGAAGACAGCCGACGCCGGTTACTTGACTCGTCGTCTCGTAGACGTTTCACACGATGTAATCATCAACGAAGAAGACTGCGGCACCCTCCGTGGTTTGGTATGCACAGCCTTGAAAGATGGCGACGAAGTTATCTCTTCACTTGGCGAGCGTATCCTGGGTCGTGTGTCAGTACACGATATTATTCACCCCACTACAGGTAAGCTCATCGTAGCATCGGGCGAGGAAATCACCGAAGCCGTAGTTGCCGAGATTGAAGCCTCACCCATCGAGAGCGTAGAAATCCGCTCAGTGCTCACCTGCGAAAGCAAGCACGGTGTCTGCATGAAGTGCTACGGTCGCAACCTCGCTACCAGCCGCATGGTACAGAAGGGTGAAGCCGTTGGTGTGATTGCAGCACAGTCTATCGGTGAGCCGGGTACTCAGTTGACACTCCGTACGTTCCACGCCGGTGGTATCGCAAGTAACGCCGCCGCTAATGCCACCATCGTGGCTAAGAGCGACTGCCGCCTTGAGTTTGAAGAACTCCGTACCGTAGACGTAACCAACGAAGACGGCACTGCCGCCAAGGTAGTGGTAGGTCGTTTGGCTGAAGTACGCTTCATAGACGAGAACACAGGCATCATCCTCTCTTCTCAGAACGTACCCTACGGCTCACAACTCTTTGTAAACGATGGCGACAAGGTGGCCAAGGGCACCCTCATCGCTAAGTGGGACCCCTTCAACGCCGTAATCGTAACCGAGAGCACCGGTCGCATCCAGTTCGAAGATGTTATCGAAGGTGTAACCTACCGTGTAGAAGAAGACGAAGCCACCGGTCTCCGCGAGCGCATCGTTATCGAGTCTAAAGAGAAGGGCCGCGTGCCTTCAGCTCATATTCTCGACGAGAACGGCGAGCTCATCCGCACCTACAACTTCCCCATCAACGGTCACATCGTTGTGGAAGATGGCCAGGAACTCAAGGCCGGCGACATCCTCATCAAGATACCTCGTGCCGTAGGTAAGGCTGGTGACATCACCGGTGGTTTGCCTCGTGTAACCGAGCTCTTCGAGGCCCGCAACCCGAGCAACCCCGCCGTAGTATCCGAAATCGATGGCGAAATCACTATGGGCAATGTGAAGCGTGGTCACCGCGAAATCGTAGTAACCTCTAAGTTGGGCGAAGTGAAGAAGTACCTCGTACCCCTCTCTAAGCAAATCCTTGTACAAGAGAACGACTACGTACGCGCCGGTACTCCGCTCTCCGACGGTTCTATCACCCCGAGCGACATCCTTGCCATCAAGGGTCCCACCGCCGTTCAGGAATACATCGTCAACGAGGTGCAAGACGTATACCGCCTCCAGGGTGTGAAGATCAACGACAAGCACTTCGAAGTAATCGTGCGCCAGATGATGCGCAAGGTTCAAATCGACGAGCCCGGCGATACTCGCTTCCTCGAACAGCAGATTGTCGACAAGCTCGACTTCGCTGAAGAGAACGACCGCATCTGGGGCAAGAAGGTGGTAATCGACGCCGGCGATAGCGAGACCATGAAGAAGGGTATGATTGTGACCGCACGCAAGCTCCGCGACGAGAACTCACAGCTCAAGCGCCGTGACCTCAAGCTCGTTCAGGTACGCGATGCAGTGGCTGCTACCTCAACTCAGATCCTCCAGGGTATCACCCGCGCAGCTCTCCAAACCAAGAGCTTCATGTCTGCAGCATCCTTCCAGGAAACTACCAAGGTGCTCAACGAAGCTGCCATCAGCGGACGCACCGACTACCTCGAAGGTATGAAGGAAAACGTAATCTGCGGCCACCTCATCCCGGCCGGTACTGGTATGCGCGACTTCAACCGCATCGTGGTAGGAGATATGGACGACTACGAAAAGATAGCCAACAAGGAATAAGTATTCCTGCGGCTCGTCCCAATAACAGCAAAGGGCTGTGTCATTCAGTTGACACAGCCCTTTTTCTTTCCCGGCACCGTGGGGTGGGAGGCAGGAGGCCAGGCAGACCGCCCCCTCCTTTTCTCCTGCAGTAAGGCGAAGCTTTTGTTCAAGCCCACCCTTCTGTTTTGTTGCCCCCGAAGTTCATGGTTCGTTGCAGAAAAATTGCCGCATTTCGAAAGTCAGACCTAGGAAAAACTAGGTCTTAAGAAATTTTTCCTAGGTCTTGCGGAATTTTTCGTAGATCAGACTTTCGAAAGCCGGGGAGTCAAGGGGCAGAAAGAAGGGAAGTCTGTGCTGATTTTTTGTGGTCAAGATGTCGAGCAAGCGAGTGGTCGTAAAGCAGAAATTTCTGCCTGACTCTCTACCTTTGACTTGCGTCCATTCCTTAGAAAGCTACTAGGAAAAGCCGGTGAGCTACTATTTTCCCTAGGTAAACTACGAAGAAACGGCCGAAAATGCCTACTGATTCTCTGTAAGCTGCAAAAGCCCCAAAAGCCCTTTTTCTTGCCGCTCACGACCTACGGCTTAAAATTCTTTGGATAAGAAAAAGTGTGCCAAGAACCTTCGCTCTTCTGCAGAAAAACTGCTACCTTTGTAGGTTGAATAGGCGCCGCAGAAGAAACCCACCTGCGGGCAACCTTTCTTACCGGAAATATTCACAAAAAACATAATTCTATATGAAAAAAATTACATCTTTACGAGGCATCCTTCCGCTGCTGCTGGCCGTGTGGGGTATGCTGAGCGCCTCGGCGCAGAGCACCGTTACCGACGTGCTGACAAACAAAACTTTTACAGCAACAGGTAACTCATATACTGATTTTTCTGGAAAAACGGCCTCATCTACGGCTGTGTATGCTGGAAATTCGGCTACTTCCTATGGTGCTATTCAGCTGCGTTCGGACAAAAGTACTTCAGGTATTGTAACAACAAGTTCCGGTGGTAAGGTCGTTTCTATTACTGTAACTTGGGATTCTAAAACGAATACCGCTCGCAAACTGGATATCTATGGAAAGAACTCTGCTTATTCATCAGCTAGTGAACTCTATAAGGCTGCAACTCAAGGTACCAAATTGGGTTCTCTCCAATATAGTGCTACTCCGAATACGCTGCCCATCTCGGGCGACTATGAGTATATCGGTATTCGTTCATATAGCGGTGCGCTCTATGCGGATGAGATAAAAATTGTGTGGGCAGTAGCAGGACAAGCTACCGTATCTGTGCCTTCCATATCTCCCAATGGAGGCAATGTGGCAACAGGCTCTAAGGTAACCATTGACTGCGAGACCGACGGCGCCACTATCTACTACGAGCTCAACGCAGTCAATCCCGAAACAGCAACAGGTACGGTTTACTTTGATCCGCTTACCATCAATAGCGACTGCACCATCACCGCTTGGGCAGAAAAGGAAGGCATGACAGCCAGCGCCCGTGTAACTAAGACTTTTAAAGCCTATCCCGAAGTGGCATACAAGAAAGCCAACGCCATCATCAGCGGACAGAAATATATCTTCTATGCCAACGGAAATGTGGCACAACCTATTGTTTCCGGAGACCATGGCTATCTGAAAACCGTGACTGCTACGGATAATGCCGGCGTGGTGAACCAGCTCGGCACGCTCAATGCCTTTACTTTCAAAGCCGTAGAGGGTGGTTACACTATTCAGGACGAGGCCGGTAAATACTACTACCAAAACGGAACTTATGATAGCTTCAACGTAAGCGCTACTGCTCCCACCGACGGTAGCCAAATCTGGACAGTAGAGCGCCAACCCGATGGCACGTTTATCATTAAGAACACCCTGAAGGAAAAGTATGTGCAGTTCGTATCTACATACAACTCCTATGGTGCTTATGCCGACTTGCAAGCCGGATCCGTGTTGCCCGTGCTCTATACCAATGGCGACCCCGGCGTGGCTGAAACAAAGAAGGTGCAAGAGCTTGCTTTCTCTGCCTCAGAGGTATACAACGTGCTGGGCGAACCTTTCACAGCTCCCACACTCTCCGGCGCAAAAACCGCTGTGACCTACGATAGCAGCAACCCTGCTGTAGCCACCGTAGATGCTGCCGGCGTAGTAACAGTAGTGGGCATTGGTGCCACCGTAATCACAGCTAGCGCCGAAGGTACCGACGAATACTACAGCGCATCGGCCGAATATCGCCTCGTAGTTTCCGAGCCAGGCATCATCTGGGCCGAAGATTTTTCTTCAAACGACCTCAGCGGCTACACCATAGTAAATGGTAGCTCTGACACCAAACTTTATAATGAAAAGTTAGCTGGTGGAACAGCTCCCGAAATCCTTATCGGAAAGTCTAATGGTTCTATGGAAGTCAACATCGGCGATTTGCAGAATTGCCACGGTCGCTTCTTGCTCACCTTCAACAGTAACAACGGCATCAGCGCCATCACTACAAAAACAGAGGGCGTCAAGATTGGAAAAATCAACTTCACCAAGCCCAATGGTAGCTGCGAAATCACCGTGCCCCGCGGTGTGAATACTCTGAACCTGATGTTCAAGAATACAAACAAGTCCAGCAACACCCGCGTGGACAACTTCAAGCTCGTTCATGCCGGCTACGCCTTGACCATCAGCCAATACGGCTACTCCACCTTTGCCTCACCCCGCGCATACGAAGTGCCCGCAGGCCTTGAAGGTGCCATCGTAACCGTGGAGGGCAACGTGGCCAACACAGAGTACGTATATACCGAAGGCGACATTGTGCCTGCAGGCATCGGCCTCCTCTACAAAGGTACAGCCTCTACTTCCTACACCATCAATGTAACCAGCGAAACTGCTACTGAAGTTTATGCCAACAACTGCATGAAGGGCTTCTTGCAAGATGCTCCGCTCGCCGTAGCGGCCGATACAAAGGCCTACATCTTTGCCAACGACTCAGAAGATGGTCTTGGCTTCTACTTGCAAGGCGACGGCTCTGTGCTCAACCTCAGCTATGGCAAGGCCTACCTCAGCATTCCTGCCACCCTCGCCAGCCAGCTCAAAGGCTTCCGCCTCAACCTCGGCGAAGCCACCGGTATCTCCGGCGTGACAACCCAAGAGGCTGCCACAGGCGTTTATACTCTGAGTGGTGTGCGCGTAGGCAACACGCTCACCGGCCTTCCCGGCGGTGTGTACATCGTAGGTGGTAAAAAAGTAATTGTGAAGTAAAGCTCTCTCTCCCAACTAACAAAAACAGATCAGGTTATGAAAAAATATATCAAGCCCTCTCTTCGTACATTAGATATAAATATGGAATCGCTCATGACAGCCTTCAGCGTGGTAGACAAGACCACCGACGGCGAAGCACTCTCCAATCGCAAGCACGCATGGAGCAGCGAGATGTGGTGCGCCCCTAAGGACGAAGAATAGTGGTTCTATAAGCAGCAATTAGGTCTTGCTTCAAGAAAACCGGAAGGCGCGGCGTCGATGATTATCGGCTCCGCGCCTTTCTTGTGTAAGGAAAAATCGGAATTTGTAGCCCCTGCAGCGCTCCTTAAAGCCTTTCCGCTAGAGTTCTAAGCCTTCCCATCACAACTCTGAGCCACCTACTATTTTCTTCGCTTAAGTAGCCACAAAAAAGAAAAGCGCCGAGGAAAAATCCTCGGCGCTTTCTGTCGGAAAGAGGCGACTCGAACGCCCGACCCCTACGTCCCGAACGTAGTGCGCTACCAACTGCGCTACTTTCCGATTGAGTGGTGCAAAGATACGGGTATTTTTTTTATTGGGGAAATTTACACTCTACTTTTTTATGATGATGTCGATGATGTGTTTAGGCTCTCGGGGGTCGTTGGTGATGAGCAGAACGCGGCGGCGGCCTTTGAAATAATCGCTGTTGTCGTGTACGGTGATTTTCAGCTTTTGGCTTTCGCCGGGCTTAAGCACACTCTTCTTGATAGAGGCCTCCAGACCGGGATTGTAAACTTGCAGCGCTTGGATTTCAAGGTCGCTGAGCCCCTTGTTGGTCAGTGTGACATAGGCCTTCACTTTCTTTTTATTGCCCATCTCGCCCATGTTCAATACAGTGGTGTCGAGGTGAGCGACGGGGGCGTAAAGGAGTTCGGCCTTGGTCTTTTTGATTTCCGGCAAGAGGGTTACAGACACGTTAATCTCATTGTCCTTCTTCACGCGGTCGCCGGGGAAGCGGCTCAGGTATACGTTGGTCTGCGTCAAGCCTTTCTCGCGCAGCATGTCGGTGTCCAGGCGTACGATGATACGTCCCACGCGACCGGAGGCAAGCATGGCGGGCTCGTAGAAGGCCAACAGATATTTGGGCAAGTGCATCAGCTCGGGGCGGTAGGGCTTCTTTCCGTTGTTGTAAATGAGGATGGTCTTCTCGGGATAAGTTCCGCTATGCACATCATCAAATTCCAGATTGTCGTGGCTGAGGAATATCTCGCCAATCTGACAGGGGAAGTCGCCGGTGTATTCTTCTTTCTGCAACACCACTTCGCCGGAGAGCACAAGATAGGTGGGTGTTATGGCGGCATTGGTGTGTACTGCTATTGCCTTTTGGAAGGAGCCTAACAACTCTGCGTTGTAGGTGGCGCAAATGGTGGCTGAGTCGCCGGGGGCTATTGCTTTCTTTGGCCAGTTGACAACGGTGCATCCGCAGTCGGGGTGTACGTCGTTGATAAGGAGCGGGGTGTTGCCCACGTTGGTTACAACGAAATTGGCTACGGCGGCTTTCTGCCAGGTGATAGACCCGAACTCGTGGCGCACATCTATGAAGCGCGCAACCGGTTGTGCAAGGGCTATTGCAGCTTGCAGGAAAAGGCAGAGGAGCAGTGTGCAGTGTTTCATAAAGCAGAGGAGCAGATGGTGAATACCTTATTCCACGCCGATGGCAAAATTTTCGGGGTGGCGGCCTTTGAAGTCTTTAAAGTAGAGTTGTATCTCGCGCAAGTCGCCTTTGCGGTCTTTTGAGGGCATGATATATTTTTCCATTCTCACTTCCTTTTTCTCATAGTCAAAGCCGAGTAAGACGATGGGGAGTTTGGCTTGCGATGCGATGACGTAGAAGCCGAGGTGCCACTTTGGGTTGGCTTTGCGGGTGCCTTCGGGGGTGAGTGCCAAGCGGAATGTTTCGCTGTTGTTGGCTATCTCCACCAGTTCGGCAATGAGCGCTGTGCCTTTACCACGATTGACGGGGATGCCGCCCATCCAGTTGCGGAAGATGTAGTCCAGCGGACCTACGAACCATTCTTTCTTCATCACGAAGCCACTCTTGCGGCCCACGGCAGTGATGAAGAGTTTGCCGAGGAAGAGGTCGAAGTTGCTGGTGTGGGGTGCTGCGCAGATGATGCACTTGTCGAAGTAGGGCACATCAACGATGCTTTTCCAACCCATCAACTTGTGGAAGATGAAACTGCAGATTTTTTGTAACATAGTTTTCTGTAGAATAAGATAAATGGTGTGGTGGAGTGCTCAGTGGCTTTCTCAAGAGAGAAAATAAAGGCAGGACCAACAGTAGGTTTCCCGTAGGATTTCTTTGTCGGTCCTGCCTATGGGGTATTACTTACATGCGCAGCGAGGCTTAATCTGTTGGAAGAAATCGTTGCCCTTGTCGTCTACGAGGATGAAGGCGGGGAAGTCTTCTACTTCAATCTTCCAGATAGCTTCCATACCGAGTTCAGGGTATTCTACGCACTCGATGCTCTTGATGTTGTTCTGTGCCAGGATGGCAGCAGGTCCGCCGATGGAGCCGAGGTAGAAACCGCCGTGAGCCTTGCAGGCGTCGGTCACTTGCTGTGAGCGGTTGCCCTTGGCCAGCATCACCATTGCGCCGCCGTGGCTTTGGAAGAGGTCTACGTAAGAGTCCATGCGGCCGGCAGTAGTGGGGCCCATTGAACCGCAAGCCATTCCTTCCGGAGTCTTAGCCGGTCCGGCGTAGTAGATGGGGTGGTTCTTCAGATATTCGGGCATGGGCTCGCCGGCGTCCAGGCGTTCTTTAATCTTGGCATGAGCGATGTCGCGGCCCACGATGATGGTGCCGTTGAGCGAGAGGCGTGTGCTCACGGGGTGCTTGGAGAGCTCCTTCAGAATTTCGGACATGGGCTGGTTGAGGTCGATGCGTACCACGTTGCCTTCGCCTGCCTGACGCAATTCTTCGGGGATGAGGTTAGAGGGATTGTCGTCCATCTTCTCAATCCAGATACCATCCTTATTAATCTTACACTTGATGTTGCGGTCGGCAGAACAGCTCACGCCGAGACCTACGGGACAGCTGGCGCCGTGGCGTGGGAGACGTACCACGCGGATGTCGTGGGCAAAGTATTTACCGCCAAACTGAGCGCCGAGTCCGATGTTGTGAGCCTCTTCCAGGAGTTGCTTTTCAAGCTCTACGTCGCGGAAGGCGCGGCCTGTCTCGTCGCCGGTGGTGGGCAGGTTGTCGTAGTATTTGGTGGAGGCCAACTTCACGGTGAGCAGGTTCTTCTCTGCCGATGTGCCGCCGATTACCACTGCGATGTGGTAGGGAGGACAAGCCGCTGTGCCGAGGGTCTTCATCTTGCCTACGATGAACGGAACGAGCGTGGCAGGATTCAAGATGGCTTTGGTTTCCTGATAGAGGTATGTCTTGTTGGCAGAGCCACCGCCTTTGGTCACACAGAGGAAGTGGTATTCCATGCCGTGGGTGGCTTCGATGTCAATCTGTGCGGGGAGGTTGCAGCGGGTGTTCACCTCGTCGTACATGTTGAGCGGAGCGTTCTGCGAGTAGCGCAGGTTTTCTTCAGTGTAGGTTTTGTACACGCCCTTAGCGATGGCTTCTTCGTCGCAGTAGCCGGTCCATACCTGCTGGCCCTTCTCGGCGTGAACGATGGCAGTACCGGTGTCCTGGCAGAGGGGGAGCTGACCCTTGGCGGCTACTTCAGCGTTGCGCAAGAAGGTGAGCGCCACATACTTGTCGTTGTCTGAGGCTTCGGGGTCGCTCAGGATTTTTGCTACTTGCTCGTTGTGCTCGCGGCGAAGCAAGAAGGATACATCGCGGAAGGCTTGGTTGATCATCTTGGTCAAGCCCTCTGCCTCTACCTTGAGGATGGGGTGGCCTTCAAACTCGCCCACGCTGACGTGGTCCTTGGTGAGCAGATAATACTCTGTGGTGTCTTTTCCGAGTTGGAACATCGGAGCGTACTTAAATTCGGGTACTTGTGCCATAGTTGTTTGGTATATTTAGATATTGTTTCTGTCAATGTGCTAGGTGCTCATTTGAACATAGCAAAGGTAGCTAAAAAAGTTTCATTGACGCCACTGCCGATGCAGAATTTTGCAAGGCTCTTTCTCTTTCTTTTCTGGGGCTTTGTAACTATCTGAGAATCAGTAGGCATTTTTGGCCGTTTCTTAGTAAGCTACTAGGAAAAACTCTTAGTTTATTAGAAATTCCTGGTAGCTTACAGGTTTTTCTTAGTAGTTTGCTAATAAATGAGTGTAAGTCAAGGGGCAAAAGGCGGGAGGTGTTTTCTGCATCTCAGCGCTTGTCGGCACGACATCTTGACTGCTAAAAAACAACGCCGGCTCTCTGATTTTTCAGCCTTCAAGAGCCCGCGTTTCGAAAGTCTGATCTACGAAAAATTCCGCAAGACCTAGGAAAAATTTCTTAAGACCTAGTTTTTCCTAGATCAGACTTTCGAAAATGGCGTCCGGCATCTCACTTTCGGATGCCGTTGGGCGTTTCGATGATTCGCTGTCGGCGGGTGTTTTTTCTGATGGCTACATTCTTCTTTATCTCCTCCTTGTTCTTATAGGGGCGCTTGTGGTCGAGGTGAAGAAGAATGGCCGAGTAGCGCAACTGCTTGGAGCGCAGGCCGAGATTGACCAGGCGCTCGCCAAACTCGCGGTCCTCTCCGCCGTAGTGCATCTGCTCGTTGAAGCCATTGACGGCCAGTGCGTCGGTGCGCCATCCCGATGCGTTGCAGCCGTTCCAGCTGGCTCGAGCCGGCGTGATGTGATTCAGCAGCCAGGCATAGAGTGGGCTTCGGAAGAGCTTGCTGCACTTGAAACTGTATTTCAGCCCGCGCTCATGTAGCCACTTCAGCCGGAAGGCATTGCCGCTTTCCACATCGGCCTGTGCAATGCAAAGGCTCGTGTCCATCGGTAGTTTGAAGTAGCCGCCGGAGAGAAAATATCCCCTTTCGGCATGGCGGGCATGCGTCGCTATAAAATCCTCGCGGGGTATGCAGTCTTGGTCGGTAAAGATGAGATAGTCGGCCTCGGCAGCTACGATGGCCTTGTTGAGAATCTCTGTTTTCTGGAAGCCTTGGTCTTCGTGCCACACGTGCTTAATGGGCAGCTGCGACTTGAAACGCTCTATCAGTTGGCGGGTGTCGTCGCGCGAGCCGTCGTCGGCAATGACAATCTCGTCGGCGGGGCGCGTCTGATACAAATATCCCCACAGCGTTTTCTCCAGCCAGCGCGGATTGTTATAGGTGGAGATGATGACGCCAATGGTGAAATTCTTCTGTTCCATATCTTCTATCTTAAGGGAATGGTCTTTGTCTTCGGAAACCATAGCTGCGCGGGCGGCTTAGGCTTGCAGCAGACGCTCTGTCTGCTCGAGTATTTTTTGCGGACTGATGCCGGCCAGGCAGCGATAGTCGCCGTGGCGGCAGGGCTTGTTGCCATAGATGGAGCAAGGGCGGCAAGGAAGGTCGAGCTGCACGGCGTGGGCCTCGCTCTGTCCGTAGCCCAAGAAACCGGCGTAGGGATGCGTGGCGCCCCATACGCTGACCACCGGCAGGCCTACGATGGAGGCCAGATGCATATTGGCAGAGTCCATGCTCACCATGACATCGAGCTGCTTCATGAGTTCGAGTTCCTGGCTCAGCCCTTTGTATTGCCGGCAGGCGAACACCAGGCGCGGAAACTCTTTTGTCCATTTCGCTTCTATGCTTTCGGCTTCGCCCTTACTGCAGAACACATATACCTCGGCTTCAGGATGCGCCAGGTATAGGGCGCGCAGATACTCCGTGGTCTGCTCCGTGGGGTAAATCTTACCTTGGTGGGCGGCAAAGGGAGCCAGGCCTATGCGGCATGGGCCTGCAGCCTCGGGGACTTTGTGCCGTGGCTGATAGTCAACGGTGCAGGACAGTCCCAACGCTCTGAACACATCGGCATAGCGCTCTGCTCCGTGGCGCAAGGGCTTTCGCTCACCCTCCACAAGGCGCTTTTTCTGGCCGCGGCCCTTGTCGATGACGGCCACGGTCACCCCTTGCAAGCGCAAAAAGGTGCGCACCACTTTAGTGCGTAGCACATCGTGGAGGTCGGCCATGGCGTCAATGCCCAAAGCCTTGAGGCGGCGCGAGAGTTTCCACAAGCCTCTCACTCCTTTATATTCGCCTTGCACATCGGCACCAAAAAACGCCACGTTGGCCGGCAGAGCGGCAAACAGTGGCGCACAAAACGGTCGCGAAACTACGGAGATGCGGAGATCGGGATGCTGACGTGCCAAGGAGTCCACCACCGGTACGGTCATGGCTACATCTCCTAAGGCAGAAAAGCGTACTACCAGTAAATGCTTGATGCGAGCAGATGCTGTAAGATCTCCCCTCAACGCGGCTTTATCGTTTCCCATAGAGAACAGGGTTCGTTGCCGGATCGTTATACATCTTCATCTGCTTGTAAAGCTTCATGTACTTGCGACCCGCTGCAATGTCTTCGAGCAAGGTGTCAAGGGCCATAGAGAGGTCGATGCGTTGCTCGCGAAGAACGGCCAGCTTTTCGGCACAGCGCTTCAGGTGCTCTTCGTCAGCATCGGTGCGCTCGGCCTGCTCTTGCATGTGGTATATTTTCAAAGAGAGGATGCTCAGGCGGTCCACTGCCCATGCCGGAGTCTCAGTGTTGATGGTGGCGGCATCCAGGGGCTTAACGTCCTTATAGCTGTCGAGGAAGTAGCTGTCTATCAGCTCCACCAAGTCAGTACGATCCTGGTTGCTCTTGTCAATGCGGCGCTTCAGCACCAAAGCTGCGGCGGGGTCAATCTCCGGGTCGCGAATCAAATCCTCAAAGTGCCATTGCACGGTATCAATCCAGCACTTCAAGTAAAGATAAAACTCTATGGAACGCTCGGGGTAGGGGTTTTGGATAGGTGTGTCTACGCAGTCGGTCTTATGGTAGTCTGCTATCACTTGCTCAAAAATGGGCCAACACTTTTCTGTGAATGTCATGGTGCTTGGGAGTTTTAAGTTTTACTTGATGTTGCCTACGCGGATAAGGTATTCGGCAATCTGCACAGCGTTGAGGGCTGCGCCTTTCTTTATCTGGTCGCTCACAATCCAGAATGTCAATCCGTTGGGGTTTGCCAGGTCTTTGCGGATACGACCTACGTACACGGGGTCTTTACCGGCGAGGAACAACGGCATGGGGTATTCTTTCTCGGCAGGGTTGTCCATCAACACGAGGCCTTCTCCTTCTTCTACAGCCTTGCGGGCTTCCTCCACGCTGATGGGGCGTTCGGTCTCAATCCAAATGCTTTCGGAGTGAGAGCGGAGTGAGGGCACGCGAACACACATGGCGCTGGTCTCTACGTCGCTGTGCATAATCTTCTTGGTCTCGTAGTACATCTTCATCTCTTCCTTGGTGTAGCCGTTGTCCTGGAACACGTCAATCTGAGGGATGAGGTTGAAGGCGAGCTGGTAGGCGAACTTGTCTACAGTCACTTCTTCGCCGGCCAACACTTGGCGGTATTGCTCATAAAGCTCGTCCATGGCGGCCTGGCCTGCGCCGCTCGCTGCTTGGTAAGAGCTGACGTGGATGCGCTTGATGTGGCTGAGTTTCTCAAAAGCCTTGAGCGCCACAACCATCATGATGGTGGTGCAGTTAGGGTTGGCGATGATGCCGCGAGGTCTTACAAGGGCGTCCTCGGCGTTGCATTCGGGCACTACAAGGGGTACGTCTTCGTCCATGCGGAAGGCGGAAGAGTTGTCAATCATCACGGCGCCGTAGCGAGTGATGTCTTCTGCGTACTCCTTAGAAATACCTGCGCCGGCAGAGGTGAAGGCGATGTCTACGCCTTTGAAATCGTCGCCGTGTTGAAGGAGTTTTACGGTGTGCTCCTTGCCGCGGAACATGTATTTAGTACCGGCACTGCGCTGCGAACCGAAGAGCAAAAGTTCGTCGATGGGGAATTCGCGCTCGGCCAGGACGCGAAGAAATTCTTGGCCTACGGCACCGCTGGCGCCTACAATTGCTACTCTCATATTTTCTGTAATATTTTTCTAAGTTTATAATAGCCTCCCGTCCTTATATAAAAATATAGCGGGGCTTACGAGTGCAAAATTAGAATTTTCTATTGGATAAGCACCTTTAACTCCAAAGTTTTTCTTTCCTTTGTAGACAGAATGAGAGAGCTGGCCACATATTTACCTATTGTCGACCCCACGTGGATATTCTTCGTGGTGCTGAGCATCATTCTCTTCGCTCCGATGTTCTTGACTCGCTTGCGCATTCCCGCCATCGTGGGAATGATTTTCGCCGGCGTCTTGATTGGCCCCCACGGATTCCATCTCCTCGACCGCGACAGCAGTTTCGAGTTGTTTGGTAAAGTGGGTCTCTACTATATCATGTTCCTCGCCAGTTTGGAGATGAACATGCAGGATGTCCAGAAGATAAAAGGCCGTGTGGCTGTGTTGGGTCTGTGTAGTTTCGCCATCCCGATATTATTGGGCTTCGGGGCCAATCATCTTCTCTTGGGCTATGGCCTGGCTGCTTCCGTCTTGATGGCAGCTATGTATGCCTCCCACACCCTTATCACGTACCCCATCGTGTTGCGCTACGGCCTCTCGCGGCGTCAGAGCGTGAGCATAGCAGTGGGCGGCACCATTGTGGCAGACACCTTGGTGCTTCTTGTGCTTGCCGTGGTGGGCGGTATGTTTAAGGGCGAGGCCGGGGGCTATGATTGGGTGTGGCTACTGCTCAAGGTGGTGTTCCTCGGGCTTGTCATAATTTTCTCCTTCCCCCCGGTGTGTCGCTGGTTCTTCCGTCGCTACGACGAGGCCGTGATGCAGTATATCTTTGTCATTACGCTGATGTTCCTCGGTGCCGGCTTGATGGAGATTGTAGGTATGGAAGGAATCCTCGGCGCCTTCCTTGTGGGCTTGGTGTTGAACCGCCAGATACCGCCCTCTTCTCCGTTGATGAACCACATTGAGTTTGTGGGCAACGCTATATTTATCCCTTACTTCCTTATTGGTGTAGGCATGCTGATTAACGTGCGAGCCTTCGTAGATCATCCCCACATATTCTTGATAGCCGCGGTGATGGTGGCCGTATGTCTTTTGGGAAAATGGTTGGCAGCTTACATCACTCAGAAGCTTTTCCACATGGAGAAGGCCGACCGCAACTTAATGTTCGGACTTACCAACTCGCGCGCCGCCGCCACGCTTGCCGTTGTGCTTGTGGGCTACCGTATCATCCTGCCCGACGGCAGTCGCCTCTTGGATGAGGATGTGCTCAACAGCGCCATGATGCTCATCCTGATAAGCTGCATCGTCAGTTCGCTCATCACGGAAAACACAGCACATAAAATTGCGGTGGACGGCCGCAACCTGGAGCCGCAAGACGAAGAGCTGAAAGACCGCATGCTGATTGCGCTCTCCAATCCCGAGACCGTTGCGCCGCTTGTCAATGCCGCCTTGATGCTGCGTGCTCCTAAGTCGGTGGCTCCCATTATGGCGCTGAATGTTGTGCTGGAGGACGACCCCGAAGCGCGAGGCCGCGGCTTGAAAGGGCTGGAGGATGCCGTGAAGATTGCCGCTGCTGCCAATGTGCGCTTGGCTACCCGCAGCCGTTGGTCGGTGAATGTGGTGAGCGGCATAGCTCATACGATGAAAGAGTTTGATGCCTCCGACCTCCTTATCGGTCTCCACCAGAAGTCGAAAGTCACCGGTACGTTCTTTGGTAAGTTGACGAGCGACCTCCTCGCTGCCACAGACCGCCAGGTGATTATCTACCGTCCCACAATGCCTCTTAATACCGTGCGCCACATCCATTTGCTCATTCCGCGCAAGGCCGAGTTTGAGCCGGGCTTCGACCACTGGGCCGACCGTGTGGCCCAGCTCGCTTCGCAAATGAGTTGTCGCATCGATGCCTATAGCGGACGCGGCACACTGGTTTCGCTACAGGAGTCGTGGAACAGAAAGAAGCACAACGTACATGCCAACATGCACGTCTACAACGAGTGGCACGACTTGCTGCCCATCGCCCACAACTCACGCGAGGATCATCTCGTCATCCTGGTTGTGGCACGCGCCGGCACCCTCTCGCGCCATCGTTATATGGACAAGTTGCCCGAACAGATAGAGCGCTACTTCTCAGCGCGCAACTTGATGCTGATCTATCCCATTCAGTTGGCCACCACAGGCAGCAGCACCGCTTTGCTGCGCGGTGGTTTGCCGGTCAATGTCAGATAATTCTAACCCCTTTCTTTTTTTCTATATGGATGCCACTCCTCATTGGTCACAACGCACCCACTTGCTCTACGGAGAGGAGCGAGCCGCCCGCATTGCGGCAGCTCATGTGCTCGTAGTAGGTACGGGTGGGGTGGGTGCCTATGCTGCCGAGATGCTCTGCCGCGCCGGTGTGGGCCGTCTCACGCTCCTGGACGCCGACGAGGTCAGTCCCACGAACATCAACCGCCAGCTGCCGGCGCTTCATTCCACCATTGGGCGTCCCAAGGTAGAGGTGCTCGCCGAGCGCTTCCTTGACATCAACCCCGCCGTGAAGCTCTGCGTGCGTCGGGAATACTTGGCGGCAGAGGAGGCTGAGGCCTTGCTCGATGCCGAGGCTTATAGTTTTGTGATAGATGCCATCGATACGATAGCCCCTAAGGTTTCGCTGCTCGCAGCTGCTTTGCACCGCCGCCAACCTATTGTCTCCTCGATGGGAGCCGGTGCCAAAACAGACATTACCCAGATACGCTTTGCCGATGTGTGGGATACGTACCATTGCGGACTGAGCAAGAGTGTGCGCAGCGGCTTGGCGCGAGCCGGACTCAAGGGGCGGAAACTGCCGGTAGTGTTCTGCGCGCAGCAGGCCGACCGTGCCGCCCTCCTCACCGTTGAGAACGAGCGCAACAAGAAGACCACCACCGGCACCGTCAGCTATATGCCGGCCACCTTCGGTTGCTTTCTGGCGCAGTATGTGTTGGAGCGGTTGTGAGAAAATAAAGGCAAGCCCGAAGGCATGGCCTTGTGTATGAAAAAACAGAAAAGGAGCCACCGAGGTGTGCTCCTTTTTTGCTGCCCTAAGAGGGGTTGTTTCTTAGATAAGACTTAGGAAGAAAAAAGTCTTAAGAAATTTTTCCTAGGTCTTGCGGAATTTTTCCTAGATCAGACTTTCGAAACGCTTTCTTAAACGCTTGATTTTCAGATAGCCTTTTCCGTGTGTCAGAAAGTCCATTTCAGCGCCGTCGTAGGGATGGCGTAGAAGCGGTTGTTGATGCCGTCGGACGGCCATACCAAGTTGTTGCACAGCTCCACATCGAAGCCCACGCTGAGTTTGAACCTGTCGCTCACCTTCTTCAATGCGGCTAAGTTTACCCAGAATTGTGGCTCGGAACTGAACACCAGCGAGCCGTTCACACTGTTGTCGTGCCACAGGTCAGCATAGCCCGTAAAGCTGCAAAGGCCCTTCGCGAAATGAATGCCCCACACGGTGGTGAGTTGCCAGCTGTGCTTGGTGCCAATCTGCTGCTTGGCCAGGTAGCGATAAAGCGCCTGTACGGAGAAGGTGCGTGTGAAGTCCTTGTTCGCCCAATTGTAGGCGGCTCCCAAAAGGTAGGCGTCGTTGTAGCAGCCTGTGCCGGAAAGTCCGCCGTTGTATTCCACGTGGATACTGATGGGCGCTTTCCAGAAGCAAAGCTCGCGCGACAGCTCGGCGTAGGCGCTCTTCATGCTGTTGTCGCCAAAGTTGGCATCCACAAAGAAGTAGGTGCTACCCCACTTGTCGGCGGTGAAGTTTTCAATAGTAGCGGTAATCTCGGGACGGCCGGAGAGTTCCTTGCCGTAGATGGCGTGGCCATAGTCGCCGTGCAATTGTATGTTCAACTGTGCTAAGGCCGGCATTGCGGCTACGAGGAATAAGAGAACGGCCAGGCCGAAGCACTTTCTGAGGGATGGGAATGACGACTTCATAGCGGTGTGTTATATGATAAATTTAAGGATGAAGAACAAGGCCAGTATGCCCATGCCGATGGTCACTTTCTTGTAGTTGCCGGTACACAGGTTGATGAACACATAAGCCAAATGTCCGAAAACAATACCTTCTGAAATGCTGTAAGTCAGTGGCATCAAGAGGATGCAGAGGAAGGCCGGAATGGCTTCGGTAAAGTCGGCGAAGTTAATCTTCACCACCGAGCCGGCCATCATTACGCCCACCAATACCAACACCGGAGTGGTGGCAGCGCCGGGAATGGAGAGGAAGAACGGAGCGAAGAACAAGGAGAGCAAGAAGCAGAGGCCTGTCACGGTAGACGTCAGACCGGTGCGGCCACCTTCGTTCACACCGGCAGCACTCTCTACGTACACCGCCACAGTGCTCGTACCCATCGCAGCACCGACGGTGGTGGCAATGGAGTCTACCGTAAACACCTTTTTGAGGCGGGGAATCTTGCCGTTCTTCATCATGCCCGAGCGCGAAGCTACACCGATGACAGTGCCTATGCAGTCGAAGAGGTCGACGAACAAGAGACTGAACACAACGAATGCCATGTCGCGGCTGAATACGTGGGTCCACTCAAACTTCATAAATATGGGGTCGACAGAGGGTGGGAGACTCACCCCGTTGCCTATGTGCGTCACCCCCATAAAGATGCCTATCACGGTGGTAATCAGAATTCCCAAGAGCAAAGCTCCCTTCACCCTCAATACGAGCAGTGCGGAGGTGAGTACGATGCCGATGAGCGAGAGCAGCGCGGGACCTTCGGAGATATTGCCCAGGCTCACCAGCGTAGCCGGATTGTCCACCACCACGCCCGATGTTTTCAAGCCGATGAAGGCGATGAAGAAGCCGATGCCCACGCTGATGGAGTTTTTCAGAGTTTCGGGGATGACGTCCACAATCTTCTCGCGCAGGTTGGTCACGGTGAGCAGCAGGAACATAAGTCCTTCAAGGAAAACGGCTGTCAAGGCAAACTGCCACGAATAGCCCATCACGGAACACACGGTGTATGCAAAAAAGGCATTGAGCCCCATGCCCGGCGCCAAAGCAAAAGGCAGCTTGGCATACACTCCCATGAAGATGGTGGCCAGCGCCGACATCAGGGCTGTTGTAGTGAAGAGAGCGCCCTTGTCCATGCCGGTGTCGCCGAGGATGTTGGGGTTTACAGCCAAGATGTAGGCCATGGTAAGAAAGGTGGTGATGCCCGCCATCACTTCTGTGCGAACATTATGCACCTTGGGGTCGAACCCAAATAATTTCTGCAACATAGTAAATAAATATTTGTCTGATATGCAAAGCTACTTAAAAAAGGTAGAACGCAGCCATTTGTTCCCATTTTTTTATTGAAGAACAGAGGGCGGCGGTTGGAAAACAGGGCGATGCTGCTCGTAGGTCGGGAGTTGGAGAATCGGGGTGCAGAAAATCTACGGCTTTCGCCCCGTAGCTTGTGCTCGTTTCGAAAGTCTGAGCTAGTAAAAACTAGGTCTTAAGAAATTTTTCCTAGGTCTTGCGGAATTTTTCGTAGATCAGACTTTCGAAACGCCTCAAAATGGCTACTGATTCTCAAATAGTTACAAAGGCTGTTTTTGGGATGTATAAGGGTATGGATAGACGTGGTGGGGAGGCGCCGGAAAAGGAGGCAAAAAGAAAGTCGGCCCACAGACGATGCTGCGAGCCGACCGATGTGGAAATATGTATAGTCTCTTGTTCGTTCTGCGGCCTTATTTTTTACCTGTGCCGTTGCACCACTTACATAATCCTTTCTTATTTTTCGGCGCGCTGTCATTGGCATTACAGTGTGTGCACGGACGGAATTCCTGGTCAAATTTTCCTAACACATAACCATCGCCCCCACAATGTTTACATTCACCTCTTCCGGCGCAATGCGTACAGTGCTGTTCGCGCTTCACTCCGCCGCCGCTTGTTGACGTGCCGGAGCCGCTGCCGGAGCCATAATTGCCTTGGTTGTAAGTGCTGGAAGATTTGTTGTATTGTTGCATGGTGTTAGACATAGAAGACAGAGAGTTGCTTATCTGAGAGAGCGCACTGTTAATCCTTTGCATGCGCTCTTGTCTCGCTGCCGCTTTGCGGGCATCCCTTATGGCTTGTGCATTGCTGCTGCCTTTTGCGTTGCCTAAGGCCGCAGCTTGGTCGTAATAAGCCAGTGCCATATCTTCATTCCCTTGTTGAGCATACAGCACTCCTATATTGTTGAAAGCAACAGCCTTGTAGCCTTCCTTGTTGAGGTTGTCGACGCCAATAAGTAATGTGTATTTCTCCACTTTCTCTTTAAAGTAAGTATCGGGCAATGCGTAGGCCTCGTCGAATATCTGTTTCGTAATAGGAGATTCTTCTTTTCCGAAATGGTCTATGTATGTTTGGTATTTGTAAAAGACTCCGAGATATTTTCCTTGCTCTTCGCTCCATACTATATTGTCGTACGCGCGCTTGCTCAATACCTTGTCGTTGTAGGCAAGTACATAGCCATTGTCTTGCTTTACAATTTTATCTTCGGGATTGGCAAAGATGTTTTTGTCTACCGTCACATATTTCCCGTTAATTTGGGTGCAGAAATCATTGCTTGAAGGGCTGTAAAAGAGAGTTTCGAATATCGGAGGGATAATTTCTGCCCCTGTCGAATCGCACACTCCTTGCTTTTCTTTTATATATACATAATAAAAGTTACCTACTTGTTCTTCATAGAATTTATATACTTTGTCGTACTTCAATGGAGGGATGATTTCTGTGCCAGTAGCGTCGCAGATTCCTTCTTTGTCTCCCTTTCCCACAGCAAAGTAGTAGCTTTCTTTATTAGTTCTTATGTACACTTCGTCATATTTAAGAGGAGGGATAATCTCTACTCCCATTGAGTCGTAGATACCTGTGGTCTTATTTATGTTTACATAATAATAATAGCCATAGTCTTTATCATAGCTCATAGTTGCATCGTCATATTTTAAGGGGGCTATTACTTCTTCGCCTTTGGCGTTGCAAATGCCGGTCTTACCGTTACTCTTTACGCGGTAGTAGTATGTGTCGGTGTCATATACCAAAAACCTGTTGACGTCATCGTATTTTAAGGGGGCAATTATTTCTATGCCTTTGTCATTGCAAACGCCTACCTTTCCGTTGCTCTTCACCACGTAGTAGGGATTGGGGATATTATAGTCTGAACGCTTGTTGGCATCATCGTATTTTGTGGGGCTGATAATCTCGGTGCCGTTAGCATTGCAAATGCCCACTTTATTGTTGCGCATCACTTTGTAGTAGCCTTTGTATTCATAGGAGAATCCGCCGTAGAATCCGGGAGTGAGAACAACTTTACCTGTGCGGTCAAAGGATCCTATGTAATTGTCTTTGGTGCGTACAAAAAAATGCGTGGAACGATAATCGTACTCCACCTCGGTGCAGCCGGCGCTGAAAGGTATGATGACTTCTTTCTTCTTGTTCTGTACTTCAATAGCAGAACCATTTTCTACGCTATACCAAACAAATTTGTCAGCCTCTTTGTGCTTCTTTCTCTCTTGGGCCATTGCGGGGAGCGACAATAGAAGACTCCAACAAATAAATAGTAAGAATTTGTTTCTCATAGTTTTTCTTGTTTCCGGGTTAAGGGTTATTTCTAAGGCGATAGGCTTCTGCCAATCTATATGTCTACCGGCAAATATAATTTTTTTTTAAAAAATTCGATGTGTCATTCTATAAAAAAACATCAGGCAGCATCGCTGCAAGCCGGCCGAATGGAAGCGGAAGCCTTATTGAGACAATAGGGGAAAGGCGTTTGTGTATTGGGGATGGGAATCCTAAAGCGGCGTTTCTGGGTGTTTAGAAAATTTTGTAGCGAGCCATGTTGCTTTTAATAGTAGAGGGTAAGGAGTTGGGGTGTCATGCGCAGGGGATTTTGAGCATGAGGAAATGGAGCCGCCGAGTGGTTGAGAAGCAGAAAATACTTCCCGATTTTCACCCCGTAGCTTACGCCCGTTTCGAAAGTCTGAGCTAGGAAAAACTAGGTCTTAGAAAATTTTTCCTAGGTCTTGCGGAATTTTTCGTAGATCAGACTTTCGAAACGCTCCAAAATGGCTACTGATTATCAAGTAGTTACAAAGGTTGTTTTTGGGATGTATAAGGGCATGGAAAGAAGAGGCGGGGAGGTGCCGGAAAAGGAGGCAAAAAGAAAGTCGGCCCACAGACGATGCTGCGAGCCGACCGATGTGTGTTGTGCCACGGCGAGCTACACCGAAAACATGTTAAACATTTTTGGGGAGCGCTCTTGTATGGCTTTTCTCATTAAGCGCAGGTATTAGGCTTCTGCTACTTCTTCCTTGAAAGGATTGGGGCCATACTCATTGTCCTCTTTGCTTTCCTGCAAAGCCCAAACAAGCAACAAAATTTGACCTACGAGGGGCAGGAAGACCCAAAATAAGTTAAAACCACTACGGCCAACGTCATGCAAACGGCGCACGTATACTGCCAGGTTAGGAATAAAAAATACCAAGACAGCTAAGAATACCAAGGGGAAGAATACAACAGTCAGCACCATGCTTACAAGAAAAGTAAACAATTGCCAGTACCAAAATTCTGAACGTGTAGCACGGCCGCTAAAGGTAGCATACTTAGAGAAACAGGTTTTAATAGCTTCTGCAAATCCCATAATAAATAAAGATTTTGTCTCCATCGTCCTTTGGAGAGGTTAGTAATATTTGCATAGCGGTGGGACTGCACCGCTTTTGTAGTTGCGGCAAATATATGAATATTTTTTCACAGCCATATACTTATTGTAACAAAAATTAAGGCGACCCGCATTCCTGCGAGCCGCCGTTAGTTGTTTTAAAATGTATATTCTGCAAGAGGATAAACTTATTCTTTTTTATTAAAGCGCTCACATAGCAAAACAAGACCTACACCAAAAACCACAGCGAGAAAGAAGTAAACCCATATAGGTAAAGTATTGCTCTTGAAAAAGTAGTAGCAAAATTGGAGCCCCCAAAAAAACACTAAGACATCGCAGACTTTCTGTTTCGAAGATAATATGGAATCGGAATCATAAGGCCACAAGCCTAAGACTCTTAAGATCATGTAAAGCATCACAATCACAAAGCCCCGACGAGCACCGCCGCTTTCAAAAAACACTTTATCTATGCCATCGTACAAAACATAGCCCAGAAAGCCGGCCGTGATGAGTCGCACCAAACAAGTGACAGGAGATGCCTTAAAGGGCTCCCAAATGAATTTCTTTATTATGGCGCACATATTAAGTACTCAAAAATTATACTATGGACTTCTAAAAAATAAAGCGCCAAGGCTTACTGCTCTTCGCCCGCCTCGTCGTAGCTTTGGAAGAGGAAGTCGTTGTAAGGGTATTTCTGTACGTGGAGCTCGCGCACGCGGTTGTACATCAGTTCCTTGAGGGCCTCGATGTTGCTGCGCTCGCGGGCAGAGATAAAGATGCAGTCGTGGCCCATGCGTGCCATCCAGGTGTTCATCAGTTGGTTAAGCGAGATGTTCTCCTTCGTGGCGGGCGTGAGGTCGTCTTCGTCCTTCTCCACCCATCGGTAGGCGTCCACCTTGTTGAACACGAGGAGTTGAGGCTTGTCGGAGCAGCCCAAGTCGAGCAAGGTTTTGTCCACCACCTTAATTTGGTCCTCAAAGTCGGGGTGCGACACGTCGACCACGTGGATGAGCAAGTCGGCCTCGCGCACCTCGTCGAGGGTGCTCTTAAAGGAGTCTACCAAGTCGGTGGGGAGCTTGCGGATGAAGCCCACGGTGTCCGCCAAGAGGAAGGGGAGGTTCTCGATGATGACCTTGCGCACGGTGGTGTCGAGCGTGGCGAAGAGTTTGTTCTCTGCAAACACCTCGCTCTTGGCCAGGAGGTTGATGAGCGTAGATTTGCCCACGTTGGTATAGCCTACGAGCGCCACGCGGATGAGTCGGCCACGGTTCTTGCGCTGCGTGGTTTTCTGCTTGTCAATCTCCACCAGGCGCTGCTTGAGAAGCGACATGCGGTTCAAGATGATGCGGCGGTCCATCTCAAGCTGTGTTTCGCCCGGACCACGCAGACCCACCGAACCCTTGCCGCCACCACCGCCGGAGCCACCGCCCTGGCGCTCCAAGTGGGTCCAGAGACGCTGCAAACGCGGGAGCATGTAGCGATATTGTGCCAGCTCCACCTGCGTCTTGGCATTGGCAGTCTGTGCACGCATGGCAAAGATGTCGAGGATGAGGCTGGTGCGGTCCAGAATCTTCACTTTCAACTCCTTCTCAATGTTGCGTAGCTGCTTGGCAGAGAGTTCATCGTCGAAAATGACCATACCCACCTCGCGCTCGGCTTCTTCTTCCTCCACAATGTAGCGGCGTATCTCTTCGAGCTTACCCTTTCCTACATAAGTGACGGAACTGGGGCCATCAAGGCGCTGTGTGAAACGTTTCACGGCAACGGCGCCGGCAGTCTCGGCCAAGAAGGCCAACTCATCAAGGTACTCGGCCGTCTTGTGCTCGTCTTGCTGCTTGGTGATGAGCGCCACGAGCACGGCGGTCTCTGTCTTGGCTTCGCTTTGTATAAATTCTTTCATATAGGTGTCTTGTTCTTTAAAAAAGAGGCATGCGCTTCGCAGCGCGCCTTCAGCGAGCACAAAGGTAGGAAATAATCTTGACATGAAGCTGTGCAGAAGAGAGTAGCAGCCCGGAAAGCAAAAAGTTTTCAATAGTTTTTCCGCCTAAGAGGCTTCATCCCATATTTTATTTTTATCTTTGTATGTTAAAATGGGCTGCAAGGCCCCTTGCTCGCCGCCTATGAGTTGCGGCGCTTTGTACAGGAAAATAAAATACAACATACAATGAACTACAAATGGAACTACGAGACACCAAGTGCTGAACAGGTGGGCTTAGCTGCCTATCTCTCGGCAGAAGCCGGCATTCATCCGGCCTTGGGCAAGTTGCTCGTTGACCGCGGTATCACCACTCCCACAGAGATGCGCCGCTTCTTCCGCCCCCAACTCTCCGACCTTCACGATCCCTTCCTGCTGAACGACATGCAGAAGGCTGTGGAGCGCCTCAACGCCGCTCTGGTGCGCAAAGAGCGTATCTTGGTGTACGGAGATTACGACGTGGACGGATGTACAGCTGTGGCGCTCGTCTATAAGTTCCTGCGCCAGTTCTACTCTAACATTGATTTCTACATCCCCGACCGCTACGATGAGGGATATGGTATCTCAAAGAAAGGAGTAGACTTCGCCGCCGAGACAGGAGTGAAGCTGATTATCGTGCTCGACTGCGGCATCAAAGCCATAGAGGAAATAGCCTACGCCAAAGAGCAAGGCATCGATTTTATCATTTGTGACCACCACGTGCCCGATGATGAGATGCCCTGCGCAGTGGCCATCCTCAATCCCAAGCGCTTTGACAACAAATATCCTAATACCGATTTGTCAGGCTGCGGCGTTGGCTTCAAATTCATGCAAGCCTTTGCCATCAACAATGGTATAGAATTTAGCAAACTGAACTCCCTGCTCGACCTCTGCGCCATCAGTATCGCCTCAGACATTGTGCCCATCATGGGAGAAAACCGCATTTTGGCCAGCCACGGCTTGCTGTGTCTCAACTCACATCCCAGCATCGGCTTGCAAGCCATCATGGAGGTGTGCGGACTTGGCGACCGCGAACTGACGATGAACGAGATTATCTACAAGATTGGGCCGCGCATCAATGCTTCGGGCCGCATGCAAAACGGACGTGAGGCGGTGGAGCTTCTTGTGGAGAACGACTACACAGCCGCCCTTGAGAAAGCCAATCGTATCAATCTCTACAACGAAGCACGTAAGGACCTGGACAAGCAAATGACTGAGCAGGCCACAGAGCTTGTTAAGGAACTTCCGGGGCTTGACGACCGCCGCGCCATAGTTATCTACAACGAAGAGTGGCACAAGGGCGTTATTGGAATCGTTGCCTCGCGCCTCACAGAACAATACTATCGCCCCGCCGTGGTGCTGACGCGCTCCGAAGGCATTGCTACAGGTTCTGCGCGCTCAGTTTCCGGCTTCGACGTATATAAGGCCGTGCAAAGCTGTAGCGACCTGCTTGAAAACTTTGGCGGCCACACTTACGCCGCCGGTTTGTCGATGCGCGTAGAGAACGTCGCAGAGTTCAGTCGTCGCTTCGAGGCTTACGTGGCAGAGCATATTCTTGACGAGCAGACCGAAGCCAGCCTCGACATCGATGCTGTGCTCGACTTCAAAGATATCTCCTTCCGCTTCTATCAGGAACTGAAGCGCTTTGCTCCCTTCGGACCGGGCAACGAAAGCCCGATGTTTGCCACCAAACGCGTTTACGATTACGGAACAAGCAAAGTGGTGGGTCGAGGACAAGAGCACATCAAACTGGAACTGGTGGACAACAAAAGCAACAACGTAATGAACGGAATAGCCTTTGGCCAGAGTTCACAGGCTCGTTATATAAAAACCAAGCGCGCTTTCGACATCTGTTACCGAGTGGAAGAGAATAGCCACAAGCGCGGCGAGGTGCAACTGCAAATTGAAGACATAAAGCCTTGTGAATAGAGAAACGGCGCTCGGAATCTTGCGGGAATACTGGGGGCACGAAGCGTTTCGCGGAGTGCAAGAGGAGATTATCCTGAGTATTTCCGAAGGACACGACACGTTGGGCTTGATGCCCACGGGTGGTGGTAAGAGCATCACGTTTCAAGTTCCGGCATTGGCGATGGAGGGATTGTGCCTCGTGGTGACTCCTCTGATTGCCTTGATGAAGGACCAGGTGTATAATCTTAGGCAGCGCGGCATACGCGCTGCTGCCATTTATTCCGGACTTTCGCACGAGGAGATTCTCAAAGTTCTGGACAACGCAGTCTACGGCGCCTACAAATTTCTATACGTTTCTCCGGAGCGTTTATCATCCGAACTTTTTTTGATAAAGCTTAAGCGCATGCAGGTCTGCTTTATCACCATCGACGAGGCCCATTGTATTTCGCAATGGGGCTATGACTTCCGGCCCTCTTATCTTTCTATTGCAGAAGTGCGCAAGGTGTTGCCTAACGCCCCGGTGTTGGCGCTCACCGCCACCGCCACCGAGCATGTGGTGGAAGATATCTGCAAGCAACTCAGCTTTGCCGCCGACGCTCGTGTGTTTCGTATGAGCTTTGCGCGAGCCAACCTGAGCTACATAGTACGCCAAACGGAAGACAAGACAAGCCAGCTGATTCACATCCTTAACAGCGTGAGTGGCTCTGCCATTGTCTACACCCGTAGCCGTCGCGGCACGAAGGAAGTGAGCGCCGCTCTCAACGAAGCAGGCATTCCCTCCTTATTCTATCATGCCGGTTTGACAAATGTAGAGAAGGATGTGCGGCAACGCGAATGGCAGGAAGGAGCCACAAGAGTGATGGTAGCCACCAACGCCTTTGGTATGGGCATTGACAAGGCCGATGTGCGCCTCGTGGTACATATGGACTTGCCCGACTCCATTGAAGCCTATTTCCAGGAAGCCGGTCGTGCGGGGCGAGATGGGAAAAAGGCGTATGCCGTGTTGCTCTACAACCGTCGCGACCATACAAAGATGCTACGCCGCATTCCCGAAACCTTCCCCGATAAAGAATACATCTGCAAAGTATACGACAGTCTTGCCTATTTCCTTCAGATGGCGATGGGCGATGGTCGTAATGTGACCCGCGAATTTAACCTGGAGAAGTTCTGTGTCAACTTCAAATACTTCCCCGTTCCCGTGTTGAGCGCCCTCGGCTTGCTCACGCGTGCCGGATATATCAATTACCGAGAAGAAGAGGATAGCAAGTCGCGCCTGCTTTTCATTGTGGACCGCGATGAGCTATACAAGCTCCACCACCTCAGCGGCAAATGCGAGGATGTGATTCGTGCCGTGCTGCGCAACTATGGTGGTGTGTTTAGCAGTTATGTCTACATTGACGAAAGCCTCTTGGCGCACAACTGCCAAATCTCCGAGCACGAAGTATATGAGGCTTTGAAACTTCTCAATCATCAGCGCATCCTCCACTACATTCCCCACAAAAGCACCCCTTATATCACTTACACGATGCAGCGCATAGACAGTGCGCGCCTTGCTTTGTCGCGCGAGGTCTATGACGACCGCAAGCGCGAATACGAAGAGCGCATCGCCGCTATTTTGCGCTATGCAGAAGACCCCACCACCTGTCGCAGCCGCTTGCTCCTGCATTATTTTGGCGACCGCGACGCGGAAGATTGTGGTCAGTGTGATGTCTGCATGGCCAGAAACGAGCAGTCCTCAGATGTTGCGGCCGAGCCGTTGGTGGAACGCTTCCGCCAACTATTGTCCGACGGAAAGGGACACAGCTCCGAGGAGTTTGAGTATGCCGGTTTCACAGACGAGGCTCGTAAGGCCGCCATCGATTTGCTCTTGGGCAACGAAGAGATGGTGCTGCGCGATGGTTTCTTCTATGCTCAGTGAGAGGCAGAGAATTTCTACTACACATTATATAATATATAAGAACCCCACTTCAATACTTTGAAAAATATGGAAAACAACACTCAGGGCTTCGGCTCTAAACTCGGACTCTTGGCAGCCACCATCGGCTCTGCCGTAGGCTTGGGCACCATCTGGCGCTTTCCTGCCGTAGTACAGTCGCAAGGCGGCTCGGCCTTCCTCCTGGTCTACTTTTTCTGTCTCCTGCTCTTCGGCATCCCCGTCATGCTGGGCGAGTTCTCTTTGGGTCGTGCCGGAGGCCCCAATGTGTTAGGCATTTTCCGAACCCTCAGTCCGAAGACGCGCTGGTGGCTTGTAGGGCTCTGCGGCCTCTTGGCGTCCTATCTCATCCTGCCTTTCTATATGGTGGTAGCCGGTTGGGGCCTTGAGTATTTGTGGATCTCGCTCTCAGGCAGTTTGTTTGAGGGCATAGACTTTACCGCCACCTCCATGGAGAACAGCCGCGTATTCTCCGAGCGCATGAACGGCATCATGACATCGCCTGTGGAGCCCGTGTTGTGGACCTACGGAATGGTGTTGCTCAATCTCTTCATCCTGGTCAAGGGTGTGCAGAAAGGCATAGAGAAGATGTCGAAGGTACTAATGCCGGTGCTTTTCCTGCTGCTGGTGGTGTTCTGCGTAGTGTCGCTCTCGTTGCCCGGCGCCATGCAGGGCGTAGAGTTTTTCTTGAAGCCCGACTTCTCCAAGGTGACACCGCAGATGGTGGTATATGCCCTCGGTCAAGCCCTCTTTTCTCTCAGCCTCGGTATGGGCGTGCTTTTGACCTATGCCGCCTACTTCCCAAAAGACACTAAACTGACGCAGACCTCTGTCACCGTCTCCATGAGCACACTGCTCATTGCCGTGCTGATGGGTCTTATCATATTCCCTGCCGCAGCCAGTTTCGGCCTCATCGATAATCCCGAAGAACTCTCCGGTGTGACACTCGTCTTTGTCACCCTGCCCGGAGTATTTACGCAGATGGGTTGTCCGCAGCTCTGGGCCGTGCTGTTCTTCTTCCTGCTCTTCGTGGCCACCATCACCTCCACCGTCTCCATTGCCGAAGTGACCATCGCCTATCTCTGCGACCGCTTCCGTCTGGGGCGTGTGGCATCGTGCTGCCTGGTGCTGCTGCCGCTTTTCGTTACCAGCGCCATCTGCTCTCTCTCTCTTGGTGCCGTGCCCTGGTTGCAAATAGCCGGTCGCTCCGTTTTCGATTTTCTCGACTCCCTCACCACCAACTGGCTTCTTCCGTTGAGTGCTTTGGGCGTATGTTTGTACATCGGTTGGTTTTTGAAGAAAGATTTTATCCACGGCCAGCTCTCCAATCAAGGCACCCTTCCCGCCCGTGAGTGGCGTGCTGTGCGCTTCCTGTTGCGCTATGTCTGCCCCCTCTCCATTCTTGCCCTCTTTATCACCACGCTTTTATGGAAGTAAGAATGTAAAGCTATCATTTTATCCCGTAGGTCTTACAGCCTACCTATAAATATAGCCCCTGGGGGCAAGTTTATTTAACAGAAAGGCCTTATAAAAATTTAGGAAATCACTCATCAACCCAAATAATCAATGACCTCTGAATCCCCCACCCTCAACGAACACAATAAGCAGGAGCTTCCGCCGGCTAATAACTGAGAGTTTGACATATTACAAACATATAATCATAGGTAAAATGAAAAAACTAAAAGGTAAAAACCTTTTCACACAGAAAGAGATTGACGAGTTAAAACAGCTAATTACACGTCGCGTAAACTCAACAAACAAAAATGATAAAAAGAATCTACGCAAAGAAATGCGTAAAATCGGTTTTTATGGTAGAGATGATTGGGGTATAGTAGACTGCAGAGTTTCAGACTTAGAGAATTTATTAAAATCTGGAGAAATCAAGGTAACAGACGCTCCAAATACCTACAGCCTACCATTAGCTTCGAGAGTTAAAAAGTTTTCCGAAGACGAGGCAGTTATTTGTGATTTTGTCTCAATTGAAAAAATACTTATAAATGGGGACTTTAAATCCGTCAGTTCACTAACGGAAGATAAAATAGCTGATAAACCAGGAATATATTGTATTAAACTAAGAGAGGGTTCCATATTACCTTCTAAATACGGAAAAATTAGAAAAGACAGAATAATATATATCGGCATCGCAACTAAATCTCTTCGTAAAAGACTATGGCAACAAGAATTAAACCACGAACAAGCTGCAACATTCTTTAGAAGCATTGGAGCTATATTAGGATATTTGCCACCTAAAGGTTCTTTATACGGAAAAAAACAAGAAACTACAAATTCAGTCCTGAAGACACTGATAAAATAAGAAAATGGATGAGGCAATCACTACGAATAAATTATCTCCTACTCGAAGAAACTGAATTAGAAAAGACCGAAGATATTCTTATAAAAAAATATACGCCACTCGTAAACATTAAAAAGAATCCAAATGCTAGTGAAGAACTAATAAAGGTTCGACAATATTGTGTAGATTATGCAAAAGAACCTATAATTGTATAAACCAATGACTAAAATCCAAATTATTTATTCGAAATATACAATTAGTGCATAGCCTATTAATTTATGCCTAGCCCTGTAAGGGCATAATTCTAGAGCGTAGCCCTTGCGGGCTATGAAACAGAAGCATATAAAATGACAGCCCCAACGGGGCGAAAGTTTAGAACATAGGCTGTAAAGTACCCTTATGAAATCCAATTAGGATTATATATACAATATGGCACAATCATTGGCTAAAAACTATCTTCACATTGTATTCTCAACAAAGAACAGAGAGAACACAATGCGGAAAGAAGACCTCGCAGAAATTTTCTCTTACATAGCTGGAATAATAAAAAACTGCGATTGCAATTCTCTATCGGTGGGTGGCACAACCAACCACATACACATATTATGCACACTGAACAAAAATTTGGCACTAAGTAAACTTGTAGCTATTATAAAAGCTAATTCTTCAAAATGGTTACATCTGAAACATAGTTATTACAGAGGCTTTGCTTGGCAAGATGGATATGGGGCTTTTTCTGTGAGTCAATCACAAATAGAAAAGACAAGAGTATATATCGCCAACCAAGAGGAGCATCATAAAAAGAATGATGCAAGAATGATGTGACCCCCAAAAGTTGGACGGTTTAACATTATTAAGAGGCCTTCTTAGATTGGAATAAAGCTCGGTATTGCACCGGGCTTTTTCCATTTAGCCTCAGTTTGATTCTATCATTATTGTAGTAGCGTATGTACTTGACCAGTTCCTTCGCGAACTGCTCTACGCTGTCCCACTCCTGCAAATATAGTAACTCTGACTTCATAAGTCCAAAGAAGTTCTCCATCATGGCATTATCCAGGCAGTTGCCTTTACGGGACATACTCTGCACTATATTCCTATTCTTCAATGCTTTCTGATATCTTTGATGCTGATAATGCCATCCTTGGTCAGAGTGCAATATAAGTCCTTCTGGTATATCCGTCTTCTTGAACGCCTTCTTCAACATATTCATAGCCATCTTAAGGTCTGGATGGTATGATATCGTATAAGATATAATCTCACCATTGAACATGTCTAGAATAGGTGAAAGATATATCTTCTTGTCCTTTATCTTGACTTCAGTAACATCAGTTGTCCATTTCTGGTTCGGTGCAGTTGTGATGAAGTCCCTGTCTATTACGTTAGGAGCAATCTTGCCTATCTCACCTTTATATGACTTATATTTACCCTACTTCCTCTTCCCATACAGACTCATCTCTACCATAAGTTTTTGTACAGTCTTATGGTTAAGAGCCATGCCATCATTACGCAGCTGAGAGGTTACTCTTCTATAACCATAACGACCTTTATGATGATCATATATCTTACGGATTGCAGCCCTGGCATCGTCATAGCCGTCAGGCTCTGACAGCCTTTTCGTATGATAGTAGTACGTGGATCTAGCCATGCCCGTCTTCTCGAGAAGGATCTCAAGATCATGTTCCTGCCTTAGTTCTTGGATGGCTTCCGCCCAATCTCTTTGAGACGGGCTTCTCTTGCTTCTACTAAGGCTTTCACTTTTTTTAATAGAGCATTCTCCGCTTCCAGTTCCTTCACGCGCAACTGTAAGAGTTCCAACTCTGTCATCTCTTCTGGTTTCTTTTTCCTTGGTCTTCCCATATCGCTCTTTGGTGGACGGCCTTTAGGCCTAGTGACAGCCAATGCATCATAACCTTGAGTTCTAGCTATTCTATTCCATAGTTGAATTTGACTAGAACTTACATTATACTTCAATGAAGCGTTCACCAAAGTTAGATGATTTTCCTCAATATCACGAACAACTTTAAGTTTAAAGTCGTAATCCGCCCTTACAGCTTGCTTCTTCAGCAATCCGGAAGGTCCTTCTGCTTGATATCGTTCCCATAACTGGCCTAATAAATCATGACTTATCCCAAAGATTCGATGGATATATTTAATACTATAGCCATCCTCAAGCATATGCATGTATTTCAATCTTTCTGCATAGCCATGTCTCTTGTTCTTTTTAGACATAACAAAACCCCGAAAGTTTTTTGTCTAACTTTCGGGGTTCATGTCA